>JAFAFC010000030.1 GCA_023423715.1 Bacteroidota bacterium
TGACTATATCGTCTTCGAAACGTCTGGCCACAGAGAAGAAATTGATAAACTTACAGACGAATTAACAAAATATGAACTTATTGAGTTTGTGCGAAGTGCAAGAATTGCCATCATTAAAAATAGCGAAGGTTTCCACAAGAAAATTCTTCAATTCGAGCGAAAAGAACCTTCGCCAGTTTTGGTTGAAAATGAATATTTAGACCAACAAGACAACGTTTTTACAATGTAGTCGAAAGAAAAAAAACACAAATACATTATATAAAGTAGTATAACTAGAATTAAACAAATGACAAATTATTTCAATACCCTTTCTTTAAGAGAACAATTAGACCAACTTAGTCACGCTGAATTTTTAGGGATTTCTGAATTTTCGGATGGTGTAGACGCCCTTAAAGGAAAGAAAATCGTCATCGTTGGTTGCGGTGCACAAGGTCTTAATCAAGGTCTTAATTTACGTGATAGCGGTTTGGATGTTTCGTATGCGTTACGTCAAGACGCGATCGATCAGCAAAGAGATTCTTGGAAAAATGCAACGGGAAATCACTTCAATGTGGGAACGTTTGAAGAATTGATTCCTACTGCAGATTTGGTGATTAATTTAACGCCAGACAAGCAACATACGGGCGTAATCAACACGGTTCAGCCGTTGATGAAGCAAGGGGCGACGCTTTCGTATTCGCACGGTTTCAATATCGTAGAAGAAGGAATGCAAATTCGCGAGGATTTAACGGTGATTATGGTGGCTCCAAAATGTCCAGGTTCCGAAGTTCGCGCGGAGTATTTACGTGGTTTTGGCGTGCCAACGCTTATTGCGGTACATCCAGAAAATGATCCGCAAGGAAAAGGTTGGGCAGAAGCAAAAGCCTATTGTGCAGGAACAGGTGGTCATAAAGCGGGCGTTTTAAAATCGTCTTTTGTGGCGGAAGTGAAGTCTGATTTAATGGGGGAACAAACGATTTTATGTGGTTTGTTACAAACCGGATCTATTTTGTCTTTTGATAAAATGGTTGAAAAAGGAATTGATCCTGGATATGCGTCAAAACTGGTTCAATACGGTGTTGAAGTCATTACAGAAGCTTTGAAACACGGTGGTGTAAGCGGAATGATGGATCGTTTGAGTAATCCTGCGAAATTGAAAGCATTTGAGATTTCAGAAGAGTTGAAAAACATTATGCGTCCACTTTTCCAAAAGCACCAAGACGATATTATGTCGGGTGAATTCAGCAAAACGATGATGGAAGATTGGGCAAATAACGATGCAAATTTGTTGAAATGGAGAGCAGAAACGGGTGAAACGGCTTTTGAAAAAACACCCGCTGGCGATGTTAAAATTGCAGAACAAGAGTATTTTGATAACTATACTTTGATGGTTGCTTTCGTTCGTGCAGGAGTTGAATTGGCTTTCGAAACGATGGTAGAAGCAGGCATCAAACCAGAATCAGCGTATTACGAGTCGCTTCACGAGACCCCGCTTATTGCGAATACGATTGCGCGTAAAAAATTATTCGAAATGAATCGCGTTATTTCAGATACGGCAGAATACGGATGTTATTTATTTGATCAAGCGTGTAAGCCTTTGTTGGCTGAATTTATGAAGAAAGTGGATGTTGATTTGGTTGGAAAAAACTTCAACGAAGGGAAAGATGGTTCAGTAGATAATGCCCGTCTAGTTGAAGTAAACGATATTTTAAGAAACCACGAAGTAGAGGTGGTTGGACGCAAATTGAGAAAAGCGATGACTGCCATGAAATCCATCAAAACAAACTAATTGAAAGAAACGTTTATCCATATCAAAAGTCTAAGATTTCAGTACGACCAATTGGTTGTACTGAACATCTTGGATGCTCGATTTCAAGCGGGCGAACTATGGATAATACGTGGAAAAAGTGGTTCTGGGAAGTCAACTTTAGCGAAAATTTTGGGTTCAAGTTTAGAGGCGAATTCCTCTGAAATAGAAGTTCGGTTTTCTACAAATTCGAAGTGGAATCCTGAAATCGTAGTAGTTGAAAATTGGTACGAATTTCAGAATTTGGAAGGCGATCGCAATTTTTTTTATCAGCAACGCTATCAAAATTATGCTTGGCAAGACACAAAAACGGTTGGCGAAGAACTATCCATTTTAGCTTTTGATTCTAAGGTTTCACAAGAAGAAGTAGATGAAATTTTGGATATTTTTCAAATGAAACCGCAATGGGAAAGACAATTAATTGAGCTTTCGAGCGGCGAACATAAAAAAATGCAACTCATCAAAGCCTTGTTGAAGAAGCCGCAGTTTTTGGTTTTGGATCAGCCTTTTTCAGGTTTGGATGTATTTTCACGAGAGAGTTTGACGCGTCATTTAGAATCTTTAGTCAAAGAAAATGTCAGTGTTCTCATTTTTTCAAATGATGAAATCTCCACATCAATTCCAATTCATGAAGTGGAATTAGAGAATGGAGTTTTAAAATCGATTGATAAATCCGAACAAAAAATTGCAAAAAATCAATCAAGAAAAGCGTTTCCTGCTTTTCTGGAAGTTGGAAACTCAGTCAAAGAAAAAATACTTGATTTCAAAAATGTAACCATTCAATACGGTGAAAAAAACGTTTTGAATCAGGTCAATTGGATCGTTTTTTCCGGTGAGCAATGGTTATTGAAAGGCCCAAACGGTTCTGGGAAATCAACTTTGTTAAGTTTAGTCAATGCTGATCATCCGCAATCCTATGCGAACGATATTGAACTTTTCGGTTCCAAACGAGGAAGTGGGGAAAGTATTTGGGAAATCAAAGATAAAATTGGCGTTATCTCTCCCGAATTGCATTGGTATTTTGATGGTGAAATGTCAGTTTCCGATGCGATAGCATCCGGATTTTTCTCTGCGATGGGCGTGTTAGAAAAATTGAGTTTTCTTCAAAATCAGCAGTTGGATGAGATTTTAAATTATTTTGATTTAGTACAAGTTCGGAAACAGAAATTAAATAGCCTTTCCGTAGGAAAACAACGTTTGATTTTATTGGCTCGAACACTCGTGAAAAAGCCTAAATTATTGGTTTTTGATGAACCTTGTCAAGGAATGGATGAAGATCAAATTGTATTTTTTAATCAGTTGGTGGATGATTTAGCAGAAGCTGGACAAACCTTCATTTATGTTGGTCATTTTGAAAGTCAACTTCCTAAAAAATTATCTCATAAACTCGAACTTCACGATGGAAAAGTGAAATCAAATGAAGAATTGAAAATGTTTATACAGAATTCAAAAATAGATTGTTTTCAAGCCTAAGAATTTAAAAACAAATGAAAGAAACAGTAGTAGAAATAACGATTGAGCAAATCAAAGCAGCTCAAAAAAACATAGAAAAAGTAGTGGTAAAAACGCCATTACAACACAATCACCGATTATCAAACGATTTTGGCGCAAAAATTTTCTTGAAACGAGAAGATTTGCAGCCGGTTCGTTCCTATAAATTGCGTGGTGCGTATCATAAAATAAAATCCGCTTTTCAGGAAGGGAAAACGAGTCGTGGTGTTGTTTGCGCAAGTGCAGGAAATCACGCTCAAGGAGTTGCTTTGGCATGTAATGATTTGAAAATTCATGGCGTAATCTTTATGCCGATCACCACGCCGAAACAGAAATTGGAGCAAGTAAAAATGTTTGGAGGCGATTATGTGACCGTTCAATTGACGGGCGATACATTTGATGCGTCAAAACACGCTGCAATGAAGTATTGCTTGCAACATGACGCGGAATTTATTCATCCATTTGAAGATGCTCAAATTATCGAAGGTCAAGCGACTTTGGCTTTAGAGATATTGGAACAAGCAACAGAACCTATTGATTTTGTATTTGTTCCCGTTGGTGGTGGAGGTTTGGCTTCAGGAATTGTGACGGTTTTTTCCCAATTATCACCAAAAACAAAATTAATTGCTGTGGAGCCAAAAGGCGCAGCATCGATGAAAGAGGCGTTGCGAAAAGGCTTCAATGTAGAATTAGCAGAAATTGATAAATTCGTTGATGGTGCGGCGGTAAAGCAAGTTGGCGCACTTAATTTCGAAATTTGCAAAGATTATTTGTCTGATTGCCTTTCGGTAGATGAAGGTAAGGTTTGCGAGATGATTTTGGAGCTGTACAATAAAGATGCGATGGTTTTGGAACCCGCAGGAGCCTTATCTATAAGCGCTTTAGAGCAATATCGAGATCAAATTCAGGGCAAAAATGTGGTTTGCGTGGTGAGTGGTAGTAATAACGACATTACAAGAATGGAGGAAATCAAGGAGCGAGCGATGTTGTATCGTGGTTTAAAGCATTATTTTATGGTGAAATTTCCGCAAAGACCAGGGGCATTGAAGGAATTTGTTCTTCATGTTTTGGGTGCAACGGATGATATCGCGTTTTTTGAATATACAAAGAAGAACTCTCGTGAAACGGCTTTGGCAACGGTGGGAATTGAATTGCAACAAGCATCCGATTTTGATGGATTGTTACAACGAATGCAAGATCGTGGCTATTTTGAGGCCTATCTTAATGATACTCCGAGTGTATTAAATCTTTTAATATAATTCTTAATTAATTTTTTTTTGGAGGGCTACTTAATCTTGAGTGGCCTTTTTTAATTTATTATCCTACATCAATGGATTGAGTGGTCAAATTTTCGGAAATTTGTCCTATAACAAATGAGATATATTATGAAAACAATTTTTCACGCAGCAAATACAAGAGGTCACGCTAATCACGGTTGGTTAAACTCTTTTCATACATTCAGTTTTGCAAATTACTACAACCCAGAACGAATGAACTTCGGTACACTTCGAGTGTTGAATGACGATACCGTTTCGCAAGCAATGGGCTTTGGAACGCATCCACACAAGGATATGGAAATTATTTCTATTCCGTTAGAAGGAGATTTAGAACACAAAGATTCTATGGGAACTTCTTCGGTGATCAGAAATGGTGAAATCCAAGTAATGAGTGCAGGAACGGGAGTTCAGCATAGCGAATACAATAAAAATAAAGATCAAGAAGTAAAATTCTTACAAATTTGGATTTTCCCAAATAAAGTTGGAGTAGAGCCTCGTTATGATCAAATTAGCATTAAAGAAAATGCAGTACAAAACGAGTTTCAACAAATTTTGTCTCCAAATGCCGATGATGCTGGAGTTTGGATTCACCAAGATGCTTGGTTTAATTTGGCTAATTTTGACAAAGGAATTTCCAGAGAATATCAATTGCATAAGGAAGGAAACGGGGTTTACGTTTTCGTGTTGAAAGGGAAAGCAAAAGTTGGAGATCAAGATTTGGATACTCGTGACGGATTAGGAATTTGGGATACAAAATCCTTTACTTTAGAGGCAACAGAAGATGCAGAAGTGTTGTTAATGGAAGTTCCAATGGAGTTACCATCGTATTTAAAATAATCAAATTTCGAGTGCAGAAAGCGACTTTCTGCACTTTTTTACAATAACAAATTAATTAAAAAATGAAAATAGTAGCAATCGCAGGAAGTAACTCGGATGTGTCAATTAATAAGCAATTAGCAGCCTATGCGGCGAGTCTTTTTACAGGATTTGATGAGGTGGAAGTTTTGGATATGAATCCTTTTGAAATGCCCATTTATAAGCATGAAAGAGAAGTGAAGTCGGGAATTCCTCAAGAAGCAGTAGATTTTGCAGCAAAGGTAGATTCAGCAGATTTGTTAATTGTGGCTTTGGGCGAGCATAACGGGACTTATTCTTCAGCGTTCAAAAATGTGTTTGATTGGGTTTCGAGAATCAAAGACAGAACGGTTTGGGGTGAAATTCCGATGTTGTTAATGTCAACTTCTCCAGGTGGTAGAGGCGGTTTAGGAGTTTTAGAAGCGGCAGCGAATCGTTTCCCGTTTCATGGAGGAAATGTGGTTGAAACGTTTTCACTTCCATTTTTCTACGATTCGTTCAACTCGAATGAAGGAAAAATTACCAATGAAGAGAAGAATCAAGAATTAGTAGAAAAAGTGGCGAAAATTGCACAGCTAGAAGCGATTTTAGCAAAGTAAAAACTCTATGAAGCGGCCGATAAAAAGCTTTATTTAGTTTAAATCTAACTCTATTTTATTTGATTTTTAGCTGATTGTCAGAGGGTTGATGTGGGGTTTAGAAAAGACGGAAACATGATTGTGGAGAAATAGTAGTAGGATTTTTCTTTTTATTTTTTTAATTTTGCATCAAAGAATTTACCCAGTGAATATACAGACTATAGAGCGTAATTTTTCACCTTTCGACTGCAAGGAAAAAAAAGCAGGCTCTACAAGTGTCTAAAAATATAACGGCCGATAATCTGAACGATTGTCGGCTTTTTTATTCTCCTTTTTGGAGCGTAATTTTTTCAGACTTTATGTTTGAAATAAATCTAAGCAAGGGGTTCTTTCGGGTTCGAACTTGCAAAAATGAAAAGTGAAAGTGAAGTTGCGAGAAGTCGTAATTTCAATTGGGCATAAAGACGTAGATAGAAAAAGGTTTGCGTCTTTACTGTTCCAAGAAAAGAAATCCAAAAACAAAGAAAACAATGAGTAACACGTACAAATCTGCAGGTGTAGACAAAGAAGAAGGATACAAAACAGTTGATAAAATAAAAACTGCAGTTGCCGAAACCCACAATAAAAATGTGTTGAACAATTTGGGAAGCTTTGGGGCTTTTTATGAAATCGGAAAATACAACAATCCCGTATTGGTGAGTGGTACCGATGGTGTAGGAACCAAATTGAAAATCGCTTTAGATACCAAACAATACGATTCTATCGGGGTAGATTGTTTCGCAATGTGTGCTAATGATATCCTTTGTCATGGTGCAAAACCTTTGTTTTTCCTAGATTATTTGGCTTGTGGTAAATTGGATTCTAACGTTGCTGCCGAAATCGTTTTGGGAATGGTAAAAGCATGTAAAGACAACGAATGTGCTTTGATTGGTGGTGAAACGGCAGAAATGCCAGGAATGTACCAGCCAGGAGATTACGATGTAGCTGGATTTTGCGTTGGTATTGTAGAAAAAGATGCAATTATCGATGGTTCTAAAATTAAAGCAGGAGATAAAATTTTAGCAATTCCAAGTTCTGGATTTCACTCTAACGGATTTTCATTAGTGAGAAAAGTATTCCCAAATTTTGAAGAAGAATTTGAAGGAAAACCTTTATACGAAACCTTATTGGTTCCGACACGTTTATATTACAAACCTGTTCATAAGCTTCTTAGCGAAGTCGATGTTCATGGAATCGCGCATATCACCGGTGGTGGATTAATAGAAAACGTTCCTCGTATTCTTCCAAAAGGATTATGTGCGACGATCGAAACGAATAAAATTCAGATTCCTTCCATTATGTTGGAACTTGAAAAACGTGGAGGTATTGAGCGTCATGAGATGTTCGGAACCTTCAATATGGGTGTCGGAATGGTCGTGGTTGTTGATGCAGCTGATGCAGAAAAAGTAATGGATTTACTGGACGATACGTACGAAATCGGAACAATTACAGAAAGCAACGAAGAAATAATTTTATTGTAAAAAGTACAGTGTACAAAGTAATATGAAACTAAAATTTCTTTTACATTGTACATAATACATTGTACAAACATGAAGAATATCACAGTATTAATTTCGGGCTCTGGAACGAATTTGCAACGAATTATTGATTGTATTGATCAAGGTGAAATTCGTAATGCGAAGGTTAATTTGGTGGTTGCAGATCGCGAATGTTTTGGATTGGAACGAGCTGAAAATCATAAGATCGAAAATGTATTAATCCCGCGTGGAAAATCATTTTCAGATAAATTGGATTTGCTAATTCCTGAAAATACAGATTTAATCGTTCTTGCAGGATTTATTTCGATTTTGAAACCCGAATTCTGCGATAAATGGAAAGGAAAAATCATCAACATTCATCCATCGTTACTGCCGAAATTTGGTGGTAAAGGAATGTGGGGAATGAATGTTCACAATGCGGTAATTGAAGCTGGAGAAAAGGAAAGTGGTGCAACGGTACATTTTGTAACTTCTGGAATTGATGAAGGCGAAATTATTCTTCAAGGAAAGGTACAGATTGATGAAACGGATACACCGGAAACATTGGCTTCCAAAATTCATCATGTTGAGTACGAAATTTTCCCAAAAGCAATAGATAAAATCTTGAACCCCGATTCTTGATTTTACAATCTCATAAAAATAAAATAAAAAGTAAAAATGGATAAAAAAAGAGCATTAATCAGTGTTTCAGACAAAACAAATCTGATTGATTTTGCCCGATTCTTAGAAACTCAAGGTTACGAATTAATCTCAACTGGTGGAACGTTCAAGCATTTGAAAGATGCGGGTTTAGCGCCTATTCAGATTGATGAGGTTACTGATTTTCCTGAAATGTTGGACGGACGTGTGAAAACGCTTCACCCAAAAGTTCACGGTGGTTTGTTAGCGGTTCGTGATAATGCGGAGCATATGAATACGGTAAAAGAACATCAAATTGGGTTAATCGATATGGTGATTGTGAATTTGTATCCATTTTTCGAAAACGCTAACAAAGATATTTCTTTAGACGAAAAAGTAGAATTCATCGATATTGGTGGACCTTCTATGTTGCGTTCAGCTGCGAAGAACTTCAAATCGGTGACAGTAATCACGAATGTTGAAGATTACGAAAAAGTTCAACAAGAAATAACAGCTTCTGGTGATACGACGCTAGAAACTCGTAAGGAATTGGCGGGAAAAGTTTTCAACTTAACGGCAGCGTATGATGCGGCAATTGCAAAAATGCTTTTAGATCAAGACTATCCTCAATATTTGAATGCTTCATATAAAAAAGTAGCAGACATGCGTTACGGTGAAAACCCGCATCAAACGGCAGCTTACTACGTTTCTACTGTAGAAAACGGAGCGATGAAGGATTTTGAACAATTAGGCGGTAAGGAGTTGTCTTTTAATAATTTAAGAGATATGGATCTTTGCTGGAAAGTGGTTAATGAGTTCAAAGAAGATTTGGCTTGTTGCGCGGTAAAACATTCAACGCCTTGTGGAGTTGCAATCGGAACTTCCGCTTTGGAAACCTATCAAAAAACATTCGAATGTGATCCGGTTTCTATCTTTGGCGGAATTGTTGCAGCTAACTTTAAAGTAGACGCAGCTACTGCAGAAGAAATGAACAAAACGTTCCTAGAAATTGTGATGGCTCCTGATTTTACGGAAGAAGCTTTAGAAGTTTTGAAGAAGAAGAAAAACCTTCGAATTATTAAAATCACCAATCCAGTAAGCGACAAGCAAACTTGGGTAAAAGTAGATGGTGGAATTTTAGTTCAAGACAACGATAATCAGTTTTCAACGGATATTAAAACGGTAACAACGCTAGAACCTACGGAAGCACAGAGAAAAGCCTTGCTTTTTGCTCAACGAGTTGTTAAGTATGTAAAATCTAATGCGATTGTGGTTTCAGACGGTGTTCAAGCGTTAGGAATTGGCGGTGGTCAAGTAAACCGAATCTGGGCAACGCAACAAGCGATTGAGCGTGCTAAAGAAAAATTTGATGGCGCTTTAGTTTTGGCTTCAGATGCGTTTTTCCCATTCCGCGATGTGGTTGATTATTGTGCTCAAGAAGGTATCCAAGCGATCATTCAGCCAGGTGGAAGTATGCGTGATGAAGAGAGTATTGAGGCGGCAAACGAACATCATATTCCGATGTTATTCACGGGAATGCGTCACTTTTTACATTAATAAAAAAAGAACATATAATTTTTGCATTACCCATGCAAAAATGTAAATTTGTTGGTCATAAAACTTATAGAACACTAATGAGAATACTTATTGTAGGAAACGGCGGTAGAGAATCCGCAATCGCAAATAAATTATGCAAAGATTCTAGAATCTCGGAAATGTATTTTGCGAACGGAAATGCAACAACTGATAAATTAGGAAAAAATATTATCGCATCAACGCCTAAAGAAATGGCGGCTTATGCGTTAAAAGAAAAAATAGATCTTACGATTGTAGGGCCAGAAGCTCCACTTGTTGATGGGATTGTAGAAGAGTTCAAAGAAAACGGTCTTCGTATTTTTGGAGCTAAATCTCGCGCTGCTCAACTGGAAGGAAGCAAGGCTTTTTCAAAGAAATTCATGCAAAAATACGGTGTGAAAACAGCAGAAGCTAAAGTTTTCGAATCGTACCAAGATGCTTTGAATTATTTGGAAGGGAAAACGTTCCCAATCGTAGTTAAAGCAAGTGGTCTTGCTGGTGGAAAGGGAGTTGTAATTTGCGACGATATCGAATCTGCAAAAGCAACTTTGCATTCATTCATGATTTCTAAAATCTACGGAGATGCAGGTATTCAAGTGATTATTGAAGATTATTTGGATGGTTTTGAAGCTTCGATCATTGCATTTTCAAACGGAAAGAAATTATTCCCTTGTATCCCTGTGAAAGACTACAAAAAAGTTGGAAACGGTGATAAAGGTTTGAATACAGGTGGAATGGGAAGCGTTGCTCCAAGTCCAGAATTTAAGCCAGAACATCAAGAGGATTTCGAAAAAAATATCTTAGAACCTACTTTGAAAGGACTTCATGAAGAAGGTCTTGGTTTCCACGGATTTATTTTCTTCGGATTGATGGTGACGAAAAACGGATCGTATTTGTTAGAATACAACATGCGTTTGGGAGATCCAGAAACGCAGTCTTTACTTCCATTGCTAGAAAATAATCTTTTGGATGTTATCGAAGATTGTTTAGCAGGAAAAGAGGTTGAGTTGAAATTCAAGAATCAAAAAGCAGTTTGCTTGGTGATGTGTTCAGGCGGATATCCTTTGAATCACGAAGTTGGTTTCGAAATCAAAGGGATGGATAAAGTAACACACAGCGAACTTTTATTCGCAGGAGCCCAAATGCGTGGTAACAAAGTGGTAACTTCTGGTGGTAGAGTTCTTAACCTTGTAGGTGTGGGCGACACATACGATGACGCAAGAAAGAAAGTGTACCAAGATGCACTTCCGCTTAATTTTGATTACGCTTTTTACAGAGACGATATCGGTAAATTTTAGCAAGATACTGCCCTGAAAATTCGGGGCATTTTTTTTAGTATTTCTGCAATGCAGAATTTTATTTAATTTTTTTTATTTCAGTCAATTTACGATGCAAAACGGAATTATCATATTAGATTTTGGTTCGCAATACAACCAACTTATTGCCAGAAGAGTACGAGAATTGGGGGTTTATTCAGAGGTTGTTCCTTTCAATATGCCTTTAAGCGAGATTTTGGAGAAAAAACCTAGCGGGATTATCCTTTCGGGAGGTCCAAGTTCGGTGAATGCAGAAGATGCTCATTTGGTGGACAAGGCTTTGTTTCAACAAGAAATTCCGGTTTTGGGAATCTGCTACGGGATGCAATTAACAACGCATCTTTTGGGTGGAAAAGTGAAGAAAGGTGAAAAAGGAGAATACGGGAAATCAACATTTGAAGTGGTTCGTTCTAATTCCATTTTATCGGGTATTTCGAGACATTCTACCGTTTGGATGAGTCATTTTGATGAGGTAGAAGAAGTTCCGGAAGGATTTGAAATTTCTGGAAAATCAGATGTTATCGCTGCGATGGCTAATGAAAAGGAGAAGATTTATGCGTTGCAATTTCACCCAGAAGTTTCGCACACCGATGAAGGAGCAAAAATGATTGAAAATTTTGTTTTCAACGTTTGTAAATCAGAGAAAAACTGGGCTTTAACGAATTATATCGATAGAACAATTGCAGATATTAAAGAAAAAGTGGGCGACAAGAAAGTAATCTTAGGACTTTCAGGAGGTGTCGATTCTTCTGTGGCTGCCGTACTTATTCACAAAGCGATTGGCGATCAATTAACATGTATTTTCGTTGATACTGGACTTTTGAGAAAAGATGAAGGTAAAAAAGTAATGGAAAACTACGGTGAGCATTTCCACATGGATATCAAAATGGTTGATGCTGCAGATCGTTTTTTAAATAAATTAGTAGGTATTTCTGATCCTGAACAAAAAAGAAAAATCATCGGTAACGAATTCGTTGCCGTATTTGATGAAGAGTCGAAGAAATTTGAAAATGCAAGCTTTTTAGCACAGGGAACAATCTATCCAGATGTCATCGAAAGTCAGTCTGTAAAAGGTCCTTCAGCGGTAATTAAATCGCATCATAACGTGGGTGGACTTCCAGAAGATATGAAATTGCAATTGCTAGAGCCGCTTCGCGAATTATTCAAAGATGAAGTTCGTAAAGTTGGTGAAGAGTTAGGTATTCCACATCATTTGGTATATAGACATCCATTTCCAGGTCCAGGTTTAGGAATTCGTATTCTTGGTGAAGTTGATCACGAGAAAGTGCGCATTTTACAAGAAGCAGATGATATTTTCATTGAAGAATTGTACAAACACGATTTATACGAGAAGGTTTCTCAAGCATTCGTTGTTTTACTTCCTGTGAGATCCGTTGGCGTGATGGGAGACGAGCGTACGTATGAATATACAGCTGCGGTTCGTTCTGCTAATACAATTGATTTTATGACGGCGACTTGGAGTCGTTTACCTTACGATTTCTTAGAGATTGTTTCGTCAAGAATCATCAACGAAGTTTCAGGAATTAACAGAGTTGTTTACGATATTTCCAGTAAACCGCCAGCAACGATAGAATGGGAATAAATTGGTATTATTCTTGCCTTGATTTTAGGGTAAATTAAACTATGAAAAAGTATTTGCTATATGCTGCAACTTTCCTTGTAGCGACTTCCTTAATTCAATGTAAAAAAGATGCCCAAGCAGAAGATGTGTCTTCGAATTCAAATTCGACTACGCAAGATTCTGCTACCAAAGAAAAACCTAAAGAAGTCTTACCACAAGAGACTTTTACATATACTGCCATGCTGTTTCCGGAGAAAAAGAAGGACTCAGTCATGGCAGCTTTTAAAGAAAAATATACGAAAGAAGAACGCTATACTATTTTGGCGCTCAATCGATTGGATTTGGAAAATGCTTGGCGTGCTGATACCTTGATGATTCCAAATAAAATTGAATCCGATTTTTTACAATATTCTCCTTTCCCAAGACAATTAGATGTTGCTAAAGATGTTCGGAAATTGGTGGTTTTTTCCTATCCAATTCAAGCGTATGCAGCCTATGAAAACGGGAATCTAGTAAAATGGGGACCATCGAGTATGGGTAAAAAAGCAGCAAAAACAAAAACGGGTTTAATGTTCACAAACTGGAAAAAGGAATTAGCTATTTCCACCGTGAACAAATCTTGGAAATTACCGTACAATTTCAATATTCATAATACCTTAGGAATTGGTTGGCATCAATACGATTTACCTGGTTATCCTGCATCGCATTCGTGTTTGAGAATGCTGATGGACGATGCAAAATGGATGTTTAATTTCGGTGAACAATGGGTTTTAAATAAAGGTGGAGCAACAGTAAAAGCCAATGGAATCCCTGTAATTGTCTTTGGTGAATACGGCTGGGGAAAACAAAAACCTTGGAAGGTTTTAGACAAAAACCCGAATGCAACAACGATTACGGTTGAACAAATGAATGCCGAAATTCAGCCATTCAAAGATAAAATCCTTAAAGAACAGAAAAATAGAGAGGAGGTTTTAGCAGCTAAAGCGGCAGAACAAAAAGCAGATTCTCAATCAACTCCAGCTACGAACTAGTTTTTTCATATTTCAGGGTAGATTTTACGACGAAATCACGAAGTTTTTCCATTTCAGGTTCGGCTTTTTTGTGTCCCATGCGAACTGCAAAATACAAGGCAATAATGATGGCTAACATTCCAATTGATGCAGGTAGTCCCCAAGTATAATCGGTGGAATTGATTTGGATCCCCACAAACCAAAGGGTTATAAAAACCATCCACGCAATCCCGAAAAGAAAGTAAAGAAACATCACTAAAGTCCACACATCTCCGTTTGGACCGAATATTCCTCGTATCACGGTATTATCATCTTCTTTTTCGGTTCTCAAAGCAAGGTTAGGTTTCCAAAAAGGATGATCTTGGGTTTTTACTTCGATGGTAGCAACTTCACGATTGACGTTTCCCTTTAGTTCTGGATGCTCTTTCAAACTCACCATGATGATTTTTTCAAATTCTTCGGGCTCGAGATGGGTATGCATTTTGAACCGAGGCCTATTTCGGATTCGGTCAAATGTACTTTCTTCTGTGATCGGGTTGTTATTCTGAGTCGTCATAAGGAATTGGGTCTTCTAGATGAAATTCAAAATTCAATAATTTTCCATTGCGTTCAACACTAATAAGAATGGATCTACCATTTTCAGATTTGAAAAGCTCGTTGATTCGTTCCAAAGACATTTTGGTAACGCTAGTTCCATTAATTTTTACTAATTGATCGTCTTTTCGAATTCCGGCTTTATAGGAAGGTGAATCTGAGCGAGCGCCAGCGACAACATAACTAGGCACCAAAACAAATTTATATTGAAACATATCTTTTCGTGTTTCATACGTTGTACCACTTGTAGAATTAAGAGTGCCTTCCTTTTGCACCTCTGTATTTACATGGACAAGCTCTGGACTCCAAACCATGCCGTTATGTTTAATATCTAGACCACTCATGTTAAAATGAAAAGGTTCTCGAATCTCAGAATTTGGTTTGAAATAAATCTTTTTTTCAGGATAATTTAGTAAAACGGAAAAGCGTCGCAATGTTTCATTACCAATGGAGCCTTTGCGATCTGGAACCAATTTTAAATGCTGAACCGAATATTCGTCGGGCATTGCAATGATGGGCTTTTCCAAAACCTGATTTCCTATTTTAATGCGATGAATGCGGCTTCGTTTACCGTAAATATCCCCGTTGAAACCTCGTCCTAGAAAATCTTCAATATTGGGTCTGTTGTATTTAAAATTCGGAATTAAACTTGGGAAAAGCCAAACGGCATCGCTGTTTCCAATGTCGATGAGCATTTTTGAAGACACGAATTCGTTGGTTTGTTGTACGTCCAACCAAATATAGGGTTTTTTGAGCTCAAGCGTTATAGGATGCTCTTCGTATTTTTTCGAAGCTTCTCTTTCAAAAGTTTTTTGATCCGGGAATAGAATGATTTCTTTCTTTTGAAAATTGATTTTCATGGGATAGTTTTTAAAGAAATCATGCCCAATAATTCCATTAACTGGAATTCCGGTATGATTGGAAAAATTAAATTCCTCGTTTAAAATTAAAAAAATTAAATGATGATTATCTATGTAATTATCTCCTATTTTTACGGTATTTCCTGTAGATTCCCAGCCATCTACTTGCATATTATTGCCTAAGCCTTTGAAAACGGTTTTGGTCATTTTTTCAAAATTCACCGTTTTGTTTTCTAAACTAAAAAGTATTGTTTCTGAAACACCCGAATCCAAAAGGAATGTAAGCTCTACACCGTTAACATTCACGGGAATAAAAATAAGATTATTGAGAAGTTTGAATTTTATTTTTGTTTTTTTAGAGACGGGTAATACAAAACCTTGAGCAGAATGAAAACTGCCTAGTAATAAAATGAAAAAAAGAAGTATTGCTTTCATTTTAGGTGTGAGAATTTTATTAAAAATACTAAAAAAAGACTTTACACGTGTAAAGTCTTTAATAAAATATAAATAATGATGTGATGTTAGTATGCGAGGTGGGCGAGTTCATCTTTTTGGAAAAGATGATTTATGCTCCAATCTGATAAGGCATTGAGAACCGGAAGCAATTGCTTTCCTTTTTCTGTAATTTGATAGTTGAAAACCAACTTGTTTTTTTCGCTTTTGGTTTTGATAAGCATTTCTGCCCTGACTAATTTGTCTAGCCTTTCTGCTAAAGTGTTGGTTGCTATACCTTCGGGCATTGCTGCAAGATCTTTATACGTTGCCGTGCCTTTTACAGATATATCTCGTAAAACTAGCATGGTCCATTTGTCTCCAACAAGATTGAGACTCCGCGCCAATGGGCAGTTTGATCTGAATTTTTTCATGTTCTCAAGTTTAGTTTTGTGGTTTAGTTTTATAAAGGGCAGTTTTTCTAGTAATTCCCAATCCCTTCACTGCAAATATATACTTTTTTTAAAATATTTCACATTATGTTAAATATAATAGTATAATTTTCATTTTAAAGGTTGCAATTTTCTAAAATTAATGCATAGCCTTGTCCAACGCCTATACACATGGTACATAGTGCGTAACGTTTATTTCTTCGGTTAAGTTCTTTTGCCGCTGTAACAACAATTCGGGTTCCGCTCATGCCTAGAGGATGGCCTAAAGCAATCGCACCGCCATTAGGGTTTACGCGTTCATCATTATCCACTAAACCTAATTCACGTGTACACGCCAAAGCCTGCGCAGCAAAGGCTTCGTTAAGTTCGATGATTTCCATATCTTCTAATTGAAGTCCAGCTCTTTTTAATGCTAATTGAGACGCTGAAACAGGTCCGATTCCCATAATTCTAGGTTCTACTCCGGTTACTGAAGTTGAAACAATTCGAGCTAAGGGTTTCAAGTTAAAATTTTTCACTGCTTCACCCGAAACGACAATGCAAGCTGCAGCACCGTCATTTAATCCCGATGCGTTTCCAGCAGTCACACTGCCTTCCGATTTGAATGCAGCTTTTAACGAACCTAATTTCTCTAAATTAGTTTGCGCTTTAATGAATTCATCTTGGTTGAAAACTAAGGCTTCGCCTTTTCTTTGCGGAATTGAAATTGGAATAATTTCTTCTCCCAAAATTCCATTTTCTTGCGCATTAGCAGCTTTTTGCTGAGAAGCCAAAGCAAACTCATCTTGATCTTCACGACTAATGGAATACATTTCGGCTAAGTTTTCTGCGGTTTTTCCCATAGCTTCAACACCGTACATTTTTTCCATTTTGGAATTGATAAAACGCCAACCAAAACTACTGTCAAACATTTTTTGATTAGTATCGAAACCCATTTCTGCCTTCGAAAGAACATACGGGCCGCGAGACATTCCTTCTACACCTCCAGAAATAAAAATATCTCCTTCGTTGGCTTTTATTGCTCGGAAAGCATGAGAAATAGCGTTCATTCCAGAGGCGCAAAGTCTATTAACGGTTTCTCCGGGAACAGTCGTTGGTAAACCAGCTAACAAAGACGCCATTCTTGCTATATTTCTGTTGTCTTCGCCTGCTTGATTGGCGCAACCAATGATTACATCGTCAATTTTGTCGGTTGGGATATTTGGATTTTTTTCGACCAAAGCTTTAATTACATCTGCGATTAAATCATCCGTACGAACAGCTGCTAAGCTTCCTTTAAAATTTCCAATTGCAGAGCGAACTCCATCCAAAATATAGGCTTCTTGATTCATTGTTTCGTTGTTATAGTCTATTTGCTTCTTTTGATTTGTTTTCAAAAAATTAAAGTAGCTCAAGATACCATTTAATTCGAAAATAAAAAAAGTCTCAAACCAAAATAGATTTGAGACTTTTTATCGAATTTAAAATGGGATTATTCTAAGGTTTTCCACCACGAATTTGATGTTTTAGCATCAGTTGAAAGTGAAAGTTTTTCACCAATTTGAGGCATGAGAAGTCCGTAATTCCCTTTTTTATTATCTACTACTTTTTCCATTGGCTCTTTCCACGAGTGTTTAGAAAGTTTGAATTTAGAATTATGAACCGGAATTAAATTTTTGGCTTGCAAATCAAGCATCGCTTTATCCTGTTCACCTGGAAGCATGTGGATGTATCGCCAATCTTCGTTGTACTGACCATTTTCTAAAATTGCGTAATCAATTCCTTGATATTTATCTCCAATTTTTTTGAAATGCGTATCATAACCCGAATCACCGCCAATGTAAATCGTTTTTGTTGGCGTTTGAACTACAAAGCTCATCCATAAAGACTGATCGCGTTTGAATCCACGTCCTGAAAAATGACGCGCTGGTTCTGCATTGAAAACAAATTTATCGTTAAAATTTTTCTTTTCAAACCAATCCAATTCAACGATTTTAGATTCTGGGAAACCCCAATATTCCAAATGAGCTCCGGTTCCTAAGCCAGTAACAACAATTTTCACTTTGGGTTGTAGTTTTTTCACGGTTTCATAATCCAAATGATCCCAATGATCATGCGTGATGACTAGGTAATCGATTTCTGGGAAATCGTCCGTTGTATATAAATCAGATCCAGCATACGCTCTTGTTGTGCTTTTCACGGGCGAAGCTGCACCACTGAAAACAGGATCAACTAAAATCTTTTTTCCATCGGTTTGAATGTAATAGGATGAATGACCGAACCAAATAAAAACATCTTCATTGCTTGGAATCTTGTTGATTTCTGTTTTTACAAAATGAAAAGGTTTTTTCGGCGTTCCGTTTTCCACTTTATCAAAAACAAATTTCCATAAAGCTTTGGGTAACGATGAATTTTCTGAAAGTTGTGGCGTCGGATTTAGATTTTTAAATTGACCATCCTTGTAATTTGGAGATTTTTGGATGCGCTCCAAGCGTTTTCCAGTTGGTAATTTTCCGAATTGATCTTGCTGCATAAATGCCCAAACACCAACTACCAAAAGGATGATGAGTATAATTAATGTCATTGTAATTTTTTTGAGAAGTTTCAAAATCTTGTTTTTTTTCAGTTTACTAATCCAAAGACGAATTGGATGCAAAAATACTTTAAAAAGAGTTTCATGATATTTGTTACATATTTATTTTTTGCTTTCGCGGGAATAAAGGCTAACTTTAGATAAACCAAAAAATCATAGTACTATGCACGAAAATATTATTGTAAAACAAAAGCTAAATGCGCCAGTAGAAAAGGTTTGGGATGCAATTACCGACAAAGAAAATATGAAAAAATGGTATTTTGATATCCCAGATTTCAAATTAGAAATGAATCAAGCGTTCAATTTTTATGAACCTGGAGGCGAAAACAAGTATTTGCATCATGGTGAGATTCTAGAAATAATTCCTCAACAAAAATTAAAACATTCTTGGACGTACCCTGAATATACCAAAGATAAAACCTTGGTAAAATGGGAACTGACTCCCGAAGGAGACGGAACGGTACTTACGTTAACGCATAAAGGTTTGGAGAATTTTGAACATTTAGGAACCACATTTTCTCGTGAAAGCTTCGAAGAAGGCTGGAAAGAAATTGTAGAAAAATCTCTAAAAGAATTCGTTGAGAATTAGAAAACTTCCCCGATAAAAGTTATTCAGCGCAGATTTATAGGAGTCTGCGTTTTTTTTGTGGAATTTAGGAAAGGTATAAAATTTGCTAATTATCGGCTAATAACCAACATGCTTTGATACAAATCCGTAACAAAAGCGTATTTTTGAAAAAATATTTTGTGATAATGAAACGTACTCTATTTATTTCTGTATTGGCACTCACTCTTTTGGCATCTTGTAACAAGGATGAAAAAATCCTAAATACATTAAATGAATACAATACTTCGATGGAAGATAAAGGATATCATTTTGGTGATGCGCTTCAACTTCCAGCTGATGTTTTAAATAATGCAGAAAAAGTAACCATCAATTTTGGAGAAAAAGAAACCGATAAAATGGTGGTGGATCCAGCTTATTTTACGTTGGGAACCAACGCGGTTACATTTGTTATTACTAAATCTAATGGGGAAACCATTTCGCAAGATGCGAATATCAATGTGTATTCTAAAACACCTGAAGCAAAAATTCAGTACGAAATTGTCAAGGAATACCCTCATGATCCTAAGAGTTTTACCCAAGGTTTCCAATATGTGGATAATATGATTTTGGAAAGTGACGGTCAGTACGGGACTTCACGTCTTTGGAAATATTCTTTGGGCAGCACAACGCCAACTCAATCTGTTGATCAAGCGGCAGATATTTTCGCTGAAGGCGCAACGGTGGTTGGTAACAAAATCTATCAGTTGACCTATCAAAATAAAAAAGGATTTGTTTACGATAAAAATTCATTGAAATTATTGAGCGAATTCCCATATTCTAACATGATTGCAGAAGGATGGGGATTGACTTTCGATGGAAAACAGCTTATTTTTTCTGATGGAACCAAGTTTTTATATTTCTTAAATCCAAGCGATCCAAGCAAAGTAGTTCGTCAGATTGGTGTGGCAAGTGATAAAAAAGGCTACGATCAATTAAACGAACTTGAATACCATAACGGATTTGTTTACGCTAATGTTTGGCAGCAACCGATTATTCTTAAAATCGATCCGAAAACAGGTGAAGTTGTTGGAAGTTTTGATTTTACCGAAATCGCTAAAAAGAATACCAAAGGAGCTGATGATGTTCTTAACGGAATCGCTTTCAAAGGTGATAATATGTTGATTACCGGGAAGATGTGGCCTACGATTTACGAAGTTCAATTCAAATAATACAAGACGCTTTCGAGCGTCTTTTTTTGTATATTTGGTCTATGCCGAAAATCATTTGTAGTCTATTAATTCTCTGTTTTTCTTTTGTTGGAGCGCAACGTCAGGTGGCGTTGGATTCGTTTCAATTGAAAGGCGTGAAGGAAATGCAATTGGATGATTACGGCAATTTTTACCTCTACAAAACGAAAGATTTTAGCTTAACAAAAACGGATTCTACTGGCAAGATTTTGGGGCGACTGATGATGACGGTTCCTTTTCGTTTACAAAATGTTCAGAATCCGTTGAGCATCATGCTTTTTTCTGAAAATGCCCAAGAACTCAAAGTGATTGATCAAAATTTAAATGAAATTCAGAAAGTTGATTTTCGATTGAATTTTGGTTTTATCAAAGCTGCTTATGCGGAAGATTTGCAACAAATATGGCTATTGGAAGAAAGTTCACGACGTTTGATTCAATACAATTTTAGAAATCAACAAATCATCAATTCATTTCCTTTGTCGTTAGATTTCGGTGACGTTACTTCGATGGTGGTTTTTAATCAGAAATTGTATTTAATTTCATCAAAAGCGTTTCAAGTTTATGATTTTAAAGGAAATCAATTATTTCAAAAAGAAATCCCGAATTTGAAAAAAATCAAAAGAGAAAATGAGCGAATTCTGCTCTTTACTCCCAATGAAATCTACTCGTATACTTCGCTAGATGGTATAAGTAAGGACTTTTCAAAAGCTTCCGCAGAAATTGTGGATAAAAACTCCGCTTCCTACTTTGAATATAGAGAGAACAAAGTCTATCTTTACGAAATCAATCAACAGGGCAGATGATTGAGCCATCTGTCTGATTTTCAATTAATTTTTTGAGATTTTAGAATGCATATAGCCGTTACAGGAAATATTGGCGCAGGAAAAACAACGCTTACCGGGATGTTGGCGAAACATTACGGATGGCATGCGCAGTACGAAGATGTAGATCACAATCCGTATTTAGAGGATTTTTATTCAGATATGTCCAAATGGAGTTTTGCTTTGCAAATTTACTTTTTGGGAAGCCGTTTCCGCCAAGTGAAGGAGATTCGTGATAGTGGGAAAAACATCATCCAAGATCGTACGATTTATGAAGATGCGCATATTTTTGCGGAAAACTTAAATGACATGGATCTTTTAACGGATCGTGATTTCAATAACTATACGTCGGTTTTTAATTTGATGAAATCTTTCGTTTCGGCTCCCGATTTGTTGATTTATTTGCGTTCGGATGTTCCCAATTTGGTGAAGAAAATCTATAAAAGAGGACGTGACTACGAAGCGTCAATTAGTATTGAATATCTGTCTAAGTTGAACAAGAAATACGAAAAATGGATCAATAACTACGATGAAGGAAAACTGTTGATTATTGATGTTGATGATTTGGATTTCGTAGAAAGACCGGAAGATTTTGGTTTCATTTTGGAGAAAATTGAAGGTCAATTACACGGTTTATTTTAGGTGATATATTATGTTTACGCTGTATCATAACTCGTTTTGCTCCAAATCTAATTGTGCGTTAGAGTTTTTAGAAACCGAAAATATTCCGTATCAATTGGTTGATATTTTGAACAATCCTTTGTCGAAAGAAGATTTAGAAAAATTGGTTCAAAAACTGAATGTTCCCGTTCTCGATATCGTGCGAACGAATGAAAAATTATTTCAAGAAGAATTTTCGGATAAAAATCTGAGCAATGAAGAACTGTTTTTGGTTTTAGAAGCGAATCCTGAATTACTACAACGTCCAATTTTAGAATTTAATGAAGAAGCGATTGTTGGTAGACCATTCGAGGTTTTTAAAACGTTCGTTGAGGTGCATCAATAAATCAATTAATGGTAAAATAAAAAAATCCCCGAAACAAAATTTCGGGGATTTTTTATGGTTTAGATAAAATTTTACAGCATAATTACGCCTTCAATTTTACCAACTTCTTTGTAGATTGTAATCACTTGATTAGCGTCTAATACAAAAGCGCTCACCGTTATTGATGTGTATTTGCCATTCTTACTTTCTTTGTTTGAAAAAGATGTTTTGATACCATCAAAAACACGGTAGATCTCCGTTAATTTTTGCTCGCTACTTGGAATGATAAATTTGTAAATATAATCTTCTGGGAAATCATGTGTTTCGGTTAATTTCTCACTAAGAGACGCATAAAATTCTTCTGGATCTTTGGCGCTATTTTGTTCTAAAATATTCATAAGTTTAATTCGTTTTAACGAAGGTACGACTATTTCCCAAAAGCTTTGTAGATTTCGGAAGCGTTCTGTTTTTCGTAGTCTTCAATAATATTAAATAATCCGTTCACCAATTGTTCTGAAGCCAATTTACTCAACATTGAACCGTCCGCTGGAGCACTCGAATTTCCTAAAATATTTCCTAACAGATTATTGGCTTTCAATGCATTGTTAATAGGACGAATAATGTCAAATTCATTAAGCTTTTGATCTACCTTCGGCATAATGGCCTGAATCAATTGTTGGGATGTTTTTTCTTTCAAAATTTGAGTTGCCATTCCTTGGCCTCCAGTAGCAATACGCTCTACATCCTGACTGGTAAGGGAATTAACGGCATTCACCAAAATTGGTTCCGAAAGATCAACGGTATAAGCAGCTGCTTGTGCGATATAGTCTTTTTCTTTAGCTACAAGATTTGGCGCAACGCCTTCTAGCAATGTGTTTATTGCTCGTAACTCTTTCGGTAACGCTTTATCAATAAGGTCACTTTGTAAGAATGCATTTTTATTTTTGAAAATACCAACTCCCTTCGTAATTCCGCCTAATAAAACCTTTTTTAGGATGGATACTCCGATTGCTGATGTTGCCAACGCAACACAAGAATGAGACACTGTTGCAACTCCGACAACAGAAACGGTGGCAATGAGTACATTTTTGGTATTCATAATACTTGGATTTAGTAGAAGAAGCTAGTCAAAATTTACGCCAAAGTGTTTATTTAACGCAAATTAACACCGTCTTAAAAAAAATATAAAATTTAGTATATATTTTCTAACTTTGAGACAATACTTGTTTGTCTTACTTTATATGAATGAGTATGGAGAAAATCTTAAAGAAAATTGTTAACTAGTATGAGAAAAACGACATTAAAATTGTCGTGCCTAATTGCAGCATTCTATTTTGGGAATGACATGATGGCACAACAAACGCCAAGTGACACTACGTCTCGAGAAACAAAGATCGAGGAAGTTGTCGTGATTGGGTATGGCAAGCAAAAGAGAGGTGATCTAACTTCAGCGGTTGCTTCTGTAAAAGCAGAGGATATTGCGAAGCAGCCTGCTACAACAGCAATGCAATCGTTACAAGGGAAACTTACTGGGGTTACCATTGTAAATACAGATCAGCCGGGTGCCACACCGAGTGTAATTATTAGAGGTTTAGGTACAGCATTAGGTGGACGTGATCCTTTATATGTTGTGGATGGGATGATTGTGCCAAACATCACAAACATTAACCCAAGAGATATTGAAACCCTAGATGTTCTAAAAGATGCAGCGTCCACAGCAATCTATGGTGTGAGAGCAGCAAATGGAGTTGTAATTATCACAACAAAAACGGGTAAAAAAGGAAGAACGAAAGTAGCTTACGACAGTTATTTCGGCTTCAAAAATATCCTTCATAAAGTGGATATGGCCGATGCTAGAGAATACGCAAAATACTTTAATGAAGAGCGTAAATCGAACGGGCAAACAACTTTCCTTTCTGAAGATCAGAAGTACAACACCAACTGGATTGAGGAATTAACAAGAACAGGTATTGTTCAGGATAATAATTTAAACATCAGTGGTGGTAGCGATAATGTTACATATTTTTTAGGTTTAGATCACTTTACGGAAAAAGGAATTTTGGATGATCAAGATTATAGAAGAACGACAATTAGAAGCAATAACAATTATCGTTTGTTTGATAATCGTGTGAAGTTGACTCAGAATGTGAGTTTCTCAACAACGAAAGAAAACCTTAAACCTCTAGGTTCGTTTGATACGGCTCATAGACAAGCTCCTGTAGTTCCAGTACGTTATGAAGACGGAAAATGGGGTCTTCCTTTTTGGAATGCAAATACTGGTCAAGTTGGATATGTTGGTTCTACTGGGCGTTTGAATTCCCATGGAAATCCACTTTCTTCGGTTTATTTTACCAACGAAGTTCAAAGAACGAATACATTGCAAGGGTTTTTACAGGCAGATGTTGAAATTCTAAAAGGTTTAACATTTACGTCAAGAGCTGGGGCGACAAAATATTGGTTTAATAAAGAAACGTTTTCACCAACGAAAGAACAATGGTTGGCAGCTGACCCTTCTAGAACGGAAGCTCAGTTTTTAGCTTTACAAACGGCAAATCCAAAGAATACCGCTTATGCAAACAACTCATTTGCATTGGAAAAAATTGATACATTCCGTTGGCAGTGGGAGAACTATGTAACTTTTGACAAGAAGTTTGGAAGTCATAGTGTTACTGCTGTTTTAGGAACTTCTGCTGAAGAAATAGGTGTTGGAGGAAGAATGTACGGCATTGGTTACAATGTGCCTTCAAGAAAACAATATTGGAGTTTAGATCATGCAGGATCGGAGCCGGTTAAAGATGTAAGACAGAATTTTTACACACCTGTTCGTTATGCATCGTATTTTGGACGTGTTCAGTATGATTATGATAAGAGATATTACATATCAGGTATTGTAAGAAGAGATGGAACGAGTAGATTCAAGCAAGATGCAATGTATTGGGATACCTTCCCATCAATTAGTGCAGGGTGGACAATCTCTAATGAAGATTTCTTAAAAGATAGCGAAATTGTAAATTTCCTAAAACTTCGTGGTGGCTGGGGAACTTTAGGTAATGATAATATTGGAGTTGTAAATGCTTCATCTATTATCAATGGTCCAGGTAGTCAAAATTATAACTATGTTTTCGGTCCTGGACAAGATTTAATCTTCGGAGCATACATTGGTTCACCGGCATATCCTATCAGTTGGGAAGTAACAAAAGAATGGGGTGGAGGACTAGATTTTGGTTTATTTAATAATCGTTTATCGGGATCTTTTGACTATTATCAAAAGAAAAACACAAACATGATTATGAAAGTTCAACCAATTAACTCAAATCCATATTCTAACGATTTCTACGATCATGGTGGCGAAATCTTAAACAAGGGTTATGAAGTTGGTTTGAAGTGGAAAGATGTTTCAGAATCAGGAGACTTTTCATATGAAATTGGAGCAACGTTTAATCATAATGATAACGAAATTCTAAATGTAAAACCGGCTTATGACGGGATGATTGGAGGTTCTCTAGGAAATGGAAAAATCACAAAACGTCTTGAAAAAGGTCAACCTCTAGGTGCTTGGTGGATGTACGAAACAGAAGGTGTTTGGCAGAATCAAGCGGAAATCAATGCAAATCCGCACATCAGTGGAGCGAAACCAGGTTACTTTAGATATAAAGATCAAAATGGTGATGGTGTGATTGATGAGAGAGACAAGGTGTTTTTTGGAAGTTACATTCCTACGTACAACTATAGTGTAAGTTTAGCATTGAATTATAAAAATGTAGATTTCAGCGTACAAGGATACGGAGCTGGCGGAAACAAAGTTTATAATGGATTAAACAATACGCGTTTAGGTGGTGAGAATATTTCGATGTATATGTTCAACAACAGATGGACAGGAGAAGGTTCTACAAATTCAAACCCAGGTGCAAACCGTGATGTTGAAGCATCTAATTATTACTTGGAAAACGGAGATTATTTCAGAATCAATAACATTACATTAGGATATAATTTAAGAGACAAAATCCAAGGTTTGAAGAATCTTAGATTATATGTTACAGCTCAGAATCCTTTTATTTTCACGAAATTTAAAGGATATACTCCAGAGTTGAATTCCAATGGTGATCCATACGGAACAACAGGTATCGAGCTTGCGGCTTATCCAAACTTAAAGAGCTTCATTTTTGGGGTTAATGTAGAATTTTAATTGAAAAAGTAATGAAAAATAATATTTATAAATATTTAATAGCAGGAAGTTTGGTCTTTGGCGTTTCTTGTTCAAGCGACTTCTTGGAGGTAGATTCAAGAGAAGATATTGATTCAGAACATGCTGGTCAAATTGCAGAGCCTGTAATGTTTGTTAATGGAACCTACGGGATGCTTACAGAATGGGATTATGCCTTTTCTTGGTTAGGAGTTACTGAAATTATCTCGGATAATGCAGATAAAGGAAGTGCCCCAACTGATGGTGGAGGAGACAAGTTAATCTTAGATGATCTTCAGCATACAAGCGCAACCGGTTCTATTGGTGCTATGTGGACAAGATTTTACAAAACAATCGGTAGAGCAAATCTATCTATTGATTATACGGAGAAATTTGGTCTAAAGGACGAAGCCTATAAAAATAGATTGATTGGTGAAGCTAAATTCTTAAGAGCACTTCATTATTTTTGGCTAGTGAGAATGTTTGGAGATGTACCAATTCAATTGGTTGATAATCCAGAATCTTGGGTTGAGAGAAAGCCAAAAGCGGAGGTTTATGCTTATATTGAAAAAGATTTAACAGACGCTATTGCAGTATTACCTTCTAAAAACGAATATGCATCAGCAGATTTAGGTCGTGCAACAAAAGGTGCCGCACAAGGACTACTTGCGAAAGTATATTTGTATCAAGAAAAATGGCAGCAAGCATACGATGCTGCAGGATTGGTTATGGCTTCTGGTCAATATGGTCTTGAAGCAGACTATGCAAAAATCTGGAGGGTTGAAGGCGAAAACGGAAGAGAATCTTTATTTGAAGTTCAAGCCAGAGGAACTGCAATTGCGCATGGTGTTCAACAATATTCCGAAACTCAAGGTGCTCGTGGTACCGGAGGTTGGGGATGGGGTTTCAATACGCCTTCTCAAAATCTTTTAGATGCATTTAATGCAGAAGGAGATAAAATTAGAAGAGATGCTACCATTATTTTTAGAGGCGAAACTCTTTATGACGGTCGCCTAGTTCCGAATACAGTAGAAAATGCAATGTATAACGAAAAAGCATATTCTAGTGCAAACTTAGGTTCTGGTGATGGTGATAAAAACGTTCGCATCCTAAGATATGCAGATATTTTGTTAATCAGAGCTGAAGCAGCGACGCATATCGGTGCAGATGCTGCAACTCCATTAAATGAAGTTAGAAAAAGAGTAAGCTTGGCTCCAATTGCAAAACCAACGACTCAAGATGTTTGGAAAGAAAGAAGATTAGAGCTTGCTTTTGAACACGATAGATGGTTTGATGTTGTTAGAACAGGTCAAGGTAAAACGGCTATGGGAGCTAATGGAAAAGTATTTGTCGTTGGAAAACACGAGTTGTTCCCAATTCCAAATAACCAATTGATTCAAACGCCAAACATGACTCAGAATCCAAACTGGTAGTTGTGTATAAATTATAGGTGCAAATTAGACTGCTATACCTTTGTATGGCAGTCTTTTTTACTCTATTTATATTGAAATTTTGAAGGAAACTAGGTTTCCATTCCTCAAAATATGGGTTTTAGGAAAGTGGTTTTCTTATCTTTGTTCGAATCCTAATTTTTGAACGTATGTAAAATTGAATGTATGAAGTTAAAGAATGTTCTTATTACGATAAGTGTTACGTCATTATTTGCCGCGTGTACACCTCAAAATTCTAAATCGAATACGGAAACTGTGGTTTCTAAAAATGTTTCAGACCAACAACTTATGGATTTGGTTCAAAAGCAAACGCTGAAGTATTTTTGGGATTTTGCAGAGCCGAATTCACTTTTAGCACGAGAGAGGTATCACGAAGATGGAGTGTATCCTCAAAATGATGCTCATGTCATTACAACTGGAGGTTCGGGCTTTGGCTTAGCAACGATTTTAGTGGGGGTAGAAAGAGGTTTTGTTCCTCGAAAAGATGCGGTTAAGCGACTTTCTTACATGATGGATTTCTTAGCAAAAGCGGATCGTTTTCACGGTGCTTGGTCGCATTGGATCAATGGAGAAACCGGAAAAACCGTGCCTTTTGGAAAAAAAGATAATGGTGGCGACTTGGTGGAAACGGCTTTTTTGGCATCAGGAATCTTAATGGTTCGCGAATATTTTAAAAACGGAAATGAAGAGGAAAAAGCATTGGCAAAAAAATGCGACGAACTTTGGCGTGGTATCGATTGGAATTGGTACACCCAAGGTCAAAACGTTTTATATTGGCATTGGTCTAAAGAATACGGTTGGGAGATGAATCATAAACTTCAAGGCTATGACGAAACGTTGATTACGTACATTATGGCGGCGGCTTCTCCAACGCATTCTATCAAACCAGAAGTGTATTACCAAGGTTGGGCACGAGACGGAAAGTATTTAACGGATAAGAAAAAATACGGCTTGCCATTAGTTGTAAAACATAATGGTGCCGAAGAATATGGCGGTCCACTTTTCTGGGCGCAGTATTCGTATATTGGTTTAGACCCACGTAGTTTGTCCGATAAAATGGTGAAAAATTTCTGGGATGTGACGCGTAATCATGCGAAAATCAACTATGAATTTCATGTTGAAAATCCTAATAAATTTAAAGGCTATAGTTCAAATTATTGGGGAACAACGGCTTCCTACACGAGAAATGCAGATGGAAGTGTTGGCTATACAGCCCACCAACCGAATAATGATAATGGAGTGATTACTCCAACTGCTGCGTTAAGTAGCTTCCCGTACACGCCAAAAGAATCGATGGCAGTGCTTCGTTTTTTATATACGGAACATCCGGAATTTATTGGTCCTGCGGGACCGTATGATGCAACATCGTTGCAGTATGATTGGGTGACGAAACGGTATTTAGCAATCGATCAAGGAACGATTTCTCCGATGATTGAAAATTATCGTACCGGTTTATTATGGAAATTAATGATGAATGCACCTGAAATTCAACAAGGGTTGAAGAAGTTAGGTTTTCATTCAACACAATATGGATTTTAATTAAAACGGAATTTGATTATGTTGAAATCAATTTTTATAGGTCTTTCACTTTCTTTTGTTGGACTTTCGTTCATGCAAGCGCAAGAGATGAAAGCCATTTTTAACAAAGAAGTTAAAGAGCAGAAAAACATCTCGTATATTTTAGATTATCCAAAAGATGCGAAAGGTTCGGTTCCTCTGATGGTTTTTTTGCATGGAGCCGGAGAAAGAGGAACTGATTTGGATAAAGTGAAAGTGAATGGACCTTTCAAATACAAGAATTTAATGAAGGAATCGGTGGCTATTTTGGCGCCGCAATGTCCTGCAAATACGTGGTGGGATACGGATGCGATCTTCCATTTGATTAAAGAAATTCAATCCAAATATAAGATAGATGCTTCGCGAATTTATCTTACCGGCTTATCTATGGGCGGTTGGGGAAGTTTAACCCTCGCAATGGAGCATCCTGAAATGTTTGCTGCTGTGGCTTCGGTGTGTGCGCCGACCGATCGCGTGATGCAAGCGAATATTCATCAATACAAAGATTTGAATATGAAGATTTTTCATGGCGGAATGGACGATATCGTTCTTCCAGAAAATGCATTCAATTTTTATCAAAAACTACATCCCGTAAATCCAAAAGCCGAATTGGTGATTTTTCCTAATGATAATCACAATTCTTGGGATTCTACCTATTCGGATCCGAAACTTTACGAATGGATGTTTTCACAGAAAAAAGTAAGTACAACCTCAAAATAATGGTATAATGAAAAGATTAATTGTAGTAGCCTCTGTTTTGCTGGCATCGGTATTCCCGGCGCAAGAATTGGTACATAAGCCGGTTCAGAGTTTTCAAACCGCGCAATATCAATCCAAGAAAAAAGCGTTTATCGATAATTTGGTAGCCAAAATGACTTTGGACGAGAAAATCGGACAACTTAATTTGCCAACCTCTGGAGACTTTACAACGGGGCAAGCGCAAAGTTCGGATATCGGTAAAAAGATTGAACAAGGCTTAGTTGGAGGGCTTTTTAACATTAAAGGAGCAGAAAAAATTAAGGCAGCACAAAAAGTGGCTGTTGAAAAAAGTAGATTAAAAATTCCGATGCTTTTCGGAATGGACGTGATCCACGGATATGAAACAACATTCCCAATTCCATTAGGTTTGGCGGCTTCGTTTGATATGGATTTAGTGCAGAAATCTGCTCAAGTTGCGGCTAGAGAATCTGCAGCAGGCGGTATCAACTGGACATTTTCACCCATGGTGGATATTTCTAGAGAACCTCGTTGGGGAAGAGTTTCAGAAGGTTCGGGTGAAGATCCGTTCTTAGGAAGTGAGATCGCCAAAGCAATGGTTTACGGATATCAAGGAAAAGATTTGGCAGCAGATCAAACGATTTTGGCTTGTGTAAAGCACTTTGCATTGTATGGAGCTCCAGAAGGTGGAATGGATTACAACACGGTTGATATGAGTCATATCCGAATGTTTAACGAATATTTCCCACCGTATAAAGCGGCTGTTGATGCAGGCGTAGCATCGGTTATGGCTTCATTTAACGAAGTGGACGGAATTCCAGCAACAGGAAACAAATGGTTGATGCAGGATGTTCTTCGTGATCAATGGAAATTTGGTGGTTTCATCGTAACCGATTATACGGGGATTAATGAAATGATCGACCATGGAATGGGAGATTTGCAGCAGTCATCAGCTTTAGCAATGAATGCGGGAATTGATATGGATATGGTTGGTGAAGGTTTCTTGAAAACGTTGAAAAAATCTCTTTCCGAAGGAAAAGTTACCGAAGCTCAAATCACACTTGCGGCTAGACGAATTTTGGAAGCAAAATACGATTTAGGTTTGTTTGAAAACCCATATAAATACGGTGATCCAAAAGTAGAAGCGAAAGAAGTTTATAGCAAAGAAAATCGTGAAATTGCACGTAATGTTGCTGCAAATTCAATGGTTTTGTTGAAGAATGATAACAATGTTCTTCCTTTGAAGAAATCAGGAACGGTAGCGGTAATCGGGCCATTGGTGAATAATTCCTTGAACATGCCTGGAACTTGGAGTGTAGGTGCAAAACATGCTAACGCAATTTCTTTGATGAAAGGTTTGCAAGATACCTTTGGAAAGGATGTTAAATTCATTTCTGCGAAAGGGGCAAACGTAGATTATAGCGAAAAATTGGAGAATGTTTATGCAGCTCACGGAAAGTTGACGGATCGAGATAGTCGTTCGAAAGAAGTGATGTTGAAAGAAGCGGTTGAAACGGCAAACAAAGCAGATGTTATTGTTTTAGCAATCGGCGAATCAGCGGAAATGAGTGGTGAATCGTCTTCAAGAGCAGAAATCACGATTCCTCAATCTCAAGTGGATTTATTGAATGAGTTGAAGAAAATAGGAAAACCAATTGCGGTTGTCTTGTTTACAGGTCGTCCGTTGGCTTTAACGAATATTAAAGATACTCCGGATGCGATTCTTAATGTTTGGTTTGCGGGTTCTGAAGCAGGTCATGCAATTGCGGATGTTCTTTACGGAAAGGTGAATCCTTCAGGGAAACTTCCAATGACGTTCCCAAGAAGTCTTGGTCAAGTTCCTATTTACTACAACCACAAAAATACAGGTCGTCCGTTGAATCAAAATTCGGTGGATAAATGTCAGTACGATCGTTTCCGTGCGAATTATATGGACGAGTGTAACACGCCTTTGTATCCGTTTGGATATGGGTTGAGTTATACGAAATTCAATTATTCAGATGTAGCGGTTTCCAATACAAACCCGAAAGGAAATCAAACCATTCAAGCTACGGTAACGGTTACCAATTCTGGGAATTACGATGGTGCTGAGGTTGTTCAGTTGTACATCCGTGATTTAGTGGGAAGTGTAACGCGTCCGGTAAAAGAGTTGAAAGGTTTCCAAAAAGTTTTCTTGAAAAAAGGAGAAAGCAAGAAAGTAACGTTTAACATTACACCAGAAGAATTGAAATTCTACAACAGCCAATTAAAATTTGATTGGGAAGCTGGAGAATTTGATGTGATGGTCGGAACTTCTTCCGCAGAGGTGAAAACGGCACGAATTAACTGGTCAAAATAGTTGATATTTTAAATAGAAAATGGGCGTTTTTCCTTTGAGAAACGCCTTTTTCTTTTCCTAAAATTTCCACCAAAATATTTCGATAGAAATCACTAAATTTGTACATCTAAAAAAGTAAAAAGAAAGAATGAATTCCTACAAAAATCCTCTTGAAGAACGTTACTCAAGTGAGGAAATGCTTTACAATTTTTCCCCGAATAATAAATTCAGAACTTGGAGACAATTGTGGATTGCATTGGCAGAAATCGAAAAAGATTTAGGCTTAGACATCACAGACGAGCAAATCAACCAACTGAAAGAACAAGCAGAAAACATCGATTTTGATGCGGCTGCAGCTTACGAGAAAAAATTCCGTCATGATGTGATGGCGCACGTTCACACGTATGGCGACGTTGCACCGTTGGCGAAAGGAATCATCCATTTGGGGGCGACTTCGGCGTTTGTGGGAGATAATACAGATTTAATTCAAATCCGTGACGGTTTAAAAATTGTGAGAAAACAATTGGTAAACGTTATCAAAAAATTATCGGATTTCTCGATTAAATATAAAGATATGCCTACTTTGGGCTTCACGCATTTTCAACCTGCGCAGTTAACGACGGTTGGGAAGAGAGCAACTTTATGGCTTCAATCTTTGATTTTGGATTTTGAAGAATTAGAATTTTTCTTAGAAACTTTGAGATTCCGTGGTGTGAAAGGAACTACCGGAACTGCAGCAAGTTTCTTGGAGCTTTTCAATGGCGATTATTCCAAGGTAAAACATTTAGATAAAGAATTGTCAAGAAGATTCGGTTTCGAAAAAGTTTTCGGCGTTTCTGGACAAACGTACGATAGAAAAATTGATGCAAAAGTGGTGGCTTTATTGTCAAATATTGCTCAATCTGCGCATAAATTCACGAACGATTTACGTTTACTTCAAAACTTGAAAGAAATTGAAGAGCCTTTCGAGAAAAACCAAATTGGTTCATCAGCAATGGCATACAAGCGTAATCCAATGCGTTCTGAAAGAATCGGAGCTTTGGCGAAATATGTAATGTCGTTGTCGTCAAGTTCGGCGATGGTGGCTTCTACGCAGTGGTTTGAGCGTACTTTGGACGATTCTGCAAACAAGCGTTTAACAATTCCGCAAGCATTTTTGGCGATTGATGCTATTTTGTTGATTTGGAATAACATTATGGACGGATTGGTTGTGTACGAAAACCGCATCCACAAACACATTATGGAAGAATTGCCTTTTATGGCGACCGAATATGTGATTATGGAAGAAGTAAAAGCAGGTGGCGATCGTCAAGAAATTCACGAAATCATCCGTGTTCACTCAATGGAAGCATCTAAGAAAGTGAAAATGGAAGGCAAGGAAAACGACTTAATCGAAAGATTAATGAACGATTCTTCTCTGAAAATGGACAAATCGAAGATTGCAGAAGTAATGGATCCGAAAAACTTCATCGGTTTTGCGCCTATACAAACGGAAGAATTTATCCAAAACGAGGCGAAGCCTATCACGGATAAATACTCGGATTTGATTGGTCTTGAAGCAGATTTAAAAGTATAAATTTGATGCAGTCTTGTCGGCTGCATTTTGTTTTAAAAAAAATAGAAATTAGAGATTAGAAGTTAGAAATTAGGGGTTTTCTCTTGTCTAACATCTAATGTCTAATATCTAACATCTAATAAAAAATGAATAAAAGAATTTTTGTAGAAAAGAAAGGCTTGTTTGATGTGGAAAGTCCAAAGATTTTTTCGGAAATCTTGAACGTCGTTCCCAACATAGAAAGCGTGAAAGTTTATAATGTTTACGATATTTTCGGAATTGAAGATGCCGATTTTCAAAAGGTGGTGAATTCTACTTTTGTGGATCCGGTAACTGATATTCTGCACGAAGAAAACCCTGCGAAAAACACGTTTTTTGCAACTGAATTTCTTCCTGGTCAGTATGACCAAAGAGCTGATTCTGCGGAGCAATGTATCGCTTTGTTGACGCAAAATGGCAACGCAACAGTTAGAAGTGGAAAATTAATTGAACTTTCTGGAATCAATGATTCAGATTTAGTTAAAATCAAGGATTTGTTGATTAATAAAGTAGAATCTAAAGAAAAAGATTTATCTAAATTAGAAATTCCAGTTGAAAACGAACCACAACCTGTTATCGTTTATGATGGTTTTAAAGATTGGAGTTCAGATGAATTGAAAAACTTTTATGATAAGATAGGTTTTGCATTTGGATTGGACGATTTAGAGTTTATCCAAGCTCATTTTAAGTCAGAAAATCGAAATCCTACAGAAACCGAACTTAAAGTTTTGGATACCTATTGGAGCGACCATTGTCGTCATACAACTTTCGAAACAGAATTAACTGAAATTGAATTCAAAGGTCAATTTAAATCTACTTTGGAGGCAATTTTTAATGATTATTTAGAAAAAAGAAAATTCTTAGGACGCGAAGAAAAACCAATTTCTTTAATGGATTTGGGAACAATTGCGGGCAAATATTTCCGCAAAACGGGGAACTTAGAAAACCTTGTGGTTTCAGACGAAATCAACGCTTGTACGATTGAAATCGAAGCTGAATACGATGGTAAAAAAGAACCTTGGTATTTGTTATTCAAAAACGAAACTCACAATCACCCAACGGAAATTGAGCCTTTTGGTGGGGCTTCAACGTGTCTTGGTGGTGCAATTCGTGACCCTTTGTCTGGGCGTGCGTTTGTCTATCAAGCAATGCGTTTGACGGGAGCAGGAAATGTTTTAGAGCCAATTTCAGATACAATTGCGGGAAAACTTCCTCAAAGAACGATTACCAAACAAGCGGCAAACGGCTATTCATCATACGGAAACCAAATCGGTTTGGCGACAACTTTAGTCAACGAAATTTACCATGAAGGCTACAAAGCGAAAAGAATGGAAGTTGGTTTCGTGGTTGGCGCAGTTCCAAAAACGTGGGTTCGTCGTGAGAAGCCTGAAAATGGTGATATTGTGGTGCTTTTAGGAGGCGCAACTGGTCGTGATGGTGTTGGTGGAGCAACGGGAAGTTCAAAAGAGCAAGATGAGACCTCGATTCACACGCTTTCTACCGAAGTTCAGAAAGGGAATGCCGTTGAAGAACGTAAAATTCAACGTTTGTTCAGAAATCCAGAAGTAACGACTTTAATCAAGAAATCCAACGATTTTGGAGCGGGTGGAGTTTCGGTGGCGATTGGTGAAATTGCAGATTCTTTGGAAATTAATTTGGATGTTTTGCCTTTAAAATACGAAGGTTTGAACGGAACTGAACTGGCGATTTCTGAATCTCAAGAAAGAATGGCGGTGGTTATTGAAGCCAAAGATGAAGCGAAATTCATCGAGTTTTGTGAGAAAGAAAACATCAAAGCTGTTGTCGTTGCAAAAGTCACCGATTCTGGAAGAATGCAAATGTTCTGGAAAGGCAATAAAATTGTGGATTTAAGCCGTGATTTCTTAGACACTAATGGTTGTGCGAAAACACAAACAGTTGAGATTTCTCACTTAGAGCCTGTTAAAACAGAGAAAATTGAATTTACAGAAGAGAATTTTGTAAATATTTTAAAAGATAAAAACAACGCTTCTCAAAAAGGTTTGTTGGAAATGTTCGATGCTTCGGTTGGAGCAACGACAGTTGCGATGCCTTTGGGAGGAAAATATCAGTTGACAGAAATGGAAGGCTCTGTGCAGACACTTCCAATTTTGAATGCTGAAAACATAGAAACCGTTTCTTTGGCGAGTTGGGGATTTGATGCGGATATTTCAAGTCAAAATTCGATGGTTGGCGCTGCAAATGCTGTTGTAGAAAGCGTTTCTAAAATCGTTGCGATGGGTGGCGATTACAAAAAAATACGTTTGAGTTTCCAAGAATATTTTGAGAAATTAGGAAATCAACCTGATAAATGGGGTAAGCCAATGGCTTCACTTTTGGGAGCTTACAATGCTCAAATGAATCTTGGTTTGGCTGCAATTGGCGGAAAAGACTCGATGAGTGGGACGTTCCAGAATATTAATGTGCCGCCAACTTTGATTTCTTTTGCTTGTGCAAACGGCGTGAAACGTCATATTATTTCGCCAGAATTTAAATTGGCGGGAAATCATTTGTATCATTTTTACCATCAAACGGACGAAAATGGGCTTCCAAATTATGAAGTTTTAAAAGACGTTTACGAGTTTATTCATGATGGAATTTTACAAAAAACCATCGTTTCTGCAAAAACCATCAAAGAAGGTGGAGTAGCAGTTGCATTGACGAAAATGGCATTTGGAAATAATCTTGGAGCGACCGTTTCTTTAGATGAAAATCAAATTTTAGAAAAAAATATCGGTGGTTTAATCATTGAATCGGTTGAAGAATTATCTCATCCAGCTTTACAAAAAATCGGAAATGTTGTTGAAAATTCAGTATTAACAATCAACAATCTCGAATCTCAAATCTCGAATCTCAAATCCAACTTCGTTGGCACTTTCGAAAAACTTTTCCCAACTTCGGAGAAAGAGAAAATCGTTGTTAATATTGATGAAAGCTTAAACTCTACAAATCCAAGAACGATTTATATTAAAAAACATGGTTTAGCAAAACCTAAAGTTTTTGCTCCAGTTTTCCCTGGAACGAACTGCGAATATGAAACGCAAAACGCTTTCAGAAAAGAAGGTGCGGAAGTTTCGAGTTTGCCATTAATCAATCTTGATTTTAATAAACTAAATGAAAGCATTGATGCATGGGTAAAAGAAATTGAGCAATCTCAAATTTTAGTTTTCTCAGGAGGTTTCTCTGCAGGTGACGAGCCAGATGGTTCAGCAAAATTCATTGTGAATGTTTTGAAAAACCAAAAGATGAAAGATGCTGTTCACGCTTTATTGCAACGTGACGGAATGATTTTAGGAATTTGTAACGGTTTCCAAGCTTTGGTGAAATCTGGATTGCTTCCTTATGGTGAAATCCGTGATTTAGATGCAAATTCACCAACTTTAGCGCACAATGCCATCGGAAGACATATTTCTCAAATGGTGAATGTGAAAGTTGTGAACGAAGATTCTCCTTGGTTAAAAGGTATGAAAGGTTTGGAATATACGATTCCGATTTCTCATGGTGAAGGTCGTTTTATGGCTTCGGAAGAGGTGTTGACAGAACTTTACAAAAACGGACAAATCGCAACGCAGTACATCGATTTTGATGGAAACATCGCTCACGGAATGCCGTTCAATCCAAACAATTCTTTATTCGGAATTGAAGGAATCACGAGCTTGGATGGTAAAATTTTCGGAAGAATGGGACATCCGGAACGTTTTGCAGAAGGTTTAATGAAAAATATTCCAACGGCAAACTACCATAACATTTTCAAAAATGGAGTGGAGTATTTTAAATAATTTGAACTGATTTTTCAGTGGATATAATAGTTTCGGGGGGGCCCGGCGCGCGGGAAAGTTTTTTTATA
>JAFAFC010000036.1 GCA_023423715.1 Bacteroidota bacterium
TACCTAAATCACACCGCTACAACCGATTACCTTTGCTGCGTTCCCACCCTGGAGGATTCTCAGGAGCTGGTTGTTTAGGACTTGCCGATGCAAAGATAAGGTTTTAACTTTGTATTTTCAAAATAGAAATACAGTAAAAATTAAAAATGAGTTTTATATACTATGGCTAAAAATGTTTATGCAGTTGGTTTTGTGGCGTTTATTGTGATTATGATTGCCTTTTTTGTGACCAATATTTTTTTCAGAGATGTCAATTATTATCGTACTTCAATCGTTTTAAATGCATTTTTAGTTCCGTTGGTGCTTGCAATTGGTGCTTTTTTCTCCGTAACCACCTACAGCCGATACAAAAAGGAGATTAGTTTCAAAGAAGCATTTGGTCGGGCTTTTCTTCCCATGTTTGTTGGCGGATTACTTTCTGTACTTTCTATTTTCATCTACATTTCCTATGTTGATAAAGACACGAAAGACTTGTTGAATTATCAATATATCGAAAGTTACCAGCGTTCCTTAGAAGAAGAATATTCGAAGGCGAACCAAATTACGAAGCCTAATTCTCCAGAAATGCAGGATTTAGAAAAAAATTATAAAGAAGCAAAAATTAGAATTAAAGCAAAAGAAGATAAGAAAGAAGATATGTTTTCTTTACAATATTTTGCGTATGTTTTTGCTGGTTTTTGTGCTTTTTTCATCATTTTATCAGTGTTTTTCGGAAGTTTTTTCAGAACTCGAAGAGCTGAATAAGAAATCCTATTTTTCCATTGGAATTTTGTAATTTTGCACGAATTTAATTTACGACAACCTTAGATGAATCTTTCCATCATTGTACCGCTTCTAAACGAGGAAGAATCGTTAGAAGAACTTTTTAACAGAATAGACAACGTTTGCAGAAAACACCAGTATTCCTACGAGGTGTGGTTTGTGGATGATGGAAGTACCGATCTTTCTTGGTCGATTATTGAGAATTTACGCGTTCAGTTTCCGCAAGTTCATGGAATTAAATTTTCAAAAAACTACGGAAAATCACAAGCGTTACATGCTGCGTTCGAAAAAGCTCAAGGTGATGTAGTTATAACGATGGATGCCGATCTTCAGGACTTTCCAGAAGAAATTCCGGAGTTGTATGAAATGATTAAGAATGAAAATTACGATATCGTTTCAGGTTGGAAAAAGAAGCGTTTTGACAATGTGATGACGAAGAATCTTCCGTCAAAGTTATTCAACGCAGCGGCTCGTAAAGTTTCGGGTGTCGAATTGCATGACTTTAATTGTGGGTTGAAAGCCTACCGTAAAAATGTCGTAAAATCGATTGATGTTTATGGTGATATGCACCGTTATATTCCGGTTCTAGCGGCGAATGCGGGATTTAGAAGGATTACAGAAAAACCAGTTCAGCATCAAGCAAGACCATATGGAAGTTCAAAATTTGGTACCGAACGTTTCGTTCGTGGCTTTTTAGATTTAATTACATTGTGGTTTGTAAGCCGATTTGGTGGGCGTCCGATGCATTTTTTCGGTGCGGCAGGAACTATCATGTTTATCATCGGTTTGCTTTCGGCGGTTTGGTTGGGAGTTTCCAAATTAATCGACGTTTATGTGTACAAAGTCTATGGAAACATGATTGCAAATAATCCGTGGTTTTTTATTGCGTTAACCATGATGCTTATGGGGACATTGCTTTTCGTTGCAGGTTTCTTAGGCGAGTTGATTGTTCGTAGCAAGCGTGATCACAAAAATTACAATATCGAAGAAATTATTTAGTTTTTAAAATAATAGTTAGGAGAGTCCACCCTTTTTTAAGGGTGGATTTTTTGTTGTAAAAAGTCTTTTTTTCCTGCAAAATTTCATCTTTAAGATGAGAATCGTATCTGAAATTTATTGTAAATTGCCTTGATATTTTATGACATGAATTTAAAGAATAGAATCTCGTATTTTTTTGGTTTTCCTTTGATGTTGGGCGTTTTGGTAAGTTGCGGAAGACTAGAGCCTAAAGGCGAAATCGAGATGAGAGAATATAAAATCGGAGATTTTAAAGGCATCGATGCAAAAGGAAAATTTCGAGTTTTTTATATTGAATCCGATTTAAATAAAGTAGAAGTTGAGTCGTATCCCAATTACATTAAAAATTTGGATGTTGATGTGTATAACGACCAATTGAAGTTGATTGAAAACCGAGCAACGAAAGGACAAGAATTTTACACGGTAACGGTTTATACCAAGAATAAAACCGACTTTTTGAAATTAGCGGATTCTGTTGAATTTAATGTTTCGGGTGAAATGAAAGGACAAGATTTGAAAGTAGCGATTAGAGATAATGCAAAATTCATTGGTTTTGTTCGTTCACCAAAAGTTTCTTTGGAAATGTCCAACGGAAGTTTGGCGAACTTTTCAGGAGTAACGAATAGAGCAGATTTAAAAATTCAAGATACGGCAAATATTATTGCAACCTATTGGCAAGTGAATTCCTTGAATTTGAATGCGAAAAACGGTTCCTATACTGAAATTTCAACAAAAGATACCTTGAAAGGAGTTGTTGATAACACCGCTAAATTAACCTATTACGGTGATCCTGTCCGCGCCATTAAAATCGGAAAAGACACCAAAGTAGAAAATGCAGAACTTTAAAAATTAGAAAAATACATATGACAACAGTAGACAAAGCAAAATTGTGGTTAACCGATACGTTTGACGAAGTAACACGAAACGCTGTTCAAGAGCTTATCGATTCAAATTCTCCCGATTTAGAGGATTCTTTCTATCGTGAATTAGAATTCGGAACCGGCGGTATGCGTGGAATTATGGGGGTTGGAACGAATCGTTTGAATAAATATACCTTAGGACAAGCAACGCAAGGTCTTGCCAATTATTTACATCAATCGTTTCCAAATGAGGAAATTAAAGTTGCGATTGCATACGACGTTCGAAATAACTCAAAAGAGTTCGGAAAGCTAGTTGCAGACGTTCTTACAGCAAACGGAATTAAAGTCTTGCTTTTCAAAGAGCATCGCCCAACGCCTGAATTGTCGTTTACCGTTCGTGATAAAAAATGTAATGCGGGAATTGTTTTGACGGCTTCTCATAATCCGCCAGAATATAACGGTTACAAAGTATATTGGAATGATGGGGCACAAGTGGTTCCACCAGATGATGAAAATATTATCAAAGAAGTGTATTCAACTAAATTTGAAGAGATTAAGTTTGATGGAAACGATGATTTAATCGAATGGGTTGGTCCAGAACAAGACGACGTGTATATTGATGCATGTATCGAAAATTCGATGTATCAAAATGTTGGTCGCGATATGCTGAATATCGTGTTCACATCAATTCACGGAACAACGTATACAACAGTTCCGCAAGCCCTGAAAAAAGCAGGTTTTACCCGAATTGATTTGGTTACGGAACAAATGATTCCTAGTGGAAATTTTCCAACCGTAGATTCTCCAAATCCAGAGGAGCCAGCCGCATTGTCTATGGCAATGGATTTGGCACGAATTACCAATGGTGATATCGTAATTGGTACCGATCCAGACGGAGATCGCTTGGGAATTGCTGTTCGTAATTTAGATGGTGAAATGCAATTGCTGAATGGAAATCAAACGAATACGATTTTGACATATTACATTCTAGATCAGTGGAAAAAAGCAGGAAAAATTACAGGAAAAGAATTTATTGGTTCTACGATTGTAACTTCCGATGTTTTCTTCGATGTCGCGGAGAAATTTGGCGTTGATTGTAAAGTTGGATTAACTGGTTTCAAATGGATTGGAAAAATGATTCGTGATTTCGAAGGCAAGGAAAAATTCATTTGCGGTGGCGAAGAAAGTTTCGGATTTATGACGGGAGATTTCGTTCGTGACAAGGATTCTTGCGGATCAATTCTTACGGCTTGCGAAATTGCTGCTTGGTGTAAAGCCAATGGTACAACGATGTATCAGTACATGATCGATATTTACAAAGAAGTCGGAATGTATTATGAGGGCTTAATTAATGTTGTGAAAAAAGGGAGAGAAGGAGCAGAAGAAATTCAACGTATGATGAAGAATTTCCGCGAAAATCCACCAAAAGAAATCGCAGGCTCACCCGTGGAAGAAGTAAAAGATTTCAAAGAGCAAACCTGTTTTGTGGTTTCTAAAAATGAGAAAAAGGTGATGGATGATATTCCAAAATCCAATGTTTTGATTTACTACACGCAAGACGGAACCAAAGTTTGCGTTCGTCCTTCAGGAACCGAGCCAAAAATTAAATTCTATGTTTCGGTAAAAGATTCAATCAATTCAGAAGCTGATTTTGTAGCTAAACTTCCTGTTTTAGAAACAAAAATCAATCAAGTAAAACAAGATTTAAATCTGTAAATGACAAGATGAATAGTCATTTCAACAATACAAAAGCTTTCCTTTTTTGGAAAGCTTTTTTTATGCTTTTGCAGAAGTAAAAAAATACCAAATTTTGTCTTTTAAAACAGTCCAAAGTCATTATTATTCAATAATTTTGTTGTTTTAATCAACGAAAATAATACGTAAAAAGTGAAAGTTTCAAAGTTAGCAGCCAACCTGATCGGTTCCGAAATTGTGAAAATCGGAAATGAAGTCAATGATTTAAAAGCACAAGGTGCTGAAATTGCAAATTTGACGATTGGAGATTTGAATTCGAATATCTATCCAATTCCAGCGGAATTGAAAGAAGAAATTCAGAAAGCCTATCAAAACAATTTAACAAATTATCCGCCTGCAAATGGTTTGGCTACATTGAGAAAATCGGTTTCTCACGACTTGAAACTTCGTTGGAATTTGGATTATACGCCAGATGATATTTTGGTTACTGCGGGTTCTAGACCGTTAATTTATGCTGTTTTCAAAACGATTGTTGATGAGGGTGATAAAGTGGTTTACCCGATTCCTTCGTGGAATAACAACCATTATGCATACATGACAGGTGCTAATGCAGTTGAAGTGAAAACAACTCAAGAAAACAATTTCCTACCAACAGCTGCCGACTTAAAAGATCACCTGAAAGGTGCTGTCCTTTTATGCTTATGTTCGCCTTTGAACCCTACTGGGACGATGTTTTCTAAAGAACAGCTGACTGAAATTTGTGAATTGGTTATTGCAGAAAATAAATCTCGTGGCGCTGATGAGAAGCCGTTGTATATCATGTACGATCAAATTTATTCGAATTTAACATTTGATGCTAAGCACGTTGATCCCGTTTCGTTGTTTCCAGAAATGAAGGATTATACGGTGTATATAGAGGGGATTTCAAAATGTCTTGCAGCAACGGGAGTTCGTGTAGGTTGGGGATTTGGTCCATCTCATATTATCAAGAAAATGGCGGCTTTGTTGACGCATGTTGGGGCTTGGGCACCAAAACCTGAGCAGGAAGCTACTGCAAAATACTATGAAAGTAAAGAACGTGTTGATTCGTTTGTTATTGATTTTAAAGGAAAATTAGAAGCGAGTTTGAAAGTCCTTCACCAAGGAATTCAAGATATGAAATCCAAAGGCATGGCTGTAGAAAGCATTCAGCCGATGGGCGCTTTGTATTTAACGATTAAACTAGATTATATCGGAAAAACAAAACCGGATGGTTCGGTGATTGAGAATTCTTCGGATTTGGTGTTTTATCTAATTAAAGAAGGTGGGGTGGCTTTGGTGCCGTTTTCAGCGTTTGGAGATGATGCTTCTGCACCTTGGTTCCGTGCTTCTGTTGGTGGACTTTCTTTGGATGAAATCAAAGTGATGTTACCAAAATTAGAAAATGCTTTAACTCAATTGAAGTAACATGAGATTAGCCCTATTTGGACTTGTATTAGCGGGTTTGTTGTCTTGTAAAAAAGAATCGGCAATAGAAAATTCAGCTAACCAAGATTCATTATCAGAGAAAACAGTCAGTGAAAATAAGCCGTTAAATCCTAATTTTGAAAGGATTTTAGAGGAATTTCCATTGAAATCAATGCCAGTGGTTGATTCTACTAATTTTGATAACGAAAATCTTTTGAAGCCTTTAGCAGAAGCTGATTTGAAAGAATTGAAATTGGATAAAGTATTTACGGATGGTAGTAATTTTAAAATCAACTCAAGATATGAATTGAGTCCGGATTTCAAAACTATTAGCGTTTCATTTAATAAAGGTGAAATGGAGATTTCAACCGAATTATTGAATTTCAATCTTCAAGGAGAATTAATTGATCATATCGAAGTCGCATACGACGAAATTGCGGAATCTGCATTTCGAAAATCAAGCCATATTTCAAAAGATAAAATTGTTCTTACGGATGAAAATTATCTAGAAGATCCAGCTAAAATTCAGAAGTTTACGTACAAAATTCTTCCTTCGGGAAAAATCCAAAAATAAACGATTATGAAAATTATAGCGGTTATTCCGGCACGATATCAAGCGAGTCGTTTTCCTGGGAAATTAATGCAAATTTTGGGTGAAAAAACCGTGATTTCAACAACCTATCAAAATGTTGTTGAAACAGGTTTGTTTGACGATGTTTTTGTTGCTACAGATTCGGAAATTATCTTTAACGAAATTGTGAATAACGGAGGAAATGCGGTAATGACTGGCGAACATGAAACAGGAAGCGATCGTATTGCAGAAGCGGTTCAGAACATCGATTGCGATATTGTTGTTAACGTTCAAGGTGATGAACCTTTCTTGAAAAGAGAACCTTTGAAACAATTGATTTCGGTTTTTCATGAAGATCATCAAAAAGAAATTTCTTTGGCTTCGTTGAAGATTCAACTTTCAAATTTTGAAGATGTTGAAAACCCCAATAATGTCAAAGTAATTACGGATAAAGATGGTTTTGCTTTGTATTTTAGTCGTTCTGTAATTCCTTATCCTAGAGAGACTTCGGTGGAAACACTATACTACAAGCATATTGGCGTTTATGCGTTTCGAAAAGAGGCTTTGCTTACGTTTGCAAAACTTACAATGCGACCTTTGGAAATTGCCGAAAAGATTGAATGCATTCGCTATTTGGAATACGGAATGAAAATTAAATTAATAGAAACCGACTTCGTTGGAGTGGGAATCGATGTTCCAGAAGATTTAGAAAAAGCGAAAGAGATTTTAAACAATGCGAAATCTCATCTGTAGAAAATAAGTTTCTGTAATACTCGTTTAAAAGAAAAGAGATATATTTGAAATTCAAATTGAACTAATGAAGAACGTTTTTTTGGTAGTAACCATCCTTTTTGCACAACTTTTTTTTGCTCAAACAGCAAAAGAAATTATAGATAAAAACATAGAAAATACAGGCGGATTAACGAATTGGAAATTATTGAATTCCGTGATTCTTACTGGAAATGTGAGCTTAGGAATTAAAGATCAATATCCAATTAAAATTTTCCAACAAAGACCGAATTTAACAAAAACGGCAATCACCATTAACCGTAAAGAAATGCCTATTGAAGGTTATGACGGTAAAAAAGGCTATGCCATGAATTATGCAACCAATAAGTTGCAGGAATACGCAAGTTATGTTCCAGAAAGTTTTGATAATGATTTTATCGATTGGGAAAATAAAGGTTTTGAAGCCAAATATTTAGGAAAAGAAAAAATTGGTGAAATCTACTGCCATAAAGTAGAACTAACCAAGAATGTGAACAAAACCATGTATTATTTTGATACCAAAAATTACATGTTGATTAAAGAAGAGAAAAGCGATGAAACCTTAATCTATTCCGACTATAAGCCTGTTGGAAGCTTGAAATTTCCATTTAGAATTGAGAGTTCTAGCGATAAAAAAGATGGCGATTATGTGATTCTGCTTTCGAAAATCGAGACCAATAGAGTATTGCCTGAGAATACGTTTAAATTTTAAATCGAATTAAAATGAAAAAATTATTTATCGTTTTTCTTTCTGTGGTAGCGTTTTTTCAAAGTTGCGCTCAAAAGAAATCCGACGTTTCTAAATCGAAAACCAAAGAACTTATGGGAAAATCTATTTACGACTATAAAGTGGAAGCTTTAAATGGCGGCGAACTGAATTTTGCTGATTATAAAGGAAAGAAAATCCTAATTGTTAATACCGCATCCGAATGTGGATTTACACCTCAGTACAAAGATTTGGAAGAGATTTCTAAAAAGTATGCAGGAAAATTAGTGGTTGTAGGATTTCCAGCAAACAATTTTGGTGGTCAAGAGCCTGGAAGTAATGCGGAAATTGGAGCTTTTTGTGAGAAAAACTTCGGGGTAACTTTTCCTTTAGCAGCGAAGGTTTCGGTGAAAGGAGATGATACGGCACCAATATTTAAATTTCTAACGGAAAAAGAATTGAATGGGGTAAAAGACACAAGTATTCTATGGAACTTCACCAAATTCTTAGTAGACGAAAATGGAAAATTAATTGATTCCTTTGTTAGTACAACAAAACCGACAGATGAAGCGATTACAAAATATTTGAACTAAAAAAAATCCACTCAATTGAGTGGATTTTTTTAAGACGTTTTCTTCGCAAAATTCGAAATCGTATTCAGTTTTATTTGGGAGATTCCATTCGATTTTATTTTGGAAGCTTTGATCATAGCTTGAGCCAAAACATCGGTAGGCAAAGGTTCTTGATTTTTGAATAAACCTAATTTATTAGCAAACCGAATCACTTTTCCACCCAAAACTTCGCCTTGACGATCGCTGTCTTTACGCTCCAACATTCCGGGATTGAAAATGGTTAATTTGTTAAAATGCAACGCTTTTACAGCTTCTTCAAGTTCACCTTTAATGCGTGAATAAAAGATTTTGGATTGGGGTGACGCGCCATATGCCGAAACCAAAACATAATCATCCACCTGATTTTCTTTTGCTGCTTGTGCAAAATGATATTGATAATCATAATCTACTTTTCGTTGCGCTTCTTTGCTGCCCGCCGCTTTAAGCGTGGTTCCCAAACATGAAAACGCAACATCTCCTTGAATTAACTCCTTCCAATCATCAGGTTTTTCAAAATCAACGACATGATTTGTCAATTTCGGATGCTGAAAATCCAAATCCTTACGCGTAAACGTATGAACTTCTGAGAAATTAGAATCGGTAACCAGCTGTTTTACCAACTCTTTTCCTGTAGCACCTGTTGCGCCAATGATTAAAGCTTTCATAAGATTAACTCAAATTTTCTAGTTAAAAATACTACTTTTACCAGTATGGAAGCAAATGATATTCGTGATTATTGTTTAAAGAAGAATGGTGTTCGTGAGGATTTTCCTTTCGATAATGAAACCTTAGTTTTTAAAGTCGGGGAAAAGATTTTTCTCTTAATGAGCTTAGAAAAACATCCTTTATTAATAAATGTAAAGACCGATCCCGAGTGGAGCGAGTCCTTACGAGAAGAATATCCTCAAATTACGGGCGGTTATCATATGAATAAAAAACATTGGAATTCGGTACAATGTATCGGCATCAAATCCTACTTAATTTTAAAACTTATCGATCATTCGTATGATTTGGTTTTTTCGTCGTTGACCAGGAAAGTAAGAGAGGAGATTATGAGTGAATAAATTCTATAAAAGAGAAAAATTAAGCAATTATTGTAAAAATAAAGATGATGTTTTATCCATTAAACAATAATATATAACTGTTTTTTCAAATTTGACAAATATTTTTTTTCAAAATACATCAAATTATCAAAAAAAAATCTATTTTAGTGAACGTTTATTGAATTGACACCTAATTTCAATTATACTATTGAATTGTCAATCGAAAATAGCTTGTATTACGCAAATATAAATAGATTTTAATGAATAGAAATTTTAAAAGTGGAATGGTGTTAGCTTACGCTTTGGGCTTTACTTTTTTTTATGGACAGAGAAAAATTGAAAGTTTCAATCAAGATTGGGCATTTTTTCAGCCTAAAAATGACACCTATAATTTTAATTTTGAAAATGGTCAAGATTTAAAATTGACATCCATCGATTTATGGGAAAAAGTGAATCTTCCGCATACATTTAATAAAGATGATATGCAGAAGGATAGAAACTTTTATACGGGAACGGTTGTCTATCAGAAAAAACTAAAATTAGTTCCTGAACAAGCCAATAAACGAATCTATTTAAAATTTGAAGGTGTTGGTCAGGTTGCTCAGATTTATGTAAATAATAAATACATTGGAGCTCATAAAGGCGGTTATTCTCAATTTGCTTTTGAAATCACACATTCCTTAAATAAAGACACAGAAAATATAATTACCGTTTTAGCAAACAATCAGGCGAGAAAAGATGTTATTCCGGTTAATCAGTTTTTATTCCCCATTTATGGCGGAATTTATCGTCCAGTTTCATTAATTACTACTGATAAAACGAATTTCACCGTAACAGATGATGCCGCGCCTGGAATTTTAATAAAACAGAAAAATGTTTCGAAACAATCAGCATTAGTTGAAGTTTCAGCTAAATTTACAACGACAGAAACGCAAACTCAAAATTTAACTTTAGAAACTTCAATTGTTGATTCTAAAGGGAAAGTAGTAGCAACAAAAAAATCTCCAGTAGCTGTTTCACCTCAAGGAACAACTTATCTTACAGAAGAATTTCAAATGAAAAATCCGCATTTATGGGATGGTGTTCGTGATCCGTATTTGTATTCTGTAAAAAGTAGATTGTTAAAAGGAAATCAAGAAATTGATGCAGTAGCCCAACCTTTAGGGATTCGAAAAGTGGAAGTAATTCCAGGAAAAGGGTTTATTTTAAATGGAAAGCCATATCCAATGCATGGCGTGTCTAGGCATCAGGATCTGTGGGGATATGGTTCAGCCTTAAGTGTTGAACAACATCGTGCGGATATGGAATTGATGAAGGAAATGGGCGTGACAACGCTTCGTTTGGCTCATTATCAACAAGCACCGCAAATGTATGATTTGGCTGATGAATATGGATTTCTAGTCTGGGCAGAAATTCCGTTTGTGAATGCCGTTTCCTATCAAGAATCTGAGAACGCAAAGCAACAAATGACCGAGTTGGTGAAGCAAAATTACAATCATCCCTCCATTTATGTTTGGGGAATTCATAATGAAGTGTATTCTAAAACAAGAGATGAGCAGGTGCCAACGCTCTCTAAACAGCTCAATGAAATTGCAAAACAGCTGGATTTAGGTCGTTTCACAAGTGCTGTAAATGGATATAGCGAAATTGACCGCCAAGAAAATTTAACTACCGATATTCAAGGAATTAACCACTATTACGGTTGGTATTCGGGTGAAATTATGGATTTGGAAAAATGGGCAAAAAATCTAGAAGAAAAATTCCCGACGTATAAAATTATTTTAAGTGAATATGGTGCGGATGGTAATATGGATCAATCTTCAGAAACACCTCAAAAACCCGCTAATGTTGTTAATGGAACCTTCTTTCCAGAAAATTATCAAACGGAAACCCACATTCAGCAATGGGCAATTATTGAGAAACATCCAATAATTGCGGCGTCTTATGTTTGGAATATGTTTGAATTTGCCGTTCCCATGTGGAATCGAGGTGGTGTGAATGCTCGAAACTTGAAAGGTTTAATTAGTTTTGATCGTAAGCGTAAAAAAGATTCGTTCTATTGGTACAAAGCGAACTGGAATCCTGAACCAATGCTTTATTTAGCAAATCGACGTGATAATAAACGCACCAATTCAACGGCTAAAATTCAAGCGTTTTCTAATCTGAAAAATCCAAAATTCATCATTAATGGACAAGAATTTACTCCGAAAAATGGAGTTAATGCAAAACATTGGGTTTTGGAAAATGTCAACTTAAAAAAAGGAGAAAACATCATAAAAGCACAAGCTTCAGACGGAAAACAAAACTTCTCTGACGAAATGATTTGGACACTTGAATAATCTGCTTCAAAGTAAAAAATACACCAAAAAAGATAATAAAAAGTAATATGAAAAATATAGTAAAAGTAGGCGTATTAGGTATGATGCTAGCTTCGGTTGGAGTTACTGCGCAAGCCTGGACTGGTGAAAAAATTGAGAAACCAAAAGAAAGGAAAACATTGAAGTATGGTCCGATAACACCTGCAAACAGAACGGATGCGGATATGGAGAAATTCCGAGATTATGGTTTTGGAGAGTTCATCCATTGGGGCGTATATGCTATTCCAGGAAACGAATGGGAGGGTGTTAGTGCGCGTAAAGGAGCTGCGGCTTCCGAGTGGATTCGTGCTTGGAAAGGACCAACGGCTCCTAAAGATTGGGAAAAAACGTACGATAATCTGTACAAACAATTTAATCCCAAAAATTTTGACGCCAAACGTTGGGCAAAAGAAGCCAAACAAATGGGAGCAAAATACATGATTTTTACAACCAAACATCATGATGGTTTTGCTTTATGGCCAACCAAATATTCGAATTATAATATCACTAAGTCACCCTATAAAAAAGATATCGTAAAAGAAGTTGTTGATGCATATACCGCAGAAGGAATTGATGTATTCTTGTATTTTTCAGTTTTAGAATGGAACAATCCAGATTATATCTATGCGGAGCCCAAAACAGCTGAAGAGAAAGCAAAATTCAATAAATTTTTGCAATATACCCGAAATCAGCTTTTAGAATTGTTGAAAAATTATCCGCAAATAAAGGGATTTTGGTTTGATGGAACTTGGGACAAAAGCTGGGTTTCCAATGCAGAATTTACCTACAATTTAGAAAAAGAACTTCGTGAGAAACATCCCGGTTTAATTATCGGAAGCCGTTTTAGAAATGATGAATTTGGAAAACGACATTTTGATTCGAATGGTGATTTGTTAGGAGATTACGAGCAAGGATGGGAGCGTAAGCTACCAAAAACCTATGAATCTCTTAATGGGAACGATTGGGATGCAGTGATGACGATTCCGCCAAACGGCTGGGGTTATATGAAAGATTGGAATGGGGTTTATACAAAAAACACCTATGACCTTCTTGATATGTTGATGAAGTCACGATCTATGGGTGGTAATTTTGTGTTGAATTTCGGACCTGACGGCAATGGTAATTTCCATCTAGAAGAAGATAAAATTAGACTTCAAATAGGAGATTGGATGAAAACAAATTCGGAAGCAGTTTATGGAACAAGACATGCGGATGTACCACTTTCTAATTACGGATATTTCACTCAAAAAGACAATACCTTATATTTAACGGTTTTTAACAGGCCTGTAAATAACGTTTTACGATTGGCTATGGAGAAAAAAGCCAAGAAGATCCCTGGAAGTGCTTCTTTATTGCAAAATGGAAAGGAACTTGAGTTGAAACATAGCAATATCGCGCTCGATCTCGATAAAAACACCTATTTTGATGTAATTCTTCCTAAAGATTTTCAAAGTGAACAACCCTTCGTTGTAAAAATAAAATTGAAAGAAGGAACTGCTGGTGGCGAAAAGCTAATGGACGCAAAAATGTAAAATAAAAAACGGAAGCTTAATGCTTCCATTTTTGTTTATGATTTACTAAAAAACTTTTCGGTTTTAATTTTATCCTCATTCAGTCTTTCAATCAGTTTTTCTAGACTTTCGAATTTAATTTCCTCATGTAGAAAATCGCGAAATTTAACGGTGATTTCTTTCCCATAAATATCTTGGTCAAAATCAAGAATATTTACTTCGACAGTTAGTTCATTTCCATTAACGGTTGGGTTGGTACCAACGCTTAGCATTCCCTTGTGTAAAATTCCATCAACATATACATCGACGATATAAGCGCCTTTTTTAGGAAGAAGTTTGATGTTTTGGTAGTCAATATTAGCTGTTGGAAAACCAATAGTTCGCCCGATTTGTTTGCCTTCAATCACTTCTCCAGAAATAGGATACGAGTATCCTAGCATTTCGTTGGCTTCTTCGATTCGGCCTTCTGCAAGCGCATTTCTGATTTTTGTTGAAGAAATGTGATCGTTATGAATATTAACGGCTTCCATTTGGATTACTTCGTAACCTAATTCGGGAGCTAATTGCTTTAACAATTCAAAATTTCCGCTTTTGTTTTTTCCAAAAACGTGGTCGTAACCTACAATAAGGTATTTCACATTTAGTTTTTCAACTAAAATCTGTCGAATAAACTCTTCGCCAGAAAGATTTCGAAATGCTTCATCAAATTCCTTTAAAAATAAATTCTGAATTTCGAACTGTTCTAAAAGCTGAGCTTTCTCTTCAACGGTATTCAATAATTTAAGATCGTCATTTGGATTAAACACTAAACGTGGATGAGGCCAAAAAGTTAAAATAGAAGGTTCTAAGTTTTTTTCTTGAGCAACTTGCACTAGTTTTGCGATGATACTTTGGTGTCCACGATGCACGCCATCAAACATTCCAAGGGACAGTGCAAGGGGATTTTTAGAAGAAAATGATTCGAAATCTCGGTAGATTTTCAATGTGAAATAATTTGAATACAAATATGATAAAAATCTTTCTTTTAACCAATTGCAGATTTAGGAAGTTTCCTTATATTTGCAAAACGAAAATTTTTAGCAATGGCAAACCAAATAAAAGGTAAAATTTCACAAATTATCGGTCCAGTTATCGACGTTATCTTCACAGAAGTTGAAGAGCTTCCAAAAATCTATGATGCTTTGGTTATTAACAAAGAGAATGGCGATAAAGTAGTTCTAGAGGTAGAACAACACATTGGAGAAGATTCAGTAAGATGTATCGCAATGGATGCTACAGATGGTCTTAAAAGAGGTCAAGAAGTTGTAGCTCAAGGAAGACAAATCACTATGCCAATCGGAGACGGTGTTAATGGTAGATTGTTTAACGTTGTTGGTGATGCTATCGATGGTCTTCCAGAATTATCTAAAGACGGCGGTTTGCCAATCCACAGAGAAGCGCCAAAATTTGATCAATTATCAACTTCAGCAGAAGTTTTATTTACAGGTATTAAAGTAATCGACCTTATCGAGCCTTATGCAAAAGGAGGTAAGATTGGATTGTTCGGTGGTGCTGGTGTAGGTAAAACAGTATTGATCCAGGAGTTGATTAATAATATTGCAAAAGGTCACGGTGGTCTTTCTGTATTCGCAGGAGTAGGAGAAAGAACAAGAGAAGGAAACGACCTTTTGAGAGAGATGTTGGAATCTGGAATTATTAAGTACGGTGAAGATTTCATGCACTCTATGGAAAATGGAGGATGGGATCTTTCGAAAGCGAATCTTGAAGAAATGAAAGATTCTAAGTGTACTTTCGTATTCGGACAGATGAATGAGCCACCTGGTGCAAGAGCTAGAGTTGCCCTTTCTGGACTTACTATTGCAGAATATTTCCGTGATGGTGATGGACAAGGACAAGGAAGAGACGTATTATTCTTCGTAGATAATATCTTCCGTTTTACACAAGCAGGTTCAGAGGTATCGGCACTTTTAGGTCGTATGCCATCTGCGGTAGGTTACCAGCCAACGCTAGCTTCTGAAATGGGAGCAATGCAGGAAAGAATTACATCAACTAAAAACGGATCTATTACTTCAGTACAGGCAATTTACGTACCTGCGGATGACTTAACTGACCCGGCTCCAGCAACAACGTTTGCTCACTTAGATGCAACAACTGTATTGGACAGAAAGATTGCTTCATTAGGAATTTATCCAGCGGTAGATCCACTTTCATCTACTTCTAGAATCTTGAATCCTGAAATTTTAGGAAACGAGCATTACGACTGTGCACAAAGAGTAAAAGAAATCTTACAAAGATATAAAGCTTTACAAGATATCATCGCGATTCTTGGTATGGAAGAACTTTCTGAAGAAGATAAATTGGTTGTTTACCGTGCAAGAAAAGTACAGAGATTCTTATCTCAGCCTTTCCACGTAGCAGAGCAGTTTACAGGATTAAAAGGAGCTTTGGTAGATATTAAAGATACCATCAAAGGATTTAATATGATTATCGACGGACAGTTGGATCACCTTCCAGAAGCTTGTTTCAACTTGAAAGGTTCTATCGATGAAGCGATTGAAGCAGGAGAAAAAATGCTTGCTGATAACAATGCTTAATAATTAGACATAAAGATATCAGATACTAGACATGAGACTTTAAGGTTGTCTGAAATCTGAAATCTGAAATCTTCAAATCTAAATTAAAATGAACATTAAAATATTAACACCTGAAACGGTAGTATTTGAAGGAGAAGTAAAATCTGTTTTGCTTCCTGGAAAAAATGGGGAATTTCATATTATGAAAAGCCACGCTGCTATCGTATCATCACTTAACTCGGGGAAAGTAAAACTTTTTACGGACACTATTGATGCTAAATATGCTAAAAATTTTACGCAAGAAGTAGATAAAGAACCGTTTTTCTCGTACCCAATTGCAAGTGGTGTGGTAGAATTCAACAATGAAAAAGGTATTATCTTGGTAGAGTAATTCTCCAAGTTAAGTATCCACATATAAAAAAGCTCAGCAAATTTTTGCTGAGCTTTTTCTTTTACTTCTATTTTAATCAATTTTTGGACAAAAACAATCTGAAGATTTATTTGACAGTGTAAAATATTTCTTAACAATTGTTAATTATTAGTTAAAATTTTTAGTTGTTTCTAAAATTATGTAATACAAAATCTGTAAAAAACATTCGTTTTTATTTAATTTTCTAAAAGGTATTCTTTGAATGGATAAAATATTTATATTTAATTTCGTAAATACAAGAAAATTCTAAATTAGATTATGAAAAAAACTAAAGTTAAAATTCTAAGTTTAGCGGCATTGTTTCTTTACGGTGGGTTGCTGAAAGCTCAAGAAGATTCTTTAAAATCAAAAACGATTGAAGAAGTAGTTCTTACAGCTTACGGAATTAAAAAGGAAAGAAAATCTCTTGGATACGTGTATCAAGACATTTCCGGCGATGCCATTAAAAATGCCCGAGAAACCAACGTAACTAACTCTCTTGTTGGTAAGGTTACGGGGCTTCAGCTTGTGAAATCTACGATGGGACCAGCAGCATCATCGAAAATTATCTTAAGAGGTTACAATTCTATTACTGGGGACAACCAGCCTTTAATTGTTGTTGATGGAATTCCATTAAACAACTTCGTGGGAACCAAAAATAATGATTTCTGGAATCCTGATATGGATATGGGAAATGGTTTAAGCGACATTAACCCGGAAGATATAGAAAATGTCAGTGTTCTAAAAGGTGGAGCAGCATCAGCCTTGTACGGCTCGCGTGCGGGAAATGGCGTCATCATGATTACGACAAAAAGCGGTAAACGTGGTAAAGGAGCAGGAATTACTTACTCGAATACGCTAACGATTAGCGATCTTTTTATGACGCCTGAAGTTCAAAATCAGTTTTCTCAAGGTAATGGTGGCGAGTATGGTGCAACTTCTGGCTCTAGCTGGGGAGCTCGTATTACTGGACAAAAAGTTACGGATTGGCGAGATAGAGAAGTAAGTTTGCAAACGTACAACAACCTTAGAAACTTTTTTAATACAGGAATTTCGAATCTTAATACGTTGACTTTTCAAAATGCGTTAGGAGAAAATTCGCAATTATTTTCATCGGTAAGTTATTTGTCTGATAACAGCATTGTACCAGAATCCAAATACAAAAGATTGAATTTTACAACGAGAGTTTCGTCTCAATTCGGAGAGAATAAAAGATGGAATTCTGATTTGAAGTTTCAATATATTAATTCCGAAGCTTCTAATAGACCAATCAGTGGTGGAAACAATGGAAACTACTATTCAACATTAGTATCCATGCCTAGTACCGTAAATATCCTTGATTTAAAATCAGGAATGGATGTTTTAGGTGCAAAGCAAAACTGGTATATTAAAGATGGGAATAACCCATATTGGAACGTGCATAATCGTTTAAATAATGACTTTAGAAATCGTTTTTTAGTTAATGCAAATCTTCGGTATTCGTTTACGGATTGGTTGAATGCAAATGCACAAGTAGGAACAGATATGTATTTCTCCAAATTTGAACAAAAAGTATATAGTGGTGGTAATATAGATAATCAATACTCGACAGGGCAAGATCGTAGTTTTGAAAATAATTATATTTTAAGCTTAAATGCGAAGAAAGATAATATCGTTGGGAAATGGGGAGCATCTCTTTCTGTTTTCGGACAAATCATGAAAACAAGCTATAATAGAACAAATATCGGTGGAATCCTTGCAATCCCGAACTATTTTGTTGTTAAAAATATTAAGTTATCATCCGGAAATGTCAACGAAGATCGTACAGAAAAACAAATTAACTCCGCATTTGCAACAGGGGAAATTAATTACGATGGATATTGGTTCTTGAATGGTACATTCCGAAATGACTGGGCTTCTACCTTAATTGAATCAAACCGTTCGTATCAATATTATTCAGCAAGTACATCGTTAGTTATAACGGATATGATTAAAAAGCTGAATAATACCGAAACGCTGGGAAATTTTTTAACTTTTGCTAAGATTAGAGCTTCTTTTGCGCAAACGGGTAACTCTTTAGATCCGTACAAGCTACACAATATTTACAATGTTCAGTTGGATCCAAACGGGAATTTCGTTGCGAATAGTGGTGATGTTCTGTTTGATCCGAATGTTGTTAGTGAGAAATTATCTACGTATGAATTTGGAACGAATTTGAGATTTTTCAATAGAATTGATTTAGATGTTAACTATTACAATACGAAAGCAAAAAATCAATTGTTAGAACTTCCTTTAAATGATTTCTCAGGATACAAGAGAAAGATGATTAATGCGGGGGAGATTTCAAACGAAGGTATCGAAGTAATGCTTGGAGCCGATATTGTTAAAAACAATAATTTCACTTGGAACGCCAAGGCAAATTTCTCGAAAAATATCAACAAAATTAACAACCTTGATGGTTCTTTGAAAACGTATTTATTACCAAATGGTGGTTTTGATGCTTTCGGAGTTTATGCTAATGTAGGAAGCCGTTATGGTGTTCTTATGGGAACGTCTTACCAAAGAGTGGAAGACCCAAACAGCGAATTCTACGGAAAAACTATTGTGGATAATAGTGGCTTGCCATTAGCAAACAGTACACCTAAAGAACTGGGAGATCAAACCCCAAGAGCAATTGCATCATTTATCAATACGATTAATTATAAAAATTTCACATTGTCTTTCCAAGTTGATGGACGTTTTGGTGGGAAATTCTTCTCTGGAACACAACATTCACTTGCTGCTAGCGGAAGATCGGCGCAAACGGTTATCAACGGCGGTCGTGAAGATTTTATCGTTGATGGTGTTAAGCAAAACGGAACTACATATACTGCTAATACAGTGGCGGTTTCGCCAGAAGACTATTGGGGAGCCGTGGTATCTAGAGGAAGTTCTAATTTAGGGATTAACGAAGCATTTATGTACGACGCTACAAATATTCGTTTGAGAAACGTTTCGGTAAGTTACAGTATTCCAAAAACGATGTTAGAGCGTACATTCATTCAAAATGCGAGATTAACATTATCCGCAAATAATGTATGGATGATTCACAGTAAAGCCGATGGAATCGATCCGGAATCATCTTTCGCGGTAAATACGAACGCTTCAGGCTTTGAATATTTCTCATTTCCTACGTCAAGATCATTCAACTTTAACTTAACAGTAGGATTCTAAAAAACAAACAAGACATGAAAAATAACATATTTAAAATTATCGGACTTTCTATCTTATTAGTTGGAGCTACGGGATGTAGTGAGTTTGATGAAATGAATGTAGATCCCAACGCAGTAGAAACTGAAAAGGTTTTACCGGAATATTTTCTAAATAACTCCATTATTGGTGCGCAAATGAATCCTGAAGTTGCAGAAAGAGCATTTGTATTGTATTGGAAAACAGCAGGAAGACAACAGTATTCAACAGGTATTGCCGGTGGTTCATACGATGATGGTTGGTCATCCAATTACTGGGGCTATGTTTCGACGTGGTTACGTAATGCTAATAACGCAATTAATATGGCGGATGAGCGCCAAGAAAAAGGTACTGCGCAAGTTCACAATGAAAACATTAAGCAAGTAGCTAGAATCTGGCGAGTGTATTTAATGAGCGAATTGAGTGATAATTTTGGTTCTATTCCGTTGGATGGATTCAAAGGATATAATCCGGAATTCAATTCAACAAAGGATGCTTATTATTTCTTCTTAGCTGAGTTAAAAGACGCAGTAGGTAAAATTGATACCTCGGTTGCAAGATCAGAAGAATTGAAAAAAGAAGATCCAGCGTATGGATACGATTGGGATAAATGGATTCGTTATGCAAACTCGATGCGAATGAGATTGGCAATGCGTTTATCTGAAGTTGATGCGGCTAAAGCTAAGTCTGAATTTGAAGCAGCTGCAGCTACTAATAAATTTATTTCAACAAGTAGCGAAAATTTTTCGGTGCAAGAAAAAGATGGATGGGATGATTTAACGGGAGTTATGTCTCGTGGATGGAATTCTCAAATCATTTCGGCGACACTTAATAACTTATATGTAGGTTTAGGTGGAGTAAATTCAGCTGATCAAGTTTCAGCAGAAATGAAACCTTATGTTAAAGCAGAAGATTATATCGGACTTTATTTTCCAGACCAACTTCCACTTTTAACTAATGATCCTTCAACAGGGTATTGGCTTGATGGTATTCCAAATAAAATGGATCCAAGGGCTTTTGCAAATTTCTTTGTGGTAGGTGATACCAATAATGCAAATTATCCTTCTATGTATAAATATACGGATGCAGAGTACGTTAGAAATTTCGTTTATGCAGATGGTAGCATAGAGAAAGTAAATGTGAAAAATTCATGGAATGCTTATACCATCGGATCTTGGGGCGCTAAGCTCAGTAGAAATGGAGCTCGAGGTGTAGCAGGATATACGCCTTCTGTGGTTCAAAAATACAGAAACAGTACCCAAAAAAGAGTTTTCTTTGGTAGCTGGGAAAGTTATTTACTTATTGCTGAAGCTTCTTTAAGAGGGTGGGCGACACCAATGTCCGATGAAGCTGCTTACAATAAAGGTGTAAAAGAAAGTATTGATTACAATGGGGTTGGACAATTTTATGGATCGTACATTGCTTCAAATACGTTTAATAGAAACGGTACTTCTGCAGCCTATTCACATACGACAGAACCTGGTGCTTCGCATACCATGAATTTTGTCGATGGAAGAACAAAAGTTGCGGGAACGGCTCAAATAAAATATCCTGTAAATACAATTTATAAAAACGGTAGTGTAAAAAATGATAAGCTTACTAAGATTATTACTCAGAAATTTATTGCAAATACACCTTGGTTGCCTCTTGAAGGTTGGAATGATCATAGAAGGTTAGGATTACCATTCTTTGAAAATCCAGCTGTAGAACAACCTTTACCTAACATACCAAATCTTAATTCATCTAATTATATGACAAATTCGGTGAAAAACTTCCCTCAAAGATTGCCATATCCTAGTACATTTAGAAATAGCGATCCTGTAGGTTATGCTCAGGCTGTTTCTTTACTAAATGGTGAAGATGCCGTATTAACACCACTTTGGTGGGCGAAGAAGAATTAATTTTTTCAAATACTATTGAAATGAAACTCCCTTCTAAATTTAGAAGGGAGTTTTTATTTATAATGATAAATAATAAGAATAAATCAATATTATAATTCTCGTATCCAAATATTTCGAAAGCTAATGGGTTCACTTGGATCATTGTGAGCTTGCAATTTTATAGGAGAAGCACCGTGAGAAATTGCATATGAAGATTTACCAATATATTGTGTAGGGCCTTCTAATTCAACATTGTTCTGAATTAAAACACCATTAAGATATACTGTAATTCGTGCTTTTTTAACTACAATTCCATCATTGTTAAAAACAGGTGCTGTCCAAATAATATCATAGGTTTGCCATTCGCCTGCAGGTAGCATAGGATTGCAAAGTGGCGGGAATTGCTTGTAGATGCTTCCTGCCATTCCGTTAACGTACGTTTTATTCGTGTAAGAATCCAAAATTTGCAATTCGTAACCAGGATCCCCCTTACCTAGAGATGCTAGGAAAACACCACTATTTCCTTTTAATTGCCCATTTTCAGAGATGTTTTTAGCTATCATCCATTCTAAGTGAAGTTGATAATTCGAAAACTTTTTCTTTGTTTCAATATTTCCTGCTTTTTTATTCACAGTGAGAATCCCTTTGTTCACAATCCAATTTGCTGGTTTGCTGTTGTCATTATTAGAAACCCATTCGTTCAGGTTTTTTCCATCAAAAAGAATGTATGCATCGGAAGGTGGTTTTTGATAGACAACATTTCCTGGAGTTACTTTTGGTGGTTCTGGAGTCCATATTTCAGTATCTTCAGGTTTAACACTTTGAGCGGCAATGCTGATACCAAGGAATACAAAACAGAAAACAGAATAGGTGAATTTATTTTTCATTTGTGATTTTAATTTAAGTAACACGAAAATAGGAATATTTTTCATCAAATAGTACTACAAAAAAAAGGATGCAAATTTTCGCATCCTTTCTATATTGTGTGAATTGTGAACCTATTAAATAGGCTTAAATTCTAAATTTTGATCTGCTAAAAGCTTTTCTGCAGCTTCTTTGTAGAAACCGTTTACCAACTTATCGTGGATGGCTTCAAAAGCAGCTAGCGTTTCGTTGATTTCAGCATCAGTGTGTGACGCTGTTGGAATTAATCTCAACAAAATCATTCCTTTAGGAATTACCGGATATACTACAACCGAGGTGAAGATTCCGAAATTTTCACGAAGATCTTTTACAAGTAGGGTAGCCTCAACTGGCGAACCTTGCATCATTACTGGTGTAACACATGTATTGGTATCTCCAAGGTTGAAACCTCTTTCTTTCAATCCGTTTTGCAGTTTGTTTACATTCTCCCACAATTTAGCTTTGATTTCTGGACGACTTCTTAGAAGTTCCAATCTCTTCAAACCTCCGATTACCATTGGCATTGTCAAAGATTTAGCAAAAATTTGAGAACGTAAGTTGAATTTCAAATAACGAATAATGTCTTTATTTCCAGCGATGAAAGCTCCAAAACCAGCCATAGACTTCGCAAATGTTGAGAAGTATACATCGATTTGATCTTGGCAACCTTGCTCTTCACCAGCTCCAGCACCTCTTTTTCCTAGAGTACCGAAACCATGAGCATCATCAACTAGTAATCTGAAGTTGTACTTACTTTTAAGTTCGCAAATTTCTTTTAGTTTTCCTTGTTGGCCTCTCATTCCGAAAACCCCTTCAGTAATCACTAAAATTCCACCTCCGTTTTCTTCAGCAACTTTCGTCGCTCTCTGAAGGTTTTTCTCTAAACTAGCGATATCATTATGACGGTAAGTAAAACTTTTACCCATGTGCATTCTAACACCATCTACGATACAAGCGTGAGAATCTACATCATAAACGATTACATCATGACGGCTAACCAAAGCATCAATCGTTGATGTCATTCCTTGGTAACCAAAATTCAATAAATACGCTGCATCTTTTTCAACAAACTCTGCCAATTCTTTTTCTAATTGAAGGTGCTGATCTGTTTCACCAGACATTGCACGAGCTCCCATAGGGTAGAACATTCCGTATTCTGCAGCGGCATCCGCATCTGCTTTTTTTACTTCGGGATGGTTACAAAGTCCTAAATAATCATTAGCACTCCAGAAGATTACTTCCTTACCTTGAAAAATCATTCTCGGTCCGATAGGTCCTTCTAATCTTGGGAAAATAAAATAACCTTCACCGTAATCAGCAAATTGCCCTAATGGTCCAGGATTTTGCTTGATTCTGTCAAAAATATCTACCATTGTATTGTTGAGTTGTTTAAATAATTGTTAATTAGGTTGCAAAGGTAATTAAATTTACCTTAAAACAGAAACCTCCTGATAATTTTCAGGAGGTTAAAGAGTTTGATTTATTGTTTGCAATATTCTACATAAATAGCGTCGTCATATTTGCTGTGTTCACCTTCGGTGAAACCTTGTTCCGACATCCATTCATCGCTATAGACTTTGGTCATATAACGAGAACCATGATCTGGATAAATTAGAACGACAACATCATCCTTTTTAAAAGGATTCTCGGCAGCGTATTGAAGTAATCCTTGTGTTACTGCTCCAGTAGTATAACCTCCTAAAATTCCTTCTTTCAAAGCGATTTCGCGAGTTCTATAAGCCGCGTCTTCATCATTTACACGAACAAATTCATCGATTTGATCAAATAATAACGCTGCAGGAATAAGATTTTTTCCCATTCCTTCAATTTGATAGGAATGAATGTCTTCTTCATTGATTTTTCCTGTATCAAAATAGCCTTTCAAAATAGAACCATCTGCATCAACACCGATGATTTTAATATCTGGATTTTTCTCCTTTAAGAATTTTGCTGATCCTGATAACGTTCCACCTGTTCCCGTACAAGCAAATAAATGCGTCACTTTACCTTCCGTTTGATCCCAAATTTCAGGACCTGTCGTTTGATAATGCGCATCAATATTTAATTCGTTAAAATATTGGTTGATGTAAATAGAATTCGGAGTTTCGGAAGCGATTTTTTTTGCTACTTCATAGTATGATCTTGGATCATCTGCTGGAACTGACGCTGGACAAACATAAACTTTAGCTCCTAAAGCTTTCAAATAGGAGATTTTTTCTGGTTTGGTCTTGTCACTTACGGCTAAAATACACTGATATCCTTTTAAAATAGAAACCATGGCAATAGAAAACCCAGTGTTTCCTGAAGTCGTTTCTACGATAATAGAATTGGGGTTAAGAAGGCCTTTTTTCTCGGCATTCTCTATAATGTGAAGTGCGATTCTGTCTTTTGTTGAATGCCCTGGATTAAAACATTCCAGCTTGGCATACACCTCTGCGGGAATGGATTTGGTAACTGAATTTAGCTTTACTAAAGGCGTATTACCAATTAATCCAAGAATATTATTGTAAACATTCTTCATCTTTATTACTAACTCTTAAAACGACTGCAAAAGTATGAAAATTTTTACTTTTATCTGTAACTATTCATAATTAATTCAATATGCAACGATTTATATCAACAATTATGTTCGTTTCAATCCGAACCAATTTTTCCGTATCAAATTTTTCATAAAACGCCGATAAACTGATTATAAAGTATTATTTTTGGCCTCAAAAGTTTTAAATTTATGAAAGACTGGACATTCAAGAAGTGGAATACGATCTTAGGATGGGTGATTTTTGCGATTTCATTTATTGTTTATCTCTCCACCATTGAGCACAATTTTAGTTTTTGGGATACTGGAGAATACATTTCTTCTGCTGTAAAACTAGAAGTAACTCACGCTCCTGGTGCAGCTTTATTTCAACTCGTTGGTGCGGTTGCAGCAATGCTCGCTTTTGGAGATGGACAAAAATATGGATTGATCATTAATGCTCTATCTGCTTTGTGTAGCGCGTTTACCATTTTGTTTTTGTTCTGGATTATCACGCATTTAGTTAAAACTATTTACGGAAACATTAAAGAAACTTTAACCAAAACCGACGAATGGGCTATTTTCTTCTCGGGTGCTGTTGGAGCTTTGTGTTTTACATTTTCGGATACGTTCTGGTATTCAGCAGTCGAAGGAGAAGTATATTCGATGGCTACGATGTTTATTGGACTTTTAGTTTGGTTAATTACAAAATACGAAGATGAATTCCATACGGAACATAATGAGCGTTGGATTATCTTAATCTTCTTCCTAGTTGGATTATCTGTCGGTGTTCACATGATGTGTATGTTGGCGATTCCAGCAGTTTGTTTGATTTTCTACACCAAGAATTACGAATTTTCTTGGAAGTCTTTCATTTATGCGAATCTCGTTACGTTGTTGATTTTAGCATTAGTTTTCAAATTCATTTTCCCATTAATCATGTCATTATTCGGGAAATTAGAAATATTTGCCGTTAATGGTGTTGGTTTACCATTTAACTCAGGAACTATTTTAGCTTTCCTAATCCTTTTAGCGGTATGTTATTTTGGATTAAAAAGAGCTAGAAAAACAGGAAAAAGAATCTACCAGACAATTGCTTTGTCTTTGATTTTTATGATGATTGGTTTCTCTTGTTGGTTGGTAATTCCAATTCGTGCCAATGCAAATCCACCAATGAACTTAAATAATCCAGATAACGCCATTGGTATGTTGGATTACTATAACCGTGAACAATACGGTGATTGGCCAACAACGTACGGACAAAACTATACTGCGCATTTGGATAACAATGGTATCGAAAGAAATGCAGATGGAAGTTATAAAACTCAAAAAGATGGTGGTCTTCTAAAATTTGGTGATATCTACGAAAAAGATGAGCAAACGGGTGAATATCGTAAAGTAGGAGAGCGTTTCAGTTATGTGTATAACCAAGCGCATGTAAGCTTTATGCCAAGAATGTTCAACGAGGACAAACAAGTCATGGCGAATTATATTTCCATGTATGGACCTCCAGATTTTACGTTCAACTATGGAAATACAGAACTTGCAGATAATCCTCAAGCGCAAGAAGTTTTTGATCAACTTCGTAAAAAGTACGAAGACAAATCAATTACCATTGATGATTATTTAGAAGCTAAAAAATACGATTTAATCAATGTTCAGAGACCTTCATTTGCTCAGAATTTAGATTATTTCATCACCTTCCAAAACGGATATTATTTCGTTCGTTATTTGATGTGGAACTTCGTTGGAAGACAAAATGATTTAGAAGGACAAAACGAAAACACGCGTGGAAATTGGATTTCTGGAATTTCGTTCATCGACAACGCATTGTGGGGAAATCAAAAAGATATGCCGGCAATGTATTCTAATGAAAGTACGGTGAAGTTTTTCTTTTTACCATTAATCTTAGGTTTAATCGGATTGTATTTCCAAGCGAATAGAGATTTCGGACGATTCTACGCGATTTTATCGTTGTTCATTATTACCAGCGTCGGAATTATATTTTATACGGGAGTGAAGCCATTTGAACCTCGGGAACGAGATTACGCGATGGTGGGTTCCTTCTTTGCCTTTGCGATTTGGATTGGTTTAGGAGCGGGCGCTGTTTTATATTTTCTCTATTCAAAAGTGAAGAAAAGTACAGCGGTATTAATTGGAGGAGTCGCTTTATTGGTTGTTCCTTTGATGATGGGCTTCCAAAATTACAATGCTCATGATCGTAGTAAGCGTTATGCGGCGTATGATTACTCATATTCGGTATTAAAATCATTGAACAAAAACAATATTTTGTTTGTTTACGGAGATAATGACACGTATCCAGTTTGGGCAATTCAAGAAACGGAAAACTTTAGAGATGATGTTAAAGTGGTGAATTTTACACTAGCATCAACACCTTGGTATATTGATCAAATTAAGAGACAAACGTATTCTGGTCCTCCAGTTCCGTCTATACTTGAACATAAAGATTACCGTGATGGAACCAATGATCAGGTGTATGTTTTCAAAAAATCCGATTGGGAAGGTCTTTTTGGATCTTTAAAAGAAAGAGGATTACCAGAAAACTCGTTTTCATCGTTCAGAAAGTATTTAACTCAAGATTCCATGTCTATCAAGGACGCTGTAAATTTCTTGAAAATTAAATCTACAGAAAAAGATGATATTCTTAAAATGCTTTTTGGTGAAGACAAATACGAGCGTTTTAACTTCTTACCAACAAGTAAACTTGTGATTCCTGTAAACAAAGCTAATGCTATTCAGTCAGGAATTATCAAAGCTAAAGATGCAAATCTTGCTGTAGATCATATTACGATCGATTACAGAAGACAAAGTATGTTTAAAAACAATTTGATATTAATGGATATTTTGGCCAATTTCGATTGGAAACGTCCTATTAATTTCTCTTCTGGTGGTGTTTATGATGACGAAAATATCTTCTATCTAAACGATTATTTGCAGTTTGATGGATTTAGTTATCGACTAGTTCCTATTGAAACTAAAGAAAAGGAAAGTGGTGAAATGGGACGTGTTGATGGTGAAGATTTATATCGAATTGTGAAGAATTATCGTTGGGGTAATTTCAAAGATTTGAATGTTCACTTTGATGAGACGTGTACTCAGAATATTGTGAGCTACAGAAGTTCTGTAAGTCGGGCTGCAGATGCCTTGGCATTGAGTGGTCAAAAAGGAAAAGCCGTAGAATTACTAGACCTTGCAAGTCGTGAAATTCCTATTGCGAAATACGATGATGCTCGTTCATTAAGTTCTATGGTGTACGGATATATCATTGCAGGACAAGAACAGAAAGGTTTGAAACTTGCGGAAGATCTTAAAAAAGGAACTTTTAGAGAATACGATTATTATAGCAGTCTTTCAAAAGACGAACAACGTTTTGCAGGAAGACTATTACGTTCAAAACCTTTTGAATATTCATTAATTGTAAGTTCTGTTGCAGAAGCATATACAAAGCTAGGTCAAAAAGATAAAGCATATCAGTACATCGTTTCTTCGATTGAGCCTATTGATAAACGGTATAATGAGTTTATCAAGAATCTTGAAGCAATGGGGAAAGAAAAAGCATTAATTGAGTCGGAAAATGTTCAAAAAATTGCGCCTTTCTATCAGTATTTGTTTGAAGTAATGAAGCCATTTGATTCCACATACGAAACGGAAAAAATGGATCAAATTACGACGCAAGTCATGAAAGCAACTCAATAAGAAATACATAAATTAAAGCGGACTTCGGTCCGTTTTTTTTTGCAATTTTTTCACCTTATCTTTGTATTAGAAATTGAAATACGAAATCGATCAATGAACGAATCCGCTAAATATTGTGCGTTTTTACGTGGCGTAAATGTCAACGGAACGACCATGAAAATGGTGGATGTTTGCAATGTTTTTTCAAAAGCAGGTGTTGAGAATGTATCTTCGGTTTTGGCTAGTGGAAATATACTTTTTCAATCCAACAAAAGCGTTTCCGAGTTAAAAACGTCTTTAGAAAATGCGATGTCAAAAGCCTTCATTTACGAAGCTTTTCTTTTTATAAAAGATGCATCGGAAATTTCAAAAATTGTTGCTAATTTCCCGTTCGAAAAGAAGGATGATTTCCATCAATATGTATTTGTAACGAGTTCTGGAATTGAAGATGTTTTGATGGATGAATTTGAAAAGTCAAAAAAAGCGGAAGAAGAGGAAGCTAAAATTATCAATTCTACGTTTTATTGGAAAATGAAAAAAGGTGATACGTTAAATTCTTCTTTTGGAAAAATATTAGGTCGAAAAAATCTAAAAGATAAAATTACGTCTAGGAATGCAAATACATTTGAAAAAATCTTAAAAAAACTACAAGCATAAATTATGAAAAAAATTCTATTATTTCTTTTTCTGAGCTTTCAAATAGGTGTATTTGCACAGGTTGAACTACCTAAAGATCTTGCTTTCGATAAGACTTTTTTTGAAGCCGAGAATCAGTATATCATGCTAAGTTCCAATAAGTCTAGCGCAGAAGCGTTTGTTGGTCTAGCGTATTTTGATGATTCTGCTGGTTTTTCATTTCGCTTATTGGGAATGTATTCTCCAGAAACTAAAACGGTATCATTAGCAGATTCAAATGGAATTACTTTAGTTCGTTGGGAAAATTTGGGTGCTAAAGTAGCCGTTGTTCCACAAAATAGAGTTGCAGAATGGAAATTGCCTGAAGTTGCTTCTTTTTTGAAAAATTACAAATCATCAAAACCGGCAAGAGAACTTTTAGTAGATAAATTAAGCTTTGCAAATGGAGCAGGACTTTATGAAACGGCTTTAACAGGGTTATTAAAGCTTAAAAATGAAAACTATAAATCAGAAAAATTTTATTTTGAGTTAGCGTTTTCTTACAATGCTTTGGATAAATTTGCAGAGGCAGAAAAAATTATAACGGAAGCAGAAAGTAACGGCTTCAAGAATGAGTTGTTAGTTAAAGAAAAACATTATTCGTTGCTTCATCAGAATAAAACGTCGGAAGCTGGTGATTATTTGAAGAATAATTTTTCAAACTTTAAAAACAAAAACTATATGAGTGAGTCAATCATCAATCAAACTTTGTTTTATTATAATTCAAAAGACTTTCAAAACGCCGAAAAATGGATTGCAAACTATAGAAAAGAGATTGGAACTGATCAGTATGTCAAACATATAGAGTCAATCGAAAATAATATTAAACAACAAAAAGTACAATAAAATGCTATTAAATGTAGATAAAATACATCATCGCGATTCTAAGAATTTTTTCTTAATCGCTGGTCCTTGCGCTATTGAAAATGAAGAAACGCCTTTTGAAGTTGCCGAAAAAGTAGTGGCTTTGTCCAATCAGTTCAATATTCCGTACATTTTTAAAGGATCGTTCAAAAAGGCAAATCGTTCTCGCGTTGATTCTTTTACAGGAATTGGAGATGTAAAAGCTTTAGAAATTATCAAGGCTGTTGGTGAAAAATACAATATTCCAACGACGACGGATATTCACGAAAATGAACATGCAGCTTTGGCGGCTGAATATGTTGACGTTTTGCAAATTCCAGCTTTTCTAGTTCGTCAAACTGATTTGTTAATCGCGGCTGCTAAAACAGGGAAAACAGTAACCTTAAAAAAAGGGCAATTTCTTTCTCCAGAATCCATGCAGTTTGCAGTTCAAAAAGTGATCGATTCAGGTAATGATAAAGTAGGAATTATCGAACGTGGAAATTCGTTTGGATATACAGATTTAGTCGTGGATTTTAGAGGAATTCCTGTAATGCAAAATTACGCTCCTGTGATTTTGGATATCACGCATTCTTTGCAGCAACCTAACCAAAGTTCTGGCGTTACAGGTGGGCGTCCTGAACTTATTGAAACCATCGCAAAAGCAGGAATTGCAGTTGGAGCGGATGGACTTTTCATCGAAACGCATCCTGATCCAGCACATGCGAAATCGGATGGAGCGAATATGCTACGTTTGGATTTGCTAGAGCCACTTTTAGAAAAACTAACCCGTGTTAGGGAAGCCATTATTTAATATTTTATTTTTTCCGCATTGAAAAAAATTAGCTTTTTAGTTCTCGCATCGCTTCCCATCGCATTTTATGCGCAAAAGGATAGTACGAAAGTTCATAATATTCAGGAAGTCGTTTTTCAAAAAAAGACGAATGCATTTAAATCAAATGATCTTACGACGGTTAAGATATCCGCTAAAGATGCGCAGCAAGTAGCTTCCATTTCTGGCGGTGTAGAAGGTTTGTTAAAATCACTTCCTTCTGTAAATTCCAACACAGAACTTTCTTCGCAATACATGGTTCGTGGCGGAAACTACGATGAAAATCTAATTTACATCAATGATATTGAGTTGTATCGCCCGTTTTTAATTCGAAATTCGCAGCAAGAAGGTTTAAGTATCATCAATCCAGATATGGTTTCGGTGGTGAATTTTTCGGCTGGTGGTTTTGAAGCTCGATACGGCGATAAAATGGCTTCGGCACTTAATATTTACTACAAGCAACCGACTAAATTTGAATTGGCTGGTGAAGCGAGTTTAATTGGCGGACGTTTATCGACTGGTTTTGCAACGAAAAATCAGAAATTATCAGCAATGATTTCGGGACGGTATCGAAACACGAATCTCATTCTAAATACAATGAATGAAGATACCGATTTCAATCCTCGATATATGGATTTCCAATCGTTTATTAATTATCAAATCAACGATAAATGGAAAGTTTCGTTTTTAGGAATTTACTCGAAGAACGATTATGAGATGATTCCGAAGCAAAAAGACATTGATTTTGGAAGTTTACAACAGCCGATTCGTGTAAGTGTTTTTTATGATGGTAAGGAAGATGATAAGTACCGAAATATGATGGGTACGGCGTCAGTTCACTTCAAACCGAATGAAAAATGGAGTTTTAGCTTGGACAATTTCGCCTATCAAAATAGAGAAAGAGAATATTATTCGATTGCTTCGGCGTATTTAATTCAAAAATTTGATCCGCAATCAGGTGATCCAATTCCGAATTACGATGCAGGTGGACAAATCGATCATGCTCGTAATGATTTAATGGTAAAAACCTACGGATCACAACTTCGTGCCCGTTTTTCACCAGATGTAAATACCGATATTGAAGTAGGAGCAAAGTTTGAAAAGGAAAGCTTAAGTGATTTAACCAATGAATGGCAATTAATAGATTCCATGGGCTACAGCACGCCAAAAGATTTTGTTTTGCCTGGTGCGTTAGATCCTTCAGATTTGAGTTTGAAATACCATGTTTCAGGAGCAAATAAAATTAACCCTACTCGAATATCAGCCTATGCACAGTTTTCTAAGAAGTTTTTCTGGGGAAGTTCAAAAGCATTTTTAAACGCGGGAGTTCGCGCGCAGCATTGGGACTTTAATGATGAAACTTTGGTGAGTCCACGAGTTCAATTTGCGTTAAAACCAGATTGGAATGCCGATATGCTTTTTAGAATTGCGGGGGGCGTGTATTATCAAGCTCCATTTTATAAAGAAATAAAAGATCTTTCGGGGGATTTTAATTCGAATATCAAAGCGCAACGTTCGTATCAGCTGATTTTAGGAAACGATTATGAATTTGAAATGGCTGATCGTCCGTTTAAATTAACTACGGAGGCGTATTACAAGAAAATGGATCGTTTGATTCCGTATTATATGGATAATGTACGTGTTCGGTACTCGGGCGAAAATAATGCAGAAGGATATGCCTACGGAATTGACACAAGATTATTCGGACAGTTCGTTCCTGGCGTTGATTCTTGGATAAGTGCAAGTTATGCTCGCGTTTACGAGAATATCAACAAATTAGGAAATATTCCTAGACCTACCGATCAGCGCTTGAGATTATCGATGTTTTATCAAGATTACATGCCGAAATTTCCTAGTATGAAGGTGAATTTAACTTTGGTTTATGCAAGTGGATTACCAACGGGAACACCGATTACTATTGATCCTTTGACGCTGCAACCTGATTTTACAGCACATTATAATTATCAAAAACGTTTGCCGTCGTATAAACGTGTTGATATTGGAATGTCCAAAGTTTTTATTGATCAAGACGAGCATAAAGCGCATGGGAATTTTTGGGGTAATTTTAAAGAATTGACGTTGGGAGTTCAAATATTTAATGCCTTTAACATTAATAATACCGTTGCCAATCAATGGATTTCGGATGTGAGTTCGGATGCCGTTTATGCTGTTCCAGTTCGATTAACAGGTCGATTTTTTAATGTTAAATTAGAATTCAAACTTTAAATGAATTCACTATAAAAACAAAAAGCAGAAGTCAAACTTCTGCTTTTTTTTTATGTGTATTTTTCTGAATTTTCGATTCGTCGTTTGGTTAAATCATGGAAACGTTTTACCAATAAAACGGCAGAAATGGAAAGTCCAATACCTAAACCAATCCACATTCCAATCGCGCCCAATCCTTGGATATAACATAAGTAATATCCTAGGGGAATAGTAATAATCCAATATGCGATAAACGTGATTACACTCGGGATTTTCACATCTTGAATGCCACGTAAACATCCTAAAGTAACCACTTGGATTCCATCTGAAAGTTGAAATAAAGCCGCAATAATCAATAATTGAGAAGCCAATTCAATAACATGAACTTCAGAAGAATCCGTAAAGAAAGTGGGCAGAATATTCCGTGCAACGATAAAAATAAGTCCCGCGAATATCATCCCAATAAAAACAATTTTAATATTGTTTACCCCCACTTTTCGGAGCTCTACAAAATTACGTTCGCCCATTTTATTTCCAATTAAAACCGTTGATGCAACACCTAATCCAATACATAAATTAAAGGTAAAAGATGCCATACTTAATGCAATTTGATGCGATGAAATGTCTTTGGCGCTGACCAAACCACAAATGAAAGCCGCTGCTGCAAAAGCCGTTACTTCAAAAAACATTTGTAGGGAAGTGGGAACTCCAATTTTAATCATTTTGTTGAATAATGCTTTGGAAAACAAACTGATTTTCAGACTAAAATTCTTGAGATATTCTTTTGTTTTGGCTTCTTTTTGCATGACTAAAAATAGAAATACAACCATGAAAACTCGAGCAATAAAGGTTGCCCAGGCTGATCCTGCAACGCCCATTTTCGGAAAACCAAATAATCCTTGAATTAAAATATAGTTTAAAACAATATTAATAATGTTTGCAATGATGGTCGCTTTGGTGACGCCAATCGTGTAGGATAGACCTTCCGAAACTTCCCGGAGCGTTTGAAATCCCATAAACGGAATAATACTAAACGCCATAATCGTTAAGTATGTAATCGTATCGGGAATAATTTCTTTGGGTTGATTCATGTGATTCAACAAAGGCATTGCAGCTAAAAGCAACAACATCAATAAAAAGCCCACCGTCATATTAATCACAAAACCGTGACGAAAAATACTGTTGATTTGTTTTTTGTCATTCTGAGAATTAGCCTCCGAAACCAATGGCGGAATCGCAAGCGACATTCCCAATCCAAAAATGAAAACACTAAAAAACACACCATTTCCAAGGGAAACAGAAGCCAAAGCATCAGGACCTAAAAGTTTTCCGACAATAATGTTATCAAATAAGTTTACTGATACTTGCCCTAATTGGGTAAGCATTACTGGTGCAGCTAAAGTTAAGGTTCGTTTGGTGTATTCGGGGTCTAAAAATGCCATATAAAATGTTTCAATCTTTCAAAAAAGAAAGTTTGCGGCAAAATTACCGCAAACTTTCCATTTAGTATGTTATGTTACTATTATTTTCTTACAAAATTTGCAACATCCTCTGCAGATACGGGAGAACTTCCCAAAATAATTAAACGTTCAACAACGTTTCTAAGTTCACGGATATTTCCCGTCCAAGAAAAGGCTTGAAGTGCTTTTATTGCAGCAGCATCAAACTGTTTCATTGCCGTTCCTTGCTCATCTGCAATTAACTTTGAGAAATGCTCAACAAGCAATGGAATATCCTCTTTACGATCATCCAATGGTGGAACATAAATTTCAATTACCGAAAGTCTGTGGTACAAATCCTCACGGAAACGTCCTTCGTCGATTTCCTTTTTCATATCCTTATTCGTAGCCGCTACCACACGTACATCTACTCGGATTTCTTTATCGCTACCAACTGGCGAAACTTTACTTTCTTGTAATGCTCTAAGAACTTTTGCTTGGGCAATAAGGCTCATATCACCAATTTCGTCCAAGAAAATTGTCCCGTTATTAGCTAATTCAAATTTTCCAGACTTATCTTTAATCGCTCCTGTAAAAGAACCCTTAACGTGTCCGAATAATTCAGATTCAATTAATTCTGAAGGAATAGCCGCACAGTTTACTTCAACCATTGGACCTTTAGATCGCTCACTTTGCGCATGAATTGCATGAGCAACCAATTCTTTTCCGGCTCCGTTTGGTCCTGTAATCAACACTCGAGCATCTGAAACCGCCACTTTATCAATCATATCTTGGATTTTCTTAAGCGCTGGGCTCTCTCCAATCATTTGATACTTCTTGTTGACTTTCTTCTTCAGATTCTTGTTTTCAGATTGTAGGTTTTTGTTTTCACTTCGAAGATTTCCTTTATCTAAAGCGTTTTTCACACTTGTAATCAATCGATTAATATCAATTGGTTTCGAAATAAAGTCGTAAGCACCTTCTTTAAGACAATCAACTGCCGTATCAATATCTGCATGACCAGAAATCATCACAAACGTTTGATCTGGTTTTAAAGCTAAACTTTGCTTCAATAACTCGGTTCCTGAAAGTTTTGGCATTTTAATGTCTGAAATAACCAAACTAAAATCGTCTTTTTCTATATTTTTATAGCCTTCTAAACCATCTTCGGCAATGATGAATTCGTAATCGGGAAGTTCATCACTTAAGATGCTGTGTAAGACTCCTGAAATTGCTTTTTCGTCTTCTACAATCAGTATTTTCTGCATAATATGTATTGGGATAGTATTATTTTCAATGTTGCTATGAAGCAGCAAAAATTGTTCCTAACTGTGTTTTAGAGGTTTTGATAGTTACGTTGACCAAAAATGGCAGAACCGACTCTGACAGAATTGGCACCGCATTCGATTGCTAAAGGAAAGTCATCACTCATTCCCATGGAAAGAACGTCTAATTTTTTCTGAATGGAAAGCTGATCAAAAAGTCGTTTTAAGAATTGAAATTCTCTTTTCACTTGCTCTTGATCATCGGTGAATGTCGCCATTCCCATCAAACCTATAATTTCAACGTTTTGAAATTCGCCTTTTAGATAGTTTAGAAATAATTCTTTAGTTTCTGAAACTTCCAATCCTGTTTTCGAATCTTCTTCCGCGATTTTTACTTGTAAAAGAACGCTTATTTTTCGTTGATTTTTCTCTGCATGTTTATCTATTTCACGCAAAAGTTTTTCCGAATCAACACTTTGGATCACACTTACAAAGGGCGCAATGTATTTTACTTTATTCGTTTGTAAATGCCCAATCAAATGCCATTGAATATCTTTAGGAAGTAGTTCATACTTTTCAACCATTTCCTGAACTTTATTCTCGCCAAAAACACGTTGTCCAGCATCGTAAACGACTTTTACAGCTTCGGCGGGATGCGTTTTAGAAACAGCAACTAATTGAACGTTAGCGGGTAATTGATTTTTTATCTGATGATAATTTTCAATTAAATCTTGTGACATAAACCTATAATTTTTTCAAAAACAATAAAAAGGGTGAAAATCCCTATTCATCTTTTCAAATATATGTTAAATTTGATAAAAACTAACTATAAAAACAAATACTATGAATGCAAAAATCCATGTAAAATCAATGTTGAGTGTAGCATTGTTGTCTTGTGCTGTTATTTCATGTGCAAAAGCAGAAAAAAAACCACAAAGTGAAGAAAAATCAGTAGTTTCAGCAGCTTATAAAGAACATCTAATTGATCGAAAATTAGCTAAAATTTTGTCTACAGAATATGAAAACGGAAACTACAAATTAATTAATGCAACTCGAAAAGAACCAGATTCCAAAGAAGTGTATTACGATTTGGAAGTTTTAGAAGGTTATATTGCCTTTGTCAAGGCAGAAGCTGCCAAAAAAGGAATTAAAAATCCAGGAATTAAAGTTGTGATGGGACAATACCCAAAAGATCAAATTATTGATCGTAGACAAGAAGAAATCTACAAAGGATATCAAACCTCTTATTTAAAACCGGTAGAAAATATTAACGTTGCAAAAGCACAAGCGGGAGGAGACGATGATGGAATGGGAGATGTACCAGGATTAAATTTTGGAACCCTTTGTCCTCCTAGATAAATTTAAATGAAATAATGTCAATAGAATGGGGTTTATTGGTCAACTTAATGGAGATTCTCTTATTAATTGGCGTCATACATTTTAGAAAAAAATTTGGTAAGGAAATTGTTTTTTTTATTATTTCCCTTGTATTTATCGTCATAACTGAAATGATTTCTAGTTATATTAGTATTGTATTACATAAAGACTCGGTTTTTATTTTTACAATAGGTATTTTTCTCTTCGCCTTTTTCTTTCTATTTTACTATTACTATCAATTATTTGAGACTCCTTTGGCTAAAAAATTACAAGGCATTGTATTGTTATTATTTTTACTGAATTATTTTTTATCAATTCTTTTTGTGCCCAATTTTTTTAAGGTATTCCCCAATTTCACTTATTTTATTGAGTGTATATTATTGTTGGCAACCTTCGGGATTTTTCTCTATGAAACATTTCAAACGGAAAAAATTCTAAGTATTACAACCTATTATCCTTTTTGGATTACGGTTGGTTTATTTATTATTTATATCTGTTTGTTACCTTTATTACTCATAAGTAGTGTTGCGCAAGATGCAATGGATATAAGGATTTTTAGAGGAATCTTGTTGTCAATCAATATAATTGGTTACTCAACAATGATTATTGGACTTTTTGTGACGAAAAAAATAGATGCTTAATGGCTTTCGGAAACGTTGAAATTTTAATCATTTACTCTACCATAATCTTTTTTATGGTCGTGTTAATGTTTGTCTTGGTTTATCTTTTTTTCATTAAAAAGAAGTCGCAATTACTTTTGTCAAAAGTTGCTCAGAAAAGTAAATTTGATAAAGAGATTTTAAGCACAGCAAGGGAAGTTCAAGAGCAAACCTTGTCGAATATTGGTCGTGAATTACATGATGATTTAGGCCAAAAATTATCGGTAGCCAAAATGCTGAATAGTCAGTTAATGAGTAAATCCGAATCTAATCTTCATCAAGATTTAAACGAGATTAATGAGATTATTGGAGAATGTATTCAGGATATTCGGAATTTATCAAAAATTTTTATTTCGGAAAATGTAGAAAGCTTTGGCTTGGTTGAGTCGCTTCAATTGGAAGTAAACCGTATCAATAAACTTGATCAAGTAAAAATTGAGTTTCAACATCCACATGAAGAAATCATCTTGGACCCTAAACATTCTTTGATTCTTTTTCGAGTAATTCAGGAGCTTTTGAACAATTCTTTAAAACATTCGCGAGCGCGAAGAATCGATTTATACATCAAGGATTTGCCATCAAAACTCGAAGTTTTTATCAAAGACTATGGAAAAGGTTATGATATGGAATCGAAGAAGAATGGATCGGGACTAAACAATATTCAGAATCGTATGCATTTAATTAATGCGCAGATAACCACAAGTTCTGCCGAAGGTTCGGGAACTGAAAATGTAATTATTTATCCAAAACTTACGGAAGAATCACATGGAAACAATTAAAATTGCCATAGCCGACGATCATAAATTGGTGTCGAAAGCCATTGAAAATATGATTTCCTCTAATGAAAAATTAGAGGTGTTAATTAATGCAAATAATGGAGAAAATCTTTTAGAAGAGATTGAAAAGGCTGAAATTAAGCCAGAAATCGTTCTTATGGATATCAATATGCCTTTTAAGAATGGCATTGAAGCCACCGCCGCACTTTCCAAAACGCATCCAGATATTAAGGTAATTGCATTGACAATGGAAGATCAAGAAACGACCATTATTAAAATGTTAAAGGCTGGAGCTAAAGGATATTTGCTAAAAGATATGTCGCCAGAAATCCTTTTTGAAGCCATTGAAATGGTTCATAGTAAAGGGATTTTTTATACCGATATTGTTACACAAACCTTATTAAAACTTAGAACAGAAGAGATTTCTTCGGACAAATTAATTGCTGAGTTAAAAGATCGTGAAATTGAATTTATTCGTTTTGCATGTTCTGAATTAACGTATAAAGAAATCGCAGATCGCATGAATTTAAGTCCAAAAACCATTGATGGATATCGTGATTCCGTTTTTGTGAAATTGGACGTAAAAAGTAGAGTAGGCTTAGTCCTTTTTGCCGTGAAGCACAACATGTGCTAAAAAGGGTGTTTTTCCTCTTTTTTGGTGAAGGCAAAAAGATCAAATTTGTATTGAAAATGTAAACGAACTCTTAAAACAAGTTCAACACAAATGATGAATTTATAAAACTAAAACCTGAAAACCAGACAAATCATTCAGCCAAAACTGAATGATTTGTGTTTTTATAGGATTTAATATCTTTTCGCTTATTTTGAAAGTAACTCTTTAAGTTTTTTCATTCCTTCGGTTGCACTCAACTTAAAAAAGCGAGAATCGTCCGTATAGGTGTTTTCTAAATGTGGGTCAATCACAAACAACTCACATGAATCGGAAGCATAATTTAAAAGTCCTGCCGCAGGATAAACTTGTAACGAGGTTCCAATAACCAATAAAATATCGGCGTCAGCAACTTGTTCTATCGCTTCATCCATTTTGGGAACCATTTCGCCAAACCAAACAATATGTGGGCGAAGTTGATTTCCATTATCATCAACATCTCCTAAATTCAAATCTTCAGTCCAAGGAATAACAGGTTCATCTTGATTATGAGGGCGAACTTTTCTTAATTCGCCATGTAGATGAACGACATTCGTCGAGCCAGCTCTTTCGTGCAAATCATCCACATTTTGAGTAATAACAGTAACTTGAAAGTCTTTTTCAAGCTCGGAAATGATTTGATGCGCTAAATTTGGTTCAACATCATTTAGTTGTCTTCGTCTAGCATTATAAAAATCCAAAACCAATTGCGGATTTCTTTGAAAACCTTCGGGACTCGCAACATCTTCAATTCGATGGTTTTCCCATAAACCATTGCTATCTCGAAAGGTGCTAATTCCACTTTCTGCAGAGATTCCGGCACCACTTAACACGACTAATTTCTTCATTTAAAATCTGATTATGCCTTAAAATTAAGCATCTAAATCCAATTTGGCCGAATTTAATCGAAGTGAATTTAAAATCACCGAAACCGAACTTAAACTCATTGCTGCCGCCGCAATCATCGGACTTAATAAAATTCCAAACGTGCTGTATAAAACTCCCGCTGCAATTGGAATTCCAATTACGTTGTAAATGAACGCAAAAAATAGATTTTCTTTGATGTTTCGCAATAATTTCTCACTAAGGATTTTCGCTTTTGCGATTCCTAAAATATTGCCTTTAATCAAGGTGATTTCAGAGCTTTCAATCGCGGCATCACTTCCTGTACCCATCGCAATTCCGACATTGGATTGCGCCAAAGCTGGAGCATCATTAATTCCGTCTCCCGTCATGGTAACCACTTTCCCTTCATTCTGAAGATTTTTAATGGCATTCATTTTATCTTCTGGCAGACAAGAGGCTTTGTATTCGTCAATGTTTAAGCTTTTAGCAACGGCTTTTGCGGAAACTTCGTTATCTCCCGTCATCATGATTACTTTTACGCCTTTTTTATGTAAGAAATCGATAGCTTCTTTTGAAGTCGCTTTCAATTGATCTTCAAAACTAATGACTCCGATAATCTCTTTTTCATTGGCTAAGAATGAAATGGTTTTTCCAACAAATTCGGGTTTCGTCAATTCAGCTTCGATTTGAGGTGAAAAAGCAAGGTTTTGAGTCTTCATCAAACGATCGTTTCCAAGGAAATATTTAGTATTGTTAATGAATCCACTAACGCCGTTTCCTGTGATGTTTTCAAACTGATCAACAACAAGACCTTCGATACGATTTTCTTCTACTTTCTTGGAAACCGCTTTCGATAAAGGGTGATCCGAATGAGCATTCAATGATGCTGCAATTTGTAGAACTTCATTTTGGTTGGAATTTCCACATGCAAAAACCGCTTTTACGCTTGGTTTTCCTTCCGTTAATGTTCCCGTTTTATCAGTAATCAATGTATCAACTTTGTTCATTTCTTCAAGAGCTTCTGCATTTTTAATCAAAATTCCATTTTTTGCTCCTTTTCCAATTCCGACAATTAAACTCATTGGTGTTGCTAAACCTAAAGCACACGGACAAGCTACGATTAACACGGCAATGGCGTTTGTAATTGCGTATGCGATTCGGTTTTCGCCGCCGAAAATAAACCATAAAACAAAAGTTAGAACAGAGATTGCAATTACGACAGGTACAAAGACACTCGAAACTTTATCTACCATTTTCTGAATTGGAGCTTTCGAGCGACTCGCTTCATGAACCATTTTAATAATATGAGCTAAAACGGTTTCATCACCCACTTTTTCAGCTTCCATCAGCATAGAACCATTTTGATTCAGCGTTCCTGAAGTTAAAGAATCGCCTTTTTCTTTGTGAACAGGCATAGGTTCACCAGAAATCATACTTTCATCAACACTTGAGGTTCCTTCAAGAACTTTTCCATCCACCGGAATTTTTTCACCCGATTTAATACGTAAAATAGCTCCTTTTTTAATTTCAGAAACCGCAACCACCTTTTCCTTACCATCAATAACTAAATTAGCCGTTTCTGGCGCTAGATTCATTAATTCTTCAATGGCTTTTCCTGTTCTCTGATGCGCTTTCGCTTCCAACATTTGACCCATAATAACCAAAGTTAAAATCACAGCAACAGACTCAAAATAGAGTGGTGCTTTCCCTCCATGTTGAAGTTCATGAGGAAGTAAATTCGGAAATACTAATGCGAAAATGCTGAACAAAAATGCCGCTCCCACGCCTAAAGCAATTAGAGAGAACATGTTGAGTTTCCAAGTTTTAAATGATCGCCAGCCTCGAACCATGATAAACCAACCTGCATAAAATAATACTGGAAGTGTCAAAATAAGTTCGAGATATCCTTGAACTTGGTGGGAGAACGGCCAATTAATCCACATTCCACCCATTGAAATGATGAACAATGGAACCGTAAAAACGAGAGCAATTAAAAATTTGTTTCGTAGATTTTTATAGGTTTCATCTTCCGCTGAGTTATTTTTGGAAGCCATCGGAACCAAATCCATCCCACAAATAGAACAATCTCCTGGATGATCTTGTACAATTTCCGAATGCATTGGACACGTGTACATCGTTTTTTGCTTCTCCAGAATTTTTACTAAATCCATTCCACAAACGGGACAACCGACATTGGAATCATAGACTTTATCACCTTCACAGAACATTGGACAATAGTATTTCCCTGCATTCGATTCGTTTTGAATTAACGCTTCAGACGCGTGATTGTGTTCATGATCGTGATGATGTGCGTGCGAATGCGAATGTCCTTGAGAATATCCGTTTTTTACTAAATCTTCTGTAATTGGTTCCAAATGCATGTGACAAACAGGACAGTCTCCAGGTTCTTTGTAGGTTTTATCACCTTCGCAAAACATTGGACAATAATTTTCGCCAATTTTGCTTTTGAAACTTTCGGGTAAATTGGTTATTGAAAAAGTTGCCGTTTGCTTGCTTCCTTTCTTTTCTTCGATAGGAACCAAATACATTTTACAAACCGGACAACGCTCGCCTTGTTTAAAATACACCTTTTCGCCTTCACATTGCATTGGACAATAATAAACCGAACTTGGTGAAACGCGATCTTGTGGCTTCATAAACGTACTGGGAGCGGTAACACTAGGATCTACCAATTGATAGTTTCCTAGTTTTTTAATCTCTTGATTTAGAAGTTCTAGATCAATTGGGTGCTGCGAGTGGATGGTTGCTTCATTTTTTTCTAATGAAACGTGAGCATGTATATTGGGTAGGGAATTGAGGGCTTCGGTGATTTTCTTTTGACATCCCGAACAACTCATTCCTTGAATTTGAAGTATTTTTTCCATAGTATGAAATTGATTAAACAAAGTTCGGCCTTTGTAAGAAAAGCAACTTATACAACTATGGAAAAGATTTGCAAAATCTAGAAAACTAAATTTGATCCAACGGTTTTCGGTTTTTAACTTTTAATTTTTGAAATTGAGTTGGCGAAAAACCAGTTACTTTTTTGAATTGATTAGATAAATGTTGAATGCTGTGATAGCCTAACATATGGGAGATTTCAGTTAAAGTGAATTGATTGTAAACCAACAATTCTTTCACTTTTTCAATTTTTTGTAGAATAAAAAATTGTTCTAAGGTGAGATTTTCAATTTGAGAGAACAGTTTGGAAATTGAGCTGTAGTCTTTGTTTTCGTTATCTGAAATAAATTCGGATAAAACAAAATGATCTTCAATATCAAGTAGAGCGATTTTAGAAATCAACAGTTTTTTGATGTTCTCGATTCTAATTTTTGTCGGTTCTTCCAGAATTTCGAATCCAACTTCTTGAAGCTTTTCTGTAATAAGCTCTAATTGCTCGTTAGTGAGAGGTTTTTCTAGTTGAACCTCGCCAAGATTAATGTTCTTAATGAAAATTTTATGCGCATCAAAAATCTGCTGTACTGAAAGAATACAACGATTACAAACCATATTTTTGATGCTCAAAATCATGGATTAGTCATTTTTTAGACGATCGTCCACGTATTCAATTTCCGTTTTTCCGTGACGAGTTGGGTTACCATTTTCATCAAGAGCCACGAAAACAATTTTATCAATTGTAATGATCGGTTGACGGGTCATTTTGTTACGAACTTCACATCGCAAGGTTAGGGAAGTATGTCCATAACCTGTTGGTTCAATCCCGATTTCAATAATATCACCTTGTTTTGCAGAACTTACGAAGTTAATTTCTGACATATATTTCGTTACGCAACGCGGATTTTCTAACTGAATAATAGCATATAATGCTGCTTCTTCATCAATCCATTGCAAAAGTCTTCCTCCAAATAAAGAATGATTTGGGTTCAGATCTTCTGGTTTTATCCATTTACGTGTATTGTAATTCATGTTCGAAAATTTATACAAAGATAGAGGATTCTTTCGTGATAAAGCCTAATTAGAAAGATAGACGTTATCAATTTATTTCTAGAAGATTGCAATTCTAAGTCCATATTTTGCTAAAAATATCTGTAATTTTGATTTCTAAATTTTAGAAAAGAATGAAATTTTCACCACTTATTATAGGTTGTATGCGTTGGGGAACTTGGGGCGCGAACTATACTACAACTGAATTGAAAAGCCTGATTAATGGTTGTTTAGAAAATGGTTTGTACACCTTTGATCATGCCGATATTTATGGAAATTATACCACAGAAAAACATTTTGGTGATGCGTTGAAAGAAATGCAATTAGATCGAAGCGATTTTCAGTTGATTTCCAAATGCGGTATCGAACTTCCTGGTGGAGAAGCGCCCTTTACATTGAAAGCCTATAATTATTCAGAAGATTATATTTTAAAAAGTGTTGAAAATTCCTTACAAAATCTACAGACGGAGTATTTAGATTTGTTTCTATTGCATCGTCCATCGCCTTTGTTAGATCCTGAAATTATTGCTACCGCTTTTACCAAATTGAAAGACCAAGGAAAAGTGAAAAATTTTGGCGTAAGCAATTTTTCAACTTCTCAAGTGGATTTGGTTTCAACATATTTTCCAGATTTGTTGACCAATCAAATCGAAATTTCAATAAATCAAATTCAATCGTTTTATGATGGAACCTTGGATCAAATGATGATTCGAAAGATGATTCCAACGGCTTGGTCGGTCATGGGAACGTATTTTACAGAACCTGAAACGGAGCAAAATAAACGAATTAAACGTATTTTTTCAGACTTGCAAGAAAAGTATCAAGCAAGTGAAAGTCAACTCATTTTAAGCTTTCTATTAAAGCATCCTGCGAAGATTGTCCCGATTATAGGAAGCACGAAATTATCTAATATTTTAGACGCCAAAAAAGCTTTAGAATTGGATTTAGACCGAAAAGATTGGTTCTTAATTTTGGAAGCGATACAAGGAAATGAAGTTCCTTAAAAAGAAAAAAGACGGAAAAAAAATCCGTCTTTTTGTTTATAATTGAGTTACGTCTATTAAGCCCGTTTTATCTTCAATTTTATAGTTTAAAGCTTTCGCTAAAACAAAAATCTGATTGAGATTTTCCTTCAATTGCTTTCGTCCTTCGGCGATTAGCAATTGCTGATTAACTTCTTTAAAAGCTTTGTCTTTTGCGTTTTTCTGGATACGTTTGATATCCGACTCGTCAAAACGATCAATAATAGAATCGTCCATAGACTGGATTTCAACGCTAGGAATAATCTTGATTTCAGGTTCTGGAAGCTGCTTGATAATCAATTTTTTGTTGATAGAATCTACTTCCATTTCCATTTTGTTGAGATCGTACGAAACTTGTGCATTGGTTTTTGTGTACATAATTAGGGTTTTGGTTGTAGAAACCGGTACCAAACCTCCCAACAAATCACTCGTTACTTTGGTTTTATGCATGGACGAACTTTCTTGTTCCATGACCACCATTTTGTTCATCCTTTTAATCTGATTCGTGATTACATAATAATCATTCGTCATCGTCCCACTTGTTTTTTGTAGGATTTTGTAGATTAAAAAAGAGAGTAGTATGGCTGCTAAAAAACCAATGAGTATTCCTATTCCTGTTCTTTTCAAAATGTTTTATTTTTTTAATAAACCTTCGGCATTATCTTTTTGTAAGATTTGTAATAAATCTTTTTCGATAAATCCAGATTGAGTATGTTCAACAATTCGGCCAATCTCTTTACCGTATTTTTTTACGATAATCGTTGGCACTCGAGAAATGTTGTAAATACCTTCTTCACCATTTGGGGATTCTTTTTTACGGTTTACCGCGATGATCGTTAACTTTGATTGTGGAAACTTCGTAGCATCTAAAATTTTCATAAAACGTGGGAAATCTCGGTGACTATCGCCGCACCATGTTCCAAGAAAAACTACAAGTTGATAGGAGTTAAATTTTTCTTTTTTCAATCCTGTTAAAGCTTCCTGATCGATTTGATAATTGTCGTACTGAGGCTGATACCAAGATGTGAACGGCTCTTTTTTAAATTGATCTGCTGTTTGAGTTCCCAACAACATAATTCCTTCATTAGGCGTTTCTACTTGTCTGTTGACAACTACTTTTTGCGCTTGGCAAGATTGTAAACCTGCGATAATGCTTAATGCAAATACAAATTTGAAAATATTCTTTTTCATTAGTGTGTTAAATTATTTATCTAAAATTGTTTTTAAATCAGCTGGAGAGTATTTTACACTTTTTAATACTTTATTATCCTCAACTCGGTGAACATTGATTTTGTCGCCTGAAACTTCAGAATAAGCATCTTGACCTTTTTCTTTGTAGTGCTTGATGGTTGCATCTGCTTCTTCTTGTGTTGCACAAGCTTTTGACATATTGGAACGTTGAACTTCATTAAAAAGTTCCACAAATTTATCGCCCAATCCAAACTCTAAAACGGCACCCGAAAGTACATATTGCAAATCGCAAAGCGCATCAGCAACTTCTACCAAATCGTTATTGGCAATTGCTTCCTTAAGCTCGTCTAATTCTTCTTGTAAAAGTTTTACCCTAAGCTCGGCTCTATCAGCAGATGGAATCGTTGGGGTAGGTAGGATAGGTGCGTTAAATGTTTTGTGAAATTCGGCTACTTGATTCAGACTATCTATTTTCTCCACGTTTTTATAATATTTTGAACAAAGATAAAAAAATATCAATCTTGATGAGTCAAAAAAAATAGACCGCCTTAGCGATCTATTTTCTATTTTATGATTTGGTGATGTCTCTTCCGATAACCAATCTTTGGATTTCTGATGTTCCTTCTCCAATAGTACAAAGTTTAGAATCTCGATAGTATTTTTCCGCTGGGAAATCTTTGGTATAACCGTAGCCACCGAAAATTTGTAAAGCATTATTGGCAATACGAACGCATGCTTCAGAAGCATATAATTTTGCCATTGCTCCTTCACGAGTCATTTTTTGCTTAGCGTTTTTCAATGTAGAAGCACGCTGAATAAGCAATTCTGCTGCATCAATTTCTGTTGCCATATCTGCAAGCATGAAGTTTACCGCTTGGAAATTTGCAATAGGTTGCCCAAACTGATTTCTTTCTTTAGCATATTTTAAAGCCGCTTTGTAAGCACCACGAGCGATTCCTAGACTTAACGCTGCAATAGAAATTCTACCACCGTCAAGAATTTTCATCGCTTGTTTGAAACCTTCACCAACTTCACCTAAACGATGTGAATCAGGAACACGAACATTATCGAAGATTAATTCTGCTGTTTCAGAAGCTCTCATTCCTAGCTTGTTTTCTTTCTTTCCAGAAGTGAAACCAGCCATTCCTTTTTCTAATACAAAAGCGGTTGAGTTATTTTTAGCTCCTTTTTCACCTGTTCGTGTCATTACCACCGCAATATCTCCTGAAATTGCGTGCGTGATGAAGTTTTTAGCTCCGTTGATAATCCAATCGTCACCATCTTTTACAGCGGTTGTTGACATTCCACCCGAGTCAGAACCGGTATTGTGTTCTGTAAGTCCCCAAGCTCCAATTACTTTTCCAGAAGCCAATTGTGGAAGCCATTTGTGACGTTGCTCTTCCGTTCCGAATTCGTAAATATGGTTGGTGCATAATGAATTATGAGCTGCTACAGATAGACCGATAGAAGGATCTACTTGCGATATTTCGTCTAAAACGGCAACATATTCATGATATCCCAACCCAGAACCTCCGTATTCTTCAGGAATTACAATTCCCATAAATCCCATTTCACCTAATTGATGAAACAAATCTTTTGGGAAAGTTTGGCTTTCATCCCAGTCCATAATATTGGGTCTGATATTTTTTTCGGCGAAATCTTTTGCCGTTTCAGCTATCATTTTTAAGTTGTCGATTTGTACTACGTCCATTGAGTTTTTAATTTTCTCAAATATAAATATTTTTTAGATATCCTTTTTCACTGAATTTTTTTCGTTAAAATCAAGACTTTTTATCCATTAGCTCTTTACCTTATATTAATAGAATATTAGCTTTTGAGCTTATAAAAAGAAGCGGCACTTTTTTATATTAGCCGAAATCCTTATAATTTTGATTTATTAGTAAAAATGCTTATTTTTGTTGCATCATGATCGCAGTTATCACCGGTGACATTATCAACTCTCAGCAATCAGAAACTTCTCTTTGGCTGAATGATCTCAAAACGCTTCTAACAACTTGGGGAGAAGCACCCAAAACTTGGGAAATCTATCGTGGCGACGAGTTTCAACTAAAATGTACAATTGATGAAGTTTTTCAGAAGTTTTTAGCGATAAAATCGTTGATAAAAACACATGAAAATCTAGATGTTCGCATCGCTATCGGAATCGGAGAGGAGCAATATGCTTCAGAAAAAATAACCGAATCTAACGGAACAGCGTATGTAAATTCGGGACGATTGCTCAATGATTTGAAATCTTTAGGAAGAAGTCTTGCCATACAAACACCTGACGAAAAACTCAACCGAGACTTGAATATGGTTTTTAAATGGTGTTCTACCGATTTTGATACATGGACTGTCGCAACTTCCGAAATTATCCATGAACATATGACATGCCCCGATATTACGCAGGAAGATTTAGCCAAGAAATTAAATATTACGCAATCCTCAGTAAGCCAACGTGTAAAGAGAGCCAATCTGGACCTCATCAAAGAAACCGACCAATATTTCCGCAAAAAAATAGTAGAGTTGTAGTATGATCATCACCCAACTCATATTAGCCCACCTTTTAGGAGATTTTATCTTGCAGCCCACATCATGGGTAAAAGATAAAGAAGCTCGAAAGGGGAAAAGTTCTTATTTTGCAGCGCATATCTTGCTGCATTTTGTACTTGCTTGGGTTTGTCTTTGGGATCTCAAACTTTGGTGGATCGCAGCCATAATTGCGGTAACTCACGCAATTATTGATTGGTGCAAACTCAACTTTCAAAATGTAAAAACCAAAAGAGCTTGGTTTATTTGGGATCAAATAGCGCATTTGTTGGTTATTCTAGCCGTTGGTTTAGGCTATCAATACTTTGAATATTCTTATACATTCTCAATACAAAAATATATCCCGATTATTACTGGAGCGTTATTTTTAACGATCCCATCATCTATAATCATCAAGAATTTAATTACGTATTGGACGCCGATGAATCACCCCAAAGAGGATATGGAAACCGATTCTTTGGCGAACGCAGGAAAGTATATTGGAATTTTAGAACGCTTATTGGTTTTTGCTTTTATCGTAGTTGATCATTGGGAAGGTGTTGGTTTTATGATTGCTGCCAAGTCGGTTTTTCGATTCAGTGATTTGGCTCAAGCCAAGCAACGGAAATTGACAGAATATGTATTAATTGGGACGCTTCTAAGCTTTGGAATCGCCATTATTACAGGAATTTTAGTGAAATAAATTAATAATAAATAGTAAAAATTGAAACCCGCTTGTCCGGAGTTTCTATCTAAAAAGGAAAATTATGAGTGAAAAGAGAGAGATGCTTTATGAAGGAAAAGCAAAACAAATCTACCTAACAGATAACCCAGAAGAAGTTGTCGTATACTTCAAAGATGATGCAACAGCCTTCAATGCGCAAAAGAAAGGACAAGTACAATTAAAAGGTGAGATGAACAATGCCATCACGACTTTAATTTTTGAATATTTGAAGGACAAAGGAATTGATACGCACTTTATCAAAATGCTTAACGAAAGAGAGCAATTGGTGAGAAAAGTATCTATTATTCCTTTAGAAATGGTTGTTCGTAACTATTCGGCAGGAAGTATGGCGCAACGTTTAGGCGTTGAAGAAGGTATTAAATCTCCAGTGACAATTTTTGATATTTGCTATAAGAAAGATGAGTTAGGAGATCCGTTAATTAATGATCACCACGCTGTTTTCTTAGGTGCAGCAACCTATGAAGAATTGGACGAAATGTATGAACTTACGGACAAAATCAATGAAGCATTGAAAGAACTTTTTGATCGTATCAACATCATTTTGGTTGATTTTAAAATCGAATTAGGAAAAACATCGGATGGTAAAATTGTTTTGGCAGATGAAATTTCGCCAGATACATGCCGTCTTTGGGATAAAGATACGTTGAAGAAATTAGACAAAGACCGTTTCAGAAGAGATCTTGGCGAAGTTACGGAAGCGTATGTTGAAATCTACAACCGATTGAAAGACGAATTAGCAAAATAAAATTCACTCGATCATCAGTCGAAAGAAAAAGAAAAATGAAAACACCAGATATTTTAAAAGAAGAGTATTTACAACAATTCCAAAAGCAACCTTACGGTAGAAACATGTTTCGTACCCAAGAGGAAGAACGTTTGGATGCGCCCAACGAAGAGTGTGGGATTTTCGGATTGTATTCTGAAGAAGATATTGATACTTTTTCGCTTTCTCAGTTTGGTCTTTTTGCATTGCAGCACAGAGGTCAAGAAGCGTGTGGTATTTCCGTCATGAAGGAGGGAAGAATCAACAATTATAAAGATGAAGGTTTGGTTTTGGATGTTTTTAAAAGCATTCGTGAGCCGGAAATGTTTATGGGGAATTCCGTTATTGGGCATACACGTTATACAACCGCAGGAGACAAGAAAAAGTATAATTTTCAGCCGTTTTTCGCTAAAAATGAATGGGATCAAATCATCCTTTCCATAGCACACAACGGAAATCTTGTAAACGCAGTTGAATTACGTAACGAATTGATCGCTGAAGGCGTAACTTTCCGAGCGACTTCGGATACGGAAGTTATTTTGAGATTAATTCAGAAAAACCTAGATCTTGGTTTACGAGGAGCAATTAAATATACCATGGAACGTATTGAAGGAGCATATTCCGTTGTTGGAATGACGCGTAATAAATTCTTCGCTTTCCGTGATTTTAATGGAATTAGACCATTAGTTTTAGGGGAATTGGATGATAAAACATTCGTTGTTACATCGGAAACTGCGGCATTAGACGCAGTTGGAGCGAAATACGTTCGCGATGTTGAACCGGGTGAAATTATCTACACCAACGAGAACGAAAAAGGTTTAAAATCCTATAAAGTAAAAGAAGATTGCACGAATAGAATTTGTTCATTTGAATACATTTATTTTGCTCGTCCAGACACCGAATTAGAAAACGTAAACGTTTATAAAATTCGAGAAAAATCAGGAGAAAAAATTTGGGAGCAAGCTCCAGTTGATGCCGATATTGTTATTGGTGTTCCAGATTCTGGAGTTCCAGCTGCAATTGGATTTTCTAAAGCTTCGGGAATTCCATTCAGTCCAGTTTTGATTAAGAATAGATATATTGGTAGAAGTTTCATCGTTCCAACTCAAGAAATGAGAGAACGTATTGTGAATCTAAAACTAAACCCAATTATCTCTGAAATCAAAGATAAAAAAGTGGTAATCATCGATGATTCTATCGTTCGTGGAACAACGTCTAAACGTTTGGTGAAAATTCTAAAAGATGCAGGTGTGAAGGAAATTCACTTCAGAAGTGTTTCGCCTCCGATTATTGCACCTTGTTTCTTAGGAATTGACACGCCAACAAAAGACGATTTAATTTCGGCGAATATGACGAAAGATGAATTGAAAGATTATTTGGGAGTTGATTCGTTAGAATTCTTGAGTCTTGAAAATTTAAAAACAATTTTAGGTAGTAGTGATCATTGTTTCGGATGTTTTACTGAGAAATATCCAGTTGAAAATAAAGAAAATCGATTACCCGCTAACTAAGAATTTTCGAAGCATAGATATAAAAAAACTCCGCTAGTTGCGGAGTTTTTTGTATTTAAAAATCTAGTAATAGATCTTAATAATCTGCATTTGATGATGGTCCTCCAATATTCCATGTTAAACCAAAACGCAACGTATTATCCAACGCTGAATTGATTTTTGATGTATTGATTAAGTACGAAAGATCAAGTCCAAAAGATTGGTATTTGAAACCAACACCAACGGTTGCATATTGTCTTCCTCCTTGTTCTGCACTTTCGTGGAAATAACCTGTACGAACCGCAAAAGCATCATCATACGAATATTCTAAGGCACCACTAAGCATGACACTTTTCTTATTGTTAAATGATTTTCCCATACCTTCCATAACACCAACATTGGGTACATCATAGATTGGTTGATCATCTACATCATGACCTACGATTTCTGGACCAGGAACTAAAAGTTTGGATGCTTCTCCAGAAACACTAATTCTATTCATATCATCCAAAAATAGATCGTATCCAACTCCTAAACGAGCCGTTGTTGGCAAATACGAACGAGATTCTTCATCACCTGTATAGTCTAATCTTGGACCAATGTTTTGTACTGCCCAACCTGCTTTTACACGACCTTCGTAATCTCCAAAACTCGTATGTTTTTCAGATTGGAAATAACCTGAAACGTCCACTGCAAAAGAGTTTGCTGCTTTTAATGTATTATCCGAGTTAAATCCTCCTGATAAATCCGATCTCAAGAAACGACCTGTAACCGCCATAGAGTAGGTGTCTGATAATTTCAAACCGTACGCGACGTCTATTGAGAATTCATTTGGCTTTGCAATACCATCACTTACAACTTCAGATCCAGAAATACGAGTAAGATCAACCTCACCCATATTAAAGTAGTAAATACTTGCGGAGATTGTCGATCTTTCATCTTGATCTAAGTACTGATGATACGCACCATACAATAAGAAAACATCGTTTGTAAGCTTACTCATGTACGGAGTATACGAAACACCAATTCCTGAAGTGGTCTTGCTGAATGGGTACTTTGCCGCATTCCAAAACTGAGAAAAGGCATCGGTAGAGGTTACCACACCTTGATCTCCCATACCTCCAGCTCTTGCATCTGGCGAGATTCTCAAAAAGGGAGCCCCTGTAAGAACAGGACGAATGTCGTTTAAGTTTTGTGCTGATGTTGCTACACCTAGTCCTAATCCTAGTCCTAAAAATAGTTTAGCTCTTAATTTCATATCTGTTTTAAATGTGTTACTTCAATAGTACCAGTTTTTCTACACCGCTAGCGCTGCCTTTGCATTTTTCTTGATTTTGACTTCTTGCAAGAACTTTATAAATATAGGTTCCTTTTGCAACAGTGGCTCCAAAATCATCTTTTCCGTCCCATTCAATCGCTTGTCTTGGCGTTCGGAAACCTTCTCTAAAAGGCTCTGCCGTTACGCTATTAGTCAAGGTGCGCACCAGTTTCCCAGTGATGGTATATATCTGTACATTCACGTCCAAAATATCGTCACAATTGTGTTCGAAGTGAATGTAGGTTTTATCAGTAAAAGGATTCGGCCAATTCAACAATCGATTAAGAACCAATTTGTTTTCAGATTCATCTTTTACTACAAAGTTTAACGTAGCAGTTGTTGAATTATTGTTGATGTCCCAAACTTTAAATGTTAATTGATGTGGACCTGGAGTTAAATTTCTAAAAGGGTAGCTTACATTCCCTTTTTGATAATCCGCAAGCGTGGTATTAACACATCCATTTCCTTCGCCTGGAGCAAAAAAATCGTTCAAAACCGTTGTGTTTACAACTTGTCCGTCCAAAATTACAGTAATATCGTGACCTACACCAGAACCTGTCGAATTAATTCCCGTATCATCGGTGATGCACGCTAATAAATTTGGATTTTGATCCGTAATTCCACCATCTGCAAAATTGGTATTGTTCATAAACAATTTTACCGTTGGAGGCGTGGAGTCATTCAATCCGTTCGGATTAATTTCCCCAACAGGATAGGGTTGATTATAAAAAACATCTTGTGCATTGGTTTTTGCGGTTTCAAAATTATCTGCGTAAACTAAAATTCTACCATCTCCTAAATCATAATTAATATCTTTCGGAACGTAGAATTCAACCACATAATTTCCATTGACCACTTTTCCAGAAGCTTTTACAATTGGTCCATTTTCTTCTTTATATGTAAGAAGCGGGGTCATTCCTCCAGATTTGTCATTATTTAAGGTTGTTTTAGTTAATTTTTTATCAAAAATATTCACAATGACACGCCCCGTATAATTAGCATCAATAGTTCCTCCAGCGTTTAGAACCTTACCCGAAATTTTCACAAAATCTAAAGCTCGGATTTTCCCTGGAACAGGTGAATCAATTTGATCAATCGTCATTTTTTGTTGTGGTCTACTTAATTTCATTGCCGGATCACCCAAGAAATTTACTTTAAGATGATTGGAATTGGCTCCGTACGCTAATTTCGCTTTTAAGTGAGCATCTCCCAAAGTATTGAAATCGTTGTTAGAATTCAACTCAAAAAGGGCATTTGTAAAAGCACCGGTAAAACCACGTCCGAAACTTACTCCAATCGCTCTACTTGACGTAATCATTGTAGCTGCACCACCTGTTGGATGTTTAATCACTTGTTCTCCTGTAGATAAAACTTTAGGTTCGTCCCAAAGTGTAAATTCACACGTAATTGTTGATACTAATGGAAAACGACTGTAAACTGACGTATAATTATTGAAATTTTTGACTTCATCAACAGCCAAAACACGTTCTTGAGCCCAACCGTTGATTCCGCCATGTCCGAAATAGAATAAATACAAGGAATTTCCAACATCATTAGATATCGCTTGATTCACTTGCGGATATCTTTGTCCACCAGCCGATACTTCTTGTGGAAACGCATCTAAATACAATTTTCGAATGTTATACTCGTTTCGAACGGTTCCAACTTCAAAATTATCAGCAATACTTTTTTCTACCAAGTTGTGGAATGGCGCTCCGCCATCAAAATCATCATCAGCAACGAAATCCATCTTCATACGCCATTCTCCAAACGGAGACGATTGATTCGGTAATGCGTTGTAATAGGCGAGTGTTTTGTCCACAAGTAATTTGGCTTCCGCAACATTGGATGCTGGTAATCTACCAATAGGAATTGTCGGAAGGTTATTGGAAATATTCGTATCCGTTTGAGGATTTGTTAAAACGATGTAATCATCGGTAACATACGAACTACTATAATCACTACTGAATTCGCTTTGATAGGCACTTACAATATTATCATTTCCAGATGTTTTATCTTTAAAATCATAACTGGCATCACCTAAAATCAAAACATATTTTAGACCTCCTTTGTTATTTTTTAAATCGGAAATAAAATCTCTAATTCCCGTTAAGTCTTTACTTCCCGAAGCATATTCGTTAAAGATTTTTGCAACATCGACTACAGCCGTATTATATCCACTTTTTGTTTTATGATAATCGGCAATACGTTGTGCTTGTCCAAGCATATCAGCACGTGTAATCACCAAATAATCGATGTTTTGAAGACTTGCTAAATCTTGATTTTCAACTCGACTTACAAATTGAGGATTAAAAGCTCCTTCTGCTTTAAATGCTACAAATTCATTGTTAAAATCCTGGCTGTTTGCATTATATCCAAAAGAATACATTCCTGTATTTGAACTCGCATTTTTCTTGCGTTTAACATTCGTAATGTCTGAAACATCCCAAATTTGATCTGTTGCAGAGGTGTTACTCATTGTAAAACCATAATTATCTCCTGAACCTTCGTAAATATCGAAAACGCGAAAGTTCATTTGAGTTCCATTAAAACTCAAATCTTGTTTATACAAAACTTCGGCATAATCAAAATACCAACTTCCATTAGGATTAGCAGCCGTACTTGGAACTAATTTTAAGTCAATTGAATTTCCAGGAATATTGGTTATTGTACTTTCCGGATTCTGCTTGTAATAGGTTCCTTGACTAGAAGGCGTTGTAATCGTCGTTGAATTTTGTCCATTTATAGATGATTGCAATGTATTATTACTCCCATTAAATGATACAACAGAATAGCGATATCGAACCGGATCGGTTGCCAAAATTGGCGTTCTAGTTTTGAAACTAACCGTTTTTTCTGTTGAAAAACTATCATCAACCCAAACTTTTCCAAGTTTTAAAAGGTTGAATTTGTCTTGATTGATGTACTGATATTCGTCAAAACGAGTAAAGTTTTCACCCGTAATTGGAGTATTTTCTTCTGTAATTCGTTTTCCTGGACCTTGATCAAAACTGATGAAATAATAGGAATAATCATCGTAGATATTCTGAACGTGTAAAGAGCGATCGTTACGATAGTCCCGTTGCGCATTTCCATATCCAACACGTCCAAACAGATTATATCCGGTTGGTCCTTGAGCATAAAACAAGGCGTAATCTTGATCGTTCCAAGTTCCGTCTTCTTCACCAACCATTTGGATGGCTACTTCTTGCAATGCATTATAGCGTGAATCACCATTAAATTCAGGAAGCAATACGCCACCATTTCCATAAACTCTAAAGTTTTGTGGATTTACAGAATTTACATTAATTCCATTATCCGATAAAAATTTCTTGGTGATTCTAAAAACTCCAGACTTATCAACCTTAATTTTATAGAATGTTCCACTTTTTAAAGGATTGTTTGTCGTTCCAGTTTTAGAAGCAATTCCGCTTTTTCGAGCAATATTCTGCGCATCAGGAACAATTTCAAAAGACTCTAAACGATAAAGTTGGTTGTTTTCACTTTTCAACGTTGCGATTTTCGCTTGATAAACTTCTCCATCTTCCTTAGTATTAGGAAAATAGGAAACCCCTTTTATTTCGTAATCACCAATCGCGTTGATGTCGGTTTCAAAAACATCGGAAGAGTTTACTTTCGTCCATTGCAGCTTATCAACTTTGACTTTACTGCCATTGGATTTATTTTTTACATTAATAAAAACGTTGCCGTTTTCTACAGAATAGCCTTCATTTGAGAATTTAGGATATATTCGTTTTTCAAAACCGTAATCTACCGTTTCTGTTCCTTGCCATTGCAAGTTTACTTTTTGTGCGTAAACGCCCGTCGATAAACCTAAAAATAGAAATGCTCCAATACTAAATTTCATACATTTGAATTCGTGGTACAAAATAAACGAAAAAAATATAAGAATGGTGCATACAATAAATTTTAATTATGTTCGTTAACCAAAAAAAGTAGATAGCTACTTGATTAATTGGATAATTTATATTTTCTTTGTACGAAATTTTAATAACTAAGATGAAAAGAATTCGAAATATTTCTTTTTTAGCCTTAAGTTCTGCTCTTGTGTTAGTTAGCTGCGGCGGTAACAATACCAAGAAAGGGGGAGGAACTAAAAAATTTACCAGCCAAGCAGGTTGGAAAGCGAACGACCAAAAAGGTTGGTTCTTTTCTGCTAAGCCTCAGAAACAAAAAGGTTGGCCTAATATGGTGTATGTAGAAGGCGGAACATTTACCATGGGATTGGTAAAAGATGACGTGATGCATGACTGGAATAATACACCAAGAAGAATGCAAGTAAGTTCTTTTTTCATCAGTGAAACAGAAACAACCAATTACGATTATCGTTCGTATGTTACTTGGTTGAAGTATGTATTTCCACCATCAGATCCAAGTTTTTCTAATATTTATAATGGTGCTTTGCCAGATACGTTAGTTTGGGTAAACAACCTTTCAAGAAATGATTTCTCCGAAACTTATTTTAGATCTTCAGAATATGATTATTATCCTGTAGTTGGAGTTTCTTGGTCTCAAGCATCAAAATATTGCGAATGGCTTACCGATAGAGCAAATGAGAAAGCTCTAATGGAAAAAGGAATTATTGATAAGAATTTATATGTAAATGACAGTAACAACCAAGGGACTTCATCATTTACATTAGATAAATATCGTGCTAATGACCCTGAAATGCAGTCATATTTAAATATGCAGCGTGCTCAAAAAGCAACAGGAATCAAAACATCAAACCAAAGAATTCTAGCGGCAAACAGAAACGCTACAGCAGGTGTTGTTGAAAAATTCAGACTTCCAACAGAAGTTGAATGGGAATTTGCAGCTTTAGGAATGCAAAAAAATCGTGAGTACAATATGTACTTAGGAAAAGAACCTAAAGTTGAAGATCTTCGTGGTGAGAAAGGTAGAAACAGAGGAATGTTCCTAGAAAATTTCAAATACGGACGAGGAGATTATTCTGGTCCTGCAGGTTGGAAGAACGATGGTGCAGCAATTACTTCAGACGTAAGACAATTCCAATCCAATGACTTAGGAATTTTCGGTATGTTCGGTAACGTTGCCGAATGGACTGCTGATGTATATCGTCCAATTATCGATGATGAAGGAAACGACTTCAACTACTATAGAGGAAATGTTGTTCAGCAGAAAGTTAAAAATCCTGATGGAACCTACAAAATGATCCAAGGAACAGAAGTTAAATATGACACTTTGGCTAATGGAAAAATCGTTTATAGAGGTTTACCAGGACAATACGAAAGAGAAACTGTTGCAGATTACAGAAACTTCCGTGATGGTGATTTCATGTCGTCTCTAGAAGCTGGCTATGGAAGAGAAGTTGATAGTACAAGTGCAGACTTTTCTATGTATAACTCTCCTAAGAAACGTTTCAGAGTGGATGAGCATGGACGTGTAATCATGGAAAAAGATCGTTCAGTAAGAACAAGTGAGATTTCTGATGAAGTTCGTGTTGTAAAAGGTGGTTCTTGGAAGGATACAGCATATTGGCTTGATCCAGGACAAAGAAGATTCAAAAATGAAGGTAAAGGTTATGGTTGGATTGGTTTCCGTGTAGCACAAGATGCAAAGAGCCAAGGAAAAGCCAGATCAAAAAGATAAGCTTTCTTAAAATAAATACAAATCCTTTCTAAGTTTAGAAAGGATTTTTTATTTTTGAAGTATGAATATAAGCGAGTTTTACGCCCTGTATCAAAAGGCGAATAAAGTAACGATTGATAGTAGAAAAATTGATCAACAAGATATTTTCTTTGCCTTTTGTGGTGATAATTTTAATGCAGCAACTTTGGCTGAGAAAGCCATTGGGCAAGGCGCATTGGCCGTTATTGTCGAGCAAAAAGAATATGAAAATACAGCTAAAAATATTTTCTACGTTCCATCGACTTTGGAGTTTCTGCAAAATTTAGCCAAAGAACATCGCAAACATCTGCAAATACCCATTATCGGGTTGACAGGAAGTAATGGTAAAACAACAACCAAAGAGTTGATTAGTGCGGTTCTTCAAGAAAAATTTAAAGTTCAGTTTACTCAAGGAAACCTAAATAATCATATTGGAGTTCCTTTAACGATACTTTCCATCAAACCAGAACACGAAATTGCTGTGGTAGAAATGGGAGCCAATCATCAAAAAGAAATCGAGCTTTTATGCCGTATTTCTCAACCGGATTATGGCTATATTACGAACTTTGGAAAGGCTCATTTAGAAGGCTTTGGAGGATTTGAAGGTGTGATTAAAGGAAAGTCTGAATTGTATGATTATTTGATTCAAAACAACAAAACGATTATTGTCAATAATCAAGATGCTATTCAAGTTGAGAAAACGCAGAATTATAGCAACAAAATAAGTTTCGGAACCGAAGGCTCTAATTATCAGTTTCAAGAATTTTCGGATGACCATAGAGTAGGAATTCAATACCGAAACGAGTCGGTTTTATCCAATTTGACGGGGAATTATAATTTCACTAATCTTTGTGCAGCAGCGACTTTGGGAATGCATTTCGGAATTTCTTTTGAAGATTGTATGGATGCTTTTCAAAATTACGTTCCTACCAATATGCGTTCGCAAATCATGAAGAAAGGGGAGCATACGTTGATTTTAGATACGTATAATGCTAATCCAAGTTCGATGCAAGCGTCACTTCAAAATTTCGCTTCATTTGAAGGTTCTAAAACCATTATTATTGGTGATATGTTGGAGTTGGGTGACGAAAGTAAAAAAGAGCATCAATCCATTTTATTACTGGCTAATAGCTTTGGATTTGATCAAATTTTTACGGTTGGACAGCATTTTAAAGAAATTAATCATGATGATTCCTTCAACTCGACAGACGAGTTTTTAACCTACTTAAAAGACAATCCTATAGCCTCGAAAACAATCTTATTGAAAGGTTCTCGTGGAATTGCATTAGAAAAAATTATAGAGGCTTTGTAGCCTCTATTTTTATTTTATTCCTTGATCGTTTAAAATCAACTGGATATTTTTAAACGTATTTGGGAAAACCTGATTTCGAATTTGATCTTCATCCAGCCATTGCACATCGGTAATACCTTCTTCCACTTGCGGAACAGGATTTTCGGTTCCAAAGAAATCCATTTTAAACCAATGCGTCATTTTCAAAACTTGATCACCATTACGTTCGGTATAAACGTGGTAGGTTGTCGTAATAAAATCTTTCAATTTAATATTCGTTAAAAGCGTCTCCTCCGCAACTTCGCGCACAGCCGCTTCTTCCAGAGATTCTCCTTTTTCGATCTTACCTTTGGGGAGATCCCATTTGCTTAAACGATAAATGAAAAGAATTTTATTTTCTGAATTTCGCACGATTCCACCAGCGGCTTCAACGATTCTAAAAAGAGATTTGAAATCGTCCCAAATCACATCAGTATGCGCTCCATACAGATTTATATCGGTAGTCGAGGTGTTTTGTAGTTGATCAATAGCCATTTCTAGCGAGTGCGTCCCATCAAATTGTATGTGTTTTGCTGCATCAATACGATCTTTGCTCAAAGTGAGTCTTTTTTCATTAATAAAAACTTTATACATTTGTAGGGCTTTTGAATATTAGATACAAAAATATAAAAATGAATTTAGAAGGAAGAAAAATAGTCGTAAATAAATCGGTTGTCGAACTTAAAGAATTGTTGAAAAAACCTCAAGATTACGAGCAATTGATGCCAGAAAGCTTACAGAAATTCGAAGCTCGTGAAGACGGTTTTAAATTCAGCTTGAAAGGAATGCCGGAAATTGCTTTGAAAATCGAAGATGTTACCGATCAACAAGTTGTTTTAAAATCAGCAAGTTCAAGTTTGGATTTTGCTTTGACAGGAACGATGAATCCTGTTTCTGAGCAACAAACCGAAGTTCAGTTATTGTTTGAAGGAAAGTTTAATCCATTTATCAAAATGATGGTGGAAAAACCGCTTCAGAACTTCATTAACTCGTTAACCGATCAAATCGAGAAACTTTAAAATAAGAATCCTGCAATGAGCAGGATTTTTTTTATGCAATGACACCAGTAGAATGATCTTCGGAACTTCCCGTTGCAGTTGATAAAACGTTGACTTCATTTCGAAGTTTGAGTACGCCCATCAAAGCGAATATCAAGGCTTCTTTGTAATCGGTTAAAATCGGTGAACCTATTTCTAATGAAGTATTCGTTTTCTTTTCGATGGATTGAATCAAAAATCGATTGTACGCGCCGCCGCCGGTACACAAAATCTTTTTCAACTGAAATTGATTGATAATTTTCGCTATTTGAATAGCGCAATGTTCTGTAAATGTTGCTAAAGCATCTTCAGATTTCAAACCTAATAATAAAGGAAAACAATTCTCTTGAACCCATTCTAATCCTAAAGATTTCGGCGGATTTTGAGAATAGAATGCTAAATCATTTAACTGAGATAGAATTTTAGGTTGAATTACGCCTTTTTCAGCAAGTTTTCCATCTTCATCAAAGTCTTTTCCCAATTGATTCGCAAAATGGTTTAAAACAATGTTTACGGGGCAAATATCAAAAGCGATTCGCTCACCAGAATTTTGAAAGGAAATATTCGAAAATCCACCAAAATTAAGACACGCATCGTAATCGGAAAATAGCAATTGATCTCCAATAGGAACGAGTGGAGCTCCATTGCCACCTTTTAACACATCTTGAGTTCGGAAATCATAAATCACAGGAAGTTTGGTGACTTCTTTAATCGCACGACCATCTCCAATTTGCGTGGTAAATTTCAAATGTGGCTGATGAAAAATCGTGTGCCCGTGACTCGCAATAACATCAACGTCTGATATGTGATTTGTGTTGATAAACTCTAAAACTTGACTTCCTAAATAAAATCCATAATCCGAGTGCAATTTCATTAAATCCATCGCTGAAAAATGAATTGCATCTTTCAAATTGGATTTCCAATCCGATGAATAGGGAATTGTTTGAGCTTTTAAAATTTCAAAACTGCATGTGGAATCGTAATCGAAACGAACATAGCAAATATCTAAACCATCCAAGCTGGTTCCCGACATTAATCCTATGGCGTGGTAGGTTTTCATGGATAAAAGAACAGAATTTATTTCCCAAATTTAGGAATATCTCCTGAAGTAGGCATTTCTCCGTGATTATTATAGAATGTATATTCTGAGAAATCATCATTTGCAATCATTCCATTAACTCCAATAAGTGTTCTTCCAACATTATCTCGCACAAAAACAGTGTCTTTTGTGTACATTTTCTTTTTATTGCGATCCCAAAAGATGGTTTGAGTAGCGAAAGACGTTCCTTCATTTGTTAAAATTTTCACATCACCTTTGGCTTCGTAAAAATTCTTTTTCTCGAACATAATGGCGTGATTTGCCCAGATTTTTCCTGGAATTTCGGGTTTTTTCTTATCAAAATATTCCAGATAAATACCTTTTTTAGCAACGACGTAAGGTGAGTCAATATGAGAGAATTTTTCAATAATAGGAGCTTTAAATCGCAAGCTTACTCGTCCCGAATCATGCTGAATAATGTTCGCATTGAAAATAATCTCCGATGCAAAATTTGTTTTTTGCTTAGAGTCATCCTTTACCTCGGCATCATCACATGAGGTAAAAACAAAAAATACAGCGCAACACAAGATTGCAGCCGTATTTTTATATGGTGAAAATTTTATCAATTTTTTAATCGTATTCTGTCTTTCTGAACCAAAGATCAGCAAAGTTTAATCCAATCTTAAAGTTAACGAAAGTTTGGTTAATTAAATTATTTTGTATTGTTCCTCTTTTTCCAAGCTCTAAACCAAGATCAACATAACTCATACGGTTGATATTTGAGTTTGCAAATGGAAGAGAAGCACCAACGGTCAATGCATATTCGTTGATGTTTTTGTTGTTCAGTTGTAAGTTTCCTTTTTCGTAATAAGCTCCAAAACGATAGATTACTCTTGAGAAATAATTTCTAAAGTTATTGTAATTCGGCAAATACCAACCACCGGCAGAAACTCTGTACGAATCTTGGTAGTTAAAAGGTTTTCCTAAAAACTGAATATCTTGTCCTTTTTTGAAATCAAACTGAGTTGAAGCAAACCATTTTGCATCATGACCATAACCAACTCCTAATGAACCTTGCATTGGAATTAAGTTTTTGTCTTTACTCTTTGTTTCTTCAATAACATTTTCGTTGAAACGATCTTCGCTTGTTACGAAATAATACGTTGAGTTTTTATAACGCGTTTCCATATCTCCGGTTGTTCCGAAAGTATAGGTAGCTCCCAACGTTAATTTACGATCATTTTCGTATTTCTTTTGATACACCGCACCCGTCGTAAAGTTGAATGCTTTGATAACGTTTGTTGTTTCAAAACCATTCACCAAATCTGCATCAGTAAACGAAATCTCTTGTTTATCACTTAATTTTCCAAAATAGAAATTGGTGCGGAAACCTAATGAAAAATTCGGGTTAATTTGGTACGATAAAGCTCCCTGTACATTAGAAAGTGTTCCGTTTCCTGAAAAACGATTGACTTTCGTTGTCCCATCAACATCTTGCGAACTTACAATTTCATACGCTTTCGAGCTATACGGCTGATATCCCAAACCAAATTTCACTTTCTTAGCCAATGGAAATGCCATTGAAATGTTAGAAAGGTAAGTAGAATGTTTTGTTGATTTGGTATCTAAATAATCCGTTTTGAAATAGTTATTTTCATTGGTTGCCTCGATCGTAAACGATGTTAAACCAAAATTTTGGTTGGCAGCTGGATTAGAAAAATTAAACTTGTTGTTAAAGTCATTTACATACGCTGTGGAAACTCCACCCATCGCAGAAATGTCCACTGTATTGTCATATTTTACATCACCAATTCCAAATGCAGCGTACGGAGAGTTTCCTATAGTTTGCGCGTTGAGGAAATACCCCGCTGAAATGAATGACAGCACTACGATTTTTTTCATTCTTTATTTAAAAAATTGAGTGGCAAATATCTAAAAATATTAGGACTTTTGAAAGTAACATTGGTTAAAGTTTGTTAAGTACTTCAAATTCCTAAAATATTCTTGATTTTCAAAGGTCTATTTTCGGGATTCTAGGGTAATTTTCCTATTTTTGAAGAATATGAATTGGGACGAAATTATTGGTCAGGATGATCTGAAAAAGCAGCTACAGCAAAGCATTGATGACACTAGAGTAGGGCAAAGTTATCTTTTTGTAGGACAAGAAGGTCACGGCGTTCTTCCCTTAATTTTGGCGTTTAGTCAAGAAATCCTAAAACGTGAAAATCCGACCGCCGAACACAAGATGGAAACCTTAAATCACATGGATTTTCATTTTAGTTTCCCTTCATATGTTGTAAATGGTAAAAATTTAAGCGAAAATTTCATTGCTGAGTTTCGAGATTTGGTTTTAGAAAACTCGTATTTCAGTATTAATGATTGGGGCGAAGTAATTGGTGTTGAGAAGCAATTAAGTATTTCCGTTGCTGAAATGAGCAGCATTATGGAAAAAATGACGCTTAAAAGCTACGAAGGTGGACATAAAATATTGGTGATTTGGCGAGCCGACAAAATGAATACGGAATCCGCAAATAAATTCCTAAAACTCCTAGAAGAACCACCGCAAAAAACCCTAATTTTCTTAACAGCAGAATCTTTAGATGGTTTTCTACCAACGATAATTTCAAGAACTCAAGTTTTTGAAATTCCTAGAATTGCAGATGATAAAATTAGAGAAGGTCTGGATAGTTTTGTTGATTTAAATGAAAATCAAAAAGAAACCATTGTTCATAAAGTTCAAGGAAATTGGAACGACGCTTATAAATTAGCAATACACGATCCTGCCGGAGAAGAATTTGAAGATTATTTTATTAAGTGGGTTCGCGATGCCTTTATGGTGGTGAAAAATCCGTCTAAATTGAGAGAAATCATGCAATGGGCAACGGAAGTTTCTAGTTGGAGTAAGGAAAAGCAAAAGAAATTTTTAGAATATTGCGGTGAAATTTTCAGAATGGCTTTATTTCAAAACTATGCTGCTGAGAATTTAGTTTATACTAAAATTGATGAGCAAAAATTGAAGTGGGAAAAGTTTGCGCAATATATTCACGGAGCCAATATTGAAGATATTTTAACCGAATTAAGTACGGCAAATCTTCATATAACCCGAAATGGAAATGTGAAAATAATTTGGACGGATTTAGGCATTAAAATGTCTCGATATTTGCATAGACCAGCCGCATCGAAAGCATAATGGAAAACGAAAAGTATATAGCAAGAAAAATTTGCGCTTGCATCATAGATTATACTGCTATACTAAGCATTACTTCATTATTTATTTTTTTATTTGGAGAAAAGTCGGAAGACGATGTTTATAGTGTAACAGGAATTAAGTCTTTAGTTATTCCATTAATTTGGTTCTTGGTTATTTGTTGTACTGAGTTTTTTCTTGGTGCGACTTTGGGAAATGCTATTTTTAATCTAAAACCAGTTGATGAAAATACAGAAGAAAAAATCACTTTTAAACAATTCATCGTTAGACGAGTTCTTGATCCTATCGATTTATTTTTCTTTGGTTTAGTAGGTTTTCTTTGTATAATAAATACCGAAAAAGGGCAGAGGCTAGGTGATTTGGTTGCCAAAACAAAAGTTATCAGAAATTAATAAATACTCATATAAATAAAAAACCTTCGAAAAAATCGAAGGTTTCTTTTTTAGTATGTGATAACTCTTATGCTTCTTCAGCTGGAGTTTCTTCAACTTTTTTAGGAGCAGGAGCTGCTTTAGGAGCAACTTCAACTGGTGCATCAGATACGATATCGAATTCGTAGTTGTACTCAACATTTCTGTGAAGTCTGATAAGCGCAGCAAATTTACCTGTTCTCTTAATTGTGTTACCAGGGATTTTGATGTATTTTCTGTCGATATCAACACCTGCTTTAGCCAATTCTTCAGAAAGGTTTGCGTTGTTGATAGAACCGAACAATTTATCACCAGTTCCCACTTTAGTAGCGATCGTGATAGAAGTTTTCTTCAATTGCTCAACTTTAGCGTTAGCTTCAGCAACCAATTTAGCTTCTTCTTCTTTTCTAGCTTCTAAAGTAGCTTCTAGAGCTGTTTTATTTTTAGGTGTAGCCAAAACTGCAATTCCTTGAGGGATTAAAAAGTTTCTTGCATAACCTGGCTTTACGTTTACTGTATCAAACTCAAGTCCTAAGTTTTCTACGTCTTTTTTTAGGATAATTTCCATTTTGTTGTTGTCTTGTTTAGATTTTAGAAGTTAGAGGTTAGAAATTAGAAGTTAGACCTTAGTCTGCTATCTAAAATCTAATGTCTAGTATCTAAAACAGTTAGAATTTATAATAATTTATTCAGCAACAAAAGAAGAGATTGCTCTCTTCTTTTATTAATTTTTCTTATTTCAAAAGGTCTGCTACGTAAGGTAGTAAAGACAAATGTCTTGCTCTTTTAATCGCTGCAGAAACTTTTCTTTGGTATTTCAAAGATGTACCTGTATATCTTCTTGGTAAGATTTTACCTTGCTCGTTAACGAACTGCAATAAGAAATCAGCATCTTTATAATCTACATGCTTAATTCCGTATTTTTTGAATCTACAGTATTTCTTTTCAGTTTTTGTATTGATATCAAGTGGTGTAAGGAACTTTACTTCAGATTCTCCACCAGCTGATGCTTGTTTTGCCATATCATCGATTGCCATAACTTTAAATGTTTTTAAGGGTTAATAATTAAGCTTTAGCTGATTTTAATTTTGCTCTTCTTGTAACAGCATAATCTACAGCGTGCTTATCCAATTTTGTAGTAAGGTAACGGATAACTCTTTCATCACGTTTGAAAGCAAGTTCTAGTTCCGATACAACAGTTCCTTCACCTTTGAATTCGATCAAAGTGTAGAATCCGTTCTTTTTCAATTGGATTGGGTAAGCTAATTTTTTTAGTCCCCAGTTTTCTTTAGCAACGATTTCGCAATTGTTAGCCTTTAAAAGGTCTTCAAATTTTTTCACTGCTTCCTCCACCTGAGCATCAGATAGAACGGGAGTTAAAATGAAAACAGTTTCGTAGTTGTTCATAAGGTTTAATATTTAATATAAATAATTCGAGGTGCAAAAGTACATCAATTTTTCCTTTTGCACAATAGAAATTCGAAATAATGCATTTATTTCCGCAATTCTCGGAGAAATCCCAATTTCAGTTCTTCGTAAAGAGAATGTCGACTCACTAAAATTGAAGCTAAAGATGATACCATTCCGGCCAACATTAAGTAGAATATTAATGAATGTCGATCCGTCATTTCTAATACAATAATCGCTGATGTAAAAGGAGCTCGCGTGATTCCTGTAAGAAAAGCAACCATCCCACAAAGTACAATAACATTGGTTTCTTGAGGCGAAAGTTTAATAATTCCGCTAATCACCGAACCAATACTTGCACCTGCGGAAAGGGCAGGAGCGAAGATTCCACCTGCGCCACCAGATGTAAAAGCCACAGCTGGACCAACCATACGTAAAATCGGAACATACCAATCTTCTTGTTTATTATCGGTGAATAAAATTCGTTCCATAATTTCCTTACCCGAACCTAAAATTTCATTATTCAGAAAAAAGGCGATACATGCAATAAACAAGCCTGAAAATGCAAGAAAAATAATATTGGCTTTATCTGTTTTAAGTCGCTTTTTCCACTTATTAATTTTAAGCATTATCACCGAAAGTTGACTCGCTAAAATTCCGCATAAAGAAGCAACAAGAATCGCTGGAAAGATGATACTGATGGAAACGTCGTGCGTTTTTGGATATCCTAAATAAAGATACGAACCTGCTAGCGTTTGAGCCGTAAGTCCTGCAACGATAACCGCTGTAAACAAAGCTGTTTTGAAGTAATTGATATGCGTTTTGGCTAATTCTTCTACCGCAAATACAATTCCACCCAAAGGCGTGTTGAAAGCCGCCGCCAAACCTGCCGCCGCGCCCGTCATAATCATATTTTTCTTAGAAATTTTCGGCCACCAAGACGGAAGACGTTCATTCACAGCACGAAAAACAGAACCCGCGATTTGAATTGTTGGACCTTCACGACCCACAGCGCCACCGCCCATCACTAATATCACCGAAGAAAGAATCTTCAACAATAAAATCTTAATGCTTAGTAATTTCGAAATTAAATAATGTTCTTTCGGATTGGCTAATTCAACCGCTGCCATCACTTGTGGAATCCCACTTCCTTTGGCGTAAGGTGCTGCCTTTCGGATGATGTACCATGACAAAACAAAACCTGTGGGCGCCATAATGAAGATCATCCAATTGTTCCATGCTAGGATAAAATGTAAGGACTTTTCGCCCCATTCGAAGATTTTCGCATACATCACCGCAAAAAAACCTGTAATCACCGAACCAATCCAGAAGGGAATCGCTTGAAGCAAATTGTGTTTCAAACGTTCATTTCGAATATTATCAAATGATTTTTTTAAGCTTTTTCGAATGGCAAATACGATTTTCTTCATCTATAAAAATGGATATTAAGCTTGTTGAGAAAGGTCGTCAATTCCTTTTTTTGTTAAACGAAATACGGTCCATTCGTCCATGGGAGTTGCTCCTAAAGATTTGTAAAATTCGATTGAAGGTGTGTTCCAATCTAAAACACTCCATTCCATGCGGCCGCAATTACGTTCTTTTGCAATTTTAGCCAATTCAATTAACAACTTCTTTCCATAGCCTTTTCCACGGCAATCAGGTTCTACAAAAACATCTTCCAAATACAAGCCTGGTTTTCCTACAAACGTTGAAAAATTAAAGAAATACAAGGCAAAACCAACTGGTTTTCCATCTTCTTCAGCAATGATTACTTCCGCAAAATTTTTATCAAAAATATTTTCACGCAACTCGTCAAGACTTGTTATCATTTCGTTTTCTAGCTTTTCGTAAATCGCTAGTTTGCGTATTAAATCATAAATTGTAGCGGCATCCTGAGGGATCGCTTTGCGAATCGAAAATGTCATTTTTGGGTATTTTTGTGAATAAAATTCAAAGTTAAGAAATTAGTATTGCTTAGTCGAAAGACTTACTTTATTTCTTTTCAATTTAACAACGATATAGGTAGAGTAGTCCGTTTCGGGGATTTCAGAATCTGAATTTTCAACGCCCAATGCCTTTGCTAAAGGAAACAGCGTGTTAGAATGTCCAACAACGATTACGTTTTTCCCTTGATATTGCGTTGTGATTTTTGAAGCTAAAGCTTTTAAATTTTTAGCATCGTATTTTTGAATGGAAAGCTGATGCGTTTCTACTAAAGGTTTTATTGTTTGTTCCGTTCTTTTGTACGACGTAGAAAACACGGCATCAACTGATTTATTCTTAAACATTTTATCCAAACGAGCGGCTCTTTTATGTCCGTCCATATTCAAATTTGGGTTCCGATCTTTTGGATTTTGCGTTTCTTTTTCGGCATGTCGAAACAAATAAACTTTTGTTGTTTGTCCAAAAAGCGTGGCATTGAACATCAACATTCCTAAAATTAATAAAACTATTCTCATAAAATTTTCTTTAAACAACTTCAAATATACATGTAACCAAAGAAAAAACCTCCAGAATTTCTGAAGGTTTTTGTACGTATTTATCGGATTATACTTCTGTATTTAAATCCCAATTTTCAAGATAATCGTGAACATGCTTCAAGAACATTCCACCCAAAGAACCGTCTACAACTCTATGATCGTATGAATGTGACATGAACATTAAGTTTCTAATCGCGATTACATCACCATCCGGAGTTTCAAGAACTGCAGGCTTCTTCACAATCGCTCCAATTGCTAAAATCGCAACTTGCGGCTGAGGAATAATAGGTGTTCCCATTAGGTTTCCGAAACTTCCCACATTCGAAATTGTGTACGTTGCTCCTTGAGTATCTTCTGGACGCAATTTTTTATTTCGTGCACGGAAAGCCAAATCATTAATAGCTTTAGCTAAACCTGAAAGCGAAAGCTGATCTGCATTTTTAATTACAGGAACAATTAAATTTCCGTCTGGTAAAGCTGTTGCCATACCAATATTGATGTTTTTCTTTTTGATAATTTGATCGCCATTCACCGAAACATTAATCATCGGATAATCTTGAATTGCTTTCACAACCGCTTTCACGAAAATAGGCATGAATGTAAGTCTTTCACCTTCTCTTTTTTCAAAAGCGCCTTTGTTTTTATTTCTCCATCTCACGATATTCGTTACATCCGTTTCGATAAATGATGTTACGTGTGGCGCAATTTGCTTCGCTTTCACCATGTTTTCAGCGATAATCTTACGCATACGATCCATTGGGATAATTTCGTCACCTGTCGCTGTAACCGTAGCTACTGGCGTTGCTGTTGCTGCTTTTGCAGCTGGCTGCGCTGGAGTAGAAGCTGCTGCTGGAGCCGCTTGTGGAGTTTGACCTCTATTTTTTACAAAACTTAAAATATCTTCTTTTGTAATTCGTCCTTCTAGACCGCTTCCTTGGATAGAATCCAATTCCGCTTGGGTAATATTTTCTTCAACAACAATTGATTTCACAAGAGGCGAAAGAAATTTATCACCACCAATTGCTGCAACTGGAGCCGCTTTCAAAGGATGTTCTAAAGTTTGAACTACTTCTGGAGCTGGAGTCGATGCAGGAGTTTCCGCAACTTCTGTTGTTGTACTTCCTTCACCTTCAACCTCTAAAATAGCAATTGCTTCACCTACTTTTGCTACTTCATCTTTCTGCTTTAAAATTTTGACAATTTTACCAGAAACTGGAGTTGGAACATCAGAATCTACTTTATCGGTTGCAATTTCTACTACAGAATCATCTTCTTTAATTTGGTCTCCTTCGTTGTACAACCAACTTATAATGGTAGCTTCCATTACACCTTCTCCCATTGAGGGAAGTAACAATTTGTATTCGGCCATTTTTTATTTTTTGAACTTTTACAAATATATACAATTTTATAAAATCGACAATATTAAACAAAAATTTTACGAATTTGATAATTTTCGAGATGCTGATAGCTTGAGTTTGAGGATTTAAAAATAGAGAAATGCCTTTGATTTATTTTTTATTTGAATGAAATTTTATGATTTTATTTACACAGAAAATAAACTTGATTATGTATTTTCGCTACTTCGAAAAATACATTATGAACTTACATATTATCGCTCTATTCCGTTTTAAGGAAAATTATTTGATTGACGCCATCGAGTTGCTTAAAAAATTGGCTAACGAAACTCGTAAAGAAGAAGGTTGCTTGCAGTATGATATCATCGAGGATAAAGAGCAAAAAGGAATTTTCTTTATCGTGGAACTTTGGGAATCCGAAGAGCATCATTACAAACACAGCACGACAGAGCATTTGGATGAATTTAGAATTCAAGCATCCAAAATTTTAGAAGAAAAAACAGAAGTTTATAAAGGTTTTAAAGTTTTTTAAAAACCTCATAAAAATAAAAATCACCTTTCAAAAGGTGATTTTTTTATTAGATAAACTCAGCGCCGAAGACGTCTAAGAAATGTTTTTTGATTTTTTCTTTAACTTCCTGAACTTCCGTTTCAGAAAACTCACGTTCCAATTCACGTTTTAGTGAAGTCACCGATTTGTCTTTAATTCCGCAAGGGATAATGTATTCAAAATAACGCATATCGGTATTTACATTCAATGCAAAACCATGCATCGTCACCCATTTAGACGTTTTTACACCCATCGCACAAATTTTACGTGCATACGGCTTCCCAACATCCAACCAAACTCCCGTTTCGCCTTCACTACGCTCGCCTTTCAAACCGTATTCAGCAATAGTTCGGATAATTACTTCCTCCAAATTTCGCATATACAGATGAATATCCGACTTAAAATTATCCAAGTCCAAAATAGGGTAGCCCACGATTTGTCCAAAACCATGATACGTAATATCGCCACCACGATTGGTTTTCACGAACGTTGCATCGATTTGTTTTAGCTTCTCTTCGTTCGCCAACATATTATGCTCGTCGCCTGATTTTCCTAACGTATACACGTGCGGATGCTCTACAAATAAGAAATAATTAGGCGTTTCTTCATAAATTTCATCGGTACGATCGCGGTTCTTCAATTTCAAATCAATAATGCTTTTCATCAATGATTCTTGTTTTTCAAACGCTTTTACATAATCAGTAACACCTAAATCTTGAAAGTGTAGTTTTTTATTTTGGGTAATGGTCATATCTTGAATTTTGAAGATGTAAAAATAAGGAATTTTAATTTCTTATGCTATGAATAAATTCTTTTGCTTTTCCCAAACTTGAGTCCTCAAAAAGTGTCTTCACAAAAGCGGTTCCAATGATTCCACCCGCTGCTTTTTCCGTTACAGATTCAAAATCAGCTTTATTTTTAATTCCAAATCCGATAAATACTGGGTTTTTCAAAGGTAAATTTGCTAATCGATTGAGATAGTTTTCGTTTTTCAATTCTGCATTTTCATTTCCTGTTGTGGAGGAAGAACTCACGGCGTACAAAAAGCCAGAACTCAATCCATCCAAATACAAAATACGTTCATCAGACGTTTCTGGAGTCACCAAGAAAGAAAAATTCAGTCCAAATTTAGCTAAAATGGATTGATATTTTCGTTCAAATTCAATGGGTGGAAGATCAGGAATAATTAAGCCCGAAACACCAACTTTCTGACAGTTTTCGCAGAAATTTTCAAATCCAAATTGAAGAACGGGATTCAAATAACCCATCAATACTTTTGGAATGGTTACTGAATCTTTAATTTCGGATAATTGTTGAAACAAAATTTCAATGCTCATTCCGTTTTTCAATGCCAATCCATGCGCTTCTTGTATTGTCGGACCATCAGCAACTGGGTCGGAATAGGGAATCCCAATTTCCATCATATCTGCACCCGAATCTTGAATCGTTTGCGCAATTTTAGGCATATCATTTAAACTAGGAACGCCCGCAGTGAAATAAATATTTAGTTTTTTCATGATTGAAATTAAGTTAATAATTGATTAAATAAAAAGAGTAATGCTTCTAAACATAGCACAGCAAAAATCGCAACTAGAATGTAGATTGGTCTTATTTTAAATGTAAATTGACCCTTTAAAGCTTCAAATGCATTTTTTATTCGAGCTCGATGTTTGAACAAGACAAACATAATGAGGACTTGAAAGAGTATAGCATATGCCAAAGCACCCTGCATAACCTCATAAAAATAATCTTGTAGTATAATATTGATCAAGATGGAAGTCAACAAAAAACCACCAATAATCCTGGTTTTCGGAAGTAAAAAAAGCAAAGCGCCCAAGACTTCAAAAATACCGATAATGATTACATAGGGCTTTGAATACGAATAAAATGCCCACATCAATTGCATCGGTTCTAAATCTTTTACAGGAAGTCGATATGCTTCCATAGAACCAAATTGAACATATTTCGCGATGCCATAAACCGTCATATAGCCAGATACAAAAAGAACGGAAATCCATTCGAAAACGTTTAGAATTTCTTCTTTGGATAGTTTTAAATGCTTCATAAATTCGCCAAATATGTTTCCATATCTTTATCTCCACGACCACTTAAACACAATACTACAACATCGTTTGGCTCAAATTTTTTCAGATCAAAAACAGCCAAAGCGTGCGCACTTTCCAAAGCTGGAATAATACCTTCCGTTTTAGTTAAATTATAGGCTGCTTTCAAAGCATCATCATCGTTGACACTTAAAAATTCAGCTCTACTTTGATCAAATAAATTAGCATGCATTGGTCCAATTCCTGGATAATCCAAACCTGCAGAAATAGAATGAGGCTCGATTACTTGGCCATCTTTGGTTTGCATCACCAAACTTTGACTGCCATGCAAAATTCCTAATGTCCCCAAGAATGTTGTTGCCGCAGATTTTCCAGAATCAACACCTAAACCGCCAGCTTCAGCAGCGATAATTTTCACTTCGGGTTCATTTACATAATGATAAAACGTCCCAGCAGCATTGCTTCCCCCGCCAACACAAGCGATGATATAATCTGGATTTTTTCGTCCTAATTGTTCTTGAAGTTGCTCTTTAATTTCCGCAGAAATCACACTTTGAAAACGTGCCACCAAATCTGGAAAAGGATGTGGACCAACCACGCTTCCAATGATGTAATGCGTTGTTGTAGGATTATTTATCCAATCGCGAAGCGCTTCATTTACGGCATCTTTCAATGTTTTTGAACCTGACGTTGCAGGAACAACCTTTGCTCCCAACATTTTCATTCGAGCTACATTTGGAGCTTGTCTTGCGATATCCACTTCACCCATGTACACGATGCATTCTAATCCCAAAAGGGCACACGCCGTTGCTGTTGCCACGCCATGTTGTCCTGCTCCAGTCTCCGCAATGATTCTGTTTTTCCCTAATTTTTTCGCTAAAAGTGCTTGTCCTAGAGCATTGTTGATTTTGTGAGCACCGGTGTGATTCAAATCTTCACGTTTCAGATAAATTTGAGTTCCGTATTGTGCACTCAATTTTTTAGCGTGATATAAAGGGGTTGCTCGACCAACATAGTTTTTTAGCAAGTCTTGAAATTCTGCTTGAAACTCATCTGATTCAATGATTTCAAGGTATTTTTTTTGTAATTCGTCAACATTCGGAAAGAGCATTTCTGGTATAAATGCGCCTCCAAATTCTCCGTAGTAACCGTCTTTATCTGGGTTTTGATAGTTCATTATATTTGTATTAATATATTAAAGTAAAAAGTAGAATTGATGAATTCGTAAATACATTTTACATTGTACTTTTACAATAAGTAATTCTTTAAGTTTTTTATTTTTTCTATATCCTTTACGCCGGGTTCAGTTTCAAATTTCGAATTTACATCCAATGCAAAAGGTTTACTTCCAATATTTTCAATTTCCACAACATTTCCTAGTGAAATTCCGCCACTTAAAAAATAGGGAAGTGGAATATCCAAATCGTCTAAAATTTGCCAGTCAAATGATTTTCCCGTTCCACCAAAAGCTTTGGAATCTGTGTCAAAAAGCAGATAGTTGATGGTTGATGGTTGATGATTGATGGTTCTTTGTAATTCTTCAGAGGTTTGATTTCCTATTCTTATGACTTTTACTATTTTTATGCTCGGACCAATCAGTTTTCTTAACTGAAGTATAAAATTTTCATCTTCCTCTCCATGCAATTGTATTATATCCAGTTGAGCTTCCGAAGTAATTTCAATAATTGCTTTAACACTTTCATTTACAAAAACACCAACTTTTCCAAAATGCGGAATTTCCGCAATTTGTTTTAAACTCAAATGATTCAAAACATATCTTGGTGATTTTTCGTAGAAAATAAAGCCCAAAAATTCCACGTTTATCTCAATCAACGTCTCAATTTGGTTGAGTTTTGTGAGTCCGCAAACTTTTAAATATGGACTATTCTGTTGTCGCATTTCTATTTACTTTTGAATGATTTCAAATTCTTTTGTGATTGAAATTCCATTTTTGTCTACAAACTTTTGTAGCTCGTTCATAGTTAAACCTTGCTTTTCAAGAAAAATTCTTTTCCCTGGCATTTGGATTTTTTGAGAAAGTCCACCCAAAGTTTGTGCGCCATCTTGGGATTCCAAAATTATTCTTCCATCGGGATTTATAGTGATTTCATAATTTTGGTTTAAATATTTTCCTTTATATTGTTTTACGAATTTTTCTCTTTCATTGAAAACCACGCCTATAATGTTTGGGAAGTCATTAATGGACTCTTTATCTTTGAGGATTTGTTTATCAATTTTTTTCCATTCGTCACGGAAAAATTCGTAATATTTTTGGTTACTTTCGTCACTTTTATCAGAAAATAAATACAGCATCGTATTGTTCGGTTTCAATGGGAAAGCTGTCCATTGCTCAGGATCTTTCTGCTCAATAACATAGGCTGTGTCTTTATCTGTAATAAAATAAAATGGCGTCTTTCCATAAATTATTGTACTGTACGGGGCACTCCAATCTGTATTTTCTGCATCTAAATTGATTGGTGAAAGGTTTCCTAATTTCACTCTATAAGAAATACTGTTTCGTGTAAAACCCCTTGTTTCTTTTGATTGAACTTTGTATTTCATTCCTTTGTAATCGCCTTCTTTAAAGGTTTTCCAAGAAAAATCACCACAACTGAAAAGAGAAGAGAGTATTCCCAAAATCATTATGTAAAATGTCATTTTTTTCATTGTGTTTGTTTTTTTTATTACAAAGCTTAATATACAAAATCTTTAAATTTTTCTTCTGGATTCTCACTTTTCATAAAGTATTCACCCATTAAAAATCCATCGAAACCTTGCTCTTTTAAAAATCGGAAATCCGTTTCATTGTAAATTCCACTTTCTGCAACCGAAAGAATTCCTTCAGGAAGTTTGTTTTTAAGATCAATAGAATGCTGAAGATCAACTTTAAAATCCTTTAAATTTCGATTGTTAATACCAACAAAATCAACTTTAGAATTAACATGCAGGAGTTCTTCTTCAGAGTGAATTTCCAGTAAAACTTCTAAATTCAGTTCATGAGAAAGCTCTGTAAATTCCTCGACTTGAGAAGGTGAAAGACAAGCGGCAATCAACAAGATCACATCGGCACCCAACGCTTTTGCTTCATAAAATTGATACGCGTCAATCATAAAATCCTTACGTAAAATAGGAATATTAATGTGTGGACGAACGTTCACTAAATCTTCAGAAGTTCCGCCAAAATACGGATAATCTGTCAAAATTGACATGGCACTTGCACCATATTTCTCATAAGCTTCACCAACCGAAACGGGATTTGCAATATCGTTGATAATTCCTTTGCTAGGGGACTTTCGCTTAAATTCGGCAATAATTCCAGTTCTGGATTTCATTGTTTCTTTTAAAGAAAAAGTTGGTCTATTGAAAAATGGTTTATCCCGCAATTCATCGATAGAAATTAAACTTTTTGATTTGCTTATTTCTATTTTTTTATCTTGAATAATTGAATCTAAAATGGTCATTTTAAAAGGTTTTAATTTTTAATCTTTTCAAGACTTTGCAACGCTTTTCCTGAAAACAAACTTTCTTTTGCCAATTCTAAACACGATGAATAATCACCATACTTTTGTGTATTCATCAATGCTACAGCTGCATTTGCTAAAACAACGGAATTTTGGGCTTCTGTTCCTTTTCCTTGAAGAACATCCATGAAAATTTCAGCAGCATATTCTTTTGTATTTCCTCCAAAAATTAATTCCGATTGAACGGTTGGAAATTTCAAATCTGCCGGTGAATAAATCTTTTCACCAATCTTATTGATGATTTTAGTATCGCCCGTCAACGAGATTTCATCGTATCCATCCAAAGCGTGAACCAACATAAAATCATGATTTTCCTTTTGTAAAACGTATTGATACAGACGCGCAATTTCCAAATTAGCAACACCGATCATGGAGAATTTCGGTTTTGCTGGATTAACCAACGGACCTAAAAGATTAAAAAATGTTTTCAACCCTAACTGTTTTCGCATTGGAGCAACCGATTTTAAAGCGGGGTGGAAAAGAGGAGCGTGAAGAAAACAAATGTTTCCTTTGTCCAAATCTCGTTTTAAATCCTCTGCATTATCTTTAAATTGATAGCCAACTTCTTCCAAAACGTTTGAAGAACCGCTTATCGATGAAGCTCCATAATTTCCTTGCTTTGCAACTTTTTGACCCGTTCCCGCCACAACAAAACTCGCTAAAGTCGAAATATTGAAGGTGTTTTTCCCATCACCGCCAGTACCAACAATATCCACTAAATCATCAGTATCTAAGTCAATTGGTGTACATAATTGCAGTAAAGCTTCGCGAAAGCCTTGTAATTCGCCCATCGTAATGCTACGCATCAAGAAAACCGAAATAAAAGAAGTAACCTCACTTTCGTTAAATTTATTATAGGAAATCTCCGTTAAAATCGCTTTTGCTTCTGCTTTTGTTAACGTTTGATGGTTAAATAAATATTGTAAAATCTCTTTCATTTTTTCTAGTAAAAGAAGAATTAATTTTTAAGAAAATTTTCGATGATTTGTCTTCCAGAAGGCGTTAAAATACTTTCAGGATGGTATTGAACTCCGTGTACATCGTATTTTTTATGTTTCAAAGACATGATCATTCCTTGATTATCCACTGAAGTAACTTCCAATTCATCTGGAAAACCTTCAGGATTTACCGCCCAAGAATGATATCTGCCGACTTCCAAAGTTTCAGGAAGATTGTTGAACAAAAGATGCTCTTTCGTTTGTTTTGCATCGGTTGCTACACCATGGAAAATTTCAGAAAGATTAATCAAATTTCCGCCAAAAGCCTCTGCAATGGCTTGTTGACCAAGACAAACACCAAAAATAGATTTCGTGGGAGCGTAAGTTTTTATTAAATCCAGCAAAATTCCCGCTTCTTCTGGAATTCCAGGTCCTGGTGAAAGAATAATTTTATCGTACTTTTCGATTTCCCCTAACGGAATTTGATCGTTTCGGATGACATCTACTTCATGCCCAACAATTTCTTCAATCATCTGAACCAAATTGTAGGTAAAACTGTCGTAATTATCAAAAACTAATATCATAATGGTAAATTTTCAATGGTTAATTATTAGATTTTTTCGGCTTTTTTAATTGCTTTTTTCAAAGCTCCCAATTTGTTATTCACTTCTTGCAATTCGTTTTCAGGAACCGAATGAGCAACCAATCCAGCACCAGCTTGATAAAACAAGGTGTTATTTTTACTTAAAAACGTACGAATCATAATCGCTTGATTACAACTTCCATCAAAACCAACAAAACCAACGCAGCCGCCATAATAACTGCGAGACGTTTTTTCATACGAGTCGATAAGTTCCATGGCTTTGTATTTCGGTGCGCCGCTTAATGTTCCTTGCGGAAACGTCGTTGCCATCATGGAAAATGGATTTTGATTTGGTTTTAAATCAGCGGTAACTTCACTCACCATATGAATAACGTGAGAAAAAAACTGAATTTCTTTCAACTTAGTTACTTTCGTATTTTTACCGTAAATGCTTAAATCATTTCGTGCTAAATCAACAAGCATCGTATGTTCGGCATTTTCTTTCGGATCTTTTTTAAGTTCTTCCGCAGCTTCCAAATCCTTTTCAATGCTTCCGGTTCTTTTAAAAGTTCCTGCAATTGGGTGAATAATCGCTTTATTATTCTTAATGATCAATTGACTTTCAGGGCTTGATCCCATCAATTTATAATCGCCGTAATCAAAGAAAAATAGGTAAGGAGATGGATTGATATTTCGCAAAGAACGATACACATTAAACTCATCACCTATAAATTTTTGTTCGAATCTTCGGCTTAAAACCAACTGAAAAACATCACCTCGAAAACAATGCTTTTTCGCTATCTCAACCGAATTTCGATATTCTTCATCAGTTAAATTAGACGTTTCATTTCCAGCAGTTTCAAAAGGGAAAACAGGCGCATTTTTTTGGTTAATTATATCTTCAATTAACTTTCGTTCTGATTTTAAACCAACAATATGATTTTCAATTAAAAACATTTCATCATTAAAGTGATTAATAGCAATCACATATTGATAAAAACGGTAACGCATCAGCGGAATTTCATTTTCAGCCGAAGCTTTTTTGAATTTAATATTTTCAAAAAACGGAATCGCATCGTAGCTTGTATATCCAAAAAAACCTTGGGCATGTTTTGCGATTGATTCGTTATTTTCTTCGGTGATAAAACAAGCTGAAAACTCTTGTAAAAGATCCGTAAGAACTTCATTCTCTAGAGAAATGGTTTCTGGATTACCCAATGGAAACTTGAATTCAGCTTCTTGATAATTGGAAATTTCGATACCAGCGATCGCATTAATCGCAATAAAAGAGTAGTTGTTTCCCGAATTTTGATTTCCGGCACTTTCGAGCAAAATAGTATCGCGAAACTTATCTCGCAATCTTAAGTAAATTCCAATAGGGGTAAAAAGGTCGGCAACAGAAGATTTTACGGTTGTTTTTATTTGTATTTTTTCTTTGAATTTCATTTTCGTAAGTGTTTCCAAAGGTGCTTTTATTTTAAATTTTGAACAAAAAAAAGACTTTAACACAAGCGTCAAAGTCCATTATATAGTTTTCTTATACTTCTTTTTCATACAAAAAAGGATAATGCTTCAAGACCTTGAACAAGATTTTGAATGCCACCACCAATTTTTGTTTGTTATTCTTAACATGATGGCAAATGTATAAAGGATTTTTTAATTAACAAAATTCTTTAGTGCGAATTAGGAAAACGATTGAATTAGTATTGTCTATGTTTTCAGGGTTTTACCATTTTCTGCATGAGCATTCTATAAAGCTTTTATTTAATTTTGAAAAATATCTAGGGAAACAACTCAAATAGGGAATGAATTCTAACTCTTGTTTAAAAAACGTTTAAATAGCGGTTTTTTAAATTCTAATTAGGAATATATTTTCTATTTTTGTGAAAAATAATTTAAATAAAATGAAAAAAATAGTATTCAGTATCTTAGTAGGAGGATTAGCATTTGTAAGTTGTTCAAAAAACAATGATAATGCTTTGCAAGACAGCAATACCATGATGGAGGAGCCAGAAGTAAAAGTGAACGATTCTGTGGCTGCGAAAACATTACCAGACCTAGGAGCTGAAAAAGCGGAAACACCAACCGTGCAAGAAGCTGCTGTAAAAGTAGACTCAGCACAAGCAAAATAATAGTATTATGAAAAGAATATTCGCAATCGTTGCCGTAGCGATTCTTGCGGTACAATGTTCGAAAAAAGAACAACAACCAGAAGTTGAAGAGCAATCTGCATTTACGCCGCCGAAGCAAGAAGTTCCTGTTGTAGAAGGTGATAAAGCATTGCCTGGTTATGCATTAATCAATGGATCCGATTGCTTGAGTTGCCATAAAGACAGCGAAAAGTTCATTGGACCTTCATATGCCGAAGTTGCTGCTAAATATAGCGCTGCCGATGCTGATTTGTTGGCTTCAAAAATTATCGACGGAGGAAGCGGAGTTTGGGGACAAGTCCCTATGCAAGCGCATCCCAACATCACTAAAGAAGAAGCCAAAAAAATGGTTGAGTATATTCTTTCTATGAAGTAATCATCAACTTGAATGAAATAAAAAAAGGACAGCAAATATGTTGTTCTTTTTTGTTTTCAAGGGTTTAGGTTCAAATAAAAATTTATGTCTGAAAAATCAAATTTGCATCCAAGAAATCTCCATCGTAATTCGTACAATTTCGAGGAACTCATCTCTATAGTTCCGGAGCTTAAACATTATGTTTTTACGAATGCGTATGAAACAATGACAATCAATTTCAGCCTTCCGCAAGCGGTGAAATTACTTAATAAAGCTTTGCTTTTGAAGTATTATGATGTAAAAAATTGGGACATTCCTGAAGGAAATCTTTGTCCACCAATTCCTGGTCGTGCAGATTATATTCATTATTTAGCAGATTTATTAGCGGAGGAAAATGGGAAAATTCCAACGGGGAAATCCGTAAAAGGTTTGGATATTGGAGTAGGGGCCAATCTCGTTTATCCTTTATTAGCACATCATTCGTATGGTTGGGAAATGATTGGAAGTGATGTGAATCCTAAATCGTTGGATAATGCACAAAAGATTTTAGATCAAAATCCGCAATTAGAATCTGAAATTCATTTGAAACTTCAACCCAATTCTGATTGCATTTTTAAAAATATTATTTCACAAGAGGATCGATTTACATTTTCGATGTGCAATCCACCTTTTCATGATTCTGAAGAAGCGGCAATGCTCGGAAATCGAAGGAAAAATAATAATCTTCGGAAATCAAAAGTTCAAAAACCCAATCTCAATTTTGGAGGTCAACATTCCGAACTTTGGTGCGAAGGTGGCGAAATGACGTTCATTAAAAAAATGATCAATGAAAGTGGTCAGTTTTCCTCACAGGTGCTTTGGTTTACAAGTTTGGTTTCCAAGAAAGATTATTTACATCAGTTGACAACTCTTTTAAAAAACATTAATGTTTTAGAATTCAAGATTATCGAAATGGCGCAAGGTCAGAAGATAAGTCGAATTTTAGCTTGGACTTTTATTCCGAAAGAAAATAGGAAAAATTGGTTTTTAGGTAGCTGAAAATTTAAGTTTCATAACGACTTAAAAATCCGTATTTTTGCATCTTTAAAAAATTTAACAAAAATGTCATTATCAGAACAGGAAATCATCCGTCGCGAGAAATTGCAAAAACTGAATGCTCTTGGAATTGACGCATTCCCAGCCGAAGAATACAAAATTACAGATACTACGGCATCTATAAAACAGAAATTCGAGGAAGGGAAGAAGGTGAAGCTTGCCGGAAGATTGATGTCTAGAAGAATTCAAGGGAAAGCAAGTTTTGCAGAATTGCAAGATTCAGCGGGGAGAATTCAGGTCTATTTCAACCGTGATGAAATCTGTACTGGTGAAGACAAAGAAAAATACAACGAAGTTTACAAGCACCTTTTAGACATTGGTGACATCATCGGAATTGAAGGTGAATTGTTCCAAACTCAAGTTGGTGAAATGACGGTTATGGTAAAAGATTTTACGCTTCTTACCAAGTCGCTTCGCCCGTTACCACTTCCAAAAGTGGATGCAGATGGAAATATTTTTGACGCATTTAACGATCCGGAATTAAGATACAGACAACGGTATGCTGATTTGGTTGTAAACCCGAATATCAAAGAGATTTTCGTAAAAAGAACCAAGTTATTTAATGCGATGCGTTCGTTTTTCAATGACGCTGGTTATTTCGAAGTAGAAACACCGATTCTACAATCAATTCCTGGTGGAGCAGCTGCAAAGCCGTTCATCACGCATCATAATGCTTTAGATATTCCTTTGTATTTAAGAATTGCAAACGAATTGTATCTTAAAAGATTAATCGTTGGTGGTTTTGATGGGGTTTATGAATTCTCTAAAAACTTCCGTAACGAAGGGATGGACAGAACGCATAATCCAGAATTTACGGCAATGGAAATCTATGTTGCGTACAAAGATTATAACTGGATGATGGATTTCACAGAGAAATTATTAGAATTCTGTGCAACTCAAGTGAATGGTTCGGCAGAATCTACTTTTGGCGAACATCAAATTAGCTGGAAAGCGCCATATCCAAGAGTTTCGATGACTGAAGCTATCTTGAAATTTACAGGTTTTGATATCACTGGAAAGTCGGAGCAAGAATTATTTGATTTTGCTAAATCTATCGGAATCGAAGTGAATGAAACGATGGGTAAAGGAAAATTAATTGATGAGATTTTTGGTGAGAAATGTGAAGGAAACTTCATTCAGCCAACATTCATTACGGATTATCCTATTGAAATGTCGCCTTTAACCAAAAAACATAGAAGTCAAGAAGGTCTTACAGAGCGTTTTGAATTGATGGTTTGCGGAAAAGAAATCGCGAATGCGTATTCTGAGTTGAACGATCCAATCGATCAACGAGAGCGTTTTGAAGCGCAAATGGCGTTATCTGAAAGAGGTGATGATGAAGCGATGTTCATTGACCAAGATTTTCTTAGAGCATTGGAATATGGAATGCCGCCAACTTCTGGTTTAGGAATCGGGATGGATCGATTAATCATGTTCTTAACGAACAATCCATCGATTCAGGAAGTTCTATTTTTCCCTCAAATGAGACCAGAAAAAGTAACGCCACAAGTGGAACTTGGAGAAGATGAAAAACTAATTCTTGAAATCTTAAAATCTGGGGAAACCTTGCCTTTAAATGAGGTTAAAGAAAAATCTCAATTATCGGGTAAAAAATGGGACAAAGCGTCTAAGACTTTAACTAAAAACAATTTGGTGAAAGTGGAAAAAGTGGACGATGTTCTATTGATTAAATTAGTATAAAACCAAAGTATATACAAACAAAAAGCGAACTATAAAGTTCGCTTTTTTCTTTCTTAATAACTGTACTTAAAGTTTGGATTCTTCCTTTTTTAAACCAAAAACATCGTTTAAATAAAATCCAATTTGAAGTTGATTTCGACTCACAGAAGCTGTTGATTGATTCATAAAGCCAGCTTCTACACGCATTTTATCATTGATCACATAACCAATTCCGCCATACAATCGATTTCTGTCGTATGCATCCTTTTTTGCATTAATAAAAATCTCATCGTAAATATTGGCGTACCATGTATTTTTAATCAAAGATGTATTGTTGAAAGGAACGTTCACACCCAACTGATAGCGAAAACGAACCTCCATTTTCGGTTCCAAAAAACGTTCTTCAATTCGATAGCGATGATTCAAACTAACTCTTCCAAACTTTTGTTTGGTAATAAATTGTTGAAAAATTCGATGTTCTTCAACCGATTTTACATTTTGATCAGCATCATAATTTCGAGAATGAACATAGGCGTAACCAAGCAAAACATTGTTGTTATTTTCAGCTAAATTATAGCCAATTCCCGTTCGTAAAAGCAATTGATTGAGGTCTCCTAAAAATTCATAATCACGATACTGAACTTCATAATGAATATTGAATTTATCATTCATCTTTTCGTTTCCAAAAAGCATCAACCAATTTCCAGTATCCGATTTTTGCGCTTTAATTGAACCAATTCCTAAGAGTGTAAAAAACAAAAATTTCAGCTTCATATTTTCAATTTGCACAAATATAGATAAAAACTATCAAATAATTGATTTTGAAAATTAAAATCTATAAACATGGAAATTAGATCATCTCTCGACTTTCCTTCTCATCGCGTAGATTAAATAAAACAAAAAGGGTAGGATAAATAAGGAGCCAATTAAAAGCGCCCAAGCCAATGCGTTGATAGTTGCTTCTGGTGCGGCGTGTTCTATCAAAGAATAGTGGTTTCCGTTTCCTAATAAAACAATATCTGGATAATGCTGATACGTCGCTGCAACCAAAATTAAAACCACTTGCAACCCCGCAAATAATCGGATCGGAAGAAGTTTTCGGATTTTCATGCAATAGAAAATCAAACCTAACAAAATCGTTGCTACGACCACGGCTGCAATTCCCAACGGTTTCGAAAATATCCACTGAAATAATTGGATTCCTGAATAATAAGCTGCGCCAAAAACCATTGCTCCCGTCAAGACCACAAGAAGCATGGCTTTTTTAGATTTCCCAATCATCATCGTTACTTCATCATCGCTTCGGCTTTCTCGGATAGAAAGAATACACGCCAAATATGAACAAATCGCAATCGTGAAAAGTCCCACCGAGACGCCAAAAAGATTGAGCCAACTGAAAATATAGAGATTCAAAAAGTTGGTTGCATCAGGATTTATTGATGAAGAAACGGTTGCTGCTGCAATGATGCCTAAAAAGAAAGGCGTTAACAAACTTGCTGCATAAAATATTCTAGAGTACAAAACTTGCCATTGATCTTCTACTGCATCATAATTTCTGAAAGTAAAAGCGGTTCCACGTGCGATAATACCGACCAACATCAATACCAAGGGAATATGAAGATAAGTCGAAATTCCTGCGTAAATCTGTGGAAAACCAACAAATAAAACAACAATTGCAATAATCAACCACATATGATTTGCTTCCCATACAGGCGCAATAGCATCGTGCATAATGTCGTGGACTTTCTTTTTCGTGTTTTTTCCTGCGAAAAGTTCAACAATTCCACCACCGAAATCCGCACCTCCAAAGACTACATACAAACAAACGGAAAGCCATAAAAAGGCGATAACTACGTAGATCATGACTTCTTAGTTTTAGGTGAATAATTTGGATCGGTTGGGTCGTAAAATTTCGGAACCATTTTAATTTGTCTTGACAATAAAAACGCTAAAATCATCGCTAAAGTCACGAATATGAATGTGAAAAAGTAAAATGAATATTGAATTCCTGGCATCGGCGTTACGGCGTCAATGGTTTTCATTATACCATAAATTATCCACGGTTGTCGTCCAACTTCGGTCACGGTCCAACCGGCTTCTAGAGCAATATATCCGAACGGAGTTGCAATAAAAAACATTTTAAGAAACCATTTTTTGGTCATCCATTCTTTCTTTTTGTACAAAGCGAAAAGATAAATACCACCCATCAACATCATCACAACACCAAAGAATATCATAATTTGAAAAGCATAATGAACGACAGCAATCGGCGGCCACAAATCTCTTGGGAAGTCGTTCAAACCTTTAACTTCACCATTAAAATCACCTGTCGCAAGAAAGCTTAAAACTTTTGGAACTTTAACGGAATATTTTACTTCACCCGTTTTTTCATCAGGAATTCCACCCAAAACAAAAGCGGCACCTTTTTCAGTTTCAAAATGAGCTTCCATCGCGGCTAGTTTAATTGGTTGTCGCTTGGTAACCGATTTCGCAGCAATATCACCACTTAACGGCGCTCCAAAGGCTCCAATCAAAGCAAATCCCATCGCAATTCGGAATGCTTTTGTATGAAACTCGACATTTTTCTTTTTTAAAATTAAATAGGCATGAACGCCAGCAACAGCAAATCCCGTCGCGCAAAATGCAGCCACTGTCATATGAAAAGCTTGTGGAAACCAAGCTTCATTAAACATCGCTTTTATGGGATCTATGTTGATGTATTCACCATTCACAAAATCAAAACCAGCAGGACTATTCATCCAAGCATTGGCGGCTACAACAAGAATTCCCGATGCTAAACCACTAAGCCCAACAATTAATCCGCAAATCCAGTGAAACCATTTGTTTAATCGATCCCAACCGTACAAGAAAAAACCTAAAGCGATGGCTTCAATAAAAAATGCCGTTCCCTCAAGCGAGAATGGCATTCCGAAGATGGGACCTGCATGTTCCATGAATTTAGGCCACAATAAACCTAATTCGAAAGAAAGCATCGTCCCAGAAACCGCGCCTGTTGCAAAAAGGATCGCAACACCTTTGCTCCAAGCTTTGGTAAGTCCTTTGTAGATTTCGCTTCCCGTTTTTAGATATTTCCAATGAGAGTAAGCCATCAGAAAAGGCATTACCATCCCAACACAAGCGAATATGATGTGAAAACCTAATGATAGAGCCATTTGCGACCGAGCCGCGATAAAATCATCCATCCTATAAAAAATTAATGAGAGTAAAGTTAGGGATTAGAAGTTGCTTATACTTACATAATTGTGGATTATTTTAAACAAAATTTTAAAATAATTGAATACAATTTTTCGGTATTTTTTTATCAAATCTTTAACTAATTTTTGGATGCCAAAAACTTTCAAAACCCGAAAATTTTCACGATATTTGTAGGTCTTTGCACAGCGCAAAAATTAAAAATTTTATATGAGTCAAAAACAATATACAGCAAGTAGTATTCAGGCATTGGAAGGAATGGAGCACGTACGTATGCGTCCTTCAATGTACATTGGTGATGTGGGCACTAGAGGTCTTCACCATTTGGTTTATGAAGTAGTGGACAACTCTATTGATGAGGCTTTGGCAGGTTATTGTGATACAATTACGGTAACCATCAAAGAAGGCAACGGAATCGAGGTGACCGATAACGGTCGTGGTATTCCAGTTGACTTTCACGAAAAGGAGCAAAAATCAGCTTTGGAGGTTGTAATGACCAAAATTGGAGCAGGAGGGAAGTTCGATAAAGATTCGTATAAAGTTTCGGGAGGTCTTCATGGCGTTGGAGTGTCGTGTGTTAACGCGCTTTCTAACGACATGATTACAACGGTTTTCCGTGACGGAAATGTGTATCAACAACATTATCAAAGAGGAAAAGCTCTAGAAGATGTTAAGCAAGTAGGAAACACCGAAAAGCGTGGAACAATGCAGTTCTTCCAGCCGGATGATAGTATTTTCACTGAGTTGGTGTACAACTACGATACACTAGCAAATCGTTTGAGAGAACTTTCATATTTAAATAAAGGAATCACAATCACTTTAACGGACGAAAGACAAGTTTTGGAAGATGGAAGTTTCAAGCATGAAGTTTTCCATTCTGAAGGTGGTCTTAAAGAATTCGTTGAGTATATCGATGGAAACCGTGAATCGATCATGGAGCACGTTATTTACATGGAAGGTGATCGAGAAGGTATTCCTGTAGAAGTGGCGATGCGTTATAACACGTCGTTTAACGAAAACCTTCATTCGTATGTTAACAATATTAATACACATGAAGGAGGAACGCATTTAGCCGGTTTCCGTAGAGCATTAACTAGAACTTTGAAAAAATATGCTGATGAACTTGGTTTACCAGCAAAAGAAAAAGTAGAAGTAACAGGAGATGACTTTCGCGAAGGACTTACAGCTGTGATTTCTGTTAAAGTTATGGAACCTCAGTTTGAAGGGCAAACGAAAACAAAATTAGGAAACTCTGAAGTTTCGGGTGCGGTTGATAAAATCGTTGGTGAAATGCTAACGAACTTCCTAGAAGAGAACCCTGGTGAAGCAAAAATTATCGTTCAGAAAGTTGTTTTGGCAGCGAAAGCGCGTCAAGCAGCGAAGAAAGCGAGAGAAATGGTTCAACGTAAATCACCAATGGGTGGTTCTGGACTTCCAGGGAAATTGTCAGATTGTTCTTCGAAAGATCCAGCAGAATCAGAATTATTCCTAGTGGAGGGAGATTCCGCAGGAGGTACGGCAAAACAAGGTCGTGACCGTCATTTCCAAGCAATTCTTCCTTTGAGAGGTAAGATTTTGAATGTTGAAAAATCGATGCTTCACAAAGTATATGATAATGACGAAATCAAAAATATTTATACAGCTTTAGGTGTAAGCGTTGGTACTGAGGAAGATTCAAAAGCCTTGAATTTAACAAAACTTCGTTATCATAAAATCGTGATTATGACCGATGCCGATATCGATGGATCTCACATTTCGACTTTGATTTTGACATTCTTCTTTAGATATATGAAAGAATTGATTGAGAATGGATACATCTACATCGCTCAACCACCTTTATATTTATTGAAAAAAGGTAACAAGAAAATCTACGCCTACAACGAAAAAGAGCGTGAAGAAATTACTCTAGAAATGTCACCAGACGGAAAAGGAGTAGAAGTACAACGTTATAAAGGTCTTGGGGAAATGAATCCTGAACAGCTTTGGGATACAACGCTTAACCCAGAACACAGAACTTTAAAGCAAATTACAATCGAAAATGCGGTTGAGGCTGATAGTACATTCTCTATGTTGATGGGAGATGAAGTTCCACCAAGAAGAGAATTTATTGAGAAGAATGCAATCTATGCAAGAATCGACGTTTAAGAAGACGTTTATATAAAATATAGGAAAGCCGCCATGTTGCGGCTTTTTATTTAACAAAAAAGTACTACGATATGAAAAAGTTTATAGTAAGTTTAGTTGCCATTACAGCTTTGGTAAGTTGTAAAAAAGATAAAGAAGCCGTTACTTCAGAAAACAACGAATTAAAAATTGATTCGGTTGTAGTGAAGGACTCTTCGGTGGTCAATAAAAATCTTACTTTAGAATATTCAACATCGTTGTTGGTTTTCCCAACAATAAAGGAAAAACCGTTACAAGACAGTATTTATTTTTGGATTGATTCTTTGCAAGATTTTACTAAAACGGGACTTCAAAAACATGCTGATAACGCCAAAAACAAGTTCTACAAAGGCATTGAAAAAGATTGGGTAGATGACCAAGATCATCCAGATCGTTGGTATGAAAACTCTAAAATGAAAGTTCTTTCTCAAGAGCATCAATACTTGCAATTAGAATACTTTGTGGCCAGTTATATGGGTGGAGCGCACGGAAACTATGGATTTTTTAACCGAGTTTTCGATCTTCAAAATAAGAAAACGGTTGTTCTTTCTGATATTACGACGATGTCTGAAGACAAACTTTCTGCTTTGTTGATGCAAAATATTGATACCAAAACTTCTGTAGCAACAGACCAAGACGGTGAAGTAAAGAATTCTGAAATGCTTTTAGTAGAGAAAATTCCATCGACTCGAAACTTCTATTTTGATCAAAATAATTTGTATTTCCATTACAGTCCGTACGAAATTACAGCGTATGCAGCAGGTGATGTTTTGATTCCGATTTCTTGGCAAGAATTGGCATCAACATTGACTCCAGAATTCAAAAAAAGAATGGGATTATAGAAAATAAAAGCTCAGAAATGATTGATCGTTGCATTTTTATTATTAACCCAAACTCCGCAAAAGGGAAGTACGACGGCTTTGTAGCAAGTTTACAAAAGCTGCATCCGAATGCAAAATATTTTGTTTCCGAAAGTAAAGAACATACGACAGAAATTATTCGTTCTCATTTTGAAACGACCGATATTTTTGTTGCTGCAGGAGGCGATGGAACGATTTCTTCAATTGCTGAACATTTGATTAATTCGGATAAAATCCTTGCGGTTTATCCGATGGGATCGGGCAATGGATTTGCTCGTGAAAATGAGTTCACAAAAGATATTGAATATCTTCTTGCTAAAATTAGAGTAGGAAAAAGTATGAAAATCGACACGGTGAAAATCGATTCTCATATTTCTTTAAACGTTTCTGGAGTAGGCTTTGACAGCATTGTTGCCGATTCTTTCGAAGGAACGAATCGAGGTTTTCTTAACTATATTAAGACGACTATTGGAACGTATTTTAAATACGAAGGAATTGAAGTTTCTTTCAAAACCGAAGAATTAAAAAAGTATAACGGGTCGTATTTAATGTTGAATATCGCCAATACACGCCAGTTTGGAAACAACGCTTACATCGCGCCACAAGCGGATATGGCAGATGGTTTAGCCGAATTAGTTTTGGTAAAACATTTCCCAAATACACATATTCCGATTTTTGCAAAGCAATTGTTTTCAAAAGAATTGCACTTGAATCCGTACGTTGAATTTATTCCGTTCAAAGAACTTGAATTGGAAGTCAACCAAGATATTTGGCATATTGATGGCGATGTTCAGAAGATCAATTCACCTGTTCAACTTAAAGTTCAGCCTTCAAGTTTGAATATTTTGATTTAAAAATCAGCTTAATTAAAACATAAAAAAATCCAAGAAATACTTCTTGGAATTTTTATTTTATCGAGTTAAAACTACTACTGAACGGCGACAGAGTCATCTCCGCGACCATCAGCTACCGCCGTAATTTTACCGTCTTTATCAATTTGAATGTATTCCATTTTACCAATCATCGCACGGTTTTCAGCTTTGTAACCCATTTTTTCTAATTGCTGAATTGTTTCTTTAGAAAAACCTTTTTCAAAATCGACTGTTTCTGGTAGCCATTGATGATGGAATTTCGGAGCATTAATAGCCATATTTGGCGTTAATTTAAAATCAATAATATTCACCAAAGTTTGGAAAACAGATGTTGGAATCGTTGTTCCGCCCGGAGTTCCTACAACCATAAACGGTTTTCCGCCTTGAAGTACGATTGTTGGCGCCATTGACGATAACATTCTTTTCCCAGGTTGTATGGCATTGGCTTCTCCACCAACGGCACCAAACATATTTGGAACACCTGGTTTTACAGAGAAGTCGTCCATTTCGTTATTCAAGAAAAATCCAGCACCAGTAACAACGACTTTGCTTCCGTAAAGTCCATTCAAAGTTGTTGTAATCGATGCCATATTTCCTTCTGAATCGATAATCGAAATATGGGTGGTTTCTGTAGATTCTTTTCCTTGCGAAATAATTTTTCCAACTTCCGCACTTGGGGTTGCTTTACTGCTGTTGTATGATTTCCAACGATCCTTTAAATACGAATCGGAAATCAGTTTCTGAGTTTGATCTTTAATAAAATCAGGATCTCCCATATATTCGGCGCGGTCGGCATACGCTCGTCGCTCAGCTTCTGTCATAATTTGTACTGCTTCAACCGAATTATGTTGATACTTTTCTAAATTGGCGAAAGACGTCATACGAAGCATTTGCGCCATCAAAATACCACCACTAGAAGGTAACGGCATAGTAATAATATCATTTCCTTTATAGCTGAATTCTAAAGGTTTTCTCAAGCGAACTTGATAGTTTTTTAAATCTTGAAGGCTAATAATTCCGTTTCCACGCTTCATTTCAGAAACAATTAGTTCCGCAGTTTTACCTTCATAGAAGCCTTTAGCACCTTCTTTTTGAATACGTTTTAATGTTTCCGCTAATTCTTTTTGAACTAAAAGATCTCCTTCTTTCCATTTTCCATCCTTTACAAAAACGGTTTTCGCTTTGTTGAATTTCACAAAATCGGCTCGTTGCGAATTCAATAAATTAGCCTCATGTTCCGAAATAGCAAATCCTTTTTCTGCCAAATCAATTGCAGGCTGAATTAATTGAGCCATAGGAAGTTTTGCATGTTTTAATGTTTCGTAAAAACCTGCAATAGAACCTGGAATTCCAACAGCTAAATGTCCATTTTGAGAAAGATCTGTATTAGCATTTCCTTTTTTATCCAAATACATGTCACGATGGGATTTTGCAGGAGCAGTTTCTCTAAAATCAATTGTAAATTTTTCTCCATTCTGTTTTACACCAACCAAAAATCCACCACCACCGATATTTCCAGCTTGTGGATAAACAACGGCAAGTGCATATTGTGTTGCAATCGCAGCATCATAGGCATTTCCACCATTTCGCATCACCAAAGCTCCCGCTTCGCTCGCTAAAGGATGGGCAGAAACTACGACTCCTTTTTTCTTCACTTGAACCTCTTTTACCGTTGCATAATCGGTGTATTGAGCATCAACAACCTGAAGACTTACTAACGCCAAAAGGAGAACTAATTTTTTCATATCTAGAAAGTTTATACTATTAATTTTAAACGCATAAATGTAAAGAATTATTAAGGAAATACGGGCAAAAATGGAAAAATTTATGTGTAAAAATCAGTTGGAAGACTTGGTCGTATTCTTTATATTTGCTTAAATAAAAAATTCATGAGCTCCACGGAAAAAATTCTTATTACCGGTGCCTTAGGACAAATAGGAACCGAACTTACCAACCGCTTGGTTGAAATTCACGGAAAAGAAAATGTAATTGCATCTGGCCTAGATCGTTGGGACAAGTCACTTACTTCAGCTGGATATTATGAACGAATGGACGTTAGTAACATGCAATTAGTAAAACAAGTTGTTCAAGATTACGAGATTACGACGGTATATCATTTGGCATCTTTACTTTCTGGAACATCAGAAAAACAGCCGCTTTTCGCTTGGAGACTGAATGTAGAACCTTTATTGAATTTCTTAGAATTAGCTAAAGAAGGTTTGATTAAAAAAGTGTTTTGGCCAAGTTCAATTGCCGTTTTCGGAACGGGAATTCCAAAACATGATGTTGGCCAAGATGTTGTTTTGAATCCAACCACGGTTTATGGAATCTCAAAAATGGCAGGAGAGAAGTGGTGTGAATATTATCATGCAAAACATGGAGTTGATGTACGAAGCATCCGTTATCCTGGTTTAATTTCTTGGAAAACGCCTGCTGGTGGAGGAACAACTGATTATGCGGTTGAAATTTTTTACGAAGCTTTAGAAGAAGGTAAATACAAAAGTTTTATCAAAGAAGATACGGGAATGCCAATGTTGTACATGGATGATGCCATTGATGCTACTTTGAAGTTAATGGAAGCTCCAAAAGAACAACTAACTGTACATTCATCGTATAATTTGGGTGGAATGAGTTTTACACCATCTGAATTAGCTGCTGAAATCAAAAAACATATTCCTGAATTTGAAATTTCCTACGAACCTGATTTCAGACAAGCCATTGCCGATTCTTGGCCAGCGTCTATCGATGATTCGATTGCGAAAAAAGATTGGGGACTTAATTATCAGTTCGGTATTGAAGAAATGACTGCTGATATGTTGAAAAACCTTCGAGTAAAACTTGAAAAATAAATAGTAATTCGTCCCAGCCAAAGGCTGGGACGAATTGTTTTTACATCGAAATCCATTTTCATTCTAAAAACGTATCTTTGCACTCCCGTAAAGGAAAATCAACCTTAATTTCATCACATGAAAACCACATTTGCCCATTTTGACCTTTCAGAAAAAATCTTGGATGCGCTTGCAGACTTGAACCTTTTCGAGCCTACACCAATTCAAGAAAAAAGCTGGAGTCCGATTCTTTCAGGGCGTGATGTGATGGGAATTGCACAAACGGGAACCGGAAAAACATTAGCCTATTTATTGCCCACTTTAAAAACGTGGAACTATAATAAAACAGGAAATCCTTCCATCTTAATTCTTGTTCCAACACGTGAATTGGTGGTTCAGGTAACCGAAATTGTTGAATCACTAACCAAGAATTTAACAGCGCGAGTAATCGGAATTTACGGTGGAAAAAATATCAATACACAGAAATTATTGTTCAATGATGGTTGTGATATCTTAATTGGAACTCCCGGTCGTGTGATGGATTTGTCTATTGACAACGCGATTTCCCTTAAAGAAGTTAAGAAATTAATCATTGACGAATTTGATGAAATGCTGAATCTAGGTTTCCGACCTCAGTTGACGCATATATTCGAAATGATGAAGGAGAAAAGACAAAATATCCTATTCTCAGCAACGATGACCGAAGCTGTTGATGTAATGTTGGATGAATATTTTGCAAATCCTTTGGAAGTTACCCTTGCAAAATCGGGAACGCCACTTGAAAAAATTGCGCAAAAAGGCTATAAAGTTGAAAATTTCAATACGAAAATCAACCTTTTAAAACACCTTATAGAAACTCAAGAAGACCTTTCAAAAATCTTAATTTTTACCAATAATAAGCGTCATGCCGATTTGCTTTTCAACAAAATTGATGAGCTTTTCCCAGAGCAATTTGATGTAATTCACTCCAACAAATCTCAAAATTATCGTCTTAAAGCGATGAATCGATTTGAACACGGAGAAATCAAAGGTTTAATTACCACCGACGTCATGGCGCGTGGATTGGATATTTCAGACATTACCCATGTTATAAACTTTGAAGTTCCAGATATTCCAGAACAATACATTCACCGAATTGGTCGAACGGGTAGAGCGGATAAAGACGGAACTTCGATAACATTTACGACCAAGAAAGAAGAAATATTACTTCTTGAAATTGAGATGTTAATGAGCAAAGAAGTGGAAATGATTGAATTCCCATCAGAAGTGAAAATCAATCCGCAAAAAATTGCATCTGAAAAAGAAGATGTGATTATGAAAAACCCGGTTCAAATCAAGATGAATGAAGGTGGTGCGGCTTTCCATGAGAAGAAAGATAAGAACAAAAAAGAAAATTGGGGAGGCCCACATAAGCGAAAAGCACCAAAGAAAATTGGAGCCAATCGTGCGCAACAAAAGGCAAAATCCAAAGCCAAAAGAAAAAAATAACGAAAGTCTTTACTTTTGTTTTTTTTATGTCTTAACTTTAAGTCTAGGAACACTTTTTGAAAGTCTAAACATAGAAATTATCGTATGTTCGAAAACCCGAGTAGAAAAATAAAACGTTCAGCTAAGCTTATTTCCGTTTTAAGTAAATATGGATTTCAAGATTTACTTTTTCGGATGAACTTGTTGTCTGAAAATAAAAAAAATACACCTGAAAATCAAGAACCCAATTCCGTTTATGTGCGGATGCGAGGCGCGATTGAAGAACTAGGTCCAACATTTATTAAGTTGGGACAAACCTTTAGTAATCGAGAAGATTTGCTACCGCTACCCTTAATTAAGGAACTTCAAAAGTTACAAGACAATGTCGATTTCGTAACGTTGGATGTTCCACAGATTCTAGAAGACGAATTCGGAATCTCTTGGCAAGACCACTTCATTTCAATTTCGCAAGAACCTTTGGCTTCCGCATCTATTGCTCAAGTTTATAAAGCCGTTTTGAAGGATGAAAGTCCTGTGATTTTAAAGATAAAACGTCCAGGAATTGACCAAGTAATCAAAGATGATTTGATGCTGTTAAAAGATTTAGTGAAATTGATCGATTCTTATTCTGAGATTGCGGATAAAATCAATTTAAAAAATGCTATTGCTGCTTTTGAAAAATCCCTTTTGGAAGAACTTTCTTTAGTAAAAGAGCGAACAAATATTCAACAATTTGCGTTGAATTTTAGAAATCATCCTGAAACGTATGTTCCGAAAGTCTATGACGATTATTCATCCGATTCGGTCTTATGTATGGAGTTTGTGGATGGCGTTAAAGTAACTGATGTTAAGAAACTAAAAGCATTGGGTTTAGATGCAAAAAAGATTTCTGAAACAGGTTTGCGACTTTTCGTAGCGCAGATTTTAGAGTATGGATTTTTCCATGCAGATCCGCATGCCGGAAATATTCTCATTTTAAAAGATGGTCGAATTGTTTTTATCGATTTCGGAGCCGTAGGTGTAATTCAGCCTAATGATCAAGAAATTTTGGAAAGTTTAATTCTCAATTTCCTTGCAAAACGTCCACAAAAAATCATTCGGAATTTAAAGAAAATGGCCATTCAATACGATATACCTGATGATAAAAAGTTTGAAAATGATGTTCGTCAAGTTTTAGAATTCATTCACAACACTTCTTTGAAAGATATCGAAGTTGCTGATATTTTGGATAAAATGAAAGATGTTTTGAAGGAAAATAAACTGGTGATGCCCGATTATTTTTATCTTTTATTTAAAGGAATTTCTTTGATTGAAGGCGTTGGACGAAGCATCAATCCTGATTTGGATATTGTTGAAAGCTTAAAACCCTACACAAAAAAGCTTTTTTTCAATAGAATTCAACCAGAAAAACTAGCGAGAACGAGTTTTGAAAAGGCGAGTATGTTTGCAGAACAATTGGAGGAAATTCCGAATGAAGTTCGTTCTGTACTTCATAAGTTGGATGAAAATCAACTTAAAATAAATGCTGAAATCAAAAACATGGATCGTCTGGATTCGGTTTTGAAAAACGGAATGATTAATTTGATTTTAGGAATGATACTTTCTGCAAATATCATATCAACGGCAATACTTTGGGCGGCAGATTTAGGTCCGAAAATTGGCGATGTTTCCGTTTTACCAATTATTGGAATATTGATTTCGCTAAGCTTGATTGCTTTACTATTTGTACGAGTATTACGAAGATAAAAAAACTCCCAATTGATTGGGAGTTTTTTACTTTTTTATTTTAAATATGGAGCCATTTTCTTGGTCCACAATTCGTATCCCGAAGGTTTCATATGAAGCATATCTTCCAAGAAAATATCCTTACGAACATTCCCTTTTTTATCTTCCATCACTTTGGTGATATCAATGTATGACGCATTTTTCTCACGTTTCATAAACTTTTTAATCATCTTGTTTGTAGCCTCAAACTGATTCCAAAGACGCTCTCTACTTGGCGACATTTTGATAGAAACATAATCCACTTGAATGTTTGGATAGTATTTTCTAATCGTTGAATAAAACGTTTTATAACGTTCAAAAGCTACTTTTGGATCTAATTTTTCATCTGCAGAGAAATCGTTTTCACCGCAATAGATAACAATTTGACGTGGATTGTATGGCTTAAGCAAGTCATCTGCAAAAACATTTAAGTCTTTTATAGAAGAACCTCCAAAACCACGATTAATAATACCTTTTCCAGGAAAATAGTCGTTTACATCTTGCCAATTTGTAAAGGAAGAACTTCCAATAAACAAAATTTTATTCGCTTTTGGTGGTGAAGCAACGTCTAGTTGTTTAAATTTTTGAATATCATCCCAAAATTGGGGCTTTTGTTGAGCCATTGTCAACATAGAAATGCATACGAGCATCCAAGTCATCCATCTTTTCATAAATCCTAATTTTCCTCGAAATTACGGATAATCTAGGGAAGTCACGAAAGACTGCGAACCCAATTTTTACAAATTCTTTTTAGTACCTTTGTAGTCCTTATTTTTTGAAGTTATGCATAAAGCAGGATTTGTAAATATCGTCGGAAAGCCCAATGCTGGGAAATCAACTTTACTCAACCAATTAATGGGTGAGAAGTTGGCTATTGTTACCCAAAAGGCGCAAACGACACGACATAGAATTTTTGGAATTTATAACGAAGACGATTTGCAAATCGTGTTTTCGGATACGCCAGGTGTGTTAGATCCAAAGTATATATTACAAGAAAAAATGATGGATTTTGTAAAGGATTCTTTACAAGATGCGGATGTTTTTTTGTTTATCGTTGATGTGACGGATACGGCTCATCCATCGGAGTTTTTAATTGATAAATTGAATAAAATTCCGGTTCCAGTTTTATTACTTTTAAACAAGGTAGACCAAACCAATCAACAAAAATTAGAGCAATTGGTAGAGGAGTGGCATCAGAAAATTCCGAAAGCGGAAATTCTACCAATTTCAGCGTTAAATGCTTTTAATACAGATATTATTCTTCCAAAATTAAAATCTTTATTACCAGAAAACCCACCTTATTACGATAAAGATCAATATACGGATAAGCCTGAACGTTTCTTTGTAAACGAAGCGATTCGTGAAAAAATCTTGTTGAATTATGACAAGGAAATTCCATATTCTGTGGAAGTTGTAACCGAACTTTTCAAGGAAAAAGAAGGTATCATCTTCATTGATTCTATTATTTATGTAGAGCGCGATACCCAAAAAGGAATTTTAATTGGGCATAAAGGCGAAGCGATCAAAAAAGTTGGTACGGAAGCTCGTTTGGATTTAGAGAAGTTTTTCGACAAAAAAATTCACCTTAATCTTTTTGTAAAAGTGAAAAAAGATTGGCGTAAAAATGATCGTGATCTTAAGAATTTTGGTTACAGATAGTGTATATTACACCTAAAAGTTTAGTTTATTACAATTATAATCTCTATTTTTGAGTTTAAAACACAGATTTATGAAATATTTTACATCAACCAAAACAAATACAATCGTGTCCGATGTTGTTTTATTGATCGTACGTTTGCTAGTAGGTTTCGCAATGCTTTCGCATGGTTTTCCGAAGTTGCAAATGCTGATGTCAGGAGAAGAAATTCAGTTCTTTAACTTCCTTGGATTAGGCCAAAAAACCAGTTTATTTTTAGCTGTTTTTGCTGAATTTGTATGTTCTATCTTCCTTATTTTAGGTTTATTTACCCGATGGGCAAGCTTTTTCTTATTATTTACGATGTTGGTTGCCGTATTAATCATTCATGGGCCTGACGGATTTGATAAGAAGGAATTAGGAACACTTTATGCATCCATTTATATGATTTTTCTAGCGATGGGCCCAGGAAAATTTTCCATCGATGCCATGATCAATCGAGGCAAAGAGAAATCCGAGTGGTAGCTTTTTAGAACCTATAAAATTAAACAGTAGTTTGGCTACTGTTTTTTTTATGCCTATTTTTAGGACGATAAACTCATCAAATAGAAAATATGAAGATTAAACTTACTATTGCGTTGCTGGCATTTTTATCATTTGCCAAGGCACAAGAAAACATCGAGTATCAAAAACCATCAAAAGAAATTCTTGCACTTGCCGAATTTGAAAGAGCTCCGTCTGTGAGTATGACTGGAGATCGCGAATGGATGGTTCTTTCCTACAGAGATACGTACAAAACCTTGGATGATTTAAACCAAGACGAGTTACGTTTGGGTGGTTTAAGAATTAATCCTGTGACTAATATTTCAAGTTCGGTAACGTATGTGAAAAATTTGAAGGTTCAGAAAGTAAAAGGTGGTACCGAAACCCAAGTAAAAGGATTACCACAAAATGCAAAATTGACCAATTTTAGCTTCTCACCGGATTATAAAAAAATGGCTTTCACCAATACAACGGCGAAAGGAGTGGAGTTGTGGTATGTAGATTTAGCAAGTGCTACTGCTAAGAAATTAACTTCCGACAACTTGAATGCAAATATGGGTGGACCATTCGACTGGTTCAAGGATTCAAGTGCACTTATTGTAAAGACAATTCCGGCAAACCGACCTGCTTTAATTGATAATCTAAAAGATTTACCAACGGGACCAATCGTTTCTTCTTCTGATGGTAAAGTTTCTCAAAATAGAACGTATCAGGATTTATTAAAAAATCCGCAAGATGAAACGAATTTCCAAACAATCGTTACTTCAGAATTGTATAAAGTTGATTTAAATGGAAATGCTTCCAAGTTTAAAGGAGCAGATATGTATTCAGGAAGTTCATTCTCGCCAGATGGAAAATACTATATGCTAACAACGCTTAAAAAGCCGTTTTCGTACATCGTACCTTTAAGCCGTTTCCCAATGACTACGTCAGTTTACGACTTAAATGGAAACCTTGTAAAAACGGTAAACGAAGTTCCTTTAAGTGAGATTATGCCAAAAGGTTTCTCATCTGTAAGAACTGGAAAGCGTAATATGAATTGGAAAGATAACGAACCTTCAACTTTAGTTTTCGTAGAAGCTTTAGATGGCGGAGATCAATCTAAAAATGTAGAAAATAGAGACGAAATTTTCTTCTGGAAAGCACCATTTAATAATGCACCAACATCGTATTTCAAAACAAAACAGCGTTACGGTGGGATGGCTTCAACGAATAGTGATTACAGTATCGTTTATGATTCTTGGTATGACACAAGAAACTCCAAAGGCTACTTAATTGACAACAAAACAGGGAAATCAAAGATTATTTTAGACCGAAATTATCAAGATGTTTACACGGATCCGGGAAATCCTAACACCGTTAAAAATGAATTCGGAAGAGATGTTATTGATGTTAATAATGGTAAAATGATTATGGTAGGAGCGGGTTATACAAAAGATGGCCAGTTTCCTTTTATTGAAGAATTTGATCTGAATTCTGGTCAGAAAAAACGTTTGTATACGTCAAAATTAACGGACAAAAAAGAATCATTTATTGAAATTCTAGATCCGAAAAAAGGTGATTTATTGGTTACTCAACAATCAGCAAAAGATTTCCCGAATTATTTTATTAGAAACTATAAAACTGGAAAAACAACGCCAATTACGAACTTTGAAAATCCGTTCAAAACATTAGGAAATGTGCATAAAGAAGTAATCACGTATAAGCGTAATGATGGTGTAACCTTATCTGGAACACTTTATTTGCCAGCTGGTTACGATATGAAATCAAAAAAGGAGAAGCTACCTTTACTAATTTGGGCATATCCAGCAGAATATAAAGATAAAAATACAGCAGGACAAAGCACGAAAAATGCAAACGACTTTACGTATCCAAGCTACGGATCATTCATTTATTGGGTAAGTAAAGGCTATGCAGTCCTTGACGATGCCGCTTTCCCAATTATCGGTGAAGGAAAAACGGAGCCTAATGATACGTTCGTTCCGCAATTAGTTGCCAATGCGCAAGCAGCAATTGATGCCGTTGATAAATTGGGTTATATTGACAGAAAAAGAGTAGCAGTTGGTGGACATTCTTATGGAGCGTTTATGACGGCTAACTTGTTAACACATTCTAATTTATTTGCGTGTGGAGTGGCTCGTAGTGGGGCTTACAACAGAACGTTAACTCCGTTTGGTTTCCAAAGTGAGCAGCGTAATTATTGGGATGTTCCGCAAATTTACAACACGATGTCACCATTTATGAATGCTGATAAAATGAAAACTCCGTTGTTGTTAATTCACGGTGATGCAGATAACAACCCAGGAACGTTTACACTTCAAACAGAACGTTATTTCCAAGCGTTGAAAAACTTGGGAGCACCTGTAAGAATGGTACTTTTACCTAAGGAATCTCATGGTTATCAGGCTAAAGAAAGTATCATGCATACCTTATGGGAGCAAGATCAATTCTTAGAAAAATGTCTAAAAAAATAATAGAAAAGCCTTCATTTTGAAGGCTTTTTTTTATATTTGATAAAAGCTGAATTATGAATGATGACTATTTAGATTCCGAATTTGATCGTGCTGATCATTTAATTTCTCAAGATTTAATTGAAGAAGGAAAAGCAGTCCTGCAAAGTATTTTGGAGGAAAATCCACGCTATGGAAAAGCCCATAATCACTTAGGTTGGATTTATAAAACCAAAGAAAATGATAATAGAACGGCAGAAAAACATTATCAACAAGCCTTAGAATTGGTACCAGAATACGGTGCGATTTATATGAATTATTCGTATTTGCTATCTGAGGAAAAACGTTATGAGGAATTAGAAAGACTTTTGACAAAAGGTGAATCTGTTGAAGATGTTAACAAAAGTAATCTTAATCGCGAATGGGCTTATTATTTTGAAGATACCAAACAATACGAACGCGCCATTGATAAATATAAAGATTACGCATTAAGTCTTTATGATAACGCATTAATTGAAAAAGCTAAAGAAGGCATTATGCGTTGTCGACAGAAATTAGAAATCATGAATTTGTAAATAGAAAGCTACTTTTTAAGTAGCTTTTTACTTGTACCATAAAGGGAAGAATCCCATAATCTAAAACTTATACAATTTAACATAATATAAATTATAGGATTTTTGTAATATATAAATGAATTAGTCAATCGTATGGAAATCTCAACTTCAAATTGAAGAATCTAAAATAAACTGAACAGCAACACAATTAATTCAATTTATAAGTTTACTCAACCAAAATATAGAAAATTCAAATTTTCGTATTTCGATATTTTGTTCGGAAATAAAATTCTGAGCGATTCTCAGCGATTAGGATTTTGTCAAAATTCTATTTAACATAATTTCAATTTTCGTAAATTTATATCTATAAAATTTAAAACTATGAAGAAGTTAAGTATTGCTGCATTTGCAATTTTGTTTGGTGTCATTTCATGTACTAAAAAAGAAACGACCAATATCGCTCAAGAATCTGATAGTATGGCGACAACTGAAAATGTAGATTACGATACCATGGATATTAAAGTAAATTGTTATTTAGCAACATCTGGAAAAGATTCAGTTTTTCTACGAGTACAAGATAATCTTGGGACATTAGTTGGAACTTTAAGCTACAAGAATTTCGAAAAAGATAGTTCGTCTGGTGAAGTTATGGGAACTTCTAGTGGCGATACATTAAAACTTAATTATGAATTTAGTGCTGAAGGTCAAAAATCTGAACGTGAAATCTGGTTTTTAAAGAAAGATAACGGATTATTAGAAGGAATTGGCGATTATGATGCCAGGGGTACTAAATATGCAAATCCAAAGAAAATACAATATGGTGATGGCCATAAATTTGAATCTCAACCATGTAAGGATTAATTGATCAAAAAATAAAGAAAGCAGCTACTAGAGCTGCTTTCCTTTTGTTAACATGATATGAAAAATGGTGTTTTTTCGCTTATTTTTGTCCGCTTGTTTTATAAATTCGGACATAATCAATGTAAAATTTTTGAGGGTAAACAGATTCGTTAACACCTTCTTTACCTCCCCAATTTCCACCAACGGCTTGATTTAAAATCAAGAAAAATGGTTGATCAAAAGGCCAAGCTTCATAGCTTTTCTCTGTATTGATATACGTGAAAAATTTCTGATTATCTACAAACATTTCAATTTTATCAGGAGTCCAATCGGCGCGATAAACATGGAATTTTTCGCTCACATCTTTTACAACGATAGTATCGGTTTTTTGAGTTCCAATAATGTGGTTGTATTTTTTAGTGTGTACCGATCCATGTATAAATCCATGATTGTAACCTACATGCTCCATGATATCAATTTCCCCATCATCAGGCCATTCCTTAATATTTTCACTCAACATCCAAATGGCTGGCCACGTTCCCACTCCTTTTGGAAGTTTTGCTCGAACTTCAACACTTCCATACTGAAATGGAAATGTTTTCTGAGTTACCAGTTTTGCTGATGTATACTCATTTTTCTCCCATTTTTCTTTCCGAGCTTCTATGATTAAATTTCCATTTTCGAGCCTCGCATTTTCAAGACGATCTTTGGTATAATATTGAAGTTCATTATTTCCAAAACCATCACCACCTGTTTCATACGTCCACTTTTTAGAGTCTGGAAGTCCTTTTCCATTGAATTCGTCGCTAAAAACGAGAACTCGATCTTTCGATTTTTCTACATTAGAACGACACGAAATAGCACTTACAAATAAAACGAGTGCAATAGACCAAGTGGATAATTTGACTACAGGCTTCTTCATGGGATTACATTTTTTCTCTATTTATCAAAAACATACGTTGCCGCAGATTGCGCTGGTAACGTTGTTAAAGCCGAGTTTCCTTTGTATTTAATATTGAAATTTTCAGGTGATGAACCTTCGTTTTGAATAATAACGACCGTTTTTCCTGCTGGAGTTAGAAAAGCAACGCTGCTTAAATTCCCTACCTGGTTAGACTCAATTCTTTGTGAGTTTACAGGAACAAATTTTGAAGCTTGTCCAACAATATAATACGCTACATTTTTCTCAAAAGTATCGTTTCCATTAATGGTAATGGCACCTTTACAAACGGTACATCCACCAGGTGTGTATGGTTGGAAACTCGCGTTATTTGCAAGATTCCATTCCAATGCCGTTTTACTGTAATTACGCATACTTCCGATAATTACATTTTTTACATGCCACATGAAATCACCTCCAAATGAACCATTTGATGGTGTGTATTGCTCTGTAAAATATACGTTTTTGTTGGCAAATGCATTATGTAATGTTCCCATTGCAGAGATATCTCCGTTGTACAAATGGAAAGCTGTTCCATCAACATAAGGGTTTGCCGCAGCATCGTTTAATATGGTTGTTGCATACGTGATGTTATCCAAATTATGATCATAAATCACAATTTTTGTATTGATTCCCGCAGCTTTAAAAGCTGGGCCCAAATGATTTTTAATAAAATCTGCTTGTTGTTCTGCAAGCATTAACAAAGATGGATTATTTCCTGGATGCAAAGGTTCGTTTTGAGGCGTAATCGCATCAATTGTAATTCCATTTGCTTTCATTGTTTGAATGTACTTTACAAAATATTGCGCATAAACACCCAAGTATTCTGGTTTCAAACTTCCACCAATGGTTGATCCGTTATCTTTCATCCAAACCGGTGGCGACCAAGGTGTAGCCATTAATTTGATGTTCGGGTTGATCGCTAAAATTTTCTTTAACATATCAATTACAGGCTGGTCTTTTGCCATGCTGAATTTTGATAAAGTAAGATCAGTTTCGCCCGCTGGTAAATCATTGTATGAAAATACAGAACTATTAAGATCGGAGGCACCAATACTTAAACGTAAATAGTTAACTCCTATCCCATTCTCTCCTAGTCCAAAAACCTCCTGTAGTAGTTGATCTTTCTTTGCTGGACTCAGATTGTTGATCACTTCAACACTTCCACCAGTTAAAGTATATCCGAATCCATCAATACTTTGATATGCCTGATTGGGATTTACTTCAATGGTATTAAACAAATTTGGCTTCGCATTAAAAACGATATCAGCTTGTTTAAGAATTTTCGCGCTTTCATCGGATTTAGTCATCCAAACCGATGCTGTCGGTCCTGTTGTGGTTGGCGGATTTGTTCCTCCTCCACCATTATCTGGGGTTTCTCCTCCACTTGCACTTTGACAATAGATTAGTGTTGTTAAACCAAAGAAATACAAAAATTTTCCTTTCCTTAGGGTATTAAATACGTTATTCATTTTCGTTAATTTTTGTGTTATACTATTAATAAAAAAGGGAGACTAAGCTCCTTTTTTTTATTTTGAATTAATTTAGGCCTCTGAATTCAACATTCGTTATGGTAACTCCACCTTTCATTTCGTTTCCACCAGATCGAATTGCAAAATAAACAGGTCCAGATTTTGTTGCTTTAAACGTTCCTGTTGTATTATTTGAATTTACTGATCCAACCTTTGATATTTTTCCTGAAAATGGTTCTTTTCCGCTTCCTGCCCAAGTGTTAAGTCCTCTTAACCAAGAATTGTCTGTTCCATCTCCCGTATAATCATCGTTTGATTTTGGTTTGTTATAACCAACATAAATTTCAAACCAAGAATCGTTAATTCCTGTACTTGAACTTACTAATGCATCTGCTTGGTAAGTTCTACCCGCTTCCACATTAACAACTTGATACATAACATTACGCTCCCATCCTTTTGCCGTGAAAGTTGCTTTACCTGAAGAAAATGTCCAAATCGCAGATCCGGATGGATTAGGAAAACTTAAAGTCCATTTTGCCACATCAGTTGCATCTGCAAACTTACCTCCTTGAATTAAATTCCCTGATTTAGGGTCAGATTTAGCAACCGTAATTGTTTGTTCTGTGATACCAGCAACGTTTCCACCTTGTCCAATTGCTGCGTGCTTTACAATATATTTCCCAGCATCAGGAAGGAAAAGTTCTTCCTGTTGATTACCGTTTGAAAATCCAGCACCATCAATATTCCATTTAGAAACAATGTAATTATTAGAATTTGCCTTTAATACATAATGATTAGGTGATGTCTCAGTGATCGTAAAACCAGCATCAATACTTGCATCTGGAACCAAGCCATTCCCATCCCCATCGATACTTTCAGGTACGCATGAAACAGCAAGTGTGCCTAACATGATCCCCGATAAAATAACATATTTTAAATTTGTTTTCATAATTTCTAAAATTAATAGTTAGGGTTCTGCTTAATTGCAGTGTTCAACAATTCATTGTAAGGGATTGGTAAAATTTCATTTTTACCAGCTTTAAATCCTTTAGATGCAAGTTTAGAAGAAGCTTCTCCCCATCGTACAAGATCATAGAAACGGTGTCCTTCTCCTGCTAATTCTTTTCTCCTTTCGTCTTTAATTGCTTGCATAGAAACGGGTACTGAAGCTAATTTCACTCTGCTACGTACAGCATCTAATAATGCTTGAGCTCTTGCTCCTGTTCCACCCAAAGCTTCGGCTTCCATTAAATACGTATCCGCTAAACGAAACGCAATATAATTTTGTCTAAAGTTCAATTCCATTGCTC
>JAFAFC010000017.1 GCA_023423715.1 Bacteroidota bacterium
TGAAGAAAATGATGGAACTACTGAAACAGAAAATTATTTTCTTATTTTATAAGATACAAATTATGCTGTTTTCTAATCCTGTTTTTAAAAATAAATTAAATAGTGGGTTTTGTTAAGGAACGACTAACTATATTACTGTTATTGATCCGTCATTAACTAACGGTTTTTCTTTTGATAGAGGAATTGTTTATCCAGGGGAAAATGTACAGTTTACTAATCTTAGCGCTGGATATCCACTCCCAAATAAATGGGAATGGACCATTACTCCTAATACTCCGGGTGCTTTTGAGTTTTTACAAAACACGTCACTTTCTTCAGAACACCTTAATGTTAAGTTCTTAAAAGGTGGAAGATATAGTGTGTCCTTACAAACTACTTCTGCTTTTGGTGAAAAATTAGAGTCAAAACCAAATATTATTAATGTTTTTGCCAATACTAATCCTCCGAAGGCAACAACTGCCGTGAATAATGGGGGTTCAGTTTCACTTGCTTGGGCAAAACCTGAAGCTGGAACTCCGTACGCTTACATTAATGAAATGTTCACTGCAACAGCTTTTCCTCCAACTGGATGGCAAGTACTTGATGCAAATAAAGATGGAAATACATGGAAGAGGTATACACTAAGTGGAGATGGTATAGCAGGAGTTTATTCTAGAAGCACGACAGTCACTCAAGGAGTACAAACTGACGATTACTTAATTAGTCCTGTTGTTAATCCTCCAACTATATATACAGAATTAACTTTTAAATCGCCTTACGGGACGCCAGGAAAACCTGATAACCTAAAAATTTATGCCGTAAAAACAAAAGTAAATACAGCATTAACTGCAGACCAGGTAAAAGCAGGAACATTAATTTTTGATGGTCCAATTTACGAGAGTGGACAAGAGTTTTATAAGGTTGATTTATCTACTGTGATTGATGGAAATCCTTTCCGTCTGGCATTTTATAGTAATAATTTTGACCGAAATATGGCTTCTCTTGATAATATCAGGTTGAGTACTCCTGGTTTCTTCGTAGAAAATGAAGAAAAAATAGCTAATACTGACGAAAATATTGTATTAAATCATGTAAGACCTGATTCGAATGAATTGATGAACGATGCAAGTACTAAACCAGCTTGGCCACAAATTACAACGGGACCTTCAAATGCAATAACTGCTTACGAAGTTTTACGAGATGGAAACACCTTAACTACTTTAACATCATCTGACATGGTTTATGTAGATAATACAATTTCATCACCAGGTAACTATTGCTATGAAATAGTTGCAGTTTATGACGGAGTAAACAAATCAACTCCTTCTACATCTGCATGTGTACAAGTAGATACAGTTCTTAGTACAGTAGATATGAAGAAGTTTGGTAATGTAGCTGCATTCCCGAATCCAGTGGTTGATAAAGTGAAAGTGAAATTCGCACAATCTTTCTCTGGAAAAGCAGATGTAGAAATCTACAGCGCAGATGGAAAAAAAGTATCGCAAGTTTCGTTAACTGAACGTGAACTAGCTGATCAAGGAACTGACATGTCAAAACTTTCTTCAGGAATGTATGTATTAATTGTTAAAACTAACGGTAAATCATACTCAACGAAAGTAATTAAGAAATAAATTTTAGTTTCATTTTTAACTAAGCCCTCATTTTTTGAGGGCTTTTTTATTATCATTTCCCCAATTTTTCACGATTAAATTAGAGAAAGGCTAAGCTTTCTTGATTTTCATTTAAAGAAAGCTATTTTTAATCACTGAAAATTCCATTTAATTGAAAGTTTGAAAATATAAATAACTGATTTTCAGTACTTTTTATTTGGTTTGATACATTATATTGGTTATGTTTGTCATTCAAATACGAAAAAATGCGACATTATTTTGATGGCTTATCACCCAACGATTCTCCAAAGGCTCTGCTTTCTGGGAATCTGTCGTATTTGTTAGATGACATCTTTCTTCAAGATTCCAAAGAGTTTATCTCAATCGCCCTGCTTTAAGTTGTAGCGGGGATATTTCAAAAACAATTTTCAATTCATACGATTTCACAAGAATAGGTGATTGCTTTCTGCTATCGCAAATTTCTTGCGAAGTCTCAAATAAAGCGATATAAATAACATTAAAATTTTATAAAATGGAAGATCAAATTATTGTAACAACAGGTATTTACGACGTTATTAAAGATCATTTAAGAAGAAAAAGAACGACGATTCAGGAAGAAGAAATTCTTTTAAATCAATTGAAAAATGCAAAACAAGTTCTAAGAAAAGAGCTTCCTGAGGATATTGTAACCGTAAACAGAAAAGTGTTGATTAAAGATCATGCGACGAATGAAGAAGAAGAATATATTTTCGTTTCTACAAATCGTGCAAAACCTAAGAAAAACAAATATTCTATCCTTTCTAACATGGCGCTTGCTACTGTAGGAATGCCTGTAGGTTCTGTTATTGAATGGCCGTTCCCAGAAGGAGAAAAGAAAATTGAAATTCTGAAAGTTGAACCTTTCGAACAGCTTTAAAAATACTAATCCCGAATTTGATTCGGGATTTTTTTTATTTCTAATATCAATTGAGAATTGAACTGTAATGGATAAATTCTATGAAATCTGTAACATTTTCGATAAAAATGCGACTTATGGCGCAAAGATTTTAGTTTATGAAAAGAATAGTATTTAGTTTGGCTTTGTTAGCTTCTGTAGCTAATTTTCAAGCACAAAATAAAGTTGAAGTTAAAACCGATTCTACATTCTTGAAAAACTGGATGCATTCTGATTTTGAAGCAACCGGTGTTTATGGGGTAAATACCTTAAAAGCGAAAGAATTTTTAAAAGAACACAACAGAAAACCGAACAATATTGTTGTAGGCGTTTTGGATAGTGGTGTGGAGTATTTCCACGAAGATCTGAAAAACGTAATGTGGGTAAATCCTAAAGAAAAAGGAGATGACAAGAAAGACAATGATAAAAATGGTTTCGTTGATGATATCCACGGTTGGAACTTTGTTACAGACAAAAACGGAAATAACTATTCAGAAGATTCGTATGAGTTGACACGACAGTTTGCAAAACTTCACCGATTTTTTCAGACTTCTTCTAAATCTAGCAATCCAAAAGAATATCAACGTTATTTGACTCTTGCCAATGAGTTTTATCCAACAAGATCAAAGTTTGAATTGAATAAAGCCGTTGCTCAAGCTCGTTTGGATTATATGACGCCACGTTTAAATGCGTTAAATTCTGTTGCAGGTGATGTCGTTGCTTCAAAAGCGGCTTTGGCAACATTGAATACCGATAATGCGATGGCATTAGAAGGTTTGCAGATTTTCAATGATATGAATGAAAAGGATTATCAGGGAAAGAAAGTTTCGCAAATAACAAAATCGTATTTGAGTCGATTAGAAGCTCAAATTAAAGGTGCTGAGAATTCATTGAAATACAGCTATAATGTTGATTACAATCCACAAGAAGGAATTGGTAAGAAGTACGGAAACAGTGATGTTAATGGATTGGCTTCTTTCCACGGAACGCACGTTTCTGGTATCATTGGTGCCGAATGGGATAATGGAAAAGGTATGATGGGAACTGGTGGAGGTTCTAACGTTAAAATTATGGGAGTACGTGTTGTTCCTGATGGTGACGAACATGACCAAGATGTTGCTAATGGAATCCGTTATGCGGTTGACAATGGTGCGAAAATCTTAAACATGTCTTTCGGGAAATTGGTAGATGATAATTCACCTTTGGTGATGGATGCCTTCAAATATGCGGAATCTAAAAATGTATTAATCGTAAAAGCGGCAGGAAATAACAGTTTAGATGTTGATCAAACTACATTGTATCCAGTGACTTTGGTTAATGGAAAACAATACAGTCCGACAACGATTACAGTTGGAGCAAGTACAAGAAAACCAGAAAATTTAAGAGCTCGATTCTCGAATTGGGGGAAAGCTGCAGTAGATGTTTTTGGGCCAGGAACTGAAATTTATTCAACAGCGCCAGGAACAACGAAATATCAGTTTGCACAAGGAACTTCAATGGCTTCGCCGGCTGTGGCTGGAGTTGCTGCGTTAGTTTGGTCGCATTACCCAAAATTAACTGCAAAAGATATCAAGCAAATTTTGATTGAAACAGTAAATAAAAACGATCAATTAAAAGATTTTGCCGTTTCTGGTGGCGTAGTAGATTCGTACAAAGCGGTTCAAAAAGCTGAAGAAATATACAAACAAAGAAAATTAAAATAGAAACTAATTTGTATTTGTTATAGCGTTTTTTAAGCGCAAAATTTGAGAATCAGATTCAGAAAGTTGGTTTTAGCCAAATTTCAAAAGAATCTGATTCTCATTTTTTTATTTCTCAATTCTCCGATTTAAATACTCTGAATAATCAGTACTTTCTTTCGAATAGTCAATGTCCATCAAAGGCGAAGAAATCACGAAATCTGCCGTGGATGGATCACTGGCAATCACAATATTCCAAACCACACATAAACGTAGAAAAGCCTTAACATCTGAATCATGAGGTTGCGCTTCCATTGGATCCCAAAAGAAAATCACGACATCAATTTTTCCTTCAGCAATCAGAGCGCCCAGTTGTTGGTCACCTCCCAAAGGTCCACTCATCACGCGTTTTACTTCAACACCAATTTCATTTTCGATAAGTTTTCCCGTTGTTCCTGTAGCAATTAATTGATGCTGAGAAAGTACGGCTTTATGCTTTTTTACCCATCGTAAAAGCTCGTCTTTTTTGTGATCGTGAGCTACTAAAGCAATCGTTTTTAATTTTGGAATGATGTTCATTTTTGTTATTTGAAAATTTAATTGCGTAATTTTTCCTCGGTGTCATTTCGACATTAGGAGAAATCTCAAGTAGACAACTACAGTTTCTTATTTGGTTTTGGTCCCATAACGAAAACCAATTTTCCACCATTCATAATATCTTGATGCTTCAAAGTAAATTGATTTAATGGTTTTCCATTCAATTCCATTTTTTGAATGTAGATGTTTTTATCGCTTTGATTTTTCGCTTCTATACTGAAGGTTTTTCCATTTTCTAAATGTAATTCAGCAGTTTTTACCACTGGGCTTCCAATCGAATATTCGTCGGAACCAGGAGCAACAGGGTAGAAGCCTAAACTAGAGAAAATATACCAGGCACTCATTTGGCCACAATCGTCATTTCCACCCAATCCATCAGGTCTTGCTTGGTACTGCATTTTCAAGATTTTACGAATAATTTCCTGCGTTTTCCAAGGTTGTCCAGCAAAATTATACAAATACGGAACGTGATGCGCCGGCTCATTTCCATGAACATAACCGCCAATAATTCCTTCTCGTGTGATGTCTTCTGTGTTAGCAAAAAACTCGTCGGGAAGATGCATTGTAAACAATTCATCTAGTTTTTTCGAGAACGTTTCTTTTCCACCCATCGTTTCGATTAAATCTTTAGGCTGATGCGGAACGAAAAAGGAATAGTTCCACGTATTTCCTTCGATAAAGCCTTGTCCGTGCGTATCTAAAGGATCAAATTCTTTTTTGAATTCACCATTGGCAAATCGTGGACGCATGAATCCAATACTCGAATCATAGACATTTTTCCAATGCGATGCACGCTTCATATATTCGTTATAAATGGCTGTTTTACCTAGTTTTTGAGCAATTTGCGCAATCGCCCAATCGTCATACGCATACTCTAACGTGTTAGAAACCGAAGTTCCGTTTTTGTCAGCAGGAACATAACCTTTGTCTATATACTCGCCAATGCCTTCATACATACGTTTGTTGGACGTTTCAATACATGCTTTTAACGCTTCTTCCGGATTTCCCGTATAAACACCCTTAATAATGGCATCGGCAACACCAGAAACTGAGTGATAACCGCTCATACACCAGTTTTCATTGGCATAATGCGACCAAATTGGAAGCATTTTCATCGAGAATTGATTGTAATGCGCCATCATGGAATGCACCATGTCGTTATTTCGTTTGGGTTGAATAATGTTGAAAAAAGGATGCAACGCCCGATAGGTATCCCAAAGTGAAAATGTTGTGTAATTGGTGAAATCTTTAGCTTGATGAACGTTTTGATCCAAACCTTTATACTCGCCATTTCCGTCCATATAAACAGTTGGACTAATAAAGGAATGATACATCGCCGTATAGAAATTAGTTTTGTCTTCTTCGGAAGCTGTGATTTGAATTTTATTTAATTCCGAATTCCATTGATCGTACGCATTTTTACGAACTTCGCTAAAATCCCAATTCGGAGTTTCATTTTTCAAATTAGCTTCTGCATTGGCTTGTGAAACGGGAGAAATTGCAAACTTGATTTGAATTTTTTCTTGCTCTTGCGTATCAAAATCGAAGTGCATTCTGATTTTTCGTCCTGCGATTTCTGGGAAGTTTTCGTTTTGATTAAACTTTCTCCAAAAGCCTTTATAAACTTGGTTGGTTTCAAAATTCTTTTGACCGTAAGATTTAAATGGCTTTGAAAACTCCATGGCAAAATAAACGGTTCTTGTTCGTGCCCAACCTGAAGTTTGTCGGTACCCCGTAATCAATCGATCATTAACAACACGAACGTAAGTCCAAACATTTTTATCATCATAATTATAAATTCCAGCCATCAAATCCAGAATAAAATGAGCATCATTCGATTTTGGAAAGGTGTATTGATGAAAACCAACTCTTGCAGTCGCTGTAAGTTCGGCAAGAACATTGGGTTCATCCAATTTTACTCGGTAATAACCAGCTTCAGCATGTTCATTTTGATGCGAAAATTTCGATCGAAATCCTTTTTCAGGATTCTGAGCTGTTCCGGGATTCATTTGCAGTTTTCCAACGGTTGGCATGATGAGAAAATCTCCAAGATCAGAATGTCCTGTGCCGCTAAAATGAGTATGGCTAAAACCAACAATCGTTTTATCTTCATAGCGATATCCTGCACAATATTTATAGACATCGGGATTGTATTTTCCATTCAACTCGTACGAAAGCGAATCGGTTTCTGGACTCAATTGTACCGAACCAAACGGAACGGTTGCTCCCGGATAGGTGTGGCCCATTTTTTCTGTTCCTATAAAAGGATTTACGTATTTGGCTAGGTCTTTTTTTTGTTGGGCGGTTATACTACAACTCATTGCGATGGTTACTATACTTAAGAGATTTTTAATCTTCATTGAATTAATTTTAAAGCAATTTATAAAAATATTTCGCTTCATTACTTCACTTTTCTGATTAGTTGTGTTGATTTTCGGGAATTCGTTCAACTAAAATTTTGTAATTTTGATGAAAACGTATTTTATGAATTTAATAATAAGACTTCTTATTACAGCTGCCGTTGCTTTTGGATTAACCAAAGTGCTTAGTGGCGTACACTTAGAGGATTTTGGTTCTGCCATTATTTTCGCAATTGTTTTAGGCTTGGTAAACACGTTTATCACACCTGTTTTAAAGATTATTGGTTTACCAATTACCATTTTAACACTAGGGATTTTCTCTTTAGTAATCAACGCTTTGATGATTCTTTTGGTTGATTATTTTATGGATTCTATGACTGTTGATGGGTTTTGGTGGGCATTTATCTTTAGTATTTTACTATCGGTGCTAACATCGTTGCTTAACGGAATTTTTGGCGGCGAAGAGTAAACCATGAAACTACGAGAGTTACAAACAATTCTGGACGGGCAACCATCCGTAACCGGCAATACATTTATTGTCGGTTTTCTATATGTTGTTGCCATACTTTTAGCAGCGCTTTTTCTTATTTTAGGAATTGGGTTATTCCTAGAAGGTTGGTTTGATTTTAAAATATTTCTAGACTGGGTTTCAAGACAGTTTAATCTGGTTTTAAATGACGACCAAAGAGCAGTAATTGCGAAAAGTTTTGGAACATTCTCATTCATTTTAGCAGTTATTTTTGGCGGATTTATCTATTTGTGTAAAATGATTTTGAGTCGAAATAATTTCATCATTCAAATGGAAGAATGGATATTCCAGAATTTAAGTGAGGTAAGAAAACCGGTTCGGAAGACAAGAAAAACTAAATAAAAAGTATAATTTCTTATAATGAAACTGACAAAAACGTTATTAGCGCTAGCAGCGCCATTGCTTATGAATGCACAACAAGTAATGACACCCGAAATTTTGTGGTCATTAAACAAGTTGGGAGTGCAAGCAGTTGCTCCTAATCAATCGAGTTTGCTTTACAAAGTGAGCAAAACTGATTTGAAAACCGAGAAAAACAATTCTAAATTCTTTGCTTTGGATCTTTTGAAAAGGCAAACGCAAGGAATTGATCTCGGAAAAAAATCAGTGATTCAATGGGATAAAAATGGATTGTATGCTGTTGAAGCAGGTGAAATTTTTATTTCAAAAGATGCTGGAAAAACGTGGACTTCGTTCTATAAAATTGGTGAAGTTGATAATATTGTGATTTCACCAGATGGAAAAAAAGTGGCTTTCAGCAAAGAGGTTTTAGTAGAAAACTTACTAGGAAAGGACAAATACAAAGATCTTCCTAAAACGACTGCGCATATTTATTCCGATCTTAATCACCGTCATTGGGATTATTTTAATGAAGGGAAATACAACCATGTTTTTGTAGTTAATACATCTCAAAATGTAGATCAAGCAAAGGATTTATTGGAAGGAAAAACGTGGGATTCGCCTCAAAGACCGTTTGGCGGAAGTGAAGATTTCGTTTGGAGTCCAGATTCCTCTCAATTGCTTTATGTAACGAAGCCTTTAAGTGGAGCTGAGTACGCAAAATCAACAAATACAGACATTTTTGCTTATAATTTAGCTTCTGGTGAAACAAAGAACCTAACGAAAGATAATAAAGGTTATGATGTTGGTCCTAAATTTTCTCCTGATGGAACGACTTTGAGTTGGCTTAGTATGGCTCGTGATGGTTATGAAGCCGATAAAAATGATATTAAAATCATGAGTTGGCCATCTGGAAAAACCACGAATCTTACGCAAGGTTGGGATGATTCTGTTTCTGGCGCAACGTTCTGGGCACCAGATTCAAAGATGATGTATTTCACAGCGGCATATCGTGGTACGAAGCAACTTTTTTCTTTGGATCCAAAATCTAAAAAAATCAATCAAGTGACTAAGGGAGATTTTGATGTGAATGAAATCATAGCTCAGAATAAAAACGAATTAATTGTTGGAAGAGTAGATATCAACCATAATTCGGATTTGTTTGCTGTCGATTTGAAGAGCGGAAAAATGAGTTCGGTAACCGAAGTTAACAAAGAGAATTATGCAAAGATTGCTACTGGAAAATCCGAATTGAAGATGGTGAAAACCTCGGATGGAAAAGAAATGGGCGTTTGGTTCCATTATCCGCCGAATTTTGATCCGAACAAAAAATATCCAACCTTGTTGTATTGTCAAGGTGGACCGCAATCGGCATTGACACAGTATTTTAGTCTTCGTTGGAATTTTGCTTTGATGGCTGCAAATGATTACATCGTTGTTGCTCCCAACCGTCGTGGAATGCCAGGTTGGGGAACGAAATGGAATGAAGATATTTCTAAAGATTGGGGTGGACAAGTAATGAAAGATTATCTTGCAGCTGCTGACTTTGCGAAAACATTGCCCTATGTAGATGGTGATAGAATGGGAGCTGTAGGTGCTAGTTACGGTGGTTATAGCGTATTTATGTTGGCCGGAATTCATGAAAATCGTTTCAAAACATTCATCGCTCATGATGGACTTTTTGATATGAAATCGTGGTCTTTAACAACGGAAGAGTTATGGTTCGCTAATTGGGATATTGGTTCACCATTTGAAAAGCCGGTTCCAAAAGCATTTACAGATTTTAATCCCATCAATTTTGTTGACAAGTGGAACAAGCCAATTATGGTTATCCAAGGTGGAATTGATTTTAGAGTTCCTTATGAGCAAGGTCAAGAAGCGTTTCAAGCTGCTCGTTTGAAAGGTTTGAAATCGAAATTCTTATACTTCCCAAATGAAAATCACTGGGTTTTGCATCCGCAGAATGCGCTTGCTTGGCAACGTGAATTTTTTGAATGGTTGAAAGAGACTTTGTAGTAGAAGTTGAAGTGATATTATATAGTTTCGGCGGGCCTTTGGCC
>JAFAFC010000025.1 GCA_023423715.1 Bacteroidota bacterium
TGAAGAAAATGATGGAACTACTGAAACAGAAAATTATTTTCTTATTTTATAAGATACAAATTATGCTGTTTTCTAATCCTGTTTTTAAAAATAAATTAAATAGTGGGTTTTGTTAAGGAACGACTAAATATTCAAAGAAAAAATAAAAAAAATCCGCTCCAAAAATGAAGCGGATTCTTTCTATTAAAAATCTAAATTATTCCCCCTTCCAAAAGGACCACTTTGTACCGTTGAAAAAACACAATAGTTTTTTCGATGTATCAAAAACCATCATCCCTGCGGTTGGGCTCGTAATGTGTGTATAGGATGCCACCTGAGGTAAAATCATCCCTTTATTAGTATCTTCAAGAACTAAAACACCTTGAACAGCTGGCGTTTTAGGAACTCCAATTGATGCTTTCGCATTTGTTTTCTCTGTTAACGGATTTTGAAGTGATGTATCGACAACACCATCGTTAATTGTAGAATAATCAAACCAAGTATTATTAGCAAGCAATTTTACTTTTTTATCATTTGAATCAAAAATAAGTGTTCCATCTATGGCTCCAGCATCTTTAACAACCTGAGCATTGGTTACCCACGGCAAAACAATTCCTTTTTCTTCGGTACCAAACTCTAACGAAACTGAAGCGTTGGTTGGTTGTGTTTTTCCCGTTCCAATAATTACTTGTGCACTCATGTTAGAAATCCCGAACAAAGTTAATGCACATACTATTATATTATTTTTCATTTGAATCAATTTTTATTAATTATTAGTCTGGACATCCTGGACGACGGTAACATTTCCATGCCGTACCGTCATAAATACTTAAACAATCAAGATCTACATCATAAACCGTCATACCCAAAACTGGAGTCAATTTATTTTTATCTGTTGTTGTTAAACGATTAACGACAAAACCTTTTGTTTTAGATTCAAGAACAGTATGCGCTCCTTTTCTAACCATTGGCCAGTTACCATTATTTGTTCCTGCTCTTCCTAACGTTGTAACTCCATGTTTTGAGTCTAAAACCGGAGATGAAGATCCTGGAAAACGATAACATGCCTCTTGAATTGGCTCACCACACTGAGTACTATTAATTGTTAAATTAACATAGCGAGTCACACAATTACCCCACGAAATTTTGGCTACATAAGTACCATTATAACTTGGATCGTAGGTGGAGATTGAATACGTTCTTGTATTAGAAACCACAGCACCTTGAGGATTAGTCCATTCATACGTTGCACCACTGTAATATGGGATTTCAAGTACGTATGGTTGATTATTACAAGGGTGAACAGAATTGGAAGAACTTAAACTTCCCATTTTATTTACTTGAACCGTATGCGTTTTCTTAATACCACAAAGGTCAGTTACCTCCACAAAATATTCTGTATTAGCGACAAGATTATTTAATGTAAGCGAGTTTCCAACATTGTTTATTGTTGTCCACGGTCCCGTTTGACTCGTAGAATAAGCAACAGTAAACGGTCCTGCTCCATCAATATCCAAATAAGCAGAACCCGTTGAAAGTGCGTTTCCTGATCCGTCTTCACAAATAATTCCTACTCGGGAAGAAACTTGAGGTCCAGCATTAGCACCAACAATAGTCACTTTCACTGGTTGGTCTACAAAATAATCGTATTGACCATTACCGCAATAAGGCGTTACCTTCATTCTAACCGTATATTCTCCTGCAGGTAGATTAGAAAAATTCCCTGTATTATTGCTATCAATTTCTACCCCTGCACTATTTAGCAATTCAACTTTGTAGGTGTATGATCCATCATAATTCATCGTTGAAGTAATTGTACCCGTTCCACCACATTGAGAATTCGCCTTTGCTGTAAAACTTTGATGGAGCAAACCACTATCGTTTGGAGCAATAGTAAATGTCCCCGTATGAATTTGATTACAAGAAGAGTATTGAACCGTATATGTTCCAGGTAACAAATTAGACCAACTCCAATATCTTCCATCAATTAAAATTCCGGCAACTCCAATATTCGAAGGGCCACTAATTATTTTAACAGATGCATTATCAACATCTGGGAAAAACCCTAAAATCTCAATTTGTATTTGCGTTGTATTTGTTTGAGAAAGAGGTAATAATCCGACTTCACCACATAACCATTTTAAGGTTCTATAAACTTGCAACTTTGGTGCACCAGCCCCTTGAGGATTCGTAACATCAACCGTGTAAGTGCCACCACAAGCGTCAGTTAACGTCAATTTATAGTTCCCCATGGGTAATCCAGTAAAATTATATGAGCTTTGATTTGTGTATTGCCCGGTTAAAGTCTGAGCAGCTCCAATTTGAGTTCCTGCGGAATTCTTTAAAACAGCAGTAACAGGATATTTCCAAAAAGACTCTCGAGTTAAGTCACCAAAAATTGACATGGTTTGTCCAGACCCGCAACCAGTAGATTTTACAACAGGCTCAAACTCATATCGTTCCCCATTATCTGTTGTATTGGTTGACAAATCGTGATAAGACTCGCTCGAAATTCCACAAGCATTAGTCGTTTTAATATAATATTTATGAGATGGACTCATTGTATACTGAAAAGTTGAACCAGCATTTGCAACACTTCCGCTAAACAAAACTGTACCCGTTGAACTTGTATCTCGAATTTCGATCCTAATACCTAGTGGGTGATCATCAATAGATGCCCCTCCACCCGAATCAACATTACTCATATACCAATAGGATCCTGTAGCTTGAGTATTACTACCACAAACACGAGTCGGCTTCCAATAATAATCAACTTTTGGTAGAGAAGGAGCTAGTTCTATTGTTTTTGTATAATATTCCCCACAAGCATCCTTAACTCGGATTTGGTATGTTCCAAAAGCAGTAACTGTCTTAGACATACTCGTTGAATATACACTTAAATTATCCGGATAATTTGCGGACGTATTTTGAATAATTGAGTATTGAAGCGGCGCCTTTCCACCGGTAACTCCCTCAATCTTAATCGTACCACCAGGTGTAAAGCTAGTACATACGCCGCTTGTAGAGACAGCAACATCTGTAATCTCATTATAACCATCGACAACCGTAACAGCCTCACTTTTAAAAATGATGCTATTATCATTGGAACAAATTAATCTTACCGTATAATCTGAACCTGCTTGAAGATTCGGAAACGTGTATGGGCTTGCCACATTCACTTTTGAGTCCAGTGGTGCTCCATTTTTCAACAATTGAACCGTCACATTAGAAGATGATCCAGCAGGTGAAAAAGTAGCCGTTATAGTACCATTGCTACCACATGTTGTGGCAGTACTAGAAACGCTTAAAGTAACGCTCGATGCAGCTGGACATTGTCCCTTCATAGGTACTCCAAAAAGAGTAAAAAGCATCAAGAGCATTGAAATAAATATATTGTTTTTCATATTTGTTTTTTTTTGAAATAAGTAAATGAAGATCTCATTTACAATAAGCTTATCGTTTTCAAGAAAAATTCAATCACATTTCTAATCCAAAGTTTCGTTAAAATGAACTAAATGGATTGAAATAAGCGATACCAAACATCAACTGTCTAAACAGAAAATTGTTATTTAGATTTCGACTAGGATTGAATTTTACGCCAAAGGCGGAGGTCTAGAATAGACTGAAGGACGCCAATTAGATTGCGCTTTGTTGACAAGAAATTCAGAAAATTCACTTTCCCTTTCCCTACTTACGATAAATGGAGCAAAAGTGGAAGATGCACAATTCTGTATATATTTCCCTGAGTAATCGAGTGTATTTTGTGAGAGAACACACGATTTTTTTTGTAAATCGTAAAACGTAAAATTAGTTGAGCTAGAACCGTTATTTTTAAAATAAGCAACAACTTCGATTTCTTTTTTCTGCGGACTTTCTAATGTTTTCTTTAGCTCTTTTTTTACAGTCTCCTCATCTTTTGTCGACTTTGCTAAAGCTTTTTTTGATTCAGTTTTCGACGACTTAACTTGGCTTAAAAGAATTTCTTCTCCATTGCTTTGTTTAACAATAATCTCTGCATCACCAACTAGATAGATATTCTCGGCATTATATAATACCGTCTCTTCTTTTTGTGGAACTTCTGAAGTTGTTTGCGCAAAAGAAATTTGAAAGGAAAATAAAAAAACAAAAATTACCCCCAAATACTTTGGAAATAATCGAGTAAAAAGGAAATGATGAAAAAATAGAATTTTCTCCACCTAATTTGTGTTTTTGTTGGGACAAATATAATAAAAAAATGATATTGTCAAAATAAACTAACATTTTGACAATATCATTCAATTTACAAACTCATTTTACACCTATTTCACAAGTAAAATGAGAGTTTACAAATTTTTACAACCTAATTTCTATTTCTTTCCAGCAGCTTGCATTGGGTTAACTCGACCGTTTGAAGCACCTCGAGCGCCCGCGCCACCTTTTTCTTTGAAAACAGAAAATTTAGATGGTATTGTTTGAGCTGATCCGTCAGCGGACCAATAATTATTTGCCACATTAATATCCGCTGTTTCTTTCATTGGATCCATTTGTACGGATTTTAATTTCTTAGAAAAAATATACGATTTCGACGTAGCATTTTCATTATGTCTCCAAACTTGCGCGTTAATTTTATCATTCAATTTCGAACCATCTTCAAAAGTAAATTCTAAAATAATAGGCATTACCAAACCTCCTTTGTTAGAAAAATCCAACTGGTAGGCGTACACGTCACCTTTTGCTTTTTGATCTTTATCCGAAACCTTTTCTAATTCTGGACCTTTTGCTGTGTATTGTTTGTTGGTATCAACTTTTTCTTGTCCACGATCGTAGCGGTAATAAAAATCTTGAAGCGATTTATCTTTCTCAACTTCAAATTGAATCGATTTATCGGCCTTATTTCTCACTTTCGAAATATCTTCAAAATCATGAACTTGAGGTTTATCAACGGTATATGTTCTCGCTTTTATATCTGGAATTGACGCGTAATCTGTTGTTGCCAATGTCACTTTATCCAAAGAAATATCGACAGGATCCGTTCCGTAAAACCAACCTCTCCAAAACCAATCCAAATCTTCACCGCTCGCATCTTCCATCGTTCTGAAAAAATCTGCAGGCTCAGGATGACGGAATGCCCAACGTTGCGAATAGGTTTTAAACGCTTTATCAAACAACTCTCTTCCCATAATAGTTTCACGAAGAATATTCAATCCGGTAGCTGGCTTTGCGTAGGCGTTTGGACCAAACTGACGAATATTTTCTGAGTTGCTCATGATAGGTTCCAACTGATCTTTTGGAAGTTTCATGTAATCAACAATCGTCCAAGCTGGACCTCGTCTCGAAGGAAATGTTGGATCCCACTTTTCTTCAGTAAGATATTCAACAAATGTATTCAATCCTTCATCCATCCATGTCCATTGACGCTCATCGGAATTAATAATCATAGGGAAAAAGTTATGTCCTACTTCGTGAATAATTACACCCAACATTCCGTTTTTAGTTGCTTCAGAATACGTTCCATCTTTTTCCGTACGTCCGTAGTTAAAACAAATCATCGGATATTCCATTCCATTCGCTGCCTCAACAGATTGTGCTGTAGGATACGGATACGGAATGGTAAATTCAGAATATGTTTTTATCGTATGAGCAACCGCTTTTGTTGAATATTTTCTGTACAAACCATACGCCTCTTTTCCGTAGAAGCTCATGGCCATTACTTTATTGCTATTTTCAGGAATCAAAACTCCCATCGCATCCCACACAAACTTTCGCGATGAAGTCCATGCAAAATCACGAACATCATTGGCTTCGAAAACCCACGTTTTTCTTTGCTTTGATTTTGATTTTTCGGCTTTTTTAGCTTCATCAAGAGTTACAATTTCTATTGGCTCTGATGATTTTTCAGCCTGTTTGTATCGAGCTAATTGAGCTGATGAAAGAACTTGATCGTAATTTTTAACAACTCCCGTTCCGCCAACTACGTGATCTGCAGGAACATTTACGCTAACTTTATAATTTCCAAAAGGCAATGCAAACTCGCCTCTACCCGTAAATTGATGATTTTGCCATCCGTGAAAATCACTATACACGCACATTCTTGGGAACCACTGCGTCATCGTGTACAAATCGTTTCCATCATCTTGAAAATGCTCGTAACCACCACGTCCTCCCATCGCCATACGATCAGAAATTTTGTAATTCCAATCTACTTTAAATGAAATTTTTTCTCCTTTTTTCAATGGTTTTGGTAAGTCAATACGCATCATCGTTTTGTTGATAACGTACGGTAAAGCTTTCCCAGATAAATCTGTTATTTTATCAATATTAACTCCATAGCCATTATCAGGCTCAGGAAGTTGAGATAATTCTAATTTGTCATAATTCACCGCTTTGGGTAACGTTGATGCAAATGGAAAGTCGGCATTTCGTACCGTTGAATGTTCGTTTTCATCCAACTGAAGCCATAAATAATCCAAATCATCGGGCGAATTATTGTGGTATGTAATTGTTTCTGATGCTTTTAGATGACGTTTATCTTCATCCAAATAGGCTGTAATATCATAATCTGCTCTATTCTGCCAATACTGACTTCCAGGCGCCCCAGAAGCGGATCGAAATACATTGGGAGTAGGCAAAAGAGGCCCTAATTGCTCAAATTTATTTCCGTGGTTGCTTCCCGGATTATGTTGCAGATTCTGTGATTTAGCCAAAATACTTAAACACAGCAGTATACCAACTTTGAATTTCATAAGGATATTATTAAAAAAATAGCGATTTCATTACAAATGTAAAGAATCAGTATTAATATAGAAAGCTTTAAACAGGAATTCTTTCAAGACACATTTGCATAGCCAATGCAAAAACACCTGAAGACACAAACATCACCCAATCTTTCTTTTGAACGCGGAATACCTTCAACAAAATGAAAAACAGGATCATAAACGCGATAACCACAACAATTTGCCCCAACTCCAAACCAATATTAAAGCCTAAAAGCGGCATAAAAATAGATTGTTCCGATGCCATGGTCATTCGCGCAAGATTGGCAAATCCCATTCCGTGAACCAATCCAAAAACGAGCGCAAGATAGTAGTTCATCTTCATCAATCGGCTTTGTTTATTTCGCATCAAAATGTTATCAAAAGCTGTTATTGCAATGGTTAAGGGAATCAGAAATTCCACCCAATCCGAAGGAATCCGAAAAAAATCCAAAACGCTTAAAGCCAAAGTTATCGAATGTCCAATAGTGAAGGCCGTAACAAGAATCAGAATCTTTTTAAAATCATTGTACGAATACACGGCGATAAGCGCCAAAATAAATAATTGATGGTCTAAAGCATCCAAAGAAATGATGTGCTCCCAGCCTAATTTTAAATAAAAAATAAAGTCTTGCATAGTTTCATGAGTTAGCCGACGAAAATAATGATTATTTTTGAGGCATAAAGATTATTTCAAATGAAAAAGTGGCTAGTTTACTTCTTTTTATTGGTTTTTTGTTTTTGTTTTACTTCATTTAGAATTCATCCGTACCACGTAGGTTCGGTAGAATTTAATTACAATAAAAAGTCGCAAACATTTGAAATTACAGGTCGTTTTTTCACAGACGATCTTGAAAATGCAGTGAGTAAAAAAGCAGGAAAAACACTTCGCTTTCACGAAAGCAAGCAAAAGGAATTAATGAACAAAGCTCTAGAAGCCTATGCTGCAGAATATCTAAAATTGAAAGTAAACTCCAATTTTGTCAATGTCAATTATTTGGGGTTTGAAGAAGATAGAGAAAGTGTCAATGTTTATTTAGAATCCGAACGCATCGCCGATCCTAAAAAAGTAGAAACCGCCGTGAGTTTTATTTATAATCTTTATGATGATCAATTGAATATCATTCACGTTATTGTTGATGGACAACGAAAATCTTCAAAACTAGGCTATCCAGATCGCTATTTGTATCAGCAGTTTTAAATTAAAACTGAGAAGCGACTTCTTTTACATGTTTTTGTAAATCTGGAAAAAAAGAGTCATAAAATCCTTGTAAATCATTTTTATGATCTAAAAAAAGTTGAAAAACATTCAATTCTTTATCAAGGTATTTTGCTTTGTTTAGAACATTTTTCATACTGAATTTCACGCCCCAATCTTCGCGATAATTATACAACCAATCGTCAGATGACATCCTTCCCAACATTCGATGAAACGCTTCTGGAAAAAGAGATTCGTTTTCATCTAAAACCTGGTACACATGTTGTGAAAAAGCTTTCCATTCTTGCGGAGACTTTATTTTGGGATCATTTGCTAAAAAATAATCCATAGCAACATCCACAAACGCACCTGAATACAACCGAACTAAAGGCGAAAAAATCTTCTTCGCTTCCGAAATTGCTGGATGCGAATCGGTAAATGTATCAATCTCGCGATGCAACGTAATGCCTTCTTGTATTGGTTTTGGCAACGAAAACCGATCCTTATTTTGGATGTAATCCTGCAAAAACTGACCAACAATCTGTTCGTCTGTATAAGTCAAATAAGAATGGGCTAGATAGTTCAAAATCCTATAATTTTTAGAAACAAATATAAAATAAAAGCCTGTTAAAATTAACAGGCTTGTTAGATAGATTAAAATATTACTCCTTTATAAATTTTAAATTCTTTACAGTATCATCTACGTTCAAATTTAGTACATACACTCCCTTTGGAAGCTTTTGAACATCGATCTGCCCCTTAGAAACTCCTGAAATTACAAGATTTCCCGAGGTACTATAAATCGAATACTTAAATTCTTTTCCAGTATTGCTAACATTTAAAAAGTCTTTTGTTGGATTAGGAAAAACAGAAATGCCATTAGTGTTTAAATCTTTTACGCCCAAAGTTGAAGCTTTTATAGTAACACTATAATCTTCCACTTGACCAAATGTAAAACCGATACAACCAGTATAATCTAAAGGAAGAGTACCATTGCTTTGAATTAAACGAAGCTTAACCGGAGTATCTGTAATCGCATCAGAAGGAACCGTAAATGTAATGGTTGTCACCGGTTTTCCTTGTGTAAGAGAAGCTGATGCGATACGATCGGCAGCCAAAAAACTACCTCCCGAATTATCCTTATCTAGGAATAATGCATAGTTTGAAGTATATTGAGCAGTAGATGCTGTTACATTCAAATCATATGTTTTCCCTGCTTCTAATTCTGTATTTAAATATGAAAAATCTTCATATCCAACTGGTATTGTACTTGGATTATTTATTGTGTTAAGTTGAACATTTGTAATATTTAGAATTGTAGAATTATATGCTGTAGATAAACAAACTGTTTTAAGTGCTGTTGTCGTTACAGGAGCTTGATTACTTGCAGCAGAAAGATTTTTATATTGATCTAAAGCCTTTATTGTAAACGTATAATTAGTATTTTGTTTTAAACCAGTTACTCTGTAATTTAATTTAGATGTTCTTGCCACTTCTATATTATTATTATAGATAATGTATTCCCAAATACCGTTGTCATCAGTTGAGGCATTCCACGAAAGCGTGGTTGCATCTCCTGTCGTATTCGCCGCAGATAAATTAATAGGATTAGTTGGCGGAGTGGTGTCAGGAGTAGTTAGATACTTACCTCCAATACCTACTGCATAAAATGCATCTTGTACTGCAATAGCTTCTACTGAATTACCCCCAAACAAATCTGTTGCTGCCTGTATTGCATAATCTCTTGCATTATTAAAATTTGAATTCGCTGTCAGATATCCAGTCTGTAATAAATATGCTATTTGACCAGCTTTATCCCAACCAATCCCCTGTACGCTATAGCTATTTCCAAGATCATTAGTCCCTGTTTTCCCTTGTACTAAAATATAAAACCAATGGTTTAACACACCACTATTGGTGTGAACTCCACAGTAATCATTTCCAGTCTGGCTTGGATATACACATCCATCTTCAACACTAGCCGCCCACCAGTTGACACCTTTGTATGTATCTGGTTGATCTCCACCTTTCGGATTACTCATCGACCTTAAAAAAGGACCTTTTAATGAAACATCTTCACCAATAAGGAAAGGTTGTTTCTCCGGCGCATATTCATGCTCTACTAAGGCTGCCCAAATATCTGACATACCTTCATTCAGCGCACCAGACTCTCTATTATAAACTAATTTTGAAGAAGCTCCCGTTACAGCATGACCTAGTTCATGAGCTGTTATATCAAACGCAGTTAATGCATCAAACTGGGTTCCCCCATCACCATAAACCATCAAATTTCCACCCCAAAACGCATTATCATAGTTAACATCGTAGTGAACAAGACTAATTAAAGGAGCTCCTGCATTATCGTAACTTTCTCTACCAAATTTAGTTTTAAAAAAATCGTATGTTTTCGTAACCCCCCAATGTGCATCTAATGCAGCATCGTCTTTATTAGCATTTTTGTGTTCTGCTGCTGTCCAATTATTATCATCATCTTCAAACTCAATAACATTAGCAGTAGAAGTTGTTCTTTGCATATTTGCAGTCCAAATAGCTGTTGGACGACTTGTTTCGTCATATAAAGTAAATGCAGCTTCATCCGTAGAATAATCCGAATTGATACTACGAACTCCCGAATATCTAGTTTCAGCATTTCCGACATCAAAACGAGAATTTTCAGAGTCAAACGGCTTGACGGTAATCTTTTTTGTTTTTAATGAAGGTCTATTATCACTAGCGTCAACATGTTTTATTATCGCATCTTTTTTTATAATTAAACCCGTTTCTGCATCTACATAAACATAGTTCCTTGACAATGGTTTAGTGGCAAAAATGTCGAACTTGTATGCAAGTACTAAAGTATATTCTCCACCATACGCTTCAATGGGGACAAAAACTAATTCTCCTTTTGGTTTCTCTTGTTTAAAATTTTTTATATCCATACTTTTATCTTGCCACGCATACGAACTTGCATTTGTATCTTTTAAAGCAAAATTTAAAGCAGCAGATTCTGAAATTTTGGGAGATGTTTGTGATAAATTATCAGTGTTAAATCCTTTTCCAGCAATCGATAAAAGGCTATCATCTTTATAATTCATTTTATATTCACCACCTTCAATAACAATACCATTTATATAGGTTTGGTACGTTTCGGTACGAAATTTCCCCAATCCTAATTCCGACTTATTAAATCTCAAATCTACTTTATCAGAAATTTTCAAAATTTTATTAAGAGAAAGAGATGATGCTTTACCAGAAACACCCATTACTGTTGCTTTATCGGTGCCTTTTTTGAAAACAACCATACTTACACTTCCATTAGGATCATAGGTAACCTTTTCAACGACAGATTGAGCGTTTATAACATAGCCATTGAATAAAAAAAGGGAAATAATTCCCAAACTAGTAATTTTTCTTTTCATAAGAACATTTTAAGTTAATTCATTGCTATAAATATAGAATAATTAATTAAATAGTCTCGAAACATAAGGAATATTGTTAAAAAATTTTTAATAATTTATTTAACTTCTTATAAATAAGAGAATTTTTCATATTCTCTAAAATAAACGTTCTACAAAATCTTCAACTTTGCTTACTTCTTCGATTTTAATTCCGAATTTTCGTTTCGGAATTTTATTCAGATTTGATACAAAAATAGATTCGTAACCCAATTTTTCTGCTTCGGTAATCCGTTGTTCAATTTGCGCAACGGGTCTAATTTCACCACTCAATCCAATTTCACCTGCAAAGCAAAAATGCTCTGAAATCGCAACATCTTGGTTACTTGACAAAATTGATGCTACAACCGCCAAATCCAACGCTGGATCGTCGGTTTTTATTCCACCCGTGATGTTTAAAAAAACGTCTTTTGCTCCCAATTGAAAGCCAGCTCGCTTTTCCAAAACGGCTAAAAGCATATTCAAACGTTTCGCATCAAAACCGGTAGAACTTCGTTGAGGCGTTCCATAAACCGCTGTACTTACCAATGCTTGAATTTCCAATAACATCGGGCGATTTCCTTCTAAAGTTACTGCTACAGAATTCCCAGAAAGTTCTTCCGTTTTTTTGGTGATTAATATTTGAGACGGATTTTTAATTTCTTTCAAACCTTGAGAAATCATTTCATAAATCCCAATTTCAGACGTTGATCCAAAACGATTTTTATTCGCTCGCAACAAGCGGAAAAGATGATTTCGGTCACCATCAAAATTCAAAACCACATCCACCATATGTTCCAAAACTTTTGGCCCAGCAATCTGTCCATCTTTGGTGATGTGTCCGACTAAAAACACAGGCGTATTGGTTTCTTTAGCGTATTTTATAATTTCATTGGAGCATTCGCGAATCTGCGACACAGAACCAGGCGAACTTTCAATCAAAGACGATTGCAAGGTTTGAATGGAATCAATAATAACAAAATCAGGCTCTAATTTCTGTGCTTCATGAATAATTTTTTCCACCGAAGTTTCTGTAAAAAGAAAACATTCTGGATTTTGAGCATCCGTTAAACGATCGGCACGCATCTTAATCTGCGACGCACTTTCTTCCCCCGAAACATAAAGAATTTTCTTCTTCATCTTCAACGCTAATTGAAGCAGCAAGGTTGATTTTCCAATTCCGGGTTCACCACCAATTAACGTCACCGAACCTAAGACGATTCCACCGCCTAAAACACGATTCAATTCGTCGGAAGGCGTTGCAATACGAGGTTCTTCATTGGTTACAACCTCAATAATATTAATAAGCTGCTGTTTATTTTTGGTGTGCGGCGACTTGGCAGCAGACTTTTCTACCACTTCCTCCACCAACGTATTCCATTGGTTGCAATTTTTACATTGCCCATGCCACTGAGAATACTGAGAACCACAATTCTGACAGAAATAGACCGTCTTTAGTTTTGCCATAATGTAAAAATACAGATTTGATTTGAAGTTTTAAAAGGTTTTGCACCTTCAATTTTATTCAAGATCCAAACGATTGCGCAACTGCGCTTTATATAAATTAGAATAATAGCCATCCTGAAGCAACAAATCCGAATGCTTGCCCGTTTCCACAATTTTTCCTTGATCCATCACAATAATGCGATCAGCTTTTTCAATGGTTGACAAACGGTGCGCAATCACAATTGCTGTTCTATTTTGAGTAATTTTTTCGGTCGCTCGCTGAATCAATTTCTCACTTTCGTGGTCGATGGACGACGTTGCTTCATCTAAAATCAAAATTTTAGGATCTGAAAGATAGGCTCGTAAAAACGACAACAATTGACGTTGCCCAAGTGAAATGGAAGATCCACGCTCACTCACCACATAATCGTAACCGCCAGGCAGTTGATTAATAAAATCATCAACTTCGATTTCTTTTGCCGCTTTTTGAACTTGCTCTAACGTAATCGAATCATCTCCAAATGAAAGGTTCTCGAAAATACTTCCGTGGAAAAGGAAAACATCTTGCAAAACAACGCCAATATGTCCTCTCAGATTATACAATTCGTAGTCTTGAACTTCGACATCGTCTATTAAAATCTTTCCAGAATTGATTTCATACAATCGTGGAATCAAACTAATAATCGTTGATTTCCCAGCGCCAGTTGCTCCCACAATCGCCACCAATTCTCCTGGTTGAACTACAAAATCAATTCCTTTAAGAACTTCTTGCTTTTCATCGTACGAAAAATGAACATTTTGAAATTCAATTTTTCCCGCAAAATGATCTTTTTTAATCGTTCCTTTATTCGGCATCACAATATCTTGGTCCATAATCCCCAAAACACGTTCTGCACCGACAATTCCGCGTTGAATATTGTTGAATCTATCTGCAATTTGACGAAGCGGACGAATCAACATGTTGATAAACTGAATAAACGCAATAACTTCTCCAGCAGTAATCGTAATATAGCCTCCATAAACCAAGATAAATCCGATGAAAAGGGAAGAAATTAATTCAACAACGGGGAAAAACAAGGAGAATATAAAAACCGTTCGCAATAAAGCGCCTTTCAAGGTGATGTTAATATCATCAAACTTCTTAAACTCGGCTTCTTGACGGTTGAAAACTTGTATCAACGACATTCCTGCCAAACGTTCTTGAACAAACGTATTTTGAATTGCTGTCCAACTTCGCTCATCACCAAATGCTTTTTTCAATCGCTTTTGGAAAAATCGAGTAATGATAAGCATTAGCGGTAAAATCGCAAGCGATATATAACTTAAATGAACGTTCACGGCAAACATCATCACCAAGACGAAAATAATTCGCAACACATCGCCAAAAACCATCAAAAACCCATCTGTATAAACCGTCGCAATGGTTTCTACATCACCAACGGCGCGAGTCACTAATTGACCAATCGGAGTTTTATCAAAAAAAGAGGTTTTGAAATAAATGAGTTTCTTAAACAATCGTTCCCGAATATCTCGAATGGCATTTTGAGAAATAAAATTGGAAAAATAAACCAAAAAGAAGTTCAAAATCGTTTCTGCGACCACCAAACCAATGAAAAGATAAATGTGCTTCATCATCTGTTCTTTATCTTTCAGTTTGATGATATCCACATCGACAATTTCCATACTCAAGTACGGTCGATAGGTAGAAACAGCCGAAAGCGCAATAGAAATCAGCAAAGCGGCGATAAACCACCCTTTAAATTTCATTCCGATTCCGAATAATCTTCGGATAATTTCCCAAGTACTATGTGTTTTGCTACTCATACACTGGCTTTACAGCCTATTTATTTTCAAAATTATAACCAACATCTACCAAGAAAAGTCCGTGTGCCGGTGCCGAAGTTCCTGCCGAATTTCGGTTTTGATTTTGGATGACTTGATGCATTTCTTCAGGCTGAATTTTCCCAGAACCCACTTCCACCAAAGTCCCAACAATCGCGCGAACCATATTTCGTAAAAAACGATTTGCAGAAATAGTAAATTTCAACATCGAACCATCCTCAGACCATTCCGCTTTATAGATTTCGCAAAAATTGGTTTTGTTGTCGCCACCAACTTTCGCAAAACTGCTAAAATCCTCATATTCAAAAAGAATTTTACAAGCTTCATTCATCTTTTCGACATCCAGTTTTCGTTTTCTAATTTGCCAAGCAAACTCAGAACTGAACGGATCTTTTCCTTGAAAAATATAATAAGTATACGTACGATACGTCGCATCAAAACGGGCATGAAAATCATCTGCAACCGGAAAAATTCGATGAATACTAATATCTTCTGGTAAAAAAGAATTCAATCGATCGGCTAATTCAGGTTTGATTTCTTGAGCAGTATCAAAATGTGCAAAAATTTTCTTGGCATGGACACCCGTATCGGTTCGTCCAGCTCCCGTCGTTTTCACCTCTTCCCGAAGAATGGTAGAAAGTGCTTTTTCTAAAACCTCCTGAACCGAAATTTGATTAGGCTGAATTTGATATCCGAAATAGTTCTTTCCGTTGTATGAAAACTCGATAAAATACCGCAACTTATTATATTTTTTCCAGTACAAATATAGTTTAATTCGGTGTAACCCTAGATATTCAAAAAAAGTAAATATTTTTGCAAAAAGCGGTTTTTATGAAATACATTTTCAGTTTGCTCTTCAGCATCACGTGTTTATCGATTTCGGCACAAAAATTCTCGGACTATTTTGAAAACAAAACATTACGTTTGGATTACATTTTTGGAGGAAACAAAGATCAACAAAGTATTTATTTGAGTGAACTTATCCAAATGGACGGCTGGAACGGGCGAAAAGGTCAATTGAGTAAAACGCCCATTCAAGGAAATGGACAAGTAAAAGTATACGACGTTGCGAGCGGAAAACTAATCTATGTTTTGCCATGCAGTAGCTTGTTTCAAGAATGGCTAACGCAGGAAGAAGCAAAAACCCTTTCAAAAAGTTTTGAAAACACCTACCTCGTTCCGTTTCCAAAAAAAGAAGCGAAAATTCAAGTTTCGTTCTTCAACACAAAAAATGAGGAAAAAGTTCTTTTAACACATGTTGTTAAGCCTAACGATATTCTAATTCGTAAGGCAAAAATCAACGAAACGCCTTTTGAAGTTATTCATAAAGCGACGGTTCCCAACCCAATTAAAGTAGCAATTGTTGCGGAAGGTTATCAAGTTGCGGAAATGGATCAGTTTATGAAATACGCAAAGGAAACGGTAAAAAGTTTGTTCAATCACGCGGTTTTCAAAAAATACGAATCCAATTTCGAAATCACCGCAATTAAAACACCGTCCAAAGATTCAGGCGTGTCGCAACCTTCGGAAAACAATTGGAAATCAACGGCTGTTCAATCCAATTTTGATACGTTTTATTCCAAACGCTATTTGACGACAGCGCATTTAAAACAGCTCCACAATTGGCTAGAAAATATGCCATATCAACATATCATCATCTTAGCAAATACAGATATTTACGGTGGTGGTGGCGTTTTGAACTCGTACACATTGACAACAACCAAAAACAAAGAATTTGCGCCTGTGGTCGTTCATGAATTTGGACATAGTTTTGGTGGTTTAGGCGATGAATATTTTTATCCGAACGATATTTTCGATCCTTCAGGAAGTAAAAACGTGGAGCCTTGGGAGAAAAACGTGACGTCTTTAGCGAATTTCAAAAGCAAGTGGGAAAAACTCATCAAACCAAAAACGCCGATTCCAACGCCAATTGCCGATAGTAAAAAATATAAAATTGGGGCTTACGAAGGTTTAGAAGGCAACAAATTGTACATCCCAACCTTGACTTGTCGAATGAAAATCAACAATACACCGGATTTTTGCCAAGTTTGTAGCAATGCTTTGGAAGAAATGATTTTGTTTTACACGTCGAAAGAAGAAAACTAAATGACGAAAATTCTTCTTTTATCGGACACCCATTCTTATTTGGATGATCGCATTTTGACGTATGCTCAAGAAGCCGATGAAATCTGGCATGCGGGAGATTTTGGAAGTTTGGATTTGATAAAAAAATTAGAAAAAATAAAACCTCTAAAGGGCGTTTACGGAAATATTGATGATCCTACTATTCGAAAAGAATTTCCCGAAGTTAATCGATTCAAGTGCGAAGATGTTGAAGTTTTGATGATTCATATCGGCGGTTATCCTGGAAAATATACACCTTTAGCAAAAAAGGAGATTGCGGGAAAAGTTCCTAATTTGTTTATTTCTGGGCATTCGCATATTTTGAAAGTGATGTTTGACGAAAAAAATCAACTTTTGCATATGAATCCTGGCGCTTGCGGAAACCAAGGTTGGCACAAAATGAAAACCATGCTGAGATTCGAAATTGAGGGAAAAGAAATTAAAAATTTAGAAGTTATCGAACTCGGAACTCGATAAAATAAAAAGATGAAAATTGGAGATTTAGTTGCGGTTATTGATGAAGATTTGGAGGGAAAAATAACCTCCATCCAAGGAAATACCATTTGTTTTCAAGACGAACATGGTTTTAATTATCAATATCCAACCGAAAAAGTTGTGCTTCGCGAAACAGCTCTTTATGATGGAATAAAAATCAAAAATAAATTTGAATACGCGCCGCCGAAGTCCAAAAAGAACAAGAGAAATGAGCTCGTTCTCGATTTGCATTTCGAAAAATTAGTTCCCGATGCCGAAAATTATGAAAGTTTTGAACGTCTCTTTCTTCAAAAAGAAAAACTTTTGGAAACAATAGACTTTTGCAGAAAAAACAGAATTAAACGGCTGGAAATCATCCACGGAATAGGCGATGGAACACTTCAACAATTGGTTTGGCGAACGCTGGAATCCCAAATTAACATTGATTTTTACAACAAAGAAATCCTCCACAATCAAGCCGGTTCGGTTCTAGTAGAATTTCACTAAATTTGTCCCAATCGATTATGAACAAACTTTTACTACTTTTTACCCAAGATGGATTGCAATTTCAGCTGAACAAAGGCCGAAGTACCGTTGAAGAAGGGGCATTTTTTGTAACAGAAGAAACGCCTGCCCAATATATTGAGCAGAAACTTGCCGAACTTCTTTCTGAAAAATCCTATGGGGAAATCATTACACTTTCGGCGCTCAATCATTTTACGATGATGCCAGCTGGTTTTTCCATTCATGATATGGGGTATCAACTGATTGGTTACAATGCGGCGGTGGACAGAAGCAAGGAAGAATTGATGCTTTCCGTAAATAAAAAGTACGATTTGCAGTTCTATTATGCATTTCCAAAAGTGTATTATTCGCAAATTAAAAGTCAAAATAAACCAACGTTTTTCAATTTTTCTGGCGAAAAGTTTTTAAGCAGTTTGCATCCAAAAAACGGAAAAGAAATCCATATTAATTTGTATCATAATCAATGTGAATTTTTCGCAATTGACCGTAAAAAAGTCATTTTATACAACAATTTGGATGTAAATTCGGAAGTCGATTTTCTTTATTTTGTGATGTTTACATTGAGTAAAATTGGATTTCAAATCAAAGAAACCAACTTTTACGTCTACGGCGAAACCACCGAAAACGAAACCTTTATTTCTGAGTTGCGAAAATTTGTCAAAAACCTAAAAATTAGTTTTGACAATATCCCAAACAAGAATTTCATATTATCTTAAAAAAACGCCTATGTATCGAATTATTTCCGGAAGATGGAAGGCAAAAAAAATAGCAGCTCCCAAAAATTTTGATGTACGACCAACCACCGATTTTGCGAAGGAAGCCCTTTTCAGCATTATCGAAAACAAATACGATCTCGAATTCTGTTCGGTTTTAGATTTGTTTTGCGGGATTGGTTCCATTTCATTGGAATTCGCTTCTCGCGATTGTCAGGACGTAACATCGGTTGATTTGAACCCAAAACATACAGCTTTTGTCAACGCTACGGCAGCCGAATTGGATATGGCTTTGCAAGTGAATGTTCAGCGTGGTGATGTGTACGATTGGTTGAAGAAAAACCGCAAAAGAAAGCAATACGATATTATTTTCGCTGATGCGCCTTTTGATATTACGGATGAAAAAAAATACGGAGAATTGATTTCTTTAGTTTTGAACAACAACTATCTGAAACCAAATGGTGTATTTATTTTGGAGCATCAAGCGCGTCTAAAACTAGAACATCCGCAAATTTCAACTACAAGGAAGTATGGAAATCTTAGTTTCAGTTTCTTTAATCCGTTGCCAACTGAAGAATCTCTAGAAAACAACGAATAAAAAAAAGAAGCCTGAAGGCTTCTTACAATACTTTTAATTCTAAATCAATGGTTTTTCCAAAGAACTTTTTCGAGATTTTCTCGAAATTTTTTGTGATGTCCGAAAGGAAAAACTCATAGGTAGGATTTGGATTTTGCTCATTTAATAATTGATGCTTTTCCAAAATCATTTTAAGTTGATTGGCTACAATATTAGGTGAATCAATCACGCGAACTCGGTTTCCGTAATACTGTTTGATCTCATCTAAAACCAGTGGATAATGCGTACATCCTAAGATCAACGTTTCAATATTTTTCAGTTTTTGATTGCTCAAATAATTATAAATAATCGAATGCGTGATGGGATGATTTTTAAAACCTTCTTCAATTGCAGGAACCAACAACGGAGTCGCCAATTCATCGACTTTAATAAAGCGATTATGCTTACGGATGGATTTTTTGTACAAGCCAGAATTCACCGTTGCCTTGGTCGCAATAACCCCCACATTCGTGTGCAATTCGTACGCAACCTTTTCAGCTACCGGATTAATCACATCTATTACGGGAACTTTTTCATTCACCAATTCCAAAACCTCTTTCAAAGCATTTGCTGTTGCTGTATTACACGCAATTACGATCGCTTTGCAGTTCTTTTCTAAAAGGAAATTGGTAATTTTTGATGAATATTCAATAATCGCTTCCTTCGATTTTTCACCGTAAGGAAGGTGTTTTGTATCGCCAAAATAAATCAGATTTTCGTTGGGCAGCAATCGCTTAATTTCCTTAGCAACAGTAAGTCCACCAACACCAGAATCGAAAATTCCGATTGGTTGTGATGCGTCCAAATGCGAGTAATCTATTTTTTTCTTTTTCAAAATGAGTTGAATTGTAGTGCAAAAATACGCAATTTAGAGCATTGCGTTTTCAATTGATTAAAGAATAAATAAGTCAGAAGCGATTCCATCCGCAAAAAACCAATTTTTTTCTGGAATTTTCAGAAAACCATCTTCCAGAATCAATTTTCCATCGTTCAATTTTTGTTGAACTGAATGTTGATAGTGAGCTGAAATTTCGTCGTTCATATCTTCTTTCAAACGTTGAACGTCAACTCCTTTAGCTGTACGCAAACCAATCATCAACCGTTCATTATATTGATCTTTATCGGATAAAATTTCCCGTTCAATCGGAAGCGTGTTTTCTTGCAATGATTTTACATATTTTGCATTGTTTGCAACGTTCCAGGATCGCGTACTTTTCCCGTCATACGAATGCGCAGAAGGCCCCAAACCTAAATACGGATGCGATTCCCAATACGCTGAATTGTGTTTGGAATGAAAACTTGGCTTTCCAAAATTAGAAATCTCATAATGATCAAAACCATGGTCTTTCAGAAAATCGATCATGTAATAAAATTCCTTGTTTTGCTCGGCTTCTTTTGGCGCTTTAATTTTGCCTTTTTCAATCCAATTTTCAAGAATGGTTTTTGGCTCAATCGTCAAAGCGTAACTCGAAACGTGGGGAACTTGAAGTTCAATTGTTTTTTGAAGGTTTTGCTTCCAAACTTCGAAATCTGAAGTCGGTGAACCATAAATTAAATCAATACTGATATTTTCAATTCCTGCATCTTGCGCTCTTTTAATGGACGATTCCGCTTGTTCAGCATGATGCGCGCGATTCATCATTTGAAGATCACGATCATCAAAGCTTTGCGTTCCGATGGAAAGTCGATTAATCCCAGCTTTGACGATGCCTTTTAAAAATTTCGCGTCCAAATCATCAGGATTCGCTTCTAAAGTAAGTTCCGTAGTCTCATCAATCGAATAAAATCGAGAAACATCATCTAGTAATTTTTGAATTTCATCCGGCTCTAAAATCGAAGGCGTTCCCCCGCCAAAATACACCGATGGTAATTGAGAAATTTCCAATTCCGAATGCCGAATTTGAAGTTCTTGCGAAATTGCATTCAACATTTCCTTTTTGTGCGCCAAAGAGGTGGAAAAGTGGAAATTGCAATACGTGCATTTCTGTTTACAAAAAGGAATATGGAAATAAATCATAAAAAATGCCCTGAATCAGGGCACAAATGTAGTATTTTTCTATCCGTTAACGATAACGGTAGCCTCGTGGATTAATAAAATTCGGGATGTTGTAGCCTAAACTAATCATAAAACTATTCCCACCATAAGTCTGAATATCACTCATTCCGATATTGTAACTCGCACCAAAAGTCAAACGATTTACGCGTCCTTTAATGATGGGAGAAATACTCAATTGCTGACTACCAACATGATCTTTTGCTGTACGAAAACTAACTCCGGCCGCAAACATATTTTCTTCACTATAAACTTTTCCCATCAAATTCAAATCGAGCATTCGAGAAGAATTGGTATTTAGATTTAACAAAACCGAAGGTTCTACTGAAAGTCCTTCTGTGATTTCGTAATCATAACCGGCGTTTAAAATATATTTGGTTGGTGAAGGTTCAATACCATTCACAATCGGAATATCGTTAGACAAAGGAATATCCAAAATGGAAACACCCGCAAAAAAATTGCTGTACGTGGCTTGCAAACCTAAATTCGCATAGGCAATGAAAATTGAATTGGAACCATCATGCAAAACAGGATCTCCAGGATCTTGTGGATTTAACATGGTATAATCAATATTCATGTTGTAGAAATTGACATTGGTACCGAAGGAAAACTGATCTTTACGACCATCTTCGTCACTTAACGGAATAAAATACGATGCTCCCGCCGTAATTCCATTCGCTGAAATGGGTCCGTTTTGATCTCTAAAAAAGGAAATTCCCGCTCCTACTCGATCAAAAATATTCGCATGAATTCCCACCGATTGTACATTCGGAGATTCATCAAACTTTGAAAATTGTTTTTGATAATTTCCGTTAACCACGACATCATCGGTTTCCCCATAAAATGCAGGGTTGATGAGAAATTTTCCATCCAACAAATACTGCTGATAAATAGGAAGCGTCTCTTGAGCCGCCACAGAAACGAAAGCTAACGGTAATAGAAGGTTGAAAATTTTTTTCACGAAATCCATTTAAGAAGCAAATATAGAAAAATTAGTTTTAGTTGTTTGCTAAATATTTACGCCAACGATCTACGGCATTTACCATGTCTTCAGGCATCGGGCTTTCGAAATACATTTCTTTCTTCGTCACCGGATGAACAAAGCCTAAAGTATGGGCATGAAGGGCGTGACGTGGCAATATTTCAAAAACATTTTGAATAAATTGTTTGTATTTCGGCATGTTAATTCCACGTAAAATCACGTGACCTTCATAGCGTTCATCATTAAACAACGTATGTCCAATATGTTTAAAATGCGCTCGAATTTGATGCGTTCGTCCTGTTTCCAATTTACACTCCACCCAAGTCATATAACGGAAACGCTCCAAAACTTTATAATGCGTTACAGCATGTTTCCCGTGACTCCCATCTTCATAAACTGCCATTTGCATTCGGTTTTTCATATGCCTTCCGATATGGCCACGAATTGTTCCTTCGTCTTCTGCAACATTTCCCCAAACAAAAGCCCAATACAATCGACTCGTTTTGCGATCGTAAAATTGCTTTGCAAGATAACTTAGCGCATATTCATTTTTCGCAATGACTAACAATCCGGATGTATCTTTATCGATACGGTGTACCAATCCAATACGATCCAAATCGGTTTTCAAACCATTTTGTTCAAAATGATATGCTAAGGCATTTACTAACGTTCCGTCCCAATTTCCAAAACCTGGATGCACAACCATTCCTGGCTTTTTATCAACCACCAAAACATCATCGTCTTCGTACACAATATCAATAGGAATATTCTGCGGAACAATAACATTTTCTCTTGGAGGATGCGCCAACAGAACCGAAATTTCATCGCCTGGTTTTACGCGATAATTTTGCTTTACCGCTGTTCCATTAACCATTACATTTCCCGCTCTACAGGTTTGGGAAATTTTATTTCGAGATGAATTTTGGCGAAAAATCAATAAAAATTTATCGATGCGAAGCGGTTCTTGCTTCTTATCTACGGTAATATTAAGATGCTCAAAAAGACCCGCGGTTTCATCTTCAATTTGGGACTCAATTTGTCCTAATTCGTCTTCGTAAAGATCTTCATTCAAATTTTCCATAATCTGACAAAAAAGCTTCAACATGATGTTGAAGCTTGATTTCTATTTTATTCTACGACTACTTTTCTCACCTTAGGCTTCTCTTCCGTTTTCGGTTTTTCTGTTGCCTTTGGTTTTGTTGAACTTGTTGTTGTAGGCGTTGTTGTCGTAGGTTTAGGTTTTTCTTTTTCCTGCGTTGGCGCTGGCGTTGGCTTTGGCACTACCGGCTTTGGTGCTGGTGGCGGCGTGACAGGTTCGTCATAAATAATTGTTTCTTCGTAACGAATTGGTGGTAATGTGGTATCCACTTTCATACGATAGATGTTATTTAAATTCTGGATTTGTCCAGACATTTGTCCAGGTGTTTTCTTACTTGCCCAGAGGTCAATTTGATTCCCTTGATCTCGGAGCGCTCCACCATCTGGATCTTGGTAATAAATGATATCGGATTTATCTCCTTTTCCATCTTCAAACTCAACCAATCCAACTTCGAATAGGTTTTGAGCAATAATTCGCTCGGCTTCTGCAACTGTTAAACCAATAACATTTGGTACGGGAACATTTCTTTTAGGTCCTGTTCCTACAATTAAATCAATTACGGAGAATCTTGGAACTTGCATTCCTGGCTTAATCACCTGACCGTTCATTTGCATACGAATTACCGCATCACGTGCAATATTTGGCTCAAATATCGTATCTCCTACTTTCAATCCTAATTGTTCCAATTGTCTAAAAGCTAAACCTTTGTATCGATCCAAAATATCTGGAACGGTAACTTTTGCCCATGTTCTTGGATTTACGGTTATACGAATTGGTCTGCCTTCTTTTACTCTCGAACCTGGTTTTGGATAAATTCCTAAAACTTGAAAAGGTTTGAATTTCGGATTAAACTGCAAACTATCAACCTCATAGCTTAGCCCTGCATCTTCGATTGCATTAATCGCGTTATGCACCGACATATTCATGACGTTGGGAACCGGAATTTCTTCTCCGTGCTTGGTATGATACTCTAACCAGCGGAATGTAAGCCAAATAAGCCCCACAAAAACCACTGCTGCAAGGAGTATGTTCAATAGAACTTTCCAGTTAAAAAATGATTTTAACATATAATAAAATCTTAAAATGCAATGGCAAATATAACCAATAATTTTAAAAATTAATTTCACCAAGAAAACTTTAACAATGAACAAAATGTTTAATTTTGCCTCAAACCCTTCCTCAAAATGAGTAAAAAAAATGTGGCCGTAGTTATGGGCGGCTATTCCGATGAATATAAAGTGTCTTTAAAAAGTGGACAATTAATCTACGATTCCCTTGATAGAGCGCGTTACAACGTTTATAAAGTCGTAATCTTAAAAGACGAATGGTATTTCCTAGACGAACAAGACCAGAAAAAACCAATCAACAAAGGCGATTTTTCTGTGGTTTTGGGTACTGAAGGAAATTTAAAATTTGATGCTTGTTTTAATATTATCCATGGAAAACCAGGTGAAAACGGAGAATTGCAAGCGTATTGGGACACGATTGGACAAAAATATACGGGATGTAGTTTTTATCAAAGTGCATTAACGTTCAACAAAAAAGATACATTAGCTGTGCTTTCAAAATACGGAATTCCATCCGCAAAAAGCATCTATTTAAGAAAAGGAGAACAAATTACAGCGCAAGAAATTGTAGATGAACTTGGGTTACCCGTTTTCGTAAAACCTAATCAAAGTGGGTCTTCGTTGGGAATTTCAAAAGTGAAAGCTATTTCCGAAATGGATAAAGCTTTAGATTTTGCTTTTGCAGAAGATGATGAAATTTTAATTGAATCTTTTCTTTCAGGAATGGAAGTTTCAGTTGGCGTAATCGATTATCACGGAGAGACTATTGTTCTTGGAATTACAGAGATTGTTCCGAAAAACGAATTTTTCGATTATGAAGCGAAATATGAAGGAGCATCGGAAGAAATTACGCCTGCTCGTTTGGATGAGGAAACTCGTTTGAAAGTAGAAGATATTGCAAAAAAAGCCTACAACTCGCTAGGAATGGTTGGTTTTTCGCGAAGTGAATACATTATCATGAATGGAACGCCGTATTTGTTAGAAATGAATACCAATCCAGGATTTTCGCCTGCAAGTATTTTACCTCAACAAGCTAAAATCTACGGAATTTCCATCCAAGATTTATGCGGAAATGAAGTTGAAAAAGCATTAGCTAAGAACTAGACACTAGACACTAGACACTAGACACTAGACACTAGACAAAATTAATTGATAACTTACAATTGATAATTCATAAGTAGTAAAGATGAGAATTGCTGTTTTTCCAGGATCATTTGATCCGATTACTTTAGGACATTACGATATTATTGAAAGAGCTGCGCCTTTGTTCGACAAATTAATTATTGCTATCGGACAGAATTCGCAAAAAAAATACATGTTTCCGCTCGAGCAAAGAATGGATTTCATTAAAAAAGCGGTTGCTAATTTCCCCAATGTTGAAGTTGATTTTTTTGAAGGATTAACAGTAGATTATTGTTTAAGCAAAAATGCACAATTCATCTTAAGAGGCTTGAGAAATCCAGCCGATTTCGAATTCGAAAAAGCCATTGCACATACCAACCGAACACTTGCTCATAAAAAAATTGAGACCGTCTTTTTATTGACATCTTCTGGAAAATCATTTATTAGTAGTAGTATTGTTCGTGAAATCATCACGCATGGTGGTGAATATCAACTTTTAGTACCAGATTCTGTACGAGTATAAAAACTAGGGTTCGTGGCATTCTTTCGAGGTCTCCGAACCCGAAAAACACAAAATTATGATGCACGAACAGTTCAATTTAGCGATTGAAATTTTAGGAACGGTTGCCTTTTCCATGTCCGGAAGTTTTGCTGCCATGCAAAAACGTCTAGACCCATTTGGCGTATTACTGATCGCATTTATCACGTCTGTTGGTGGCGGTACGGTGCGAGATCTTTTATTGGATGTTCCCGTTTTTTGGATGCACGATCTTCGGATGTGTATCCTGATCTTGGCGACTTCAGTTTTTGCCATGGTTTTTAAATCGATTGAGCGAAACTTCAAAGTAACCCTATTTATCTTCGACAGTTTTGGTTTGGGACTTTTCACCATTATTGGTGTTCAAAAAGGAATACATGCCGATCTTCATCCTTTGATTTGCATTATTTTAGGAACGATTACGGGAATTTTCGGAGGGATTATCCGAGATATTTTATTGAATAGAATTCCACTTATTTTCCGAAAAGAAATTTATGCAACGGCTTGTATCATTGGCGGACTCGTCTTTTTGTTAATGGTAAATTTCACCAATTTCTCGTACACTTTTGTTCAAATTTTTACAATTTTGTTGATTGTAGCAATCCGAACTTTAGCGGTAAAATATCATTGGCAAATGCCGAAATTCTACGCCAGTACCAACTCAGACAACGAAATGTAAGAATAAAAAAAGCGCTCGAAATTCGAACGCTTTTTGTTTTATTAAAATCCCAATTAAAAGAATTTCCCTCTTTGTCTCATATTTGGGTTGTGCATATGCTTTTGCATCGAAGGCATTTTCAATTGATCCTTCATCATTTTGATTTGATCCGTCATCATTCCTGCCGAATCCAATCTTTTTGCTTCTTCCAATAATTTTTGACCTTCTTGTCTTCTTCCTTTAGAAATTGCTACTGCAGCAAGATTTAAGGTAGCCATCGCACGGTCTTGTTTCATATTCAAACCGTAATCCAATGCTTTTTTCATCAAAGTCTCCATCTTCCCAGGCTGATCTTGCGCTAATGTTAGCGCTTGTAAATAATGGAAATAGCCGTATTGAGACTTGTGAAGTTGCGTTTTATATTTCGTAATATGTGCTAACCACTGTTGCGCTTTTTCGTTTTTCTGTTTTCTTAATTGCCAGAAAGACAACAATATATATTCATTCTTAAAATACAACACAATAGGAATAATAGCCAAAAAGGAAACAACAATCCCCCATCCCCATGATCTTGTAAAACCGATCATGTAGATACCTAATCCTAGAATTAAAGCGGCGATTACAAATTTTATATTCTTATTCATTTTCGATATTTAGAGGTGCAAAGATAAAAATTTCTAGTCTATTTCCCAGTAGATGTTTCAATTCGCTCAAAAGTTTGAAAACAGAAATCATAGCTATTTTTCTCATCTTTTTCGTGACATTCTTCATTCACCTTCTTCCAAACTTTGGGATTAATTTTCGGAAAAAAAGTATCAGCATCCAAGGTAGCTTTCACTTCAGTAACTTCCAAACGATCGGCTAAATCAATAGTTTGTTCATAGATATTCCCACCACCGATAACGTAAAAATTTTCATCAATTTTCTTCGCGAATTTCAAAGCTTCTTTTAAACTTCCTACAATTAAAATCCCTTCTTCAAACCAATCTTTTTTTCTAGAAACAACAATATTGGTGCGGTTAGGAAGTGGTTTCCCAATGCTTTCATACGTCTTTCTCCCCATCACAATCGGGTGACCAGAAGTAAGATCTTTAAAATGTTTCAAATCTTTGGGAAGATGCCACAATAACTGATTTTCTTTACCTATTTCGTTATTGGAACCCATGGCTACCACAATTGTCATCATAATTTTATCTTAAGCTACAAATTTAGTACAATATTTGTATATTTGGTTTTCTATAATGAAACAAAAATTCATCTGAACTATGAAAAATAAAGGCTGTTTAAGCGCTACCGGGATTTTAATTTTTATTTTGGTAGTAGGTGTTGTGTTATTCTTTTGGGGGAAAAACGGATACAACAATTTTGTAACTAAAGAACAAAATGTAGAACAAAAGTGGTCTAACGTGCAAACGGTGTATCAAAAAAGAGCCAACTTGATCCCGAATTTGGAAAGAACGGTAAAATCGTATTCAAAATTCGAGCAGGAAACATTAACACAAGTTGTTGAAGCGAGAGCGAAAGCAACATCGGTAAATGTAGATCCTACGAACATGACGGAAGCGGATATGCAAAAATTCCAAGCGGCTCAAGGGCAACTTTCGGGTGCTTTAGGACGTTTGATGATGGTTATTGAAAAATATCCTGATTTAAAAGCAGATCAGCAATACACGAATTTCCAAAGAGAATACACCGCGATTGAAAACTCAATCCGTGCAGAAACGGTTTATTTCAACGAAGCTGCGAAAGATTACAACACGGAAATTATGAAATTCCCGAATAACATCTTAGCAAACTTCACAAACTTCAAGGAAAAACCATATTTCAAATCAGAAGCAGGTGCTGAAAAAGCTCCAGAAGTTTTTAAAACAGATTAATGAACAATTATATTACAGATACTCAAATGGCTTCCCTCGTGGAAGCCATTCAAACAGCAGAGAGCCACTCTACTGGAGAGATCCGTATTCATATCGATTCTAATACCGTTTCGGATAATGCTGAAAAAGCATTTGACGTTTTCAAAACGCTTTGTTTAGGAAAAACCGTCCATCGAAATGCCGTTTTGTTTCATGTTAATTTTGAACAAAAATATCTAACGATTATTGGCGACGAGGGCATTCATCAATTTGTAAAGCAAGAATTTTGGGATGCTATGCATGACGAAACCACAAAGCTTTTCGCTCTAGGAAAGTATTTTGAAGGCTTGCGCGATGCCATACTCGAAACAGGTTTAGAACTTAAAAAACACTTTCCATTTAGTGGAGAGAATATCAACGAATTGTCGGATGAGATTACCTTCTCTTAAATATACATTTTTAGCATTCTTTTTTACCGCTTTTACGTTCGTACAAGCGCAATACAGCGTGCCTAAGAAACCTGACATCCTTTATCCTGTTTATGATGAAGTGGGCTTACTTTCTCAACAAGAACGAGATCAGCTCAACAATAAATTAATAAAATTTGAAGACTCAACCTCAACGGAAGTCGAAGTCATCATTATCCCAACAACCAAAGGCGAAGACGTGAATTACGTTGCCACGATGTTTGGTGAACAATGGAAAATTGGGAAAAAAGGCGTTGATAATGGTGTGGTCTTTTTAATTGCATACGAAGATCGAAAATTTGCCATCCAACAAGGTCGTGCTGTTGAACAGTATTTAACAGCTTCGGTTGCTGGTCAGATTCTTGATTATCTTGTAACACCGCGATTCCGAGAAGGGCGTTATTATGAAGGAATTGATGCAGGAACAACGGCGATTACAGATGCCGTTCAAGGAAAATTCAAACCGCATGCAAAACCCGAACGTTCTTCGGACGGACCAAGCTTATTCCAAATGATGATCATCTTTTTTGTCGTTCTCATCGTGCTTTCCATCTTGTTTGGAAATAACAATCGAGGCGGAGGCGGAAACTATGATGATGACGAGGATGTCATTATTTCCCGCCGTGGAAGAAGATCCTACCCAGGTGGTTTCTTCCCATTCCCAGGAAGTTTCGGCGGAGGCGGCTCCTTTGGAGGTGGCGGCGGTGGAGGCTTTGGAGGCTTCGGCGGTGGCGGAAGTTTCGGCGGCGGTGGCGCATCCGGAGGATGGTAAACAAGAGTATTTAAAATAGACAAGCAGCTTTCGGGCTGCTTTTTTTATAGGAAAAATGCCTCTTTTTTTTTATTTTTGTTGAAATCCCAATCTCAACATATTGAAAAATACCCTTGTACTCTTCGCTCATCCTTATTTAGAATTCGCTTCTAACAATAAGGAGCTCACCAATTTCTACGAAAGACATCAGCATTATACCTTTCGTGATTTGTATGAAGAGTATCCGGAATTTCATATCGCAGCATTCAAGGAACGGAAACGAATTTTCGAGTACGATCGATTTATTTTTCACTTTCCGATCATTTGGTTTGGGATGCCTCCTTTGCTTCGACTTTGGGTAGATGAAGTCGTTGATAGCCGATGGATGAACGAAACCGAAGCCAATCCATTTGAAGGCAAAGACGTTCATTTTCTCATCACTACTCGAAATAAGGAAAGTACGTTTGGACGTGAAAGTAAAACCCATTATACCATCGAAGAACTCATCAGCAGCTTAATTGCGACCATGAAATTGTTTCGAGCCAATGTTCATGAACCGTATGTGGTTTATGAATCGGAAAACCTAAGTAAAAAAGAAATCGTCCTTCACAAACAGCATTTTGCTGAAATCTTAAATAAAAATCAATAATGGATTCTCCAATTGCAATGAAAGTTCTCATCTTCCTAGGCGCAGCCATCATCATGGTTCCGCTCGTTAGGAAGTTTGGGCTAAGTTCCGTAATCGGCTACATTATTGGTGGTATCGTCATCGGACCTTTTGTTTTAAAACTAACTGGAAACGACACCGAAGACATTATGCACGCTTCCGAATTCGGGGTGATTATGCTTTTATTTATGGTGGGCTTAGAATTGGAACCACGGAAATTCTGGGCAATGCGAAAACGAATTGTCGGCTTAGGACTTTCACAAATGGTGCTTACGATAAGTATTCTATTTTTGGTTTTAGTTCTCGCCAAATGGCCGTACGATCAAGCATTAGCCATTGCTATGTGTTTTGCGTTATCATCCACAGCGATTGTTTTGCAAACCTTACAAGAGAAAAACATATTTAAAACAACAGCTGGCGAAGCATCTTTTTCAACACTTTTATTTCAAGATATTGCGGTGATCCCCATTTTGGCGTTGTTACCCATAATCGCGAAGTACGAAGTTAAAGAAGAAAATGAAGTGCAGCTTCTCATTCAAAAACTTCCCGAATGGATACAAGGGGGAACCGTTTTACTGGGAATTACCATCCTCGTTCTTTTAGGGAAATTCGTATTTGTCCCGTTTTTGAGGTACGTTTCCAAATCAGGAATGGCTGAATTACTTACGGCTTCTTCCCTATTTTTAATTGTTGGCGTTTCCGAATTGATGGTTATCGTGGGGCTTTCTCCTGCTTTAGGCGCTTTCTTAGCGGGTGTAATGCTTGCCAACTCCGAGTTCCGACATGAATTAGAAGCGCAAATTGATCCATTTAAAGGGCTGCTTCTCGCCGTCTTTTTCGTGAGTGTAGGCTCAACCATCAACTTTAACATCATTATGGAAGATCCGATGCTGATTTCTACTTTAGCGATTTTGGTTTTGGTGGTGAAGTTTTTGGTTTTATTTGGAATTGGAAAGCTCTTTAAAATTGAAAAAACGCAGAATTATTTCTTTGCATTTGCGCTATCACAAGTCGGTGAATTTGCATTCGTCTTGTTGAGTTATTCCAACAAATTATATTTATTCAACGATAAAGTCACCTCTCAATTAATGGCAGTAACCGCAATTACTATGTGTGTTACTCCTATTTTATTGATCATTCACGACAAAGTAATTTCCAATCGATTCAATAAAAAAGAGGAAGATAAACCGTTTGATATTTTAGATGCATCGGCACCGCAAAAGAAAATGATTATCGTTGGTTTTGGGCATTTTGGAAGTACGGTTGGGCGTTTATTGAAAGCGAATAATATTTCAGCCACTGTTTTAGATCACGATCCAGAACGTATTAAAGTATTGCGATCCTATGGTTTTAAAGTCTATTATGGTGATGCAACTCGAATTCAAACCTTACGAGCGGCAGGAATTGAAGAAGCCGAGATTTTAGCCTTGTGCTTGGACAATCCCGAAGACAATAAATACATAGCGGAGCTAGTTCGTGAGCAATTTCCAAATGTTAAACTCTATGTTCGAACAAAAAATAGAAACGATTCGTATTATTTTGTGAATCATGGCGTTCAAAATATTTACCGTGAAACCTTGGGAACAGCGGTAGAAATGGCCGTTGACTTGCTTCACGAAACGGGAATGCGTAAATATGCCGCACGACGTCTAGGAAAACGATTTATGTTGATTGATAAAGCTTCCATCCGAAGATTGGCAAGAACACCAGGCGATGAACTTTCAAATTTCAGCGTGAAAGAAGCCATACAGCAAGAAGAAGCGCTTCTTGCGTACGACAGCTTGAATTTTGAAAATCACGATTGGATGGAAAATGAAGATGACGATTCTGAATTAGAATCGCCACCAAAATCTACCTAACGGTTATCGTTCCGGAACTGCTCTTGGTTTCTTGAACCACATTCAGATTTCCGATTTTTATGACTTCAATTGAGCCCGAAGAACTTGCTTTTGCACGCAATTCATTGGACAAACTCACGTTGACAAATCCTGAGCTGGATGCATTAAGCACTCCATTTTCGGCACGAACATCTTTGGCAACAACACTTCCCGATGAAGAAGCGTCCAAATCTACGTTTTTAGCTTTTCCAGAAACTTCTACATCCGCAGAAGAAGAAACATCTACATCAAAATTAACCGCCCAAATTTTCCCCGAATACGAACCACTACTCGATCCATCAATAACCAAATCGTTCGCTTCCAAGTCACCTGTCACCGATCCTGAGCTGCTTACCTTAACATTGGTTTTGTCTTGAACAAATTTATCAACGATTCTAATTTGTGCAGAAGAATTGGCTTCAACCTTCGAAAAGTCTTTCGCGTAAATCGTTGCTTTCACTCGAGATCCATTAACACGGATTCCCGGTTTGTAATGAATATGAACCGTAGAGCCTGCTTTCTCTACCAAAATATCTTCCAGTAAATCTGCAGGAGCTTCAATCACCACCTTTTCACGATCCGCTTTTTTAATTTCGGCACGAATGGATTGAGATACTTTGATTTCATCAAAATCAAAATCAAAATTTTTAGTTTGGATAGGTCCTTTACCTTCTTTGACACTGAAGTCAAAAATTTTAGAATCGGTTTTGTAATTACACGACGATAAGAGTAAGATGCCACCTAGGAAGAAAACGCTTGAAATTCTCATGAAAAGGGATAGTTTTAAGGTTAATAAATTTAAAAATACTAATTTTATACTTTAATAACAATTGAGACATGAAAAATATTACATCTGCAGTTTTTATTGCAGCATTATTTCTTAATTCTTGTACCACACAAACGACAACATCCGAAAAAAGTACAGACATGACCGTAAACGACGCTTTAGCAAACAACCCTTTCATGAGAAAGAGTAAATTGCAATACGAAGCTCCTGAATTTGATAAAATCAAAAACGAGGATTATAAACCGGCTTTCGACTATGGATTGAAACAGCAGGAAGCCCAACTGGACGAAATTGCTAATAATCCGGCAAAACCAACTCTTGAAAATACCTTAATCGCACTTGAAAAAAGTGGTGAAGTATTGAAGCGAGCGCAAATGGTTTTCTACAACCTAACAAGTGCTGATACCAACGAAACTTTGCAAAAATTAGAGCAAGAATATGCTCCGATCTTTGCAGCGCATAGCGATAAAATGTATTTGAATGACAAATTATATCAACGAATAAAAGCCATAGACCCAACGAATCTTGATTCGGAAAGTAAGCGTTTGCGCGAGGTGTATTTGCAGAATTTCGAAATTGCCGGTGCTGCGCTTTCGCCACAAGCAAAAACCGAGTTAAAGAAAATTAACCAAGAACTGGCAACGCTTTCTACGCAGTATTCCAACAAGCTTTTGGAAGCGAGAAAACAAGGCGCTTTAATTCTATCCGATGTAAAAGAATTGGACGGACTTTCTCCTGATGAAATCGCAGCGGCTGCTTCCGACGCAAAAGAAGCAGGACATTCTGGAAAATATCTTTTGGCTTTACAAAATACAACGCAGCAACCTTTGCTTCAGAATTTGAAAAACCGTTCAACACGTGAAAAATTATTCAAAGCATCATGGACTCGAGCAGAAAAAGGCGATGCTAATGACACACGTTCAACTATTGAAAAATTAGTTCGTTTGCGTTTGCAAAAAGCAAAATTGATGGGTAAAAAAGATTTTGCCGAATGGAAACTTCAAGATCAAATGGCGCCAAACCCAGAAGCTGCTTTAGATTTAATGAAGCAACTTGCAAAACCAGCAGTTGAACAAGCTAAAAAAGAACAAGCAGAAATTCAAGAATTGATTAAATCACAAGGTGGAAACTTCAATGTTGAGCCGTGGGATTGGAATTTTTATGCAGAGCAAGTTCGTAAAGCGAAGTTTGACTTGGATGAAAACGAAATCAAGCCGTATTTTGAAGTGAATACCGTTTTGGAAAAAGGTGTTTTCTATGCCGCGGAAAAATTCTTTGGTTTAACATTTAAAAAGAGAACAGATTTACCCGTTTATCACCCAGATGTGGTTACCTACGAGGTTTTTGACCATACAGGAAAATCAATCGCCCTATATTATTTAGATTTCTATACTCGACCTTCAAAAAGTGGTGGTGCTTGGATGAACAACTATGTAGAACAATCGCATTTGATGGGTACAAAACCCGTTATCACGAACGTTTACAACTATCAAAAACCTGCTCCAGGAAAGCCATCGTTGATTAGTTTTGATGATGTCACGACGTTGTTCCATGAATTTGGACATTCGATTCACGGTATGTCAGCAAATCAAAAATATGCATCACTTTCTGGAACGAGTGTACCAAGAGATTTTGTCGAGTTTCCATCGCAAATCAATGAACATTTTGCTTTGGTACCGGAAGTGATTAAGAATTACGCCGTTCATTACGAAACAAAGCAACCGATTCCGCAAGCGTTAATTGATAAAATCAAAAAAGCGAGCTCCTTCAATCAAGGTTATATGACAACGGAATTGGTTTCGGCGGCCATGACCGATATGATGTGGCATACGGTAACGGATGAAAGCCAATTTAAGCCCGTTTTAGATTTTGAAAAACAAGCTTTAGCTTCGAATGGATTTACACTTTCCGCAGTTCCTCCAAGATACCATTCGCCATACTTTGCGCACGTTTTCGGTGGAGGATATTCTGCTGGATATTACGCATACATTTGGGCAGAAACATTGGATGCAGACGCTTGGGAATGGATTCAAGCTAATGGTGGAATGACCAGAGAAAATGGAGATCGTTACCGTAAGTACATTCTTTCTGTTGGAAATTCCGAAGATCTGAATGAAGCATATCGCAAATTCACTGGAAGAAATCCTGACATTAAGCCTTTACTACGAAATAGAGGCTTTATTAAATAAACCTAATGGCTAGAAAATCAACGTCCGTTCGAGTAGATTTTTTAAAAAAATCGTATCGAGAACTGAAATAGAATTCTCGATACAAATTCTTACAGAATTTTACTCGAATTGACGATCGTAGGAAATATATCTATCCGATTTAAAAAGAAAAAACCGCCAGATGGCGGTTTTTTTTATCGTACTTGAGAAGCAACTTGGTCTCCAAAAAGTTCAATTGATTTCATTTGAATATCGTGTTCTGGATCGCCGACATCCATATGTCCGATAAAACGAGTTAATCCGAAAAGTTCTTTCACTTTATTGATTTTATCAGCAACTTCATTGGCTGAACCAATAAACAAAGCACCTTCTTCACTTCGACCGCCTTCAAATTGCATCTTAGTATATGGCGCCCAACCTCGAGACGAACCAATACGATCCATTTGCGCTTTGTAACTTTCAAAATAACCGTCAATCACTTTTGGATCTTCGCTAACAAACGTATGCGAATGAATTGCAATTTGCATCAACTCTTCGGGATGTCCTGCTTTCAAATATTCTTGCTTGTAGAATTCTATCAACTTAACAAACTGTGAAGGCATACCTCCAATAATGGCAACAATTAAAGGCAAACCTAATACCGCAGCGCGATACACCGATTGAGGCGTTCCACCAACGGCAATCCAAATTGGAAGCTTTCCGTTATTCGTTGCTCTTGGATACACTGTTTGATTGAGCATTGGAGCTCGTAAAGAACCTTTCCAGCTTACGTTTTCTTCCGAATTAATTTTCAGTAGTAAATCTAATTTTTCTTCAAAAAGTGTTTCGTAATCGTCTAAAGAATATCCATAAAGCGGAAACGACTCAATAAAACTTCCACGGCCAACAAAAATTTCAGCACGACCGCTTGAAATTAAATCTAAAGTCGAAAAATCCTCATACACTTTCACCGGCTCTGCCGAAGAAAGCACTGTTACTCCACTTGCCAATTTGATATTTTTAGTTCGACTCGCGGCGGCAGCCAAAAGCATTTCTGGTGACGAAACCGCATAATCTGGACGGTGATGTTCACCCATTGCAAAAACATCCAAACCGACCTCATCCATTAACTGAACTTGCTCTAAAATTTCACCTATTTTGGTTTGTGCACTGCGATATCCATTGATTTGATTATCATATCGCAAATCGCCAAACATTCCTATTCCTAATTCCATAATTCCTTGATTTATACTACAAAAATAAAAAATACACCAAGCAAAAGCATTGATGTATGATAAATAGAGTGCGACGACATTTTAGTTGCCGTTATGATCGTAAACAACTAAAAAATCGATTTTTTCTTTTCCTTTTTTCCAGGAATCGATGATTCCTTCGCTATGATTTTTTGATGATCTTCGAAATAATCGCAAATCCAAACCGAGAACACTAGACAAAATATACTCGTCGGCAACAGCCATAACCGTCAATTTCCGTTCGCTTCCCTCCGAAATTCCGTTTTGCAAAATAGCATCAACAAGCCTTCTGAACTGAAATCCACGAAATGAAAAATTCCGAGACTCTTCTGCTTTATTTTGAGAATAGCAATTTAATAGCATCCCTAAAACCTCCAAATTGGCAGGATCTAAACTTAAAATTCGCTCTCCAATATCGATCGCTTCCTTGCATTTCCCTTCGCGAACCAAACTCATAAAATCTCCACTTTCGGTGAGGTTCATGGTTTTAAGATTCTTATTAGAATTTTTTGCGTAATACAAATACTTCATTTCTTCCTCGCTCATAACGCTAGGATCGAAATTAAACCGATAAATCAGCTTTTCATAGTATAAATTAGACGTACTATCTACCGCTTGAGCCGTTAAATTTTTAACATCAACAAATCCGCTTTGGCCAAAAACCAAAATCTGAATGAATACAAAAACAGCAGATAGTACGTTCTTCATTTTATTTTTTTAAGTAGGTATCAAAGTAATCCGTGATTTTTTGCATCAAATGAACACGGTCTTTTCCTAAAACGTTGTGTGCATGTCCAGGATACGCAAAATAATCCATTTGAACGTTATTATCCACGGCCGATTTTATGAAATCAACCGAGTGCTGCCAAACGACAACATCGTCTTGCATCCCGTGAATCATTAATAATTTCCCTTTCAAATTCTGAACTTTATCCAATAAGTTCGCTTTTTTGAAACCTTCTGGGTTTTGTTGTGGCGAATCCATATAACGCTCTGTGTACATAATTTCGTACATATTCCAATCGATTACCGGACCTCCAGCAACACCAACTTTGAACACTTCGGGATATTTCAACATTAAACTTGTCGTCATAAATCCGCCAAAGCTCCATCCGTGAACACCCATTCTATCAGCATCTACATAAGATAGTGATTTTAAATAATCCACACCTTTTAGTTGGTCTTTCATTTCCGTTTCTCCTAAATTACGGAAAACCGCTTGCTCAAATTTCATACCTCGGTTGCTTGAACCACGCCCATCCATTGAGAAAATCACATAGCCTCTCTGAGCCATATACTCGTACCAAAGGTTTCCAGAAGCTGGATACGTGTTCGTAATCAACTGTAAATGTGGCCCGTTATACAAGTAAACAATCGTTGGATATTTTTTATTCGGATCGAAATTCGTTGGTAAAATCAACTTTCCATACAAAGGCGTTCCGTCATCCGCTTTCAGCGTTACATTTTCAATTTTCGGACGATCGTAGTTCTTCAATGGATCTTCAGCAGTGAGTAAATTTGTTGCCTTTCCGTTATGTGTTTGGATGATATCTGCTTTTCTCGGTGTCGTTGCATTCGCATACACATCATAAACGAAATCTCCTGTTTCAGACAAGGTGGCGTTATGCATTCCTGGCGCCGTGTCTAGGCGTTTCATATCTAGATTATTCCAATTAACACGATAGATATGTCTTTCCATCGGTGTTTCTTTGGTTGAAGCGATGAAAAGTTCTGTTTTCTTGGGATGGAAACCAAGTACATCCGTTACCAACCAATCGCCTTTTGTCACTTGTTTTACCAAGCCTTTATCTAAATTATACAAGAACAAATGATTGTAACCCGTTCTTTGACTTTGCCAAATGTAATCGGTTTTAGAATTCGGTAAAAACACCATTGGATGCTGAGGCTCCACGTATTTATCTGATTTTTCTTCAAATAATGTTCTTACAAAGTTTCCGGTTTTCGCATCGTACATATTCATTTTCAAATCGTTTTGATCACGATTTAAAACGCCAATAAATACAAATTGAGAATCTGGACTCCACGCGATACTCGTTAAATACTGATCTTTTGGACCTTCCGTCTTTACAAACGTTGTTTTTCCTGATTTCACATCAAAAATTCCGAGTGTAACTTCGTGTGAGGTTTTCCCAGCTCTTGGATATTTGATGTTATGATTTTGCGCTAAAGTAACCGACCAATCGATGACAGGATAATCCTCAACCATCGTTTGATCCATTCTGTAATACGCAATTTTTGAATTATCAGGAGCGATGAAAATTCCACGATCGATACCGAATTCGTTTCTGTGAACCGCTTGCCCATTCACTATATTTTCGTTTTTATCCTGCGTAATTGCAATTTGACGCTCTGGTGTACTTAAATATAAATTGTTATCAATTGTATAAACAACCGAACTTTTGTCTTGAATAAAATTAGTATTCGCTCCTTTTTTAGGAACCGTTAACCACGATTTCACCTTCCAATCATTTCCAGCCTTATCCAAACGATAATAGATTGAATCGACTTTGAAATAGCCTGATTTTGCGTCGTTGAAGGTTACCACCGGTAGCGCTTTCATTTTCGCTGGCAATCCAGAAGCACGATTCAGCTGACTCACAGATAACAATGTGTCAACTTTGTTGGTTTGCGCATCACGAACAAGGTAGGCTTTGTTTTCCATGAACATCATGGAGTTTCCACCTTTTAACCATTTTGCTTGGGAAATACTTTTAATAGCCAAATTGCTTCGAAGTCCGTTCACCGCCTCAGCCATAGTATATTGCTGTTGCTGCGCACCTACTAAAGCCGTAGTCACTAGAAAAAGTCCTGTATATAATTTCGATTTCATAGAGAAAAATTAAACGCTAAAAATACGAATTTATCCTGTATAGCTCATGGGTATTCCACAAAAAAAGCATTCCAAAAAATTCGGAATGCTTTTCTATTTTTAAATACTATAATCGGTTTTAATCGAGTTGCGTACCCAAATATTCCCATTCTTGCAAAGCCAAATCTAAGGCTTCTTTTTTCGTATTGTACACTTCTAAAGTCTCTTCAGAAGGATTATTTTTAGTGAAATCCAATTCAAAAGCTTCAATTTCAGTTTCTAAACTCGAAATCTGCTCTTCTACTTTTTTGATTTTATTTTGAATAGCTTTTTGTTCTTTTGTAACAAAATTCGTTGTTGGTTTTGCTTCCATTATAGGATTTTCAACAACTGGCGCAGCCGCTTTCACATCTCGCTTGCTCTCTAATTTTGATTTCTCTAAAGAAACTTCACGTAGCGATTCTTTCTGACGGTATTCCAAGTATTCATCGATGCTTCCAAGGAATTCTTTCATTTTTCCATCACGGAATTCGAAAATTTTATCCGCCAAACCTTGTAAAAATTCACGGTCGTGAGAAATAACGATTAACGTTCCTTCAAACTTCGATAAAGCAAGTTTGATAATTTCCTTCGACTGAATATCCAAGTGGTTGGTAGGTTCGTCCATAATCAACGTGTTGAACGGACGTAACAATAATTTACACAAAGCCAAACGGTTACGCTCTCCTCCAGAAAGCACTTTCGTCTTTTTATCTACATCTTCACCTGAAAACAAGAAACTTCCCAGCAAATCACGAACACGCGGACGTGTTTCCTCCGTAGCCGAATCTTCCGCTTCTTGCAAAACGGTTTTATCGGGTGTAAGAACTTCTTCCTGATTTTGAGCAAAATAGCCAATATTAACATTGTGTCCTAAGTTCCAAGTACCAGAATAATCTTTGATTTCACCCGCCAAAATCTTAGCTAAAGTCGTTTTTCCTTGTCCGTTTTGTCCAAGTAACGCAATACGATCGCCACGCTCAATAAAGAAATCAACATCATCAAAAATTTGCTTTTCTCCGTATGCTTTTCCAAGTTTTTCGGCTTCGAAAATCACTTTTCCAGGAACAACACTCTGTTGGAAACGAATGTTGAATTTGGAAACGTCTTCGTTATCGATTTCGATACGCTCGATTTTATCCAATTTCTTAATCAAAGACTGCGCAAAAGAGGCTTTCGTCGCACTTGCACGGAATTTATTGATATTATCCTCCATCTGTTTGATTTCGGAATCTTGGTTTTTCTTCGCTTGCATCAGCTTTTCGCGACGTTCTTTACGAAGTTCTAAATATTTAGAATAATTGGCTTTATAATCATCCACTTTCTTGTTGTTCACATCAAAAGTTCGGTTACAAACCGCCGTCATAAACTGCTTATCGTGACTCACCAAAACGATGGCGCCCATATAATCTTTCAAGAAATCTTCCAACCAAATGATACTTTCCATATCCAAGTGGTTGGTAGGCTCATCGAGAAGCAAAAGATCGTTGTTTTGCAATAAAAGTTTAGCGAGCTCAATACGCATTCTCCATCCACCAGAAAAGGTATCAGTAATACGATCGAAATCACTTGCCTTGAAGCCTAAACCAAGCAAAACTTTCTCAACATCGCCCTCCAAATTATAGGCATCGTGATTTTGTAAAATATCGTTCAGATCCGTCATTTTCTGAATCAAATCTGAATAGGCATCGCTTTCGTAATCGGTCCTCGTTGCTAATTGCTCATTAACATACTCCAACTCATTTTTCCAAGCATTAATCTGCTCAAAAGCCTGCAACGTCTCTTCCCAAACCGTTCTTCCTTTTACAAAATCTAAATCTTGTTTTAGAAAACCGATGGTAATATTCCCTTCAGGAACGACGTTTCCTTCGTAAAAATTAATTTCGTTGGAAAGAATTTTAAGCAACGTTGATTTTCCAGCACCATTTTTTCCAACCAAACCAATTTTGTCTGATCTTTTAATGGTGAAATTCGTGTCTCTAAATAGATAATTTCCTGAATGATGAAGTCCTAAACCTTGTACTGATAGCATAACCGATTAATCGTATGGTAATTATAAAAATTGCAAGTTGCAAAAGTACTGCTTTTTTCTGAGCCTAGGCTGATGAATTTTGAAATTAAAACTACATAATAAAACGATCTAAATCAAGAAGTAAATAATTGATATTCTGATTGATAGTCCGTGTAGCCGATTGCATTTGGTTGAGCATGGCCGCTCGATCGTGCAATTCGGAAGCTCGATAAATCCCGCCATCGTGGAAAAGCAAAGACGCATCTGCTGCTTTTTGATCGCCGTGAAAATGGTATTTCACCCAACTTTGTTTCATATTTTGAATAATGGATTCTTGGGATTTGTTCGCAAATTTCTTTTCGGTGTACATATACCAAACAAACGGTGGAAAATTCGCTGAAACTTGCTTTTCTAGCCAAATATCGCGTAAAATGTTCCGAGCATGAATGAACTCTACTTTTCTTCCTTTCGGTGAAAATGTGGCTAAACTTAAGCCTGCCCCAATAACACCTCCACCAATATCTACAGCAGATCCCCATGAATCGCTTTTGATAATTCCGCTTGCAATGGAAGCCGCAGCACCCGCAAAAATGGAATACAAAACCAAGCGATTATTACGACTATCATTAAGCTGATCAACATAACTCGCCATTTGCGCAACACGTTCGCCTTCGCAATCAAATTCAGCTGCAACGGCATCTAATTCCACCAAAGCAATAGAAATTTTAGAATTGATAACGTTTTTCAGCTTCAACATTTTTAGCTGCGCTTGTACTGTTGAATCTTTTTTCAGTTTGTTGATTTCTTCCACCTCATCGATCGCTCCTAGAGCATTCAAAATCAAAATGGATTGATCCGTAAATTGATCATGTAAATGCTGATTCGCCGCCAAAATAGAATCGGAGTTATAACTCGGAAATTTTCCTTGATAATTGTATTGTTTCGGGGCTTTGCAATAGGAATCCTTCAAAATCAAAAGGTTTTCTTGCACCATTTGATTCTTTTTCGAAACGCAGGACATAAGCCCTAAAGACAGAAAAAGTAGTACTAAAAATCTCATCACACATTTGGTTTTTGCAAAGTAACGGAAAATAAAAAAATCTGCCGAAGCAGATTTTACTATTCAATTCCGAGTAATTCGACTTCAAAAATCAAAGTTGAATTCGGGCCAATTTCTTTACTAATTTGTTGATCGCCATACGCCAAATGCGGTGGAATCACAAAACGAAACTTACTTCCCACGGACATCAACTGTAAACCTTCCGTCCAACCCGAAATCACGCGATCCAGAGGAAACGAAGCCGGAACTCCACGCTGCACCGAAGAATCAAAAACCTCATCTTTAATCGTTGTTCCATGATAATGGCATTTTACTTTAGCGGTTGCTGCTGGTTTTGCACCGTCCGCAGATGTTAAAATTTCATATTGCAAGCCACTTTCCAAGGTTGTTACGCCTTCTTTTTTTGCATATTCTGCTCTGTACTCATCTCCTTCACGAAGATTTTTCTCTGCTAATTCTTTTTTACGTCGTAATAAGACATCTGCAATTCCCATATAGTTTTGATTTTTCACTAATAATTACGCACAGTCACATGAAAACACGCTTGATACGACTCTTTGATATAATAGATTCGTCCAAGCTTTTCATAGTATTTTAGAACTTTTTCAAGCTCTTTTTCCAATTTTGGATTTCGCTTCAAAACGCCATCAAATCGAACATAGGAAATATCAAACGAATTTCCGTAGTTGTGCGAGCTAATCCCTAATGAAGCATTCGAATTCACTTTCCTCAAACGACATTGATCTTCTAAAGTTCGCGTTATTGAAGACACGGTCATATAGCTTTTAGTCGCATCCGCAAAGCGATTTCCGATTCGTTCTAAAGTTAATTTGGCTTTATACGTTAAATACGGACGGCTGTATTCTAGCTTTTGAACCCGAATTCCTCGACTTTTTTTGTTCACGGATTTGAATTTCCCTGAATCTATATAGCGCTGAACCGATTTGGTATTTTGTAAAATCTTTACATTAAAACCTTTTGAAGCCGCCAAATGAGGCTTATACAAAGGTGTTGCTTCCACTTTTAATACTTCGTCAAGATCATAGCAAGACGATTTTTTGGAACCTTGAGCCTGAACGTTGTTGAATAAAATAATGAATAAAAATAATGCAGAAAGCCTGATCATTTAGAAAGTTTATTATTTAAAACTGCAAAAATAGGCTTTTCTTATGTTTTCTTGAAAAATTACGCTTCATCTTTTGGCGTATAGGTAATACGATTTTTGCTTTCTGAGATCACAGAAGGGTTATCTAAACTAAATTTCTTCGTATCCAAAAGCTCCGTAAGCAGCATTCTCATTTGTTCTGCAGCGACTTCAGGAAGGTGCGATTTTTTCGCCGCTTCAATCACCTGCTTCTTACTATTCTGTTGAATTTTTGCTAAATCATCTTTAGAAAACAAATTAAAAAACTGCTCTTCTATATTGTAGTATTTATAATCGGTTTCCGTAGAAAGAATTTCGGGCGGCGGAAAATGGATCAACTTTACTTTTCTGTTTTCTTCATCCACTTCCCATTGAAATTTTTCAAAATCATAACCCACTAATATTTTAGCTTCAACAATGACTAAAGCGCGCTTTTTTGACGGAATAAAATTGAATATTTTAGATGTTTCTTCATAGTTGTAAATCTCATTGAAATGGCCTTCTGCAGAAACTACTTTGAAAACCTTTCGCATACTTTCTGCAATGGTGTGCGAACTTTCTAAAACGACTGGTGGCTCCGATTTGAAATTTCGACTTGCCAAAAAAGCAATAACACCACCCAAAATAAGACCCAACAAAAGCATTAAAACGATGGTTATCATTTGTGCGGATTCCGTTTGCGTCATTTGGTAGAGGAAAAAACCAAAGAAAACGAGCATTAAAATCCCTACAATCCAAAGTATCGTCTTAAATTTTTTAGTATCCATCATGTGTTTGTTCAAATATGTAAAGGTAAAATTACAACAATTCAGCAAAAGTAGCTTTATAAACCGAACATCATTTTTTTAACTAAAATTCGATTTTCAATTAAAAAAAATTCTAAATTTGGATAACAATTAAAAAACAAATTATGATTAAAAAATTATTTGCTGAGTTTTTCGGCACGTTCTGGTTGGTTTTTGGAGGTTGTGGTAGTGCGATTTTTGCATCGCAAATTGCCCCAGCTGAAAGTGGACAACTAGGTATTCTTTTGGTAGGCGTTGCATTAGCTTTCGGTCTTACTGTATTAACGATGGCGTACGCTGTTGGACATATTTCTGGAGGACATTTCAACCCCGCGGTTTCTGCTGGCTTAGTTGCTGGAGGTCGTTTTTCTGCTAAAGATTTCATTCCGTATGTAGTTGCTCAATGTGTTGGCGCAACGGCAGCCGCTGGTGCTTTGTATGTCATTTATGGTGGTGCAGGTGACGGAAGCGCAGGATCATTTGCAACGAATTTCTACGATTCGGCGGTGTATTTCGGGAAGAGTTATACGCTTCAAGCAGCTTTTTTAGCAGAATTCCTATTGACAGCGTTTTTCCTAATTATCATTATGGGAACAACGGATAAATTCGCGAATGGAAAATTTGCTGGAATTGCTATTGGATTGGCTTTGACGTTAATTCACTTGATTTCAATTCCAATCACCAATACATCGGTAAACCCTGCAAGATCGTTGTCACAAGCTGTTTTCGTAGGCGGACAAGCCATGAGCCAACTATGGTTATTCTGGGTTGCTCCACTTTTAGGTGGAATTACAGGAGGTTTGATTTATAAATTCTTACTTCAAAGAACCGATGCGGAAGCGGCGGCTTAATTAAAAAAGTAAAAACATAACAAAATACAAAAACCTGCACTAGTGCAGGTTTTTTTTTATGACACCAAAAGGCTACATCCTCGAATATCGGAATGATCTATTCTTCCTAAAACTTGGAATTTACCGTTCTGAATTTTTCCTAAATCTTGAGTGGCAATAAATGAGCACGAATGTCGATTCGCCAAATCAATAATGTTTATTGCGCCCGTTCTTCCATCCTCCATGTATGAAAATGGATCTTCGGTGTTTCGAATTAAAACACGCATCCAATTTGGAGTTTGATATTCATTTTCTCCCAACGAATAGGCTTGTGAAAGCAATTCCGTCATGGAATATTCCGAATAAATTTTGTTAGTCTGAAATCCATTTTGAAGAATCCGAAGCAACTCATCCTTGGTCATTTCTTCTTTTCGACCTTTCATTCCGCCCGTTTCAATAACGGTTAAAGATTCATTTTTTAAAAGTTGATTTGGATGCGTTTCGCAAAAATCAAGAAAATCCAATAAGGCGAAAGAAACCCCAAACAAAAGGATTTTTTTATTTTGAAGTTGATTTAATAAGTTTAACAAATCTTCGTGATTGTATAGAAAATATCCGTTTTCTGGTTTCGCTGATTTTTTCATCAGAAAATCCACCATGTAAATTAAAGAAGAATGTGAATTTTCGGAATAACTCGGCAACAGACCAAGGAAAACATAATCTTCAGGCTTGCCAATAAACTGCTCAAAACTTCGATAAATGCTTTCTTCATACAAATGGAAATCCGTAATCCAATGCTTAGAACGATTCATTTGTGTGGTTCCCGAACTTTGAAAATAAGTTTCTGCACTCGAATTCTGATCTAAAATCGTATGATTTTTAAACATTTCAATCGGCAAAAAAGGAATATCATTGATGTCTTTTATTACTGCTGGATTAATTTTTAAATAATCAACAAACTTTCGATAAACCTCCACATTTTCGTACTGATAACGGAATGTTTCGATACAAACTTGGGTAAATTCTTCTTCGGTTTTTATCTTAAATAGAGCATTCAGCATCTTTTCTCCTTCTTACTTTTACTGATACGTTTCAATTCTAAAATCTACACCATCGAAAACGCCATAAGTGAAATACGAAATCCAATCGCCAAGATTGACATATTTTGCCTTTCCCTCCAAATCTAAAATCATCGGAAGGTGGCGGTGTCCGTACACGAAATAATCAATTTTTTCGGTTTTCAATTTCTCTTTGGAATAGATAATTAAGAATTCTTTATCCTCACCCAAAAACTCTTTATCTTCTTCACCTGAAATCATTTTATTCTTGGTGGAAAAGTAAATCGCCACTTTCATAGCAATATCGGGATGAAGCCAATTAAAAGCCCATTGCGCCACTGGATTCGTGAAGAGTTTCTTCATTCGTTTATAGCCTTTATCACCTGGCCCAAGTCCGTCTCCATGCGCTAAAAGGAATTTTTTCCCCGAAATAGTGTAATATCGTTTTTCAAAATAAACAGGAATTCCCAATTCTTCTTCGAAATAATTTTTCATCCAAAGATCATGGTTTCCAACGAAGAAATAAATATCAATTCCAGCATCTTTCAACTCCGCAATTTTCCCTAAAACACGGACAAAACCTTTAGGAACTACATACTTCCACTCATGCCAAAAATCAAATAAATCGCCCATCAAAAATAAAACTTGGGCGTCTTTTTTGATTTCGTCTAGCCAACGGATAAATCGATCTTCCCGCACCTTGCTCTCTTTGGGAGTTGGCGCCCCGAAATGTTGATCGGATGCGAAGTAGATTTTCTTGTTAGCTTGTAATTCTATTGTTGTCATCAATGTTTTTTGAAAATACGGTGACGAATATTTTTAAACTTTCGTTCTTGATTTTAAATCTTACCTATTATCTTCTGCAAACCATTCTCCATACGAGTTTTCGGTTTCGTGAAGTTTAAGATAGGCTAATTCTACAGAACTTGGAAGTTGTTTTTTAATTTTGGCGGCGATATCGTACAACATGTTTTCACACGTTGGTTGATACGGACAAAAAATCACGTTATGACCTTCGTCTTTTAATTTCTGCCCTAAATTTTGATGCGGAGAATTTCCGTTCACCAAAACCGCATGATCCCAAACATCCACAACTTCTTCCTTGACAATTTTCTTGATATCGCCGAAATCAACGACCATTCCGTTTTTTACATTATCTAAATCGTCAATCGGTTTTCCTTTTACCGTAACAAAAAGTTTATACGAATGGCCATGCATATTTTTACATTTTCCATCGTAATTGTAGAGAACGTGAGCCGTTTCGAAGGTGAAAATTTTAGTGATGCGAATCATAGTGCAAAGATACATAATCTAATTTTCTTTTAAACGTTCATTTTACGCCTGATAATCAAAACAAATACCCTATTTTTGGGCGAAATCTTGTATTTATGAATCTGAAAAAATTTACATTACCACTTCTTTGTTTGGTTCAATTTACTTTTGCGCAGACGTCCAGTTTGAAATTGGAAGAAATCATGAAAGGGGAAGAGTTTATCGGCTATCAACCAGAAAATCCGGTTTGGGGTTTTGATAATGAAACGGTTTATTTTGATTGGAACCCGAAAAAAGAAGTCGGCAAAAGCACCTATTTCTGGAAAAAAGGCATGGCTCAACCTGAAAAAGCGGATGCCAATGACGCCAAATTTTATCAAAACAGATTTGTAACGCAAGATTATCAAAACTACTATTACACGGAAGGTGGCGCCGTATATTCGTACAATTCTTCAACAAAAAAGAAGAAGAAACTATTTCAAAATTCTGGTTTTGTTTCGAATCTAAGTTTAGGGAAAAATGGTGTCGTTTTCTTTGAACAAAGTGGAAATATCTACAAAATAGATACGCAAGAAGGAAGCTTGATCCAAATCACCAATTTTGCTAAAAAATCGTCTGAAAAAGAGGATAAAAAAGAAGATTTCTTAAAAGAGCAACAAAAGGAACTTTTCCAATATGTTCGTGATCAAGAAACTAGAAAAAAATTCAACGAAGACAAGAAAAAACTGGTTGAAAAAGCGTTTCCAAAAGCATTTTCTGCACCAAATGACATATGGTCTTTAGCTGCAAATCCGAATGGAAAATTCGTCACTTTTGTTGAGGGAAAAAGAGCGAGTGGTAAGCAAGAAAAGATGTTGGATTTCATCACGGATGACGGGTACAACAAAGTAGAAGACACAAAGTCAAAAGTTTCTACTCAAAATATGTATCCTATAAAAGTGGGGATTTTCAACATTGAAAAAGATACCGTGTATTATGCTAATTTTTCAAAACTTAGCGGAATTGATATCGCTCCAAACTATCTAAAAGACTATCCCGCAAAGGAAACTAAAAAAGACGCGAAAAAAGATGAACGCTATTTTACGGTTGGAAAAACGATTTATAATCGCGACGGAAACATTGCCATCATGGACGTTCGCAGCCAAGACAATAAAGACAGATGGATCGTTCAACTCAATCTTAATGATGGAAGTTTAACGGAAATCGATCATCAACACGATGACGCTTGGATTGGTGGACCTGGAATTCCAGCGCATTATTTCAGTACTGGAAATTTAGGATTTTTAGCAGATGATGCAACTCTATTTTTCCAATCGGAAGCAACTGGTTTTTCTCATTTGTATACCTATCACATTCCAACAAAAACAAAAAAACAACTCACCTCTGGAAATTGGGAAGTTCGTAGCGCAACGCTTTCAAAAGACAAAAAAAGTTTCTATTTATCGACCAATACAACTCATCCGGGAAATCGCGAATTCTATAAAATGTCGGTTTCAGGAGGAAACCTTCAACCTATTCTAACTCAAGATGGAGCACATGAAGTTTCACTTTCGCCCGACGAGAAGAAACTTATAGTACGGTATTCTTACAAAGATAAACCTTGGGAATTGTACGTTTCTCCAAACCAAGAAAAGGCAAAACTTCAACAAATCACGAAATCAACCACTGCTGAATTTAATTCGTATTCATGGAGAAAACCCGAAGTAATCACCTATAAAGCGCAAGATGGAAAAACGATTTATGCGCGTTTATACCAACCTCAGCAAAATGCCAAAAATACGGCAGCCGTTATTTTTGTTCATGGTGCAGGGTATCTTCAAAACGCCCATAATTGGTGGAGCAATTACCATCGCGAATACATGTTCCATAACTTGTTAGTGGATCAAGGCTATACAGTTTTGGACATCGATTATCGTGCAAGTGATGGTTACGGAAGAGATACAAGAACGGGAATCTATCGCCATATGGGAGGAAAAGATCTATCCGATCATGTTGATGGCAAAAAATATTTGGTCCAAAACTTAGGAATCAATCCTGACAAAGTAGGAATTTACGGTGGAAGTTATGGTGGCTTTATAACATTGATGGCTTTATTAACCGAGCCAAAAGAGTTTAAAGTTGGTGCAGCTTTACGATCCGTGACGGATTGGGCGCATTACAACCACGGATATACGGGAAATATTCTCAATTATCCGGAAACCGACCCTAAAGCATACAAACAATCTTCACCCATTTATTTCGCTGAAAATCTAGAAGGAAAACTTCTGATGTTGCACGGAATGGTTGATGATAATGTGGAATACAAAGACATTGTACGACTTTCGCAACGTTTTATTGAGTTGGGTAAAAAAGATTGGGACCTTGCCTCTTTCCCTGTGGAAGCGCATGGTTTCAAAGAATCGTATTCTTGGTATGATGAGTATCGCCGAATTTTAGAACATTTCAACAAAAATTTATTGAATAAATAAAAGTAAAATCCTCACCATTTGGGTGAGGATTTTACATTAAAATTGGAATTAAATAATTAAATAACAAATACTATTAATGAAACTGTTCTTCTTCAGTGGAGCCCGCTAGCGCAGTTGTAGAAACCTTTCCAGAAGTCACTACGGTTTGAACTGTATCGAAATATCCCGTTCCTACAAAACTTTGATGTTTCACCGCTCGGAAACCTTTGGCTTGAAGTGCAAATTCTCGTTCTTGCAATTCAGAATAGCCTGCCATACCACGTTCACGGTAAGCCGAAGCCAATTCAAACATCGATGTATTAAGTGCATGAAAGCCTGCTAATGTTATAAATTGAAACTTGTATCCCATTGCTGCCAATTCTTCTCTAAATGTTTCCATTTCGGCAACGGATAATTTTGCTGCCCAATTAAAAGAAGGTGAACAATTGTAAGCCAGCATTTTTCCAGGAAATTTTGCATGAATACCTTCGGCAAATTTTCTTGCATACTCTAAATCCGGATTTGAGGTTTCCATCCAAATTAAATCCGCATATGGAGCATACGCCAAACCACGAGCAATTCCTTGTCCCACACCATTATTCACTTTATAAAAACCTTCGGAAGTTCGCTCACCAAGAATAATAAATTCGTGATCCCGCTCATCGATATCGGAAGTCAACAAATCTGCTGCATCAGCATCGGTTCTCGCAACCAAAACCGTGGGAACGCCGCATACATCGGATGCTAAACGAGCCGCAACCAGTTTGTTAATCGCTTCTTGTGTAGGCACCAACACTTTGCCGCCCAAATGACCACACTTTTTTGCAGAAGAAAGTTGATCTTCAAAATGAACGCCCGCGGCACCTGCTTCTATCATTTGTTTCATCAACTCAAAAGCATTGAGATTCCCACCAAAACCCGCTTCAGCATCTGCAACAATGGGAACCAAATAGTTTCTCCGATTAACTTCATCCACACAATTCACACTTTGAATTTGATCCGCGCGCAACAACGCATTGTTAATTCGTTTCACTACAGACGGAACTGAATTCGCAGGATACAAACTTTGATCGGGATACATTTCGCCTGAAAGATTTGCATCCGCCGCCACTTGCCAACCTGAAAGATAAATCGCTTCTAAACCAGCATCCACTTCCTGAACGGCTTGATTTCCTGTTAATGCTCCCAAACCTGCTACAAATGGTTGTGAATTTAATTTTTGCCATAGTGTTTTTGCCATTTCGGTCGCTATCGTGTATTCTATCGTATAGCTGCCTCGAAGTTTTAGCACATCTTCGGCTGTATAAGGCCTTTCAACACCTTTCCATCTTGGGTTTTCTGCCCAATCTTTTTCTAAATTTTGGATTTTTAATTCTTGCTTTGTCATGATATTTTGGATTTGATAGTTTCTAATATTTTGTTGAAATAGTACCTCTAAAATTAAAAGGAAGTTGACACTAAAGCCCTTCCCTTCACCCAACTGGTGAAAGTTTCAAGCTCGTAAAGTCTTAATTTTAAATAGGTTTAAAGATATCTGTATGCTTTAAGAGTCAAAAACTCTTCGAACTTATCCGAGCAAACCAATTCGTTAAAAATCTCGGTTGCCAATTGAAATTTTCCGTTTTGGTACCGTTCTTCGCCAACATAGGTTTTGATATTTTCTAATTCTTCTTGCTCCCATCGAAAAACCTTATCGCAAGTCAGAATTCGCCCATCCTCCATTCTCGCTTCATTATGAAGCCATTGCCAGACCTGACTTCTAGAAATTTCTGCTGTCGCTGCATCTTCCATTAAGTGATAAATCGCTGCAGCGCCTGTTCCCATCAACCAAGATTCGATATATAAAATTGCAACATTGATATTTTTCCGTACTCCTTGTTCAGTTATTTTCCCTTTTGGAACTTCCAAAAGCTCCTTTTCCGAAACCTGCGTCGTTATTTTTTTATGAATTTGATTGGGCGTCGGCATAAATTCGTCGAAAATTTCTTTTGCGACCGAAACCAAAGCCGGATGCGCCACCCATGTTCCGTCGTGTCCATTTTTCACCTCACGTTCCTTATCTGCGCGAACTTTTTCAAAAGCCAAATGATTGGCCTCCTCATCGCCTTTCACCGGAATTTGCGCCGCCATTCCCCCTATTGCAAAGACACCACGACGATGACAAACAGAAATTACGCGCTCGGAATACGCCTTCATAAAGGGAGCTATCATCGTTACTTGATCTCGATCCGGAACTAAAAACTCAGGAAGATTTCGAAATTTTTTGATATATGAAAAAATATAATCCCATCGTCCACAATTCAACCCTTTGGAATGTTCTTTTAATTCATATAAAATCTCATCCAATTGGAAAGAAGCCGTTATTGTTTCAATCAAAACCGTTGCTTTAATACTTCCCTGAGGGATTTCAAGATAATTTTGCGCAAAAACAAAAACATCATTCCACCAACGAGCTTCTTTATAATGCTCTAGTTTTGGAAGGTAAAAATACGGCCGTGAACCGTTTTCCAACAGCGCCTTTGCATTTCGAAAAAAGTACAACCCGAAGTCGATTAAAGAACCAGAAGCTTCTTCATCGTTAATCAAAATATGCTTTTCATTCAAATGTAAGCCTCGTGGACGCACAAAAAGACTCGCCACTTTTTCATTTAATTCATATCGTTTTCCACCTTCATTTTCGAATGAAATTTCGCCTCGCACCGCATCCGAAAGATTCAATTGGCCTTCCATGCAATTATCCCAAGTTGGCGAATTACTATCTTCGAAATCAGCCATAAAACAATTCGCTCCGGAATTCAACGCATTAATAATCATTTTACGATCCACAGGTCCTGTAATTTCAACGCGACGATCGAGAATATCTTCAGGAATCGAGGCACATGTCCAATCACTAGTTCGGATTGCTTCAGTTTCTGGCGGAAAAGTAGGCATAATTCCTTGATCAAATTCCAATTGCATTCGATTACGTTCTTCCAATAAACCTAACCGAACTGGATTAAATTGTTCATGAAGCGCAATTAAAAAATCGACAACTTCTTCTGAAAAAATGGATTCATACGGATTTAAATGTTGAATTTTGAATTTTGTTTGCGTTTCCATAAAAATAAATTTTGATGATTGGTTGAGACAAACTTAGAAAAAATATTTTCACCAATAGCGAACGTTCGCTAATTTTAACAATAAATTATTATGCGAAAAATCGCAATTTTTATTTACATTTGTTAGAACGCTGATGAATAAAGGATTTTTGAGATGCTATAAAAATCCAAACAATAAACAAAAGCGAACAACTAATTGAAAATGAGTGCAGACAGCGAATACATTAAGACAATTTTCGGATTAAAACTGAAGCAGCAACGCCAAAAAAAAAAGTGGTCTTTGCAGGATCTTGCTGACAAAACGGGACTTTCAAAATCCTATCTGAATGAAATTGAAAACGGAAAAAAGTACCCGAAACACGATAAAATATTACAACTATCCGATGTTTTGGAATGCAAATTCGACGATTTAGTTTCAACAAAACTTGATCGTAGTCTTTCGCCTGTTTCTGAAATTTTAAAATCAGAATTTTTTAAGGAAATCCCGCTTGAACTTTTTGGAATTAACCGCAATTTTTTAATTAACATCATCAGCGAATCCCCAAAAAAAGTTACCGCATTCATCAATGCACTTATTGAGATTTCGCAGAATTACAATTTGGGAAAAGAGCGATTTTACTTTGCTGTCGTTCGAAGCTTTCAGGAAATGCACGACAATTATTTTCCTGAAATCGAGGAAAAAGCCATTCAATTTGTTTCCTTATTCAATTTAGACATCAACAAAAAACTTCCAGTTGATGCTTTAGAAAGCATTTTAAAAGATCATTTCGGATATCAAATTCAATACGAAGATTTCAGCAAAAACAATGAAGCGAACAGACTTCGCTCACTGTTCATTCCTGAGAAAAAACAACTTCTTTTAAATCATTTACTAGACGAAAATCAGAAAGTTTTTATTCTTGCAAAGGAAATCGGTTTCAATGTTTTGGAAATCAAACTGCGCCCAAACACATATTCTTGGCTGGACTTCAGCAGTTTTGAAGAACTTTTAAACAACTATTTTGCCTCGTATTTTGCAGGCTGTCTTTTAATATCAAAAGAAAAATTAATTGAGTTGTTTACGGATTTCATTAATGAAAAAGACTGGAATGCTGAAAAATTCGATGACCTTATTAATGAATTCACCAATTCGCCAGAAACGTTTTATTACCGATTGACCAATCTGCTTCCTACAGAAATGGGAATTAAGGATTTGTTTTACTTGTGTTTTACGAAGAAAAAAGACTCCGACCGCATTCACATTATGAAGGAGCTACATCTAAATAACCAGCAAGCACCGCACGCCAAAGCAACTAATGAACATTATTGCCGAAGATGGATTGCCGTAAAAAACCTAATGCATTTAAAAGAAAATGAAAAATTAACGGATGCTCAAATTTCACATTATAAAGACAGCGGTTTGACGTATTTGGTTTTTTCAACATCACAGAAAAACCCTTTTTCAGACGGCACAAACCGAAGTTATTGTTTAGGAATTTTGCTAAATCCAAATTCTATTAAGAAGATTAAATTCTCAAAAAGCGATTCCATACAAACAGAAAATGTGGGCGTTACTTGCGAAACTTGCAGTATTAGTGATTGCGACGTACGAAAAGCAGCGCCGATTCGCATTGAAAAAGAAATTTTCAACGAAAACATGAAAAAGGAAATCGAAAAAATTCGAAAAAAATTCATGTAATCAATTAAAAATCACCATTAAAATCAATTTCATTCTTGTTTTTCGTACATTTAATGAAAACACAACGGATGATTTTGGATATTCTATTTCCTAATCGCTGCCTTTCTTGCAACACATTAATCGACGGATCAAAAGTCCTTTGCAGCATTTGTTTGGATGGAATTCACTTTACCCATCATCAATTTGGGCAACCTAATGAAGTTACCGAACGTTGTAAAAGTCTTTTCCCGATAGAATTTGGCGTTGCGATGATGCATTTTGAAAATCAAAATCTGAGTAGAAAAATTGTCCATCAACTAAAATACGGCGCACGAGAAAAAATCGGAAAAGAATTAGCTTTTTGGGCGTTTGACCTTTTTGATTGGAAATCAAATGCGTTTGATTTATTAGTAAGTATTCCGATGCACCCGAAAAAGCAACGTCAACGAGGTTACAATCAGTTGCATTTATTTACAGAAACATTGAGTAAACTCACTCAAATTCCACTTCAACATGACGTTTTGAAAAGAACTCAATTCGGAAAAGCTCAAGCTTTAAAATCGAAAAATCAGCGTGGTGAAAACACTGGTTTATTTGAAATTCAAACCAAAATAGAAAACAAACACATTCTATTGCTCGACGATGTTTTAACGACTGGAAATACCATTTCGCAAGCCGCTTGGGAACTTCTTCAGCATCAAAACAACAAAATCAGTGTTCTCGTTTTTGCTTTGGATTAATTAACGTTGAAGTTTTTCACCATAGCTCAAATCACCGGCATCACCCAAACCTGGCGTGATGTAGCCTTTGGACGTTAATCCCGAATCAATCACACCCACCCAAATTTGCGCTTCAGGATACGCCTGTTGAATCGTATCAACACCTTGTTGAGAAGCAATTGCCGCAACAATATGAAGCTGCGTTGGCTTTCCATGATTCAACAAATCCTTTAAAGCTTCAACCAAACTCGCACCTGTTGCTAACATGGGATCAGCCACGATTAGCGGACGACCATCGATGTTTGGACATGTTAAATAATCTTGTTTGATGGAGAAATAATCGTTTGCATCGTGTTTACGATATGCCGCAACAAAACCGCAATCTGCTTTGTCTAAATAATTCAAAATTCCTTCAAACAAAGGAACTCCTGCTCTTAAAATCGTTGTGATAACGGGCTGAACGGCTATCTCGCGAGCCGAAACTTTATCTAATGGCGTGGTAATTTCCACTTCTTTCACTTCTAAACCTTTGCTGATTTCGAAAGCGGCAATTTCACCAATACGCTCCATATTTCGGCGGAAACGCATTCGGTCGTTTTGAACTTCAATATTTCGCAATTCGTTAATCCAAGAATTCACCAAAGAAAAGGTGTCTGAAAGTATTGTAACCATAGTTTCGTTTATGCGGTAAAGGTCGTAAAAAAAGCCTTTCATAAAAAATGAAAGGCTTAAAAATTTATTTCTGACGGAAATACACCTCAATTGGCGATCCCGTAAATCCGAATTCTTTTCGAAGTTGATTTTCTGTAAAACGCTTATACGGCTCTTTTACGTACTGCGGCAAGTTACAGAAGAATACAAATTGTGGCGACGGCGTTGGCAATTGCACACAATATTTGATTTTGATATATTTTCCTTTGATTGCCGGCGGCGGTGTATTTTCAAAAATCGGAAGCATCACTTCATTCAATTTCGAAGTTTTGATTTTCTTCTGACGATCTTCGTAAACTTCCATCGCTACTTCAACGGCTTTCAAAATACGTTGCTTCGTTAATGCCGAAACAAACAAAATTGGAACGTCTGAAAACTGACCAAGTTTGTGACGAATAGCTGCTTCAAAATCACGGATAGTATTGGTTTTCTTATCTTCCACCAAATCCCATTTGTTCACCACGATCACGATCCCTTTTCGGTTTCTTTGTGCGATTCCGAAAATACTCATATCCTGAGCTTCCCAACCTAAAGTGGCATCCACCATGATAATAACGACATCCGAATGCTCAATAGCACGAACCGAACGCATGACCGAATAAAACTCCAAATCTTCTGAAACTCGACTCTTTTTACGCATTCCGGCAGTATCCACCAACACGAATTCATGTCCGAATTTATTGTATAAACTTGAAACCGAATCTCTTGTTGTTCCTGCAATATTTGTAACGATATTTCGCTCGTTATCCAATAAAGCATTGGTTAATGTTGACTTACCAACATTGGGTCTTCCTGCAATCGTAATTTTAGGCAAGCCTTCGAAAGGATCTTTATATTCTGTCGTTGGAAAATTTGCTACAACAGCATCCAACAATTCTCCAGTTCCAGAACCTGTTGCCGAAGAAAGTGTAAAGTATTGGTCAATTCCTAATTGATAAAACTCCGTAGCAGCTAATTCTTCTTTAGCAGAATCTACTTTGTTTACCACGATGTACACTTGTTTTTTTGCTCTACGCAACATCTCGTAGATTTCCTTATCGGTATCCGTAAGTCCTTCTTCAACATTCAGCATGAAAACAACCGCTGTCGCTTCATCAATAGCTAGCTGAACTTGTTTCGAAATTTCTTCTTGGAAGATATCATCTGTATTTACTTCGTAACCTCCAGTATCAATCACCGTAAAATCAACACCATTCCAGTCTGATTTTCCGTAATGACGGTCACGAGTTACACCAGCAGTTGAATCAACAATTGCTTCTCTTCTTTCTAATAAACGATTAAATAAGGTAGATTTCCCTACATTGGGACGGCCGACAATGGCCACGATATTCGACATAAAAAAATGTTTAATAACTTGATTATTAATGGGTAACTCAGTCCTTCTAAGCCCAATTTTTTTTGCAAAGATACACTATTCCAATTAAAAACATTTTTTGAAAAAATATTTTATTGTAAATTCACTTAAAATTAGCAGATGAAAAAAGTATTTATTGTTCTTGTAGTTGCGTTTATTTTGATTCAGTTTTTTCAAATAGAAAAGGTTAATCCGCCAACCAATGCAGGTATGGATTTTCTAAAAATAAAGAACACACCCGAATCGATGGCGCAACAAATACGAGCGTCGTGTTACGATTGCCATTCCAACGAAACCGTTTATCCTTGGTATTCTAAAGTACAGCCGTTTGGTTGGTTTTTGAAAGATCATATCGATGAAGGAAGACGAAAATTGAATTTTTCTACCTTTGCAACCTACGAACCCAAACGTCAAGCTCATAAACTTTACGAAGCGTATGAAATGGTTGACCACGGTGAAATGCCTTTGGAAAGCTATGTTTTGATGCATGGAAATGCAAAAATGGATGCCGCAAAACAAAAAGAGATGAGTCAATATTTTAAATCATTAGAGGACGAAACTCGCGCTGCATACAATTTGCCATCGGAAGGCGCCGAGAAAAAATAATTCATGAACACACAAGTACAGCCCGATTGGTGGCCTTATCACATTCTATTTTATGATGGAGATTGCGGTTTCTGCAATTCTTGGGTACAATGGGTTTTAAAAAACGATCGCAAAGATCAATTTCGTTTTGCCGCTTTGCAATCTGATTTAGGACAACAATTTTTGAAAGAACGTGGGATGAAAACAAATGATTTCGACAGTGTTGTTCTTTGGAAGCCTAGTGAATACTACGTTTTAAAATCGGAAGCGATTCTGAAAACCGCTCAACTTTTAGGTGGAAAATTCCATCTGTTTCGAATTGGAAAAATTTTCCCCAAATCATTTTCAGATTTGATTTATTCTTGGGTAGCAAGAAGACGAAAAAGCCTAAAACCTTTAGCTTGCGAAATCCCGACAATTGAAGAACGAAAAAAAATGATTTCCTAAAGGTTAGCAAACCTTTTTCTTTAACGGATTTTCTTCATTAAATTATCGAATCCCATGATTCGATTTAACAATAAATTAAAAAATTTAGGCTTAATTTCAATATATTTGCAACCATGGAATACAATACGCAAAGAACACTTCTTCACATGCCCGAATACGGCCGCATTATTCAAGATTTAGTTGAAAAATGCAAGGCAACCGAAGACCGCGACAAACGCAACGAAATGGCGATGTCTATCGTGGATTTTATGGGGCAAAGAAACCCGCATTTGCGAGACGAAGAAAACTACAAACATAAACTTTGGGACCATCTTTTCATCCTTGCCGAATACGATTTGGATGTTGACTCTCCCTACCCGATTCCTACTGCTGAAGACCGAATGATTGCGCCAAACAAAATGGAATATCCAAAACTGCAAGGTGAGTTTAAATTCTACGGGAAAAGCATCCTACAACTGATTGAGAAAGCAATTATCTTAGAAGATGGCGACGAAAAAGAGGCGCTCATTGAGGTTATTGCCAACAATATGAAAAAATCCTACAACATCTACAACAAAGAACATGTTACGGATGATGTGATCTTTAGACATTTGAAAGAACTTTCTGAAAACCGATTAGACCTTACGAGTATTGATTCTTTGGAAAAGAGTAAAATCTACCACACAAGCAACAATAGGAATAACAATAACCGAAAAAATCACAATCAGAACCAAAATCAGAACCGTAGGAAGAATCATAACAATAACAACCACAACAATAAAAACAGAAAATAATGAGCGGAACTTTTCAAATACGCGGAGGAAAAAAGTTGCATGGTGAAATTATCCCTCAAGGGGCAAAGAATGAAGCTTTGCAAATCTTATGTGCGGTTTTGTTAACCGATGAAGAAGTACGAATTAACAACATTCCCGACATTCATGATGTCAATAGATTAATCGAAATTTTAGGTGATCTTGGAGTTAAAGTCACTAAAAATGGACACGGAGATTATACGTTTAAAGCCGATCAGGTTAATTTAGATTATATTAAATCCGAAGAATTCAAAAAAGACGGTGCCAAACTACGTGGTTCTATCATGCTTTTGGGTCCGATGCTTGCGCGTTATGGCGAAGCATACATGCCAACTCCAGGTGGAGACAAAATTGGAAGACGTCGTCTAGATACACATTTCCAAGGTTTGGTTGAATTGGGAGCTGAATTTAAATTTGACGATAAAGAACATTTTTATTCACTTAAAGCATCTGAGTTAAAAGGAAAATTCATCCTTTTGGAAGAAGCTTCGGTAACCGGAACAGCCAATATCATTATGGCAGCCGTTCTTGCTCAAGGAAAAACAAGAATCTACAACGCTGCTTGCGAGCCTTATTTGCAGCAACTTTGCAAGATGCTTAACCGAATGGGAGCCAATATTTCCGGAATCGGATCGAACCTTCTAACGATTGAAGGTGTTGATCATCTTGGAGGCACAGAACACACGATGCTTCCTGACATGGTTGAAATCGGTTCGTGGATTGGTCTTGCCGCAATGACAAAATCTGAAATCACCATTAAAAATGTAAATTGGAACCAACTAGGAATTATACCAGATACGTTTAGAAAATTAGGAATTCAATTGGAACGAAGCGGTGAGGATATTTTCATCCCGGCGCAAGAAAATTATAAGATTCAGAAATTTATTGACGGATCTATTTTAACGGTTTCTGATGCGCCTTGGCCAGGATTTACACCCGATTTATTATCTATCATTTTAGTGGTAGCAACCCAAGCTAAAGGAACGGTTTTGGTTCACCAAAAAATGTTCGAATCGCGTTTATTCTTCGTTGATAAACTAATTGACATGGGCGCGCAAATCATTCTTTGTGATCCGCACAGAGCAACGGTTGTTGGACTAAACCAAGAAACGCCACTTCGTGGAACCGTGATGACATCGCCCGACATCCGTGCTGGAAACGCGTTGTTAATTGCAGCGCTTTCTGCTGAAGGAACATCGCTTATTCACAATATCGAGCAAATCGACCGCGGTTATGAAAACATCGACGGACGTCTAAAAGCTCTTGGAGCCGATATAGAAAGAGTTTAAAAGATAAAATTCAATAAAATATAAATAGACCAGAACTTTGTTTTGGTCTATTTTATTTTCTCAACAACCATCGTCTTTTACTCAAATTTTAGTATTTTTAATTCACTAAAAAGTAAAATGATGAGCAAATCAAAAATTGGAATTTTCGTGGGAAGCCTTAGAAAAGAAGCTTTCTCCAAAAAAATCGCAGAAAAATTACTAGAAATCGTTCCTGAAAATTTCGAATTCGAAATTATTCCTATTGGTCAACTCGAATTGTATAATCAAGATTTTGACGACCATAATGAAGTACCAGATTCTTACGTTGCTTTTCGAAAAAAAGTAAGTGAGTTGGACGGCTGCATCTTCGTTACTCCAGAATACAACCGAGGTGTTCCAGCTGTTCTTAAAAACGCGCTTGATGTCGCTTCTAGACCAGGCGGAAAAGGCGTTTGGACGAAAAAACCTGGAGCCGTTATTAGCAGTTCACCAGGCTCTCTTGGTGGATTTGGAGCCAATCATCAACTTCGTCAGACATTAACTTCAGTGAATATTTATACCATGCAGCAACCAGAAGCGTACTTAAGTGGAATTGGAAAAGCTTTTGATGAATCAGGAAAAATGGACGATCGTACTTCAGAATTCCTAGTGAAATTCATCAATGCATTTGCGGATTGGTTTTCTAATTTTAAAAAGTAGAAAAATCCATTTCAACCATGGTTAATCCTGAAATCACGAAATCGAAAATTCTTGAATTTGCGAACGAAGACGCACGGATTCGCGCCGTTGTTCTCAATGGCTCGCGAGCCAATCCAACGATACAAGAAGACGCGTTTCAGGATTTTGATGTGGTCTTTTTTGTTGAAAATTTTGATTCTTTTATTTCGGACAAATCGTGGTTAAACTATTTTGGAAAACCTTATTTGCAGCAATTTCCAGATGAAATGGAATTAGGAAGCTATCCCAGTGAAGAGAAAATTTCCTATACCATTTTAACCGTTTTTGAAGATGGAAGCCGCATTGATATTCGTCTTTTTCCGATTGAAAAACTCAAAACCAAATACGAGTACGACAGCCTTTCCGTTATTTGGCTCGATAAAGATCACATTTTCGAAAATCAAATCGACTCTTCGGATCTTGATTATCATATCAAAAAACCTTCAATAAAAGAATTCACCGAGGTTTGCAACGAGTTTTGGTGGTGTTGTCCTTATGTTTCCAAAGGCTTGAAAAGAAACCAAATTTTCTATGCTAAAGATCAACTTGAAACTGTTGTGCGTCCGATGTTCATGCGCTTAATCTCATGGAAAATTGGAATCGATACTCGTTTCTCTGTTTCATTTGGAAAGTCAGGAAAACATGCGGAAACCTATCTAAATCCGCAATTGTATCAACATATTTTAAAAACCTATTCAGATTCTGATTTAGAATCGAATTGGAATGCTTTAAAACTTCTGATGCAACTATTCTACGAAGAACAAGTGTATTGCGCTGAAAAACTTCAATTTCCAGCCAACAAAAGAGAAGCGGAAAATTCAATTGAGTACGTTTCTAAGATTGAAAAATTCGGAGAAATCTAAACTTTTTACCAGCCGCCTCCGCCGCCTCCGCCTCCACCTCCGCCGGATGAACCTCCACCACTAGAACCGCTCGAGCTGGAGCCTCCAGAATACGAACTTGAGGATGAAGATCGCGAAGATGATGAGGATGACGAACTAGAACTCGAACTTACCGGTGCAATACTAGCCGACGTTAACGATCGGGCAAAACCTGGATGCATAAAATCGGAGCCACCAAGTTCGGGCATTTGTGATATGGATAAGTCCAAAGCTTTGCGAAAACGTTTTCCCCAAATATCATCTACGCCCAAAGCCATAGCATACGGAAGAAATTTCTCATATTCATCGGTAGTCATTTCGGGTGGGTTATGGAATTTCAATTGTGCTTCCTCCGCTGTTCCCAAATACATTTTCAAACCTTCAATTTCGGCTTTCATCTCGACAGCGTCAACACTTGGACGAGTTATCAGCTTTTTGAAAATCAACAAAAAAATGACACTCACAATTAAAAATTTAAAGCAATGCGACCCTAATGTAGAAATATCGGGAGAAGCACCATACGCAAATAAGAAAATGGGAACAAAAAATGCTCCTAAGAAAAACAGCAAAAAGAAGAACAAAACTCGATCTGTATAATTCCAAAAAGCAAGTAAAAGGAGCAGAATAATGGAATCAAAAAAAACCAAAATTCCACCACTAAAAATCATGGAATAATCACCCTGTCGATACGACGCATACAGCAACATGGCAAAAAATGTAGCAAGAATAATTTTCAATCCGGTATAAACAAATTTTGAATTCGAATCGATTTGCAGAAATTTTTTATGCTCCTTCATCATTAAATTCTCGAATGCTTCTGCCGCATTGTGAACTTTATAATTGTAGGATCCATTTAAGTGAAGTTTCCCATTTTTATCAAATGCTTTCGTAAGTAGCAGTTGCTCATCCTTTTGAAGAGATTCTAAATTTGTATTAAGATTCTCGATATCATAAATGCGATCAGTAATGAATTTATTTTGATGCGTTGTATCTTCCTTAATTTTAATCACTTTTTTCACCGCCATATCCACAAAATTGGCGGTTATTTGAGTGATACTATATTTTCCTTTGTGGATAAAACCGATACTTCCTGGCGACAAATTTCGAGGTGCATTAAACTGAGGAATAACCACTGGCTTGGCATAATCTCTCCCGAAAAGATTCCATTTAGAATAAAAATAAGACAGTAAATACAAGAAAACGCCAATCAGTGTGTAATTGGGCCAATCTCGCTTCAGGCTCTTCCAAAACATCGACGGCTCTTGAAGAACGTTAGGTTTGAAACCAACAGCCACCGTTAAATTTTCGCGTGCATTTAAGTTTGATGCTTCAAAAAAGATTTGATTTGCTGTTAACGATTTGAAAGTACAATTTTGATCCTTACTTCCATACACGCCGGTATAACACGAATTTTGAAGAATATCCGCACCTTGAGGTAGCGTTATTCGAGCGCTAATGTGATCTACTGGAAATGACCAATCCGTTCCATTAACATTCCAATAAAACTCGTCGTAGCCGCTAAATTTTGTTATTTGACCGGACGTTTTATACTTGATTTCGTAGGTGTAAATTCCACTAGACAAATACTCATCCTTATTGCCAATATACAAATTCAAAACACCATCATACACTTCTTTTTTATACGGCTCGGTCACGCCATTTTTCTTAATCGAAACGATGGTATAATCAACATCAATAATGCCTTTATTTGTATTTCGAATAGTAGGCAAAGCTCTGAAAATTCCGCGTTTGATTTCATTTCCCGCGGCATAAACCTTAATGGTTTCCGTAATCGTAGCAACTGATTTTAAAGAAATATCAACTTCCGAATGAAAATCGATTATTCGTTCTACATTTGGAAACGGGTCCGCATACTCTACGGTTCCGTTGTCCAACTGGGGAAGTGATGTTAACGCAGGGACGTTTTCCACTTGCGCAAAAGCCCAAGCAAACAGACAAATGAAAACAAACTGAAGTATCTTTTTCATTGAACTTCCTTTTACCAGCCGCCGCCACCGCCGCCGCCGCCGCCACCGCCGGAAAATCCGCCGCCGCCAGAACCACTTCCTCCAGAACTGCTGTTGGAAGGCGCTGTAGAACCTGAACTAATCGATCGTGACAAACTCGAATTTAATGTACTTCCAAAAGAATGCAATCCGGTGTAATGTCCCGCATACCACGAGCTTGTATATCCCGCAGCCATTGCCAATAAAGCAACTTCAAACTTTTTACCCCAAATATCATCCACACCCAAAACCATGGCATAGGGTAAATATTTTTCAAAAATTTCGGGAGTCATTTTTGGAGAATTATGGAATTTCAACTGCTCATTTTCTGCCGCACCCATATACATTTTGAATCCATCAATCAGGGATTGTTTACGCAATTTTTCTTCGGAAGGACGTTTGATAAAATATTGAAATGCAAGAAAGATCAACAAACAAATAATAGCAAACTGAAAACAGTATTTAAAATCTTTTTCCATTCCGATTGAAAACCCCATACTGATAAAAGGAATAACAAATGACAACGAAAAAAATAGGGTAAAAATACCCATAAAGCCTTTCAATGGGACCTTCCCAAGAACTCGAGTCGCTACAAAATAAACGACAATCGCAATGACATAGATAAAAAACCCAACAATCATAAATCCAAAATCGCCTCGTTTCAATGCCGAAAGCAATAAGCCAATGAAATAAATAAATGATAAAAATAGAAATGGATACAATACCAAATTCCCGTTATTTCCTTCGTTCAAGAATTTATTATGTTGAACTTTTAGACTTGCCTGAAACATAGAAACCGCTTTTTCTATTTTCGGATCGTATTTCCCGGTTAAAGTCACTTCCGAACGATTCGAGAAAAGATCATTCATCACGCCAATTTCTTCTTTGGCTAAACTTTGATCAGGTTCTTTAATTTTCTGAATGGTAAACTCTTTCGAATTAAAAAGATTCAAAAGTCCTTTAGATTCGGTTTCGATAATTTTGGTATAGCCTTTCACGGAAAGATTCACCAACGTTGCCGTTAAAAAATTCGTCGCATATTTTTCTTTTTGAATGTAACCCAAACTTGCCGGTGACATATCCTCAGGAACATTAAATTGCGGATAAACCGTTGGTTTTGGAGGGTCAACCCCATATTTCTTCCACATCGAAATGGAGTAGACAATAAAGCCTAATAAAGACAAGCCTAACAAAAGTAAAACACCGTATTTTTCTAGAAAACTCGGCGGCGGTGGAGGCAAAATAACGCCTTTTGTAAATCCAACGGCAACCGTTAAATTTTCACCATTTCTAAAATTTTCCGCAGACCATTCAATGGTATTTTTATCAACTACATTCACATTGCAATTCGATTCTGTACTCTTTGCTTCGCCTGTATAACATGAATTTTGAAGAATTTCTACCGTTTTCGGAAGAACTACTTTTGCAGAAATTTTATCGATTGCAAAAGCCCAATCGGTTCCATTGACATTCCAATATAACTCATCATAGTCTTTGAAAAAGCCAATTTGTTTCGCAACTGTATATCGAATTGCATATTCATAAACTCCAGGCGGCAAAATCTCGTCTTTATTGCCTATGTAAATGGTAAAATATCCAGAACCATTTTCCGAATGATAGTCTTGCTTGGTTCCATCTTTGGTCACTGAAACAACTTTCAAATTAACTTTTTGATTGCCTCCATTGAAATTTCGCGTTGTTAAAAACGTTCGCGTAATTCCATGTTTGATGGCGTCACCCAAACTGTTGACTTTAATAATTTCGGTAACATCCAAATCGCCTTTATCGTTGACAATAATATCAGAATGAAAGTTCAAAATCCGCTCAGAATCCGTACTGGAAGCGTATGCTCCACCCACAGAATCTGTCGGAATAACACTCTGAGAAAACCCCAAAAGCGAAAAGCAGATGGAAATTATGGTCAGAAAATACTTCATATCTAGAATTTTACGGAAGGAACTTCGCGTTCTGAAGCGTTCTGAAGCTCGAAGAAAGTAGCATCCTTAAAGCCAAACATTCCCGCCACCACATTGCTTGGAAACGACTGCACAGTCGTATTATTATTACGAACAGTCCCATTATAATAGCGTCTCGCTTTTTCAATATCGCCTTCTACAGCAGATAATTCGGCTTGAAGCTGTTGGAAATTCGCGTTGGCTTTTAAATCTGGGTATTGCTCGGCAACCGCCATTAAATTGAACATCGCTTTATCTAAATTTTTCTCTGCAACCTCTTTAGATTCAACGCTGTTCGCTTGTTGCGCTGCCGTTCTCGCTTGGATAACGCTATCCAACGTTTCTCTTTCGTGTGTTGCGTAACCTTTTACCGTTTCAACTAGATTTGGAATTAAATCATGACGCTTTTTCAACATTACATCAATACTACTCCAACCTTCCTGAACGAGATTTCGAAGCGAAACCAATTTATTGTAAACACTAATAAAATAGATACCCAAAAGGACAAGTACCCCTAAAATAACAAGTAAAACCATTTTCACATTTCTTTTATGTTCAAATCTAAAGTACTAAAAAATGCAGAACAATTGGTGAAAAAATGTGTGTTTTTTGAAATTAAGTCTTCTTAATATTTCAAAATTCCTAAGCGCTCCAATTTCGGCGAAGCGGCTAAGCCATTTGGATTGCAACCCAATTTACCTTCTGGAACTTGAAGTCCTTTCTTCTCATAAAATGACTTCCAAAAAGCATTAGTTTCGCCTGTTGATGGATCTTTAAAGGTCATGGGTTCCAAAACGAATATCGAATCAGTTCTGAAAATCCGCTCGATAAAATCGGAACAATAATAGGATTGTTCATCTAAAATATAATTAAAATTATAGGGTTTTCCAAGCATCGAATTCGCTTTAATCAAAGCCTTTGGAATCGTTTTTTGAAATTCTTTTTTTAACCGATATTGGATAATTGTTTGATTCTGAGATTTCGAATTTTTAAGAAAATCATTCAGTTTTTGTTTTTGAGAACCGCCTTTTGGCGCTGCATGAAGAACAAAAATATCTTTTCCAGACTTTTCTACAATACCGATATGATCAAAATTTGCTTTTTCTTCTCGCTGCGTCACGTTATTAATTGCCCCCGAAAGACCTTCTTCTTTTGCAGTAACAAAAAGTAAATCGCCGTTTTGAAGACTAGTATGTTGTTGCGATTTACATCTTATCAAAAACATTAAACCCAAAACACCGATCACAAATTGAATCCAACCCATTTTTCCCATACCGCAAATGTAATACGAAAAAAAGGGAATCAAAAACTCGTTTTTGGCTTTCTATTTCTTGAAGCTAAAAGAATAAATTTAGTATTTTTGTGTAAAATTCAATCTAATGCCAAACATTTCAGAAAGAGCACAAAATATGCCGGCATCACCGGTACGAAAACTAGTTCCTTACGCGATCCAAGCGAAACAAAAAGGAGTTAAAGTCTATCATTTAAATATCGGTCAGCCGGACATTGAAACGCCTCAAACCGCTTTAGATGCAGTAAAAAATAATCATTTACGAATTTTCGAATACGCCCTTTCTGAAGGAAATATCGAATACAGAACGGCACTTAAAGACTATTATCATTCGTTAGGCTTCACCGATCTTACAACCGATCAAATCATTGTAACGAATGGTGGTTCCGAAGCGTTGAATTTTGCACTATCTACCTTGTGTGACGATGGTGACGAAGTGATTATTCCAGAGCCCTATTATGCCAATTACAATGGATTTACAAGTGCATACAACATTAATGTAGTTGCTGTTCCTTCAACAATTGACAGCGGTTTTGCATTGCCTCCAATCGAAGATTTCGAGAAAAAAATTACAGAAAGAACACGTGCTATCGTTATCTGTAATCCAGGAAATCCTTCAGGTTATTTATACACGAAAGAAGAACTTCAGAAATTAGCAGATATCGCTTTGAAATACGATATCGTGATAATTTCGGATGAAGTTTACAGAGAATATGTTTATGATGGAAAGCAACAAGTTTCGATGTTGGAATTCCCAGAAGCGTCGGAAAATGTGATTATCATTGATTCGGAATCAAAGCGTTATTCCATGTGTGGAGCTCGTATCGGTTGTATGATTACGAGATCTAAAAAGATTCATGATGCTGCTATTTTGTTTGCTCAAGCACGTTTGAGTCCAGTTTTATTGGGTCAAATCGCAGCTACAGCTGCGCATTATAACGATGGTGATTATATTAGAAGCGTTCGCGAAGAATACACCAATAGAAGAAATCTTTTGGTTGATTTGCTAAATGCGATTCCAGGAGTGATTTGTCCAAAGCCTAAAGGTGCCTTTTATTGCGTTGCGGAACTTCCTGTAGATGATACGGATAAATTCGCACAATGGCTACTAGAAAGCTATTCTTACGAAAACGAAACAGTAATGCTTGCGCCGATGGGTGGTTTTTACAGCGATCCAGAACTTGGTAAAAAACAAGTTCGCGTTGCCTATGTTTTGAAAGAAGAAGATTTAAAACGAAGCGTTGAATTATTGAACGACGCATTACAGAAATACCGAATCGAATTCGGATTGTAAAAGGAAAACGGGAATTAGTTCCCGTTTTTTTTATTTATTTTTCATGCAAATATTAGTAAATTAGCCCCTTATTATTACTCGAAATGACCATTCAACAAAACGTTTCTTTACAGCCGTATAACACTTTTGGTGTTGCCGTTACATCAGTTTATTTTTGCGAAATCACATCTATTAATGAGCTTAAAAAAGCTCTTGCTTTTGCGAATGAAAATCAACAAAAAATACTGTTTTTGGGCGGCGGAAGCAACGTTTTATTGACAAAAAACTACGACGGCTTGGTCGTCATTCTTTCATTGAAAGGGATTTCGGAAGAAAAATTGGATGACAATCACGTCATCGTTTCAGCGAAAGCTGGTGAAAATTGGCATCAATTTGTCCTTTGGTGTTTGGATAAAAATTATGGTGGACTCGAAAACCTATCTCTCATTCCAGGAAATGTTGGAACATCACCGATGCAAAATATTGGCGCATACGGAACCGAAATTAAAGACATTTTCCACTCGTGCGACGCATTGAATTTGGAAACGTTAGAAATCGAAACCTTTGATTTAAACCGATGTCGTTTTGGATATCGAGATTCCATTTTCAAGCAGGAAGGCAAAGGAAAATACGTAATCCTTGAAGTTCGTTTTAAACTAACAACAAAAGAACATTCAATCAAAGTGGAATACGGTGCAATTCGTGGTGAATTGGACAAAATGAATATTGAAAACCCAAATATTCAAGACGTATCTAAAGCGGTAATCGCTATTCGAGAAAGCAAACTTCCCGATCCAAAAAAGATTGGAAATGCCGGAAGTTTTTTTAAGAATCCAGTTATTCCAAAATCCCAATACGAAGAACTTCAAAAGAAATTTGAAACCATTCCAGGATATCCAAATCATGATGAAGTAAAAGTTCCCGCTGGCTGGCTTATCGAAAACGCTGGTTGGAAAGGAAAACAAATAGGAAATGTAGCTTCCAATCAACTTCAAGCATTGGTTATCATTAATGCAACGGGACTTGCAACGGGAAAAGAGATTTATGATTTCTCCACAAAAATCATTGAATCCATTCAAGAAAAATACGGAATTACATTAGAACGAGAAGTAAATATCATCTAATGAAAACGCAAGAATACATTGATCAACTTGTTGATAAAACCATCGAAAAAGCGTTAGATAAAGCCATTGTCGAATTAAGTAAATCAACCGAACTTGAAACATTTGCGATGCTCATTCAAGACGCGCATTGTGTAAGCGAAGTTCTTCCGAGTTCACGAGATTATTATTTCGATAATTCTGTTTTAATGGATAGTTTGAAGGAATTTGGAAACGAACAACTCGAAACCGACAAAGCGGAAGGTTTTTGCGTTGTTTTTCAAACTGAAGTTCCACTTCATGGAAAAAATCAGCAAGCCATTGGTTTATTTTTCAAGATGAAAGATGATTATTTGGCTTTGAAATCGCGCATGTATTATTTCCCATTCAATCGCATAGGAAACATTCCGCAAATCGACTTCGAATCGGCCTTTGCGAGCGAAGCTTAAACTTCTACACTCTCACTTTTATTTAGTTTTTGGAACATCCAAAAGCCAAGTAAAACGCCAATGGAATTCAGAATAATATCATCCAACTCGAAAATTCCTAGTCGAGTGAAGTATTGAAGACCTTCCACACAAAAAATTGCGGTTAAAAAAGTCGCCATTAATTGGGACAAATTAGACAATTTAGGAAAAACCCAACCTAAAAATCCGAACGGAATAAACATCACAATGTTTCCTACCAAATTGATCCAAATGGTTCTGAAATCCTGTTGTAAAAACTTTTGATACACGAATAGAAATGTGGAATACACCGGTTTTACTCGAACAATATTGTCATCCATCACCGTTCTTCCAAACCCCAAAAACATGAAATACAGCAACATCAAGGTGTATGGAAAAATCAGAAAACGGTAAACAGTTCGCAAGCGCATGATGCAAAAGTATTCAATATAAAAGACTAATTTTGTGTAGATTTTGAATATAACCTCAAAAAGTACATTAGCAGTATGAAATATATACTACTCACGCTTCTATCAGCGGTTTTGCTGAGCATTTCTTGGCCTACGTATGGAATTCCTTTTTTTATATTTATTGCATTAGTTCCGCTTTTAATGATGGAACACGACCTTTCCAAATTTTCAACGATCAAAAGAAAAGGTTGGGCTATTTTCGGGCTTTCGTATTTGTGTTTTATCATTTGGAATATCGTGACCACAGGTTGGCTATACGGCTCTAAAAACCCAGATGGAAGCCATTCTTTAATGGCGGTTGTATTTCCGGTTTTGGTCAATTCACTTTTGTATTCCTTAGTTTTTCAATGCTATCATTGGTACAAAAACTATCAAGGAACCTATTGGGGACTTACTTTTTTTGTTGCCATTTGGATGTGTTTCGAGAAATTTCACATGAATTGGGAACTCACTTGGCCATGGTTAAATCTTGGAAATGTTTTTTCAGAATATCCAAAATTTATTCAATGGTATGACACCTTAGGAGCGACGGGAGGAAGCTTTTGGATTTTGTTAATCAACGTCTATTTTTTCTACAGTTTGCGAATTTGGGAAGCGGGAAGAAAGAAGAAAAGTTTAATTATCAACTCATCCGTTTTGGCTTTGTTAATCGGAATTCCAATGCTAATTTCTTTTTCGAAATATCAAAATTTTAACGAAAAACCGTCAGGACAAACTTCTGTTTTAATGTTACAACCAGACCTTGATCCGTACAATGAAAAATACTCTAAAGACAGTTTAACAATACTAAACGAGCTTTTAACCTTGGCAAAAACGGCAGATCAAGCGAAAGTAGATTTCTACATCGCACCTGAAACTGCTTTGCCAGGACCCGGATCTTTTTCAGAAAAAGGTATGGATAAAAGTCCAATTCTAGATAGCATTAAACAATTTTTAGCGCAGAGACCAAAATCTGTTTTTACCACAGGCGTTTCTTCGCATCGCTTTTTTATGGAAGACGAAAACATTCCGAAAAACGCATATAAAACAAACTTTGGACCTTGGGTGGAAAGCTACAATACGGCTATTCAAATTATTCCAAATCAAAAAATTGAAACCTATCATAAAGGAAAATTGGTTCCTGGAGTTGAAATCTTCCCCTACATGAATGTTTTGAAACCGTTGCTAGGTGACGCTATGTTGAATTTAGGTGGAACGGTTGCTTCACTAGGAATTGATGAAAACAGAAAGGTTTTTAAAAATCCATATAACAAAGCTGCGCTTGCTCCAATCATTTGCTACGAAAGTATTTATGGGGAATTTGTAACCGATTACGTGAAAAATGGAGCCAATTTTTTAGCGATTATGACCAATGACTCGTGGTGGGGCGTTACGCAAGGACACAAGCAACTGCTTTCGTACGCTCGACTGCGCGCCATCGAAACGAGAAGAGAGATTGCCCGTTCTGCAAATAGCGGGATTTCGGCACACATAAACGCATTAGGGGAAATCGAACAAAGCACGTTGTACGGTGATCAAACGGCACTTTATGCTAAAATAAATCTATACGATGGAGAAACTTTTTATGTACGTTCTGGAGATTTCATTTCGAGAATTTGTGTTTTCATTTTAGGATTTTTAGTTTTTTACATCTTAATCAAAGCAATACAAAAGAAGTGGTTTTCTTAGCTTGGAAAACCGCATAAAATGGGAATAACGAAAAGTTTAGGAAAATCATTTTGGAAAATATTTGTCTATCTGAAAAAAACTTCGTTATTTTGCAACCTCAAATATTTATATAGTAAATAAGAACATCGAGATATGTCAAGAATTTGCCAAATAACAGGAAAGCGTGCAATGGTTGGTAACCACGTTTCTCACGCTAACAACAAAACGAAGAGACGTTTTGAAATAAACTTACTGGAGAAGAAATTTTATCTTCCAGAGCAGGATAAGCACATCACTTTGAAAGTGTCTGCACACGGATTGAGAATTATCAACAGAGTTGGTATTGAAGAAGCAATTGAAAGAGCAACAAGAAACGGTTTAATTAAGTAATTATCAGATCATGGCAAAAAAAGGAAATAGAGTTCAAGTAATTCTAGAATGCACTGAGCATAAAGAAACTGGTGTTGCTGGAATGAGCAGATACATCACGACAAAGAACAAAAAAAATACAACAGAAAGATTGGAGTTGAAAAAATACAACCCAGTTTTGAAGAAGTATACCGTTCACAAAGAAATTAAGTAATATTTAAAAAACATAGTTTACCATGGCAAAGAAAGTAGTAGCTACACTTAAGGATGGATCATCTAAGAAGTTGACCAAAGTGGTGAAAATGGTAAAATCTCCAAAAACTGGAGCTTACGTTTTCGAAGAGCAAGTAATGAATGCTGATGATGTAGATGCCTTCTTGAAGAAGTAATCGCATAATCAGGATTTATCCAAAATAAAAAAGACTCACTAATAAGTGAGTCTTTTTTATTCGACATAGTAAAAAATTAAGGCTTTTCTTTTTGCAGTAGATTAAAATTATATAAAACTTGGCGATAATTAAATAATACACTACCTTTGAGGAAAATTACACAAATCTGTTAATGTGTTTACCAAGCTGGTCTTCGTTTTGAAAACTAAATTGCTAAGGAAACGTATTACAGACAACACTTCCTCTGCCTTTTTCCGAACGAACTTTTACTAGCTGTTTTATGAACAAAAACATCTAAAAGTCGTTTTAATGAACAGATTTCTATTTTTTATTCTCCTATTTTTTATTTCTCTTTCAACGAATGCACAGGTAGGGAATCATACCTTTAAAGCTTCTAAAGCAACGGGAGGAATCGGATTACATACTTCAAAAATCTGGTGGATCAATTGGGACATCAATAGCAATAATAAAGCGGACGATGTACTTTCTGGAGGCATCTCAGGACAATACAAATCACCCTCAGGTTACATTTACACCATTAAGTTGGAAATGATTAACAATAACAAAGATAGAATTGTCTCGAGTACAACAACCGATTATGGTCTAAACAGTTTCCCAAACGGTTACACATCGTTCTCTCCTGCTTCCAACATATTGGCCATAAAAAATAGTGCAAATGGCGCATTAGCAAACTTCAGACTAACCATCTCCTCCAAAGATCCTTATGGAAATATCAGTATCCCCAAAGGATTTGTAATTGCTGGATCTGAAAGCTTAAGCGGCTCTGGAGAACATTACACATTAGATATTTCAAAAAATACGGGAGGACAACTTCGGGTTATTGACAAATATATAGTAAATAACGATTGGAAAAACTATAATGTAGATGTTGTCGCAACAAATAGTGGAAGAACCATTAAAGCAACTCAAGCTTCAGGAGGTGACAACGGTCGTGGTGACGTAATGCTCTTCGCAGAAGGTGTGGGATTTATAGATGTTGAACTAAAAGGCGCCGGATACCAACACATTGCTTTAGGCTTCATGGAGGACGTTGATTATTCGGATGCTCCTAAAGACTATGGGCTTGCTTGGCATTTAATAAACTCATCATTTACAGGTGGAACATTTCCTGATGAAACTACCAAGGTAAATACAACAAGTAATTTGGATGATATTAACTCACTAACAGGACAGCTTGCTAAACCAGTCCCCCCACAATTGTTTTTAGGAGATATTGTAGACGCCGATTATCTTGCTCCAGAATATCCAGATTTTGGTGGCGCACCAGAACTTGATGACAATCATAATGAGGATGATGAAGACGCCTTACCTCAAGAATTAAAACTTTTCCAAACAGATGAGTCATCCCAACTTCTACACATCCCTGTTTTTAATAATACAGGAAAGGATGCCTATTTATATATGTGGATAGACACCAACAATGATGGTCAATTTTCATTAAATGAACGATTTGAAGAAATAATACCAAGCAGTGCTTCAAAACAAACAAAGTCAATTAATATAAAAAAATTCGACTTACAAGGAGGGATTTATTATGTTCGATTGCGAATTAGTTCCCAGAAGGATTTATTACCAACGGGGTTTGCTCCTGACGGTGAAGTTGAGGATCATATGATTGGTATGATCCAAATACCATTTAATATTATGGGTACCGTTTTTTTTGATGAAGATGGCGGAATACCAAATGGAAGACCTATAAAGAATCTAAAAATTGAACTACTTCTCAAAGCTGACAATTCTGTTTTTAAAACAACAACGACAACACCTTGGGGTTCCTATATTTTCACCAACGTTCCAGAGGGAAAATATATTGTTCGTGTTACCCCTCCAAATTCGAAATATACTCATGTATCCTCAACAGATACAACGCCTTTTGATGGTGAAACCGACGTTGAAATCGACAGATCAGGTAATAAGCTAGGTATCAACTTTGGATTGTATAATAAAATTTGTCAAAAGCCAGCCAATACCTCTGGACCAGGGTTACCAACCAATCACGGTATCACCGCGCTTAGAACAATTGATCGAGGAAAAACGAATTGGCCCCAGATCCGAACTGGAGCTTGGACAGCTTTAGAATCTCGAAATACCGGCTTTGTAATTAATCGAGTTGCAGCAAATCACGAAGGCTTTGAAGGACAAATCCCATCCATTACGGATCCTAAAAAGGGAATGATGGTGTACGATACAACCAATAATTGTTTAAAAATATATACAGGAACTGAATGGAAATGTTTCACGACATTTTCATGTCCCGACTAAAAATAAATTCATATGAAAAATCTAGCATTTAGTATTTTGTTTTTCTGCTTAGCTGTCAGTTTTAATGCGCAAGTAGCGATTGGGAAAGCTGAAATCAGCTCTAATTTTGTCTCCCTAGAATTCGGAAATGAAAAAGGAAACCCCCAAAAGCAAAAGGGACTACTTCTCCCATGGGTAATTGAAGCTAAAGAAGTAAACACTCCAGAACCTGGAACCCTGATTTTCGACACCACAGATAAAAAAGTAAAATACTACAAAGGGGGAAACACACCATCGTGGAAAGATCTCACCTTCAATACCAATGGAAAGGTGGATACTTCTGCTCAAGACGATTTAGAATCGATTCCAACAGCAAAAGTTTCGGTTGGGACACCAAAAAGCGCTCCCGGAATCCTGGTATTGGAAGATACAAATAAAGCCATGATTTTACCCTTAATAGATAACTATCAAAGCATTGTCAATCCTTCACCAGGAATGATTGCTTACGATTTACAACATGATTTATTATGCGTTTTTAATGGAACAGATTGGACGTTTTTGGCAGCTGATGAAATAATTTAAATAAACACTAAAATTTCGGAATTAGATTTTTAAATAATCCAAAAACAACCCTGGAATGACCAACATGATTTGTTGGTCATTTTTTGATATATTTGTTCTCGGAAATTCAGATATATGAGCTGGTTTAAGAAAATATTCAACAAAGAAGAAAAGGAAAGTCTTGATCAAGGTTTAGAAAAATCGAGACAAGGTTTTTTTGATAAAATATCCAAAGCTGTCATTGGGAAAAGTAAAGTGGATGACGAGGTCTTAGATGATCTTGAAGAAATCCTCATTGCTTCCGATGTAGGAGCTGCAACAACGATTAAAGTGATCGAGCGAATCGAAGATCGCGTTTCACGTGACAAATACGTAAATACAGAAGAATTAGACAAAATCCTTCGTGAAGAGATTTCTGCACTTTTACTAGAGAATCCTCATGCGCAATCTGGTAATATCGACGAATCTAAAAAACCCTATGTAATTATGGTTGTCGGCGTAAATGGTGTCGGAAAAACCACTACAATTGGTAAACTAGCCCATCAATTCAAATCCCAAGGAAAGAAAGTTGTTCTTGGAGCAGCTGATACATTCCGTGCAGCAGCTGTTGATCAATTGGTTATTTGGAGCCAAAGAGTTGGCGTTCCTATTGTAAAGCAAGAAATGGGAAGCGACCCAGCATCAGTGGCATTTGATGCGCTACAAAGTGGCATTGCGCAAGAAGCCGATGTTGTCATTATTGATACAGCAGGAAGACTTCATAACAAAGTTAATTTGATGAACGAACTTTCGAAAATCAAACGCGTGATGCAAAAGCTTATTCCTGACGCTCCACACGAAATCTTATTGGTTTTGGATGGATCAACAGGACAAAACGCATTTGAACAAGCAAAACAATTTACAGCTGCAACAGAAGTTAACGCTTTGGCGGTAACTAAATTGGACGGCACTGCAAAGGGAGGCGTTGTTATCGGAATTTCGGATCAGTTTCAGATTCCAGTGAAATATATCGGTGTTGGTGAAAAAATGACCGACCTACAACTCTTTAATGGAGAGCAGTTTGTAGATTCTTTCTTTAGAAAAAACTAATTTTTAGAATTTTTCTCTTTTTTTATACAATTTTGAGAAAGTGGGACGTGTATGTAAAAATAGTCTAACTTTGAGTTAACGATAAACACAAACACAATACTAACTTTAAAATTATAAAACTATGGGAATTATAGCTTGGATTATCTTCGGATTAATCGCTGGAGCAATTGCTAAAGCAATTATGCCAGGAACTCAAGGTGGCAATTGGTTAATCACCATTATCTTAGGAATTATTGGAGCCTTCGTAGGAGGCGCAATCGGAACTTATGTCCTTGGATGGGGTGATGTAACAGGATTCAACTTCAAAAGTTTCTTATTAGCTGTAGGAGGAGCACTTATTGTTCTTTGGCTTTACGGAATGGCTACTAAAAGAGGGTAATTCTTCACAAATAGCAAAAAAAAGTCCACTCGATTGAGTGGACTTTTTTCTTGTATAATTTAATTTAAAATGTAACTCGGTACGGACTTTCCATCAATACAGAATTATTTAGTTTTGGCTCTGTAAGTGTTTCAAAAATCTGGAACTTATCTTCCCCTATTTTTCTTTTGATTATTTTCATTTCCATTTCTTCTGGATTCATATCAGAGAAAATCTGTTCAAACATGGAAACTTTTTTTGGATATGAAACAACTTGATAGTCTTTCAATTTCACTTTTTGGCTTGCATAAGCAATCGCATCGTTCAAAGAACCTAATTGATCTACAAGTCCTAATTCCTTAGCTCGTACGCCAGACCAAACTCTACCACCTCCTACTTCATCAATTTGTTCAAATGTCTTCTTTCTATTTAAGGTTACAAAATGTACAAATCTCTTATACGTTTGCTCCACGCTTTTAGTTAAAATCGTTTTATAACCCGGACTTAATCCATTTACTGCTGAATATTCGTTCGAGTTTGCATTGGTAGAAACTGCATCAGCATAAATACCATTTTTATTTGCTATTTGTTTAAAGTATGGAATCATACCAAAAACTCCGATAGATCCTGTTAGTGTATTTGGTTCAGAAAAAATTCGCTCACCAGCCATACCAATATAATAACCCCCTGACGCAGCATAATCTCCAAAAGAAACTACCAATGGTTTTTTCTTTTTCAACTCTTGCAACTCAAATAAGATTTCGTCTGAAGCATTCGCGCTTCCTCCTGGAGAATTTACGCGTAACACAACTGCTTTTATTTCTTTGTCTTTTGCTAATTTTTTGATCTCCTTAATTAAATTAACCGAATAAATCCCGTCATACCCTTCTCCACTAAAGATTTCTCCAGACGCATATAAAACTCCAATTTTGTCGCTCGACGTTTTCTCTTTCATAGATTTCACATAATTCGCTAGTGAAATTTTGTTGAGTTTATCGTCTTTTTTGATTTTCAATTTGTTTTTCAAAATATCATCGTATTCTGATTTCTGAACTAATTTATCAACCGTTTTGAATTTCAAATTATTATCTGGAATTACGGAATACAAACTATCCACAAGCAATTTATAATCTGTAGCATTCATTTTTCTCGACTGCTGAATCTTTCCAGAAACATTGTTCCAAATATCATTAATCAAAACGGAAAGTTGCTCTTTGTTCTCTTCAGAAAGGTCACTACGTAAATACGGTTCAACCGCAGATTTGTATTTACCATGGCGAATAACTTCAATTCCAATTCCATACTTCTCTGCAAACTCTTTGAAAAACATCACTTCGGCTGACATTCCACGAAGGTCGATTCCACCCGCAGGATGCAAGTAATATTGATCCGCCACAGAACCTAGATAATATGTTCCTTGGTTTACATTATTTCCGTAAGTCGTTACAAATTTTCCTGACTTCTTGAAATCCCTTATGGCCTCGCGCAAATCATCTAATTGGGTAATTCCAGCCGACAAATAATCAGCTTCGATAGAAATCCCTTTGATATTATCATCGGTTTTAGCAGCATTAATAGCTTTAATAGCATCGTACAAAACGACATAATCTTGCTTGTCTTCAAAATTAAAAAAATCGTCTTTTTCATCTGCTGGACTATCAATAATATTGGTTTTCAAATTCAAGGTTAATACTGAATTTTTCTTTACTTTTACCGAGGAAGAATCGCCCATAGCACTTACAGCAATCATCCCGATCATTAAAATAAAACCAATAAATAAAATAATAAAAATGGCTACAATATTTGCTAGCACGTTTTTAAAAAAACTTTTCATATTCAAATCCTAATTTGCTCAATATGTCGCAACAAAAAGCCGTTTTGTTACTAGGAAGTAATATTGGAGATCAAAATAAGAATATCGATCTCGCAATCAGTGAAATAGAAAATAGAATAGGAACTATTTGTAACCGTTCAAAAAAAATAATGTCCGACCCTGTAGAATTTGTCAGTTCTAATATTTTTTGTAATATTGCACTGTCGATTATTACGCATCTTTCACCTTTTCAGCTCTTAAGGGAAGTGAAAAAAATTGAAAGAGAAATGGGACGAGATAAGGACTCTAAAGCATTTGGAGAGTACCATGACCGTATAATAGACATTGATATTGTGGAGTACAATACGCTTTCTTATGAAAGTAATGCACTAACCATACCACATAAAAAACATATGGAAGAGAGGCTATTCTCTAGGGAATTGCTGCAAGATCTCGAACTATCTGAAAAACATAGAATATGAAATTAAGTTTATTACTAACCTTATCATTGCCTATTGCAATCTATTCACAGAACGCAGGTACAGGGTCTTCTACAGACTATCCTAATACCTTCACTTCTGGTTCAGCCAACGTAAGTAAATTCAATAACGAGGCTAGAAGATTCAACGATTGGGCAATTTCGGTAGGTGGAGGTGCTGCTTTCATGGCACATGCTGACCTAACTTCTTTCCACGATAAAAAAATCAATTGGGGATGGAATGCTTACGTAAGTTTGGATAAACAAATTAGCCATACTTTCGGGCTAAGTTTACAGTACCAAACCGGTAAAACAAATCAAAAAGGACAACTTCCAGGAGTTGAAGGCCAACTTGCAGGTGTTGCAGATGCTTGGACAAAATTCCACCAAATCTCATTATTGGGAGACATTAACTTTTCTAATTTACTAAGAAGAGTTGACAACCATTCTCCTTATAGATGGGCATTACATGGTTATGCGGGTATTGGTTTCCAATCGTACAACACGGAATTAATTGATCAAAATGGATCTCGTTGGAGTACAAGTCCTGCTAGAATTCCAATCATTATTACGCAAGATTTAGGTCTTGCATCATTCTTTTATCAAGGAGGTCTTGGATTGAAATACAAAGCTTCACGAAGAGTTGATGTTGAATTGAGAACGATGTATATCGTGTCAGGAGACGAAGAATTCGACGGCGGTGGCTGGACAAGAACAGCTGTCCCTGGAATTAACTACAATGAAATTAACGATTCTTACTCTGATAATATGTGGACGGTGAATCTAGGTTTAACTTTCAAACTTGGCAAACACCTTTCACACTTGGCGTGGCATGACCCACTTCAAGAGGCTTATTATAGAGCGGGAGTTCTAGAAAACCAACAAGTTGATCTAGAAGTTTGTGAAAAAGGTGATGGAGACAACGACGGAGTTTGTGATGATTGGGATAGACAACTTGACACTCCTGCTGGTGCACGAGTTGATGGTGCCGGTGTAGCTTTAGACCTTGATTTAGATGGAGTAATTGATCTATATGATAAGTGTGTAACGGTTCCAGGACCGGTGGAAAACAATGGTTGTCCTACAACTCCTACTGTAAGTAGCAATTTAAGCACTATCGATGAAGTTAATAAAAACTTCGAAGGAATCGAATTCGAATTAAATAGCGATAAGATTAGACCAACTTCTTATGACAAATTAAATCAAGCGGCTTCAATTATTAAAACTTTAAACTCAAGCGATAAGTTCTTAGTAATTGGTGCAACAGATACTAGAGGTTCTGATAAATACAACATGGATCTTTCAGCAAGAAGAGCAAATGCTGTTGTAAAATATCTAAATAACCAAGGTGTAAATAACTCAATGTTAGAATCTGAAGGTAGAGGGAAAACGGATCTTAAGTATCCAGAATGTGATCCTGCTACAAAATGTCCTGAATGGAAAAACGAAGCCAACCGAAGAGTTTATTTCAAACAAAAATAATTTAATTTTTAACTAAAAATTCACTATATGAAACTAAATTTAGCTAGCGTAGCATTAGCATTAACGTTACCGATTTTAGGATTTGCTCAAGATACTGTTGCTGTAGCAACTGTTGATGGATATCCAAACACATTTTCGTCGGGATCTGCTAATGTATCGCCTTTTACCAAAGAATCTAAAAGATTTAATGATTGGTCAATCTCAGCTGGTGCAGGGGTACCGTTAGTACAATCTGCAGACTTAACTTCTATTAAAAATGGAAACGGTAAGAATCTATTTGGTTATTCAGCATATTTCAGTGTTGACAAAGCAATCACTCATGCTTTTGGATTAAAATTACAATACGACAAGGGTGAAACCAGACAAGGTTGGTTTAATACGAAAAAAGACAACGCAACAGGTACTGGTTACCAAGATGTTGGTGCTAGAACACAGTATGATGCAATCTCAATTTTAGGAGATTTAAATGTATCTAACCTTTTAAGAAGAGTTGACAATCACTCTCCTTTCAGATGGGCTCTACACGCTTATGCTGGTGTTGGAACTTTAGCTTATAGAGCGTATCTAGAAGATGCTGCTGGTCAAAGATTAATGACTGAAATTAAGCCTTTTAAATTCGGTTCATTATTTGGTCAAGCAGGTGCTGGTCTTAAATACAAAGCTTCTAGAAGAATCGATATCGAAGGTAGAGTAATGTATATGGTTACTGGTGATGACGAATTTGATGGTGGTGGTGCGCAATACAGCAAATTAAATCTTAGAGAAGATCAAATCTCTGACAATATGTTCAACGCAACTTTAGGGGTAACTTTAAAGTTAGGAAAACACCAATCTCACTTATTTTGGCATGATCCATTACAAGAAATCTATTACAAGTTAGACGTATTGGCTGATAAAAACCAAGATGTTGAAGTTTGTAAAAATGGGGATGCTGATAACGACGGAGTTTGCGACGATTGGGATAGACAATTAGATACTCCAGCTGGTGCAAGAGTTGACGGAGCTGGTGTAGCTTTAGACGCTGACTTAGACGGAGTTATCGACCTTTACGATAAGTGTGTAACTGTTCCAGGACCAGTAGAAAACAATGGTTGTCCTACAACTCCAACAGGAACAGGTACTGTAACTGATGATGTAAGAGTTCTTGAAGGAATTGAGTTCGACTTAAACTCTGATAGAATCTTACCTTCTAACACGCCGATCCTTAACAATGCAGTTAATTATATTAACTCATCTCAAGGAGGTAGCTACAAAGTAGTTGGTGGAACAGATACAAGAGGTACTGATGCTTACAACCAAAAACTTTCTGAAAGAAGAGCTAATAACGTGAAGAACTTCTTAATCCAAAACGGAGTTTCTAGCGGTAAGTTAGAAGCAGAAGGTAGAGGTGAGAAAAACTTGAAATACCCAGAATGTGAGCCTGCAACTAAATGTCCAGAATGGAAAAACAGAGCAAACAGAAGAGTATATTTCGAAGCTAAATAATCGAGTAAATCTCTATATAAAAACCACGCAGAACTGCGTGGTTTTTTCTTTTATTATCCCTAATTTTACGAAGTGAATTCGGAACAAGCATATAAAAATCTAAAGAAAAATACCCTAGAAACTATTTGGGGTTTTCCTACGTTCCGGCCATTACAAGAAGAGATTGTTGATAGTATTCTTTCCGGGAAAGATACTTTATGTCTTTTGCCAACAGGTGGTGGTAAATCCTTATGTTATCAACTCCCCGCTTTAATCTCTGAAGGAACTTGTCTTGTCATTTCTCCACTTCTAGCTTTGATGAAAGATCAAGTTGATCAATTACAAAAATTAGGAATTGAAGCTGATTTTTTGAATTCCGATCTAAATTTAATTGAAGAAGATCAAGTTTATGCAAATTGTAAAAATGGTACGACGAAAATTCTTTACATTTCTCCTGAACGCCTAAGTAATCAAAAATTTTTGATGCAAGCACCGGAAATTGATTTTTCTTTTATAGCAGTCGATGAAGCGCATTGTATTACCGAATGGGGACAAGATTTCCGTCCAAGTTATCAAAACATCAACATGTTCCGGGAGCAATTCGTGAACATTCCAATTATTGCATTAACGGCAACAGCGACACCAAAAGTTTTAGAAGAAATCGTTTCAAAACTCAACTTGAAGAAAGTTCAAATCTTTCAACAAAGTTTTAAACGAACCAATCTTCAAATCCATACGTTACCAAAAGCCGATAAATACGATCATATTTATCACTTTTTAAAACTTAACAAAGCTTCGGGTCTAATATACACCAACACACGTTATGAAGCGGAAAAACTAGCCCAATTCCTCAATTCAAAAGGATTATTGAATGTTGATTACTTTCATGCAGGTTTGCATCCCGATATCAAAGAAAGGAAGCAAAACTGGTGGATGAACAGCAATCAAAACATCTTAATTTCCACCAATGCTTTTGGAATGGGAATCGACAAAAATCAAGTTCGCTTTGTTTTTCATTATTCACCGCCCTATTCTCTTGAAAATTACTATCAGGAGATTGGACGAGCAGGTCGTGATTGTAATGACAGTGCTGCATACATGTTGTGGACGGAACAAGATTTAATGCGTAGTGATGATATTTTAAAAAATCAAACGCCAACCAAAGTAGAATATGAAAAAGTAATCACCTATTTGTATTCTCTTTATCAAATTGCCGATCACGAACAAACCGATATTGAGTTTCCTTTTCACATAACGAGGTTAGAAAAATTAACAAAACTAACGCCTGTTAAGATTAGATCGGTTGTTCATTTTTTACATCAGCAAGAAATTGTTTATCTAAAAAAATCAAAGTCAGGACAATCATCAATTACATTGCTAATTGATCACGATCAAATCGAATCTTTAGCTAAATCTGATGCTTACTTTCTAGAACTTTTGCAGCGAAACATTACCGGATTTACAACGGGAAAAGTTCACTTTAATGAAGAACGCGTTTTAGACAAAATTCAAATTGGTGCCCAATTATTCCACGAACGTTTAAAAGAACTTCAGGAAAAAGGCTATTTAGAATATTTGAATAGCGCAAATGACACGATTCGATTTTTGCATCCTAGAAACGAACGAATGCTTCTCAACCAATACTGGAAATTATTCTATTCCATTTTGAAAAATAAAATTCAAAAATGGGAGGAAATGAAGTATTTCATCCGCGAGAATTCGTTTTGTAAAATGCGGATGATTCTCAGTTATTTTGGTGAAAAAGACCAGAAAGATTGCGGAAATTGCTCGTATTGTCATCAAAAATTAAAGCTTTCGACGATCTTTGAAAAACCGTCGCTAGAAAAAGAAATTTTAGAAACCTTAAAGGCGAGACCAAGCTCATTAGAAGAATTGAGCATTATTTTAGCCAATCCAAACAAAGAAAAAATACTTGAAGAGCTCATCCTTCTACTTGACCTTGGAAAAGTGAGAATGTTGAACTTCAGAACCTATACGATCGCTTAACTATGAAATCATTACGAATTGTTTTTTTCGGAACACCCGAATTTGCCGCTCAATCTTTAAACGCTATTCATCACTCACAACACGACGTTGTAGGTGTCATTACTGTTCCCGATAAAGCAAGTGGTAGAGGACAAAAGATAAACGAATCACCCGTTAAAAAATATGCGGTAGAAAATAATCTTACGCTTTTCCAACCAGAAAAATTGAGAAATCCAGAATTTTTGGAATCAATGAAAGATTTAAATGCTGATGTATTTGTCGTTGTAGCATTCCGAATGATGCCGAAGATGTTGTTCGAAATTCCAAAATTAGGGACATTCAATCTTCACGCTTCTCTACTTCCCGATTATCGTGGTGCAGCGCCAATTAATTACGCCATCATCAATGGAGAATCTAAAACGGGAGCCACAACTTTTTTTATTAACGAAAAGATTGATGAAGGCCATATTTTACTTCAAGAAGAACTCCCTATTGATCCCGAAGAAAATGCAGGAAGCTTACACGATCGGCTAATGGTTATGGGAGCTCAATTGGTTGTTAAAACACTTGATGGACTTTCTGAAGGAAGTATTGAAGAAAAACCTCAACCCCATTCAGAAAATCCGAAAAACGCGTTTAAAATATTCAAAGAAGATACGCGAATTGATTGGTCTCAAGATATTACGACCATTCACAATTTCGTGCGAGGAATGTCGCCATATCCGTGCGCTTTTACAACTTTACAAATCGATCAAGAAAATAAAGGCTTGAAAATATTCGAAGGGAAAATTGAAAAAACAAATCATAACAAACCTTCAGGAACAATAGAATTCACAAAAAATTCCATGGAAATTTATGTTAACGGTGGAATTTATAATCCTATAGAAGTTCAGTTGGAGGGGAAGAAAAGAATGAACATAAAAGACTTTATCAACGGTTTTAAAAGTCTAGATCAAATAAAAATAGCGCAGTAAACTGCGCTATTTTCGTATTCAAATCACTTTGAATTAGTCTATTTGTACCATTTCGGTTACTTCTACTCCATAACCTGAAATCATTGGTTTCTGATTTACATTTTGTGTCAAAACTCGAAATTTCGTCGCTCCCAATTTCTTTAAAATTTGAGTTCCAATTCCGTATTCCATAAAGTTTGCACTCAATGTTGGTTTATTTACATTTCCATCCTGATAATCGTTGAATTGCTGCAATTTACGCAATGTATTTTCTGCATTCGAAACATTATTAATGAATATTACAATTCCTTTACCTTCTTTGTTAATGATATCGGTAACCTTTTCTAACAAAGGCTTTTCACCATTTGTCAAGCGAGAAAGCACATCAAAATACGCACTTGAACTTTGTACACGAACCATCACAGGCTCATCAATTTCCCAAGAACCTTTCGTTAATGCAAAATGGATTTGATCCGTATGTTTTTCTTGAAAAGCATGGAAATCAAAATCACCATAATGCGTTTTTACTTTACGCTCTTCAATTTGGTGTACTAAATCTCCTTTTTTAAGCTGATAATCAATTAAATCTTCAATTGAAATAATTTTAAGATCTAATTTCTTCGCCAAAACCATTAAATCTGGAAGTCGCGCCATGCTACCATCATCATTCATGATTTCACAAATAACTCCACCTTCTTTAAGTCCAGCCAATTTTGTAAGATCTGTCGCTGCTTCAGTATGTCCTGCTCTTTTCAAAACGCCACCTGATTTAGATCGCAATGGGAAAATATGCCCTGGACGCATAAAATCGGCAGGTTTTGTTTTTTCATCCATCAACGCTAAAATCGTACGTGCACGATCACTTGCAGAAATACCAGTAGAAACACCATTTCCTAAAAGGTCAATACTTACCGTGAAAGCTGTTTCTTTCGGGTCGCTACTACGCGTCACCATCACATCTAAACCAAGCTCATCACAACGTTTTTCAGGAAGCGGCGTACAAATCAAACCACGACCGTGAATGGTCATAAAATTGATAATTTCTGGCGTTACCAACTCGGCTGCTGAAAGAAAATCACCTTCGTTTTCTCTATCTTCATCATCAACTACTATAATTACTTTACCATTTTTAAGATCTTCAATGGCTTCAGGAATAGTATTGAGAACAATATCTGACATTTTATATAGATTTTATTTCCACAAAGATACTAATTGTCTTTCCGGTTTTATGATGATTTCTATCAATTTCTATGATATTATTTCTTTAATAAAAATATTTTATTAAATTTGCAAACCGAAATGGTGCTTTGGCCGAGCGGCTAGGCAGTGGTCTGCAACACCATCTACAGCGGTTCGAATCCGCTAGGCACCTCCAAAAAAACCCTAAACTTTGAACATTCAATCGTTTAGGGTTTTTTATTTAATTTAAACTGTAGAATCATTTAAGATTGGCCGAAAATTTTTCAGGATTCTTCTTGAATTCAGCTTTGCAATGATCACTACAAAATCCATAAACCTGCTTCTTATAAACCACAGTATCTTTCAAGTAGTCTTTTGTTGCCATTTCGCAAACAGGATCCAACCCATTCACAACAACTACTCCACTTAAACTATTTTCCGCTTTCATTTTGCTCACTTTCTTTACTTCTAAATTTTCATTTTTAGAACAAGAAACAATCAAAACCAAACCAAACAGGGCAACTAATGACTTCTTCATTATTATCGAATTTAAAATTTCAAAGTTTTAAAAGGTAAAATTACTCTATAAAATTTAGACTTTAATTGGAAATGGCATAAAAAAAACTGAATTTCATCAGAATTTACCAGTAAAAAAAATGAGCAATATTGAACATTTTTGATTTATTAACGATAATTTTAAAAATAAACACTTTTAACAAACCCTTTATTCATCAATGTTTAAAACAAAACATAAAAATTTTAACTTTTTCTTAACATTGCAATGGTTTGCTTCTTGCCACTTCCCTAATACAACCTGAAAAATAGACGCTATGAAAAATATAATGATGACAGGTATTTTATCAGTATTAACTTTAACTGCCTGTAAAAAAGACGAAACTGTAACTGCTCAAAAATCGATTGAGCAAGAAAGATTAGAGTTTCAGGCGAGACAATTAGAAATTGAAAAACAGAAATTAGCAATTGAGAAGGAAAAAATCGCTTTCGAAAAAGCTAAAGACAGTATAGCAAAATCAGAAAAAGAAAAACAAGCTTCTATTGCTCGTTCTAATGCAGCAAGTAGTTCTAAACAACGTGTTGTTACAAGAACCGTTTATCGTGATGCTCCAAGTTCGAGTTCAAACAACGGAACCTATGCAAATAATGGTTCTGGACAAGCAACTCAACAAAAACAAGGGATGAGTAAAGCTGCAAAAGGAACAATTATCGGTACCGTAGGTGGTGCTGCTGCAGGTGCAATTATTAATAAAAGAAACAGAGGGGCTGGTGCCGTAATTGGTGGTATCGTAGGTGGTGCAACGGGTTACACAATCGGTAGATCTCAAGATAGAAAGGACGGTAGAGTCCAAAGATAAGATCTAAGTATAAATAGATATATTGGTTATAAAAGATTGCTTATTTTTAAGCAATCTTTTTTATGCTGTATTTACTAGGAACTTTGGCGCTCATACTACCGACCTTATTAGGATGGGGATTTCTCGCTACTTATGTTTTTCCTATACAAAAAAGACTGAGCAGTTATCTAGTTGCAGGGTTTGTTTCCCTCGGTTTTTTATGGACTGTAATCGCATTTTTTACAGGAATATCTCTTTGCATAGAAGCAATAACCATCCTGATTGGAATTGGATTTTTTATCCAATCTAAACTCTACATCCTTTTTAGGAATTTTTTAAAAGAAAACTATAAAATTTTCCTTCCCTTTTTTGGAATCATTTTATTCGCGGCTAGCTTCTATCCTTTTATTTTAGACCACTTTGGATATTATGTTCCAACTATTTTTTGGTTAAGGGAATATGGTTTGGTGCAAGGAATTTCTAATCTGGATCTGATATTAGGTCAAATGTCGACATGGCATGTTTTACAAGCGGGATTTTCCAATTTCGCAGACCCTTATTTAAGATTAAACACTTTGGTGTTGCTTGTCTATTTAATTTACGCTTTAGAAAAGAAAAAGTGGATTCATTTTTTAATTCTCCCAATTCTTTTACTTTTTGTGCAGTCGCCAAGTCCCGACCTTCCTGCCATCGTTTTTGGGTTAATGCTCGTCAATGAATTACTTAATTACAACAAAAACATCTCCAGTTTATTTGCTTTATCTTGTTTCATTATATTGATAAAACCAACATTAATTTGGGCACCACTTGCTGTTTTTCTGTATGGACTTTTCGTCCTAAAGAAAAGAAACTTCTGGTGGGTTCCGGGAGGTTGCATCCTTCTACTTTTTATGATTAAGAATCTTTGCACATTTGGATATCCTGTATTTCCAATGACCATTTTAGACTTCAATTTGCCTTGGAAACCCAATGCGGAACTCATGCAAAATTCCGCGGAAATTTCCATTCAGAAGACATTTGACATGCAATTTTCTGTGGAGCAAATTCAACATTTTAGTTTTGGAGACAAAGTCTATCACTGGTTTTTTCTAAAAGGAATCAAATCTGTAATACATATAATATTCGCATTAAGCTTAATCATTATTGGTGTTTTTGCTTTCGTTCGAAAATCAAAAACCATCACTATTTTATTTGTTTCAATTCTACTAAAATCACTACTAATTATCGCTGTTTCTGCTCAATATCGATTTTTATTAGATGTATTTTTTGTGATTATTTTGATGTTATTTTATCAAATAAAATTCAAGAAAACGGTGCTCATTGCTTCATTTGGTGCGAGCCTTTTACTTCTTTCCATTTTATTTAATCCATTTTGGTTACGGACATGGATTCCGAGCTTTAAATTAGGGCATTTTATGGGAACATTTAAAGCTAGTCAGCTTATAAAACCATCAGAATATTCTTTAAAAAAATATAAAACCTACCAAATTGGAAATTTGAAATTTAACGTTGTTGATTCGTATCCGTTTAGTTTTGACACACCACTTCCAGCAATTTCTCCTGGTTTTATTGTTGAATATAAAGATGCAGGTATTTTTCCTCAGTTAAAAGACGGAAAAAACCTTAAAAACGGCTTTATTTGGAAGGAAATAAATCCAGAAGAAAAACAAAAATTAGAAATCATTTTAAAAAATTGGGAAGAAAACAGTAAGAAACGTTAGAATTCTTTACATAATCTCTATTTTTGTACTCATATGAACGCATTAGGAAACTTATTGACATTAACAACTTTCGGGGAAAGCCATGGATTGGCTTATGGTGGAATTATAACCAATTTTCCAGCAGGTTTGGAAGTAGATTTGGAAGCGGTTCAATTGGAATTGGATCGTAGAAAACCTGGACAATCTGCTATCGTTACGCAAAGAAAAGAAAGCGATACCGTGAAATTTCTATCAGGAATTTTTGATGGAAAAACTACGGGAACACCTATTGGCTTCTTGGTAGAAAATGAAAACCAAAGAAGCAAAGATTACGACCATATTGCACAAGCCTACCGACCAAGTCATGCCGATTTCACATACGACCAGAAGTATGGTTTCCGAGATTTTCGTGGTGGTGGAAAATCATCAGCTCGTGAGACTTTAAATTGGGTTGTTGCAGGTGCTTTGGCAAAGCAAATGCTTCCTGAAATTTCAATTAATGCCTATGTTTCGTCTGTTGGCGATATTTTCTGTGAAAAACCGTACCAAGATTTAGATTTCACAAAAACGGAATCCAATATCGTTCGATGTCCTGATGAGGAATCTGCTGAGAAAATGATTTCAAGAATTAAAGAAATTAAAAAAGAAGGCAATACAATTGGTGGAACGATTACGTGCGTGATCAAAAACGTTCCTGTTGGTTTAGGCGAACCAATTTTCATGAAGCTTCAAGCTGAACTTGCCAAAGCAATGATGAATATTAACGCAGCAAAAGGTTTTGAATACGGCAGTGGTTTCTGCGGTTCTCGAATGACGGGTAAAGAACATAATGATTTGTTCAACGATGATTTTTCAACAAAAACCAACCTTTCAGGTGGAATTCAAGGCGGCATTAGCAACGGAATGGATATTTATTTCCGCGTTGCGTTCAAACCTATTGCGACAATACTTAGACCTCAAACTACTTTAGATAAAGACGGAAACGAAGTAATTTTGGAAGGAAAAGGAAGACACGATCCTTGTGTTGTTCCTAGAGCTGTTCCCATTGTAGAAGCTTTGGCAGCCTTTGTTTTAGCCGATATGTATCTGATTAACAAAACAAGGAAAATAGGAAATTAATCCCAAATCTAACGTAACATTTATCACATTCACTATCCGAAATTAGTGGGATATTTGCATCAAAATAAAAATCTATGAATACCTATTGGGAAAATGCGATAAGCTATTCAACCTATTTGTTAGATAGCGAAGCTAAAATTCAATCGTTAGAAAACAGTACTTCTGAAGAAGACAAAACGTATTTAGAATACTATAAGTTGGGGTTAATGCGTATGCATCGTGTTGATAAAACCTACAAACCTCAAGACGATTTGGTAGAAAAATTCAACCAAAAAGATTTCAAAGGAAAAATTTTAATTATTTCCGAAGGTTGGTGCGGTGATGCAGCCATGATTGTTCCTGTAGTAAACGCTTTTTTCTCTCCAACAAATGAAGTTAGAATCACATATCGTGATCAAAATAATTTAATCGACAGCTATTTAACTAATGGTGGTAAATCCATTCCCATCATTTTGATTTTGGACGAAAATGATAACGTTATCTCCCATTGGGGACCTCGTCCAGAAGCGGGAACCGAATTATTGTTAAAACATAAAGCAAATCCAGAAACCTACACCAAAGACGATTTCCACAACGAATTGCAAGTGTATTACACAAAAAATAAAGGAAAAGATATTATTGAAGAATTATTAGAAAAAATCTAAGAAGCTCTTATTTTCCAGAACATAATGTCAAAGTTACCTTTCAAAAAAAACGTAACTTTGACATTCGTATTTTTAAGGTTAAAATAAAGAAAACGGTATGAATTTTTTTAAGAAAAACGCAGTATATATTGTCATCGTATTGGCGCTTTGTGCTGTATTTTTAATTCCTTCGATTCGAGAAAAAATCACGGATCAATTTTTCCCTGTTGCAACCGTTCAATCTGCTTCAAGTTTCACGGAAGCTGATTTAGACGTTCAATTAAAGGGAATCAATGTCGCGAGTACGAATTTAAAAAATTTGAAAGGAAAAACGGTGTTCCTAAATTTCTGGGGAACTTGGTGTCCACCTTGTCGTGAAGAATGGCCTTCAATCCAAAAATTATACGAATCTAAAAACGGAAAAGTAGATTTTGTACTTATTGCAATGCAAGATCAAGAAGAAAAAGTGCGCGAGTTTTTGAAAACAAACAACTACACAGCGCCAGTTTATATTGCAGAAAGTCCGATTTCTGACAAAATGCTACCGAAAGTTTTCCCAACAACCTATTTGTTAAGCGGTTCAGGGCAAATTTTGAAAAAAGAAACCTCATCAATTGATTGGAATTCTAAAGAAATCCATGAATTTATAGACAATGTGACACCATAAAATTTGGTACGGATTTTGAGATTTTAGTAACGTAAACTTATTTATAAAAAATGAAATACTCAAAAATTCACTTGGTAAAGGAAGCAATCAAAAACAAAGGTTTTATTGCAAAGATTCCAGATATTTTTAGAATGTTCAACGCATGGCGCAAAGGGACGTATAAAGCCAATTTTTGGGATTTAGCTATACCTTTAGCGGGTGTTATCTACATCATTTCGCCTATCGATTTAATTCCTGGAATTGCGGTTCCTTTTGTGGGCGCTTTGGATGATTTGGCCGTTTTGTCACTCATCATGCCTCGATTGATTAAGGAAGTTGATAAATTCTTATTCTGGCAAGCAGAAAAACAAGATTCCGCTTCATTTTCAAAGACGATTGAAGTAAGTGCAGTTGAATAAACTTTGAACAAAAAATAAACAAAAATCACCTCAATGTTTGGGGTGATTTTTTATTTGCCGAATTTTTGCTGAAATTTGCACCGTGAAAACGTTAATCTCCATCGTGGGAACCACAGGAATTGGGAAAACTAAATTGGCTATCGATTTGGCTAAATTTTATGGCACCGAAATTATTTCGTGTGATTCGAGACAGTTTTTTAAAGGTATGGAAATCGGAACCGCCGCGCCATCAAAAGAAGAACTTTCAGAGGTTAAACATCATTTTATTGGGCATTTAGCCGTAACAGATTATTATTCCATCGGACAATACGAAGTTGACGCGTTAGAACTAGTTGAGCAGCTTTTTGAAACGCACGATGTGGTTATTTTAGTTGGCGGAAGTATGATGTACGAAAAAGCCTTAATTGAAGGCCTTAATGATCTTCCGGAAGCCAATGTAGAAAATCAACAAAAATTAAAAGATATCTGGGAAAACCAAGGTTTAGAAGCTCTTCAAAATCTTCTAAAAGAATTGGATCCCAATTATTATTCAAAAGTTGATTTGGAAAACCCACGTCGACTCCTCAGAGCGATCGATGTCATGTGGCAAACGGGTGAAACGTATTCTACTTTAATATCCAATCCCACGCATCAACGAAATTTTAAAACCATCCGAATCGGAATTAAAGCACCTCGTGAAATCATTTACGAAAGAATCAACAAACGGGTTGAACTTATGGTGGAAAACGGCCTTCTAAATGAAGTGAAAAAGCTAGAAAGTCATCAAGATTTGGTCGCACTGAAAACCGTTGGCTACACCGAAATTTTCAAATATTTACAAGGAGATTGGGAATTTGATTTTGCAATTTCTGAAATTCAAAAAAACTCAAGACGCTTTGCAAAACGTCAATTAACGTGGTACCGAAAAGAAGAAAATATCCATTGGGTAAACTACGAAAATGCAATGGCAGAATCCGTATCTTTGCTCAAAGAACTTCTCTAAAAAGGGAAAATTAAATACACTAAAACATTCTAAAACAATACAAAAAATGGCAAATACACCTTCTAACATGCTCGCTTTGGGAACAAAAGCTCCTTTTTTTGAACTTCCAAATCCTTCACATTCGAATGAAATGCAATCTTTGGAAGATTTGAAAGGCGAAAAAGCGACTTTTCTTATTTTTATGTGCAACCACTGCCCTTTTGTATTGCATGTTATTGATAAATTAACCGAATTATACGAAGATTATCAAGATAAAGGAATTGAGTTTATTGCAATTAACGCGAATGATGTTGAAAAATACCCTGCCGATTCTCCAGAAAAAATGGTGGAATTTCAGGTAGAAAGAAAATTCGATTTTCCTTATTTATTCGACGAAAGTCAAAGTATTGCGAAAGCATATGATGCAGCTTGTACACCAGATTTCTTCCTATTTGATGACAAATTAGATTTAATTTATCGTGGTCAAATGGACGAATCCCGACCTGGAAACAATAAAGAAATTACGGGTGAAGATTTAATTATCGCCTTTGAAAATCTCTTAGCAGGCGAACCTCAAGAAGATATCCAGCGTCCAAGTTTGGGTTGCAATATCAAATGGAAATAAATAAAGAATAAAAGCTCCCTGATTGGGAGCTTTTTTAATGATTTCACTACAAAGTTTTCATTATTAGAAGATTAAAATTATGAATACTTAAAAATATTCTATATTTGCAAAAAATCTGTGATGAAAAAAATTGTACTATTAGGAGGTATCCTAGTGAGTACCTGTGTCTTTTCACAAAAAGGCAAAGTAGGAATTAACACAGCCAATCCGGACCCATCATCCATATTGGACATTAATTCTCAGGACCGAAAAAATACCAACGCTAAGCACGGGCTTCTCATACCGCGTGTTCAATTACAAAGTTCAATAGACCAATCCACAATTGCAAGTCCAGCAAAAGGATTATTAGTTTACAATCTTGGCGATGCCGGGACCTACCCGAATAATGTCGTTGCCAATAACTATTATTTTTGGGATGGTGCAAAATGGCTATCAATGCCTTTAAAATCTTTTGTAGAGGAGGCCGTAAAACCGCGAATATTTTATATTGAAGGAACAGGTACGCAAACGTTTACCCAAACTGAAATGAACTATACCTCCGCAAGCTCTTCCAATAATAAAGTAGTAACCTTTTCCGGAACTCCAACAATTAATGTAGGGAATATTATTACCAAGAATACTGATAATTCGTTCACCATTAACGTAACAGGCTTGTATGATTTTTCAGCTTATGTTAATTACAATCCAATGAATATTACATTAGACACAAATGTTGCTAATGGAAATCAGCGCGCATTTTTGAATGTAAAAATTCAACAATCTACAAATAATGGTGCAACATGGACAGATACGGAAGCACTATCGAGAATTGGATGGGGAAAAGGTGTGGCCGGAAATCTAAAAACTGCAAATATTATTGCATTCCCAATTCAATTAAACAAAGGAGATCGATTTCGTTTGGTTATTGCTAATCCTTTTGTCTCTTCCGCAGGAAATGATCATGGACATGATGGACAACCCTATATTGGTACACAGCCCAATTCTCCCATTTCAAAATCGATTCGTGTTCAACTGTTAGATTTTAATTTATAAGGTTATGAAAAATATAAAATTTTTACTTTTCTTTTTTGTAATCCTATTTACAAATATTGTCTATGCTCAAGTTGGAGTTGGAACGAATACGCCTCACGCTTCTGCTGCATTAGATATGGACGTAAGTAACCTTGCAAGCAAAAAAGGATTTTTATTACCAAGAGTGAATCTTACTCATAATAAAGACATTACTACGATAGCGAACCCAGCCGCTGGACTTATCGTATTTAATTTACAAGATTCCATGCTTAGCGGAAATGTAACAACAGCCGTTTTTAAAGATATGTTCTATTTTTGGAATGGTGTTCAATGGATTGATATAGCAACATTAGATGTTGTAAAGAGAGAACTATTCCCGCAAGTTTTTTTTATTGTAGGAAAACAAAATCAATCGACTAGTACGGTGAGCGCCGCTCCAATAGTTGTCAATTGGCAAACTGATACCGCTGGAAGCTCAGTAATACATCTTAATAGTGGAAATAACATTACCCTAAATTCAGACAATACATTTACTGTAAATAAAACAGGGCAATACGAAGTTTCTGGTTCAATTACAATGAATCCGAATGTTGCTTTAAGCGGCTCGGCTAATCTTGAGTTTACGATTCAGTACTCAACCGACGGAACAAACTGGACGGATATTGGAAAAAACACTGCTGTTTGGGGGCAACAAACTGGTGGAAATTCACAAACCATTATCATATCACCAATGGTTGTCAACGTGGCAAAAGATGCAAAAATTCGTTGTACCGTTTACTCCACCGTTGGAACTCATGGATCTAGTTCAAAAATATACATTGGAACAGGAATGACCTATTCTAGAAGTTTACGAATTCAATATTTAAACTAACAAAAGATGAAAAATTTATTTACCCTATTTTTTCTTGGTGTAGCTGGAATTTTTCAAGCTCAGGTGGGAATAGGAACAACAACCCCAAATTCGTCCGCACTCTTAGATGTAACCTCAACAAATAAAGGTGTCTTATTACCTAAAGTAGCACTAAAAGCAATCAATGACAATCAAACGATTGCGAATCCGGCGCTATCTCTAATGACCTACAACACAACCACGGCAAATTCAGGAAACCTTTTAATTGAAGGAAACCGAATTTACACTTGGGATAGCAGTAAATGGGGAACCTTCACCTATTTAACAGAGATTAGGAATTTAAAAAAGCCGATAGATTTCGCAAGAGTATCCAAAGTTATGCAGGATTTTGATGCTCAAGAACGTAATACGATTAATAATGGTGGAATTATCCCTATTCAATGGTTGGCTACCGATGTCGTGATTGCAAATACAACAGATGTTACCGCTCCTGATGGCACAGATATTACCATAAAAACAGCCTCATTTTATCAATTGTCCGGTTCGTTTTCGGTAACCATTCGTACTCCTTCAAGTGCCGCAACAAATTTTGTATTAACATTACAAAAACAGATTGGAGGAACCGGTGCTTGGACAAATGTCGTTGCGTCCTCTAGACCTATAGAGCAAGATGCAACAGAAAAAATAATGAGTATCGTTTTTCCGAATATCGTACACAAGTTTGGTGCAAATGATAAAATTAGATTTGTAATTTCAAGACCAGAACCAACAAGTACACCTGCAGTACCAACAGCAAATTATATTGAAGGTACAGCAATTAATACTAGGCTAGCCGCTGACATTAAAAAATCAATCCGTATTACGAGATTGGCAGAATAAACAAAAAGCTCCCTGATTGGGAGCTTTTTTATTTAAAGAACGGATTGTAGTCTTTTTCGAATCCTATAGTTGTTGGATTTCCATGTCCGGAATATACTTTTGTTTCCGGGTCTAAAGTGAATAATTTCGTTTTGATACTATCTAAAAGTTGTTCGTAATCGCCTTTGTAAAGATCAGTTCGACCAATACTCCCTTCAAATAAAACATCTCCAGACAAAACGATTTTTTGATTGTTATTATGGAATGCAATGTGCCCTGGAGAATGCCCTGGAACATATAGAATCTCAAATTCATCATTTCCCAAGTGAAGCTTTTCTCCTTCTTGAATATACTTTTTCTCACCTTCAAATGGTTTCATAAAAAAACCGTATTGCTTCGCGGTAAAAGGATTTCGATCCAAAATCTCTTGTTCTACTTCATGCAACAAAACAGGAACTTTATACGTGTCATGCGCCCATTGCAATCCCAAAACGTGATCAATATGCGCATGGGTAAGCAAAATCGTTTCAATCTTTAGTTCATTTTTTGAAATAAATGATTCAATTTCAGCCGTTTCAAAATCCTGAACATTTCCAGGATCAACAATATAAGCGAGCTTTTCATCGTTATAAACCACGTAGGTATTTTCCGCAAAAGGGTTGAATGTAAATTTCTGAATATGAATCATAATTTTCGATTTTGTATTCTACAAAAGTATTGAGATATTTACATTTTGAGAAATTAGAAGCTTTAAATTTCTATTTTGGAATAAAAATCGTAGCCTATACAACCTATGAAGAACTTTTTCTTTTTGATTTTCAGTTTAATTAGCACCTTGATTTTCTCACAAGATATTCGAGGTATTATGCTATTTAATCCCGAAACGAACGACGAAACTCCCGTGATATCAAAAAATCAGCAACTTATTTTAAAGTTTGATGATTTAAGCAACTCGTCGACCGTTTATCGATACACCATTAAACATTACGATCGAAACTGGAAAGATGATGGATTGTTTTTCACAGAATTTGCAAAAGGCCCTATGAATGGCTTAATTGATCAGTTTCAATATTCGTTTAACACCTATCAAAAATACACGCATTACGAACTTCAATTTCCCAATGATAAAATTCAACCGATCATTTCTGGAAACTTTGAATTAATCGTTTATAAAGACTCGCCTTCGCAACCACTTTTCACCAAACGATTTATGGTTTCGGAAAATCAAGCAACTGTTGCTGTCGATGTTAGCCGAATTACGAACTCTTCAAATCCTGAAATTAATCAACGAGTTCAAGTGCAAGCCGTGGGTTTGAATGATCTTTTATCCAGAAACATCAATTCAGTTAGTTTAAATGTAATACAAAATAATAACTGGAATCTTTCATTGACGAATCTTAGACCTAGTTCCTCTTTGGGAAACAAAATCCTATTTCAACAAATGCAACTCGCTTTTCCAGGAAACAATGAGTTTTATTATTTCAACAATCGAAGTATTGATCAAGCGTACGACATGATTGCAAAAGCGGAAAATCAAGATGGCGTTTTGCATACGTATTTATTCCCAGTTTGGGCTTTTCCTTTAAACTATCAATACCAACCCGATGTGAATGGCGCCTATTATTTTAGAAGTAGCCGAAGCGGAAACGAGCGTGACGCCAATCGCGAAGGTGATTATTCCTGGGTGCATTTCTTTTTAGAATCGCAACCCGTGGACAAAAAAATCTATGTTCTTGGTGGTTTTAATAATTTCCAACCTTCGCGAGAAGCCGAAATGAAATACAACGAAGCTGCAAAAGGTTATGAAGCTAAAATCTATCTGAAGCAAGGTTTTTACAACTATATTCTAGCAACCGATTCAGGAAATGGCAAGTTAAATTTCGGTGAAGTCAATGGGAATTTCTGGCAAACGGAAAACCTGTATCAAGCTCTTTTGTATTATCAACCTTTTGGACGAAACTATGACGGCCTTTTAGGCTATGGTGAGTTTCGAACACCTGTAAAATAAGCGTTTCGGGCGGCCCTTTGGGC
>JAFAFC010000011.1 GCA_023423715.1 Bacteroidota bacterium
GATTTTTCCCCAACATATTTGCAAGGTTTTAAAGCTCTAAGATACAAATTCTTGCAATAAAAAACAAGCTAGTTTGAACCCAAAATACTAATAATCAGTAAATTATAGGTGGTTTAAGGAGAGACTATTTATTCATTGATGTACGTGCTTACTTTTTTTAATTTCTTAAAGGCCTTAGCATTTTCGTGCCATTCATAGCCTTCGTAAGGAGTGCTGCCAATTCGAACTTCGGTGCTGCACACATTTGCGATGAATAAACGGCTGTCTTTTTCAAAATTAAAACCCCATTCCGGTTTGATACAACTCATTGGCGTTTCGTAAATAGTTCCTGTACGGGAATCAATCATAAATCCTAGATAATTTGAGTTTTTTTCAAGGAAAACTAAAGTATAGAAATTAGCAAAATTGGGTTCGGTGGATTGAATACTATTTTCAATTTGTTTTTGAAATTTTTGCACTTTGCTATTGCTTTTCCAATTTACAGGAACTTGCTGGTTTTGAGCTGTTGTTTTCACCAAAAACTGGTCAAATTTAAATGACGTAACAATAGTGGCTGTGTCCATAACGGCTTCAGAAGTAGTCGTATAATCTTCCTCGCCAGAAGAGGCCGCTGAAACCGTGTCCACAGGAATTGCTTCAGCTTCTGGGAAAAAGCGTTCCATTTTTAAACTTTTTTCAAAGTAATCAGCAATTTTATCAACCAAATCTTTGTCAGATTCACTATCACAAAAAACAGTTGAAATTAAACTCCCTTTTTTCAAGTAAACTTGTCTATTTGTACCATCATCCTTCATTTTTTGAGATTCGCTTTCCGCACTGGAATTTGATATATATTGATAATGAACTACGCCTACTTCACTACTATTTTTCTTGGAAATGATATCTCCATAAATAAAATTAATTTGCTTTTCATCGGCGTTATCATACAAACGTGCTGCTCCTGATTTGTCAAAAATTCCAGGGTTTTTTGGGAAATTTTTGTCTTTTTCGCTGTTGTGTCCCCAAGAATTGGGTATTAACGAATTGGGTATTTTGTAAGCGTCGTAATTTTGGGCAAAGCCAATAATGCTAAAGAAAAACAGAGCAAGTACAAGTAGATTTTTCATCAATTTTTTTTATTTTTAATCAGTCGTAAATGTACTAATTCCAATTTATTTGTAGAACGTTCCGATGTTTTGCATACTATTTGTTGAAATTTAAAAATGAGTTTTAAACATCTTTTAAAAGAAAAAATACTTCAATTTCATCCGCATTTTAATGAGGAAGTTCTAGAATTAGGGCTTCAGAAATTCAAATGTATGGATGTGCAAGCTGGAGATCACATTGTAAATTCTGGCGATGTGATTTCGGAGTTGTTCATTGCAGAAAAGTCTATTTCTCGGGCATATCGTGTTTCTGAAGATGGGGAAGAACAGACGCTTTGGATAGAGCCTGAACTCAAATTTCTTACCGATATGGAAAGTTTCAGGAACGGAACTCCAAATTTCATGAATATTCAGTTGTATGAAGATTCGGAGGTGATGTATATTGATCGAAAAGACTTGGTAGAGCTTTATGCAACCTATCATGATTGGTCTCTATTCGGGAATGCGCTTATGGAGGATTATCTTATTTACATCTTTTCCATCACCAATTTGATGTTTTCTAACGATGCAACTTCCAATTATCAATTAATTGAAAAGCATTACGCACGCTATTTACAAGTAGTTCCTTTAAAACATATTGCGTCACGCCTTAATGTAAGTCCTATTACTATTTCAAGAATTCGTGGTGACAAGCAAAAGAAAAAGTAAGCGTTAACAGATGTTAATTACAGAAAAAAATAGGGTTTTATATTTGTAAAAAACAACTACAAAACCATGGAAATTCGCTGATATCAAGCAAAGCTGATGCAAAGGATTTCTATCTTTTTTATTCTTTTATTTTCTTTTTTGTCAATTGCTCTCTCAGGGCAAACGATTTGGTATGTCTCACCAACAGGTTCTGGAAATCAAAATGGAAGTTCTTGGGCCAATGCTGCACGATTACAAGTGGCAATAAATAACGCTCCGACAAATGCAGAACTTAGACTTAGAAGGGGAGTTTATAATATTACATCAACTTTATTGATTGAACGAACTATTAGAATGTACGGAGGCTATACAGGTTCTGGCGATATACGAAATCCAGCTTCCACTCCTTCCGTTCTTGATGGCGGTGGACGCGTTCCGATCATGGAAACACGCTATTCTTCTGAAAATTCCATTTTTAATGGTTTAACTATTCAGAATGGTTATGCCCGAGTTGGCACTCACATTAATGATATAAGTGTTCCTGGTATTTTTCTTCAAGGAAGCAACTCAAGAATTATTAATTGTATTTTTAGAAATAATATTTCTCAAAATAGAATCGGATCAGGAGCTATTTTACTATTTAATTCCGATAATGTTGTCATTGATAATTGTCGATTTGAAGGAAATCGGGTCAATGTGATTCCTAATAATTTTGGAGCAGCAAATGAAGGAGCTGGCGCTATCCAAATACGATTTGTCAGGGGAACACGAATACTCAACTCTACATTTAGAAATAATTACTCTACGTATTACGGAGGTGCAATAACGCATCATGGTGAAAATACATTAATTGATAATTGTGATTTTCAAGGAAATACTTCATTGTTAAATGGAGGTGCAATCTACAGTCAATATGAGGATCTTCGTGTTGTAAATTCAAGATTTAATGAGAATAGATCAAGTAGTCAAGGAGGGGCAATTGCGACTACTTTTAGTCAAATAGAAATCGTTCGTTCAATATTTAGAAATAATACAGCCTCAGATGTTGGTGGAGCTATTTATAATCATCGATTTGCAGAGCCATCAGTAATCGTAAAATCTCAATTTTATGATAACCAGTCGAGTCAAGGAGGAGCGGTTTACAATTTTAGTGAAGAAGGTCTGAAAATAGCAAATACGTTATTTCATAGAAATACGGCTACGGATAAAGGTGGAGCCATTTTTAATTATCGAGTTATTCAAATCGCTAATTCCACTTTTGTTGGAAATACCAATACGGCAGTTATTATTCCTAGCTATGGCACAACACAATACAATCCCTATAGTTCAAGTATATTTAATTCTATATTTTACCAGAATACAGGAAAATCGGGAGGATTTCGTCCAGATATTAATTCTGAGGAAATTGCTAGGGATGACAGTGATAAAGATATCCGAAGGAATATCGTTCAAACATACAATTTGGGTACAGCGAATCTAATTGGCGTAAATCCACTTTTTATAAATAATTCAGCGAATTTTCGAGTACAACAAACAAGTCCAGCAGTTAATTATGGTGTGAACGCTTTGTATAATCAAGTTTCTGCAACTCCGGCCGGAACTTCTACGGATTTAGCAAATTTGCCAAGATTGGTGGGGGCTTCTATCGACTTAGGTGTTTATGAAGTGCAGCCCGTTGTACTCGCGTGCCCTGCGATGACTTTACCCACGCCCAATGCAACTAATGTTCCCATTACAACAAATATTTCTTGGAATGCCATTGCCAATGCAACGGGGTATCGAATTTCTATTGGTACAACTGCGGGTGGAACGAACATTCTGAATAATTTTGATGTTGGAAACCTAACAACGTACAATCACCCGACCAATTTATCACCGGGAACAAGATATTGTGTGAGAATTACGCCTTATAATGCGGTTTCGGCAACCGCAAATTGTAGTGAATATTCGTTTACCACTGCAAATCCTACAGTAACGATTCCAGTTTGTTCTACCATCACCTTTCCGACGAATAATGCAACCAACGTTTCTGTTAATCCAACGATTTCGTGGGCAGCAAGTTCAGGCGCAACAGGATATCGAATTCGAGTTGGAACCACGGCTGGTGGAAATGATATTTTAAGTCAAAACTTAGGAAATGTTAATTCATTAACACTTCCATCAAATTTAAATTACAACACGAATTATTTTGTTCAGATTATTCCATTCAATTCTGCGGGAGATGCGACTGGCTGTTCGGAACATCGATTTACAACAGGTTCAGCACCAATTTCAATCCCGAATTGTTCAACCATTTCATTTCCGGCAAATAATGCAACGAATGTTTCCATCAATCCAACGATTTCGTGGACATCAAGTTCAGGCGCGATAGGTTATCGCATTCAAGTTGGAACAACTGCGGGAGGAGATGATGTTTTCAGTCAAAATTTAGGAAATGTTACTTCATTTACACTTCCATCAAATTTGAATTACAACACGAATTATTTTGTTCAGATTATTCCATTTAATTCAGCGGGAGATGCGAGTGGTTGCGATGAACATCGATTTAGAACGGAGAATACTCCGATCTCGATTCCACAATGTTCTATGATTACATTTCCAACGAATAATGCAACCAATGTTTCCATCAATCCAACCATCACGTGGAGTGCAAGTTCAGGTGCGACTGGTTACCAAATTCGAGTTGGAACAACAGCTGGAGGAAATGATGTTTTTAGTCAAAACTTAGGAAATGTGACAAGTTTTGCACTTCCTTCGAATTTGAATTACAACACGAATTATTTTGTTCAGATTATTCCATTTAATTCAGCGGGAGATGCGAGTGGTTGCGATGAACATCGATTTAGAACGGAGAATGCTCCGTTCTCGATTCCAACATGCTCTACGATTGCATTCCCAGCGAATAATGCGACAAACGTTTCCGTCAATCCAACGATTTCGTGGACGGCAAGTTCCGGTGCTACAGGATATCGCATTCGAGTCGGAACCACGGTTGGAGGAAACGATGTTTTTGGTCAAAACTTAGGAAATGTAACCAGCTTTACACTTCCAACGAATTTGAATTATAACATAACCTATTTTGTTCAGATTATTCCATTTAATTCAGCGGGTGATGCAGCAGGTTGTTCTGAGCATCGATTTGTGACAGAATCTGCACCAATTACGATTCCAACATGTTCTACGATTACATTTCCTGCTAATAATGCAACCAATGTTTCTATTAATCCAACGATTTCGTGGACGGCAAGTTCAGGTGCGACAGGTTACCGAATTAGAATTGGAACAACTGCGGGAGGAAGTGATTTTTTCAGTCAAGACTTAGGAAATGTTACTTCATTTACACTTCCATCAAATTTAAATTACAGCACGAATTATTTTGTTCAGATTATTCCATTTAATTCTGCGGGAGATGCAACGGGTTGTTCTGAGCATCGATTTACAACGGAGAGCCAAATAATTCAAGAGTTAAAAATTCCAAACGCTTTCACTCCAAACGGGGATGGAATAAATGATACGATTGATTTTTCAGAATTATTGAATCAAAACGGCTTAAAGATTAGAGTTTTTGATCGCTATGGGAAAGTGCATTTCGAAGGAAATCAATCCAATCGGTTTATTTGGGATGGTTCGTATTTTGGCAAGAAATCGTTAACAGGAACGTATTGGTATCTGATTGAGTGGACTGATCTACTTGGAGAAAAACATCTCGAAAAAGGTTGGATTTTACTGAAGAGTAGGTAAGTTGTTTCTGAATTTTTAGCGATAAAAATTAATTCGAATGAACATCTTTGTTTTTCAGCCATTTTTCAATCGGTTGCTTTTTGACACGTGTATCATAGTAGTCCTCACCGTTTTTCTTTAAAATTTTTGTTACTTCATATTGACCATAAAAAGTGTCGGTTTTTGGGTCGTAATAGAAATTGTCTTCGGTTTCATCATCAAATGTTGAATGCCAATAATTGCTGTATTTATTGTACAATTTGATATAGTAATACGGCTCGTATTTTGTGGGTGGATATACGATTTCAAATTTCATATCATCTTTTGGTTGCTTGATTTTATCAGCAATTTTTGATTTATACGAGCCAATTTTCTTTAGAATTTCAGCCTCTTTTTCGGTGTATTTAAATTGATGATCAAGATTCGATTTTAGTTTTTCAGGATATTGTTTGGTGTCCAGAATGTTTCCGTTTTTATCCAATTGAAACCAAGTTCCGCTAACTAATGGAGGGTGCTCTGGGTCGACTTTTCGATCAAAATAACAACCTTTACAAGCGTCAACAATCCCGTTTGTTAAAAATCCCATATAATCGTACTCGGCTGGAATTGCAATTTTTCCTTCTTTGTTGGCCAAACCTTGTTTTCCCTTTTCTTCGAACGCAACATGGCCTTCAGAAAATACGACGCGATAATCAAAAATCGTCGGTGTAAATAAGAATTTACCTTCACGATCATAGATTTTGTAATCGATCATGTTTTCTTGAATTAAAATAAGATCCGTTTTTATTTCTTCTTTCTCTTTATAAGGTTCCCATAAGATACGGAATGGGGGGATGATAACCTTGTTTTTCGAATCTTGAACACTCATGGTTGAATCGTTTTCCTTCACAAAAAACAACTTCGTTGCTTGTCCAAAATTTAAAGTCGAAATTAAAAATATAAATCCAAAAAAAGGTCTTTTCATCATTCAGAATTAGAAATCTAAATATACTTTTTTCTGCCAAATTTTCTCGTTTTTATTTTTAGTGTGACAATTCTAACTTCAAACATGAAACTTCAAACATGAAATTTCAAATGGCACATTCTTGGAGAAAAATTTGGGAGAAAATAACTATTAAATAAAGATAAATTATGTCAGTAAATTTCAAACCACTAGCAGACAGAGTTTTAGTTGAGCCAACTCCGGCAGAAACGAAAACAGCTTCAGGAATTATCATCCCAGATACAGCAAAAGAAAAACCTCAAGAAGGAACTGTTGTTGCAGTAGGACCAGGGAAAAAAGACGAAGCGATGACTGTAAATGTTGGCGATAAAGTACTTTACGGTAAATATTCTGGAACAGAATTGAAGTTCGAAGGAAAAGATTATTTAATCATCAAAGAATCTGATTTATTAGGAATCTTAGGGTAAGATTTGTAAAAAATGCAATGTACTAAGTACACTGTATTTTTCTTATTCAGCTTAAAATCTAAACATTAAAAAGTACATTTTACATTGTACATCATACAATAATACATTTAAAAATGGCAAAAGAAATAAAATTCGATATCGAATCAAGAGATGCTCTTAAAAGAGGAGTTGATGCATTGGCTAATGCAGTAAAAGTAACTTTAGGACCTAAAGGAAGAAACGTGGTAATCGAGAAAGCTTTCGGTGCGCCTCACGTAACGAAAGATGGGGTTTCGGTAGCGAAAGAAATCGAACTTGAAGATAGAGTAGAAAATATGGGTGCTCAAATGGTGAAAGAAGTTGCTTCTAAAACCAATGACATCGCAGGTGATGGGACTACGACGGCAACGGTTTTGGCTCAAGCTATCGTAAGAGAAGGTCTTAAAAACGTAGCTGCTGGTGCAAACCCAATGGACTTGAAAAGAGGGATTGACAAAGCGGTGGCTAATGTTGTTGAAAATCTAAAATCTCAATCTCAAACGGTTGGAGATTCTACAGATAAAATTAAGCAAGTAGCTTCTGTATCTGCAAATAACGATGAAACAATTGGTTCTCTTATTTCTGAGGCTTTTGGAAAAGTAGGTAAAGAAGGAGTAATCACGGTTGAAGAAGCAAAAGGTATTGATACAACAGTTGATGTTGTAGAAGGTATGCAGTTTGACAGAGGTTTCCAATCTCCATATTTCGTAACGAATCCAGAGAAAATGGTTGCTGAATTAGATAATCCGTATATTCTTTTAGTAGAGAAAAAAATCTCTTCAATGAAAGAATTACTTCCAGTTTTGGAACCAATTGCGCAAGGAGGAAAATCATTATTGATTATTTCTGAAGAAGTTGAAGGAGAAGCTTTGGCAACTTTAGTAGTAAACAAATTGAGAGGTTCTCTTAAAATTGCTGCGGTTAAAGCGCCAGGATTTGGTGATAGAAGAAAAGCAATGCTTGAAGATATCGCAATTCTTACAGGTGGAACAGTAATTTCTGAAGAAAGAGGTTTCACGATGGAGAATGCGACAATCGAAATGTTAGGTACTGCTGAAAAAGTGGTTATCGACAAAGATAATACGACTCTTGTTAATGGTGGTGGAGACGAAGCTCAAATCAAAGGAAGAGTTGGTCAAATCAAAGCTCAGATGGAAACAACAACATCGGATTACGATAGAGAAAAATTGCAAGAGCGTTTGGCTAAATTAGCTGGAGGTGTTGCTGTTCTTTACGTTGGTGCTGCTTCTGAGGTTGAAATGAAGGAGAAAAAAGACAGAGTTGATGATGCACTTCACGCAACAAGAGCTGCGGTAGAAGAAGGTATTGTTGCTGGTGGAGGTGTTGCTTTAGTTAGAGCAATCGCATCTTTAAATTCAGTTTCTGGAGATAATGCAGATGAAACGACAGGGATCAAAATCGTAAAAAGAGCAATCGAGGAGCCGTTGAGACAAATCGTTGCTAATGCAGGTGGGGAAGGTTCGGTTATCGTTGCTAAAGTTGCAGAAGGTAACGGAGATTTCGGATACAATGCGAAAACAGACGAGTATGTAAACATGCTAGAAGCAGGAATTATCGACCCAACTAAAGTAACAAGAGTTGCTCTAGAAAACGCGGCTTCAGTTGCGGGAATGCTTTTAACAACGGAATGTGTAATCACGGAAGTTAAGAAAGACGAATCAGCAATGCCAATGGGCGGTGGTATGCCAGGAATGATGTAATGGTAAATAATTGATTATATGAAAACCTTCACTTTTTAGTGAAGGTTTTTTTTATCTTTTTATTCAAAATTTCTTAGAAAGTAGTATATTTAAGATTGAAATTAAATTGTAAAACACATCTAAAATGTTCGAATTTTTATCCAATGCCGAGCCGCTGTTAAAAGGGTTTTGGTATGTTGCTCTTGTGAGCAGTCTTATTTTTCTCATTCAAACGATAATGACTTTTCTAGGCGGTGGTGATACCGACGGAATTAGTGCAGATTTTGATGGGAATTTAGACCATGTTGACGCACCGTTTCAGTTTTTTTCCCTCCGAAATTTAATTAATTTCCTTTTAGGTTTTGGATGGACGGGTGTTGCGTTCTATCAATCGATATCTAATCAATTTTTACTCATTGCTTTAGCCGTAGTTGTGGGGCTTGTCATGGTTTTCCTGTTTTTTCTTTTGATAAAGCAGATTTTAAAACTATCCGAAGACAATACATTTAACATTCAAAAAGTGGTTAATCTTAATGGCGAAGTTTACGTTCCCATTCCTGAAAATATGACGGGTAAAGGAAAAATTCAATTAAGTGTTAATGGTTCTTTTGTTGAACTTTCTGCTATGACGGAACATGGTGAAAAGCTTTCGACAGGAACTGTTGTTAAAGTTGATAAAGTAGTTGATGAGGTCTTGATCGTAAAAAAAATAAATTAAATAAACTTAAAAAAACATGCTGGGAGAATTTTCTATTATTATTGTGGTGGTGTTTGTCTTATTTGTGACATTCGTTGCCCTAATTTCACGCTATAAGCGATGTCCTTCGGACAAAATTTTGGTTATTTATGGGCGTACAGGCGGAAAATCTGCAAAGTGTATCCATGGTGGTGGAGCCTTTATTTGGCCCGTTATTCAGGATTTTGCGTATTTGGATTTAAAACCGATGTCTATCGAGGCCAATTTAACCAATGCGCTTTCAAGACAAAATATTCGGGTAGATGTTCCTTGTCGTTTTACCATTGCGATTTCTACGGAGCCTGATCAAATGGGGAATGCGGCAGAAAGATTACTAGGTCTTGCGCCGGAACAAATTCAAGAACTTTCTAAGGATATTCTTTTCGGTCAATTGCGTTTGGTTATTGCGATGATGACGATTGAGGAAATTAACTCGGATCGTGATAAGTTGCTAGAAAATATTTCAAACAACGTTGATACCGAACTTCGTAAAATTGGTTTGAAGTTAATTAACGTCAACATTACCGATATTAAAGACGAGTCTGGATATATTGAAGCTTTAGGAAAAGAAGCGGCTGCAAAAGCAATTAACGAAGCGAAAGTGAGTGTTGCGGAGCAGGAGAAAATGGGGGAAACGGGTAAAGCAGATGCGGACCGTCAAAAAGACATTACCATTGCAGAGTACAACCGAGATCGTGACGTTAAAATTGCGATTACAAGTAAAGATAAAGAAGTAAGTATTGCGGCAGCTGATAAGGATCAAGCGATTGGTCAAGCCGAAGCGGCTAGAGATGCGAGAATTGCGACGTCTTTGGCGAATTCCATTGCAATTAAAGGGGAAAACGAAGCCAAAATTACCATTGCAAACTCGGATGCTGAAAGAAGAGAGCGCGAAGCAGAAGCTTTAAAAGTGGCAACCGCAGCTGAGAAAGTTCAAGCGGCAAAAGCTTTAGAAGAATCGTACGTAGCAGAACAAAGAGCGGAAGCAGCTCGTGCGGAAAGAGAGCGTTCTACTCAAAATGCGAATATTGTTGTTCCAGCAGAAATTGCAAAACAAAAAGCAATTATCGAAGCAGAAGCGGCGGCAGAGCGCATTCGACTGCAAGCAAAAGGGGAAGCCGATGCGACCTATGCAAAAATGGAAGCCGAAGCGAAAGGTTTGTATGAAATCCTTACGAAACAAGCGGAAGGTTACGATCAAGTGGTGAAAGCTGCTGGTGGTGATACCAATTCGGCGTTCCAATTATTGATTCTAGAGAAACTTCCTGAGTTGGTGAAAACGCAAGTGGAAGCGGTAAAAGGAATTAAGATTGATAAAGTAACGGTTTGGGATAACGGTTCCGAAGGTGGAAATGGGCAAACGTCAACGGCAAATTTCGTTTCTGGAATGATGAAATCGGTTCCACCATTGAATGATTTGTTCAACATGGCGGGACTTAATCTTCCGAATTATTTAAAAGGCGAAGATCCTAATGCGATTAAAGAAAAAATCGTAGAAATTAAAGCGAAAGCAACTCCGAAACCGGAAGTTAAAAAAGAAGAAAAGCCGGAAAATCCAACTCCAAATTCTGATAAAAAAGAAGGCGAAAATGGTTCAAACGAGCCTCAGGCTTAAAATAAAATCACGGTACAATTTGAAATTCCCAAGCGAAAGTTTGGGGATTTTTTTAGAAAATCTTTGGGTTTCTTGAATTTTGTGAAATCATTTTGTCAATGCGATTTAACTAAATCGAATAAAAAGAATCAAAGTTTAAAATCACGATATGAAATGGTCTTATTTTAGTTTTGTCTTTGCTTTATTATTGCTATTGAGTTTTGGTCTTGCGCCTTTGAGGGTGAAAGTTGAAGTTGAGAATCTATCAGGCGAAACCTTTGAAGGTGGAACTCTAAAAATTCCAAAACTAAATAAGTCGTTTACGATTGATGACGAAAAAAATGTCGATATTTACTTAGAGAAAGGAGATTACAAATTTGTTTTTATTCCAAAAAATAAATCAGTTTCTGCGATTGTTTTTCATCCAAAAATAATTTCGAAATCAAACGATGTTGTAAAAATTCAAATTCACAAAAACAAAACGATGATAGATACAACTTTAGATAGTTCTAACGTAGAACAGAGAATTAAAGAGAAGAAAGCGCGTTTTATTTCATTTGGAATTAGTCCTATGTTCGATAAAGCGTTTTCTGAAAAGTACGGCGTTGAGTTTACAAATTTGGGTTGTGTGATGACGGAAACCTTGATGGAACAAACGTCTCAAAACAATAAAATCATTGGTGATTTTTTAACTAAAAAGTTCGGTAAAGACTGGAAAGCCGATTTACAAGCGCTTCCGTACGGTTTAGAAAGATAAAGAATTAAGATGGGCGAAAAATTGCCTTGTATCTCTTTTTCCTTTAACTTTGCACAAACCTAAATCTAATGAGTAAAAAGAATACCAAATACATCTTCGTTACAGGGGGTGTTACTTCTTCACTTGGTAAAGGAATTGTTTCCGCTTCACTTGGCCTACTTCTAAAATCCCGAGGATACAACGTCACTATTCAAAAATTAGATCCTTATATCAATATCGATCCAGGAACTTTAAATCCGTATGAGCATGGTGAATGTTATGTAACGGAAGATGGTGCCGAAACCGATTTAGACTTGGGACATTATGAGCGTTTTCTGAATTCGAAAACTTCGCAGAATAATAATGTGACTACGGGAAGAATCTATCAAACTGTAATCGAAAAAGAAAGAAAAGGAGACTTTTTGGGGAAAACCGTTCAGGTTATTCCGCATATCACCAACGAAATTAAAAGACGTATTAAGATTCTTGCGAAAGAAAATTACGATATCATCATCACAGAAATCGGTGGTACCGTGGGTGATATTGAATCGTTACCGTATATTGAATCGGTTCGTCAGTTGAAATGGGAGTTGGGTGAAAACAACTCGATGGTTATCCATTTAACATTATTGCCGTATTTAGCTTCTAGTGGCGAGTTGAAAACAAAACCTTCGCAGCATTCCGTTCGTCAATTGATGGAAAGCGGAATTATGGCGGATGTTTTGGTTTGCCGTACAGAGCATAAAATTGCAAAAGACCTTCGTGCCAAATTGGCGCAATTCTGTAATGTTGGAATCGAAAACGTGATTGAATGTATGGATATGGACACGATTTATGAAGTTCCTATCTATCTTCAAAAGCAGAATTTCGACGATGTTGTGTTGAAAGAACTAGGTCTTAACAATGATAAAACAGCGGATCTTAGTGATTGGAAAACGTTTTTGAAAAAACATAAAAGCCCGAAAAAATCCGTAGAAATTGCTTTGGTTGGAAAATATGTGAGTTTGCAAGATTCTTATAAATCAATTGCAGAAGCATTTATTCATGCAGGAGCAGACTTGGATACGGAAGTAAAAGTTCGTTGGGTGTATAGTGGAGATATTACGGCAGAAAACGTAGCTGAAACTTTTAAAGGAATTGATGGAATGTTAATTGCTCCAGGTTTTGGAGATCGTGGTATCGAAGGTAAAATTGAAGCAGCGAATTATGCAAGAACGAACAATATTCCGCTTTTAGGAATTTGTTTGGGAATGCAGATTATGACCATTGAATTTGCGCGAAATGTTTTAGGTTTAACAAAAGCCAATTCGATGGAATTTGATACATCAACTCCGGAACCGGTTATTTCATTAATGGAAGATCAGAAAAATGTGGTTGATAAAGGTGGAACGATGCGTTTGGGAGCTTGGAAATGTACATTGAAGCAAGGTTCGAAATTAGCAGAAATCTACGGCGCGAAGAATATTTCCGAAAGACATAGACATCGTTATGAGTTCAATTCAGAGTTTAAAAACGATTTTGAAAAGAATGGTTTAGTTCCAACGGGAATCAATCCTGATACGGGACTTGTAGAGACGTTAGAATTGAAAGATCACCCGTTTTATGTTGGGGTGCAATACCATCCAGAATATAAAAGTACAGTACTTACGCCGCATCCGCTTTTCAAAGCGCTTATTAAGGCAGCAAGTTCAAAATAGAAACATAAAATCACCCAATTTTTGGGTGATTTTTATTTCACGCCATTTCACAAAGGAATCCCAAAAAAAATCAGTAATTTTGTCCGCCTTTAATTCTATGCAAAATATTGGTATTGTTTTGATAGAGTTGAAGAATATCCATTTTTAAGAATTTAACAATGCAACAGAAATCCGGTCTTGACAAAAATCAGTTAATCAGTTTCGTTATTTTTTCGATTCTTTTGATTGCTTCGATGTTCTATTTTCAGAACAAGCAAATGAAAGAAGAGCAAGAGTTACAAGCTCAAAAAGCGAAAACAGAAAAGGTTACTGCTTCTAAAACTCCTGCGGCTCCCGCTGCTCAACTGAATGGAACAGTGCAACCCGCTGCCATCCAAAATGTAAACCTTAAAAATTCTGAATTGAATTTGGAGTTTTCAAGTTTAGGAGGTCAACTTTCTAAAGTAGAATTATCGCAATATAAAGCGTACGACGAAAAATCGGATACTGCTGATCTTCCATTAAACTTGATAGCGAACAATTCTTCTTCGTACGGATTTCAATTCAAAGATAAAACTGGAAAGGTTATTAATACCAAAGATTTGGTGTTTACGCCAACGGTTGCTGGAAATGTCGTAACATTTACTCATTCTAATAATGGTGCGACAATTCAGTTTGTTTATACCTTACTACCAAAATATACGGTTGATTTTAAAGTTAAAACACAAGGTTTAGCACAACTTACGAATTCACCAACTTCGGATTTTGTTTGGGATTATAGCGTTCGTAAAATGGAAAAAGGACGTTCTCAAGAACAGACGCATTCCGAGTTCTCGTATGCGTTCAATAATTATAAAGATTATGATTATGACGGAAGAACAGACATGGATGAAACTAAGGAAACATTGAACTGGATTGGTGTAAAACAACAGTTTTTTGCATCGGTAATTGAAGCAAAAAATGGATTTACAAACAGTAAGGGTTTTCAAGAGAATGTTGACGCAGGAGAATATTTGAAGAAAATGAACTACAGTGGAAGTGTAGCACTTCACGGTGGTGAATTAAATCAGGATTTCACATGGTATTTTATGCCTTTGGACTTACCTTTATTAAAAGAATACAATAAGAATTTTGACGAAATCCTACCTTTAGGATGGTCATTTATTGGGGCGATGAACCGTTTGTTCTTCATTCCGATGTATAACCTGATTGCTTCTTGGGGAATAACTGCCGGTTGGGTGATCTTCCTTATGACAATCATTGTAAAGTTGATTTTATCACCAGTAATGTTCAAACAGCACAAGTTAAGTGCAATGATGCGTGTTATCCGTCCAGAAATTGATGAGGTAAACGAAAAATATAAGAATGCGGATCCGATGAAGAAGCAGCAAGAGACAATGGCTGTCTATCGAAAGGCGGGTGTGAACCAGTTTGCGGGATGTTTACCGGCGTTGCTTCAGATTCCTATTTTCTATGCCTTATTCCGTTTCTTCCCGAACTTTATTGATCTTCGTGGTAAGAGTTTCTGGTTTGCAAAAGATCTTACAGCATATGATGATTTGATTAAATTGCCATTCCAAATTCCGTTTTTCGGATGGGATCACATCAGTATTTTTGCGGTAGCGTGTACGGCAGTAGTTCTTATCTATACGGTTATGACGACAGGGCAAATGCAGCAACCACAACAAGAAGGAATGCCGAATATGAAAGTGTTAATGTATATTTTCCCAATTACATTCTTCTTCTTTTTGAACTCGGCAGCATCAGGTTTATCTTGGTATTATTTCGTGTCGAATGCGATTAACATTATTATCATTCTCGTTATTAAATATTGGATTTTAGATGAAAAGAAAATTCATGCTCAAATCCAAGCCAATAAGGAAAAGCCGAAGAAAGAGGGTAAATTCCAAAAGAGAATGCGTGAAATGATGGAACAGGCTCAAGAGCAACAAAAAGCTGCTGAAAAAGCAAGAAACAAAAAATAAGAACAACGATTAATTTGTTCAGTATTATAAAATAAAAAAGTCCGAAACAAAGTTTCGGACTTTTTTATTCTGAATAATCTAATCGGAACGATTTCCGATGATGTATCGTTGGTCCGTATTTGTTTAAAGCTTCTCGATGTTGTTTCGTTGCGTAGCCCATATTTTTGTTCCAGCCATACTCGGGAAATTCTTCATGAAGTTCAATAAGTAATTTGTCCCGATAATTTTTTGCAAGAATAGAGGCGCAAGCAATGCTTAAATATTTAGAGTCTCCTTTAATAATGCATTCGTGTGGAATGAAATTATACGGTTTGAATTTATTACCATCCACCAAGATGAATTCAGGTCTTGTTTTTAGTTGATCCAGTGCAAGGTGCATCGCATGAATACTTGCATTTAAGATATTGTGCTCATCAATAAATGTCGGTGGAAGTTCTGCAATGGCGTATTCTTGAACATTGTCTTTAATGAATTGGTCAAGATCATTTCGCATTTTAAATGTTAATTTTTTAGAATCATTAACAAACTCATTTTCAAAATTCGGAGCCAAAATTACAGCTGCTGCAACTACAGGTCCACAAAGGCATCCTCTACCAACTTCGTCGCAACCCGCTTCAATGTAATTATTGGTATGACTTTTTATTAAATTCATAATTCTGCGATCTTAATAATGTTAAAAATTATAAGATGTGTAAATATAGTCGATTTTTTTGATTTTTTTAACAAATTATTTGTCTATTTTAACTTTAATCCACATATTTGTAACGAAAAATTTAATTTGATATGAAGAAACTAACATCAAGTGTTTTAGCTGTGGTGCTATCGTCATCTTTTGTGATGATGAATGCGCAAACAGATTCAACTAAAACTACTGAAATCGAGGGTGTAGTTGTTACAGCACTCGGTATCAAAAGAGAGAAAAGATCTCTTGGTTACGCAACCACAGAAGTAAAAGGAGATCAGGTTTCGCAAGTTCCTGTTGCAAACGTTTCTGATGCATTAGCAGGACAAGTTGCAGGTTTGAATATTACCCAATCTGGTACTATGGGTGGTTCTGCGAACATGGTGATTCGTGGTGTAAAATCTTTGACTTCAAGTAACCAAGCGTTAATTGTTGTTGATGGTACACCTATTAACAATGACACGTTTAACCAATCTGGAATTGGTCAAGGTGGAGGTGGTTACGACTACTCCAATGGTATGGCGGATATCAACCCGAATGACATCGAAAGTGTAAACGTATTGAAAGGTGCTGCTGCATCTGCGCTTTACGGATCACGAGGGATGAACGGGGTTATCATGATTACTACTAAAAAAGGTAAAAGATCAAGAAAAATCGGTGTAGAATTCAATAGTTCTGCAACCTACGGTTTTGTAGATCGTGAGACGTTACCAAAATACCAAAACCAATACGGTGGAGGTTACACGGGTAGTTCATTTTATGCTGGTGATATTAATGGCGATGGTGTAGAAGATAAAAACATTGTATATACTTACGATGATGCTTCTTTTGGTACGAAGTTCGACCCGAACATGATGGTATATAATTGGGATTCTCAATATCCTCAATTGCCAGGTTATTTAAAGCCTACGGCTTGGGTTGCTGGTAAGAACCCAAATTCTATTTGGAACACAGCTGCAACCTATCAAAATTCAGTTGCTTTTTCTGGAGGTAACGAAAGTGGAAAATTTAGATTAGGATTTACGAACTTCTTGCAAGAAGGAGCTTTAGTAAATAGTAATATCAAAAGAAATACATTAGATTTCTCTGCGGATTATAACTTAACAGAAAAATTGAATGTATTTGGTAGCTTAACTTACTCTAATACCAATGGTAAAGGAAGAGTGTATACAGGTTACGAAACGAGAAACCCAATGCAAGGTTTCAGACAATGGTGGAACCTTTCTGTTGATATGGATAAGCAAAGACAAGCGTATGACTTGACAGGGCAAAACATGACGTGGAACATTAAAGATTATGAGTCACAAGCAGTTGGTTATACGGATAACTTCTATTTTAACAGATATCAAAACTTCCAAACAGATAAAAGAAATCGTTATTTCGGAAACTTTGGTTTGAACTATAAGTTCACGGATTGGTTAAGTGCAATGGGAAGATATACGTTTGACTCTTTTGATGATTTAAGAGAAGAGAGAGTTGCGATTGGATCGTCTGACCAAGGTCGTTTAGCGAATGGAGGAAAAGGAGAGTATTATTTCTTACAACAAAAGGTGTATGAAATGAACTACGATGCCATCTTGAATATTGATAAAGATTTAAGCGACGATTTAAATTTAACAGGTAATATTGGTTTCAACTTAAGAAGAAACGGACGTTACGGAAACTCTGCAGTTACTAATGGTGGATTGAAAGTGCCAGGATTGTATTCAATCTCTAATACTGCTGAACCGTTAACTGAAAATAACGTTACCGATTTTTACGGAAGAAAAAGTGTTGACGGATTATTCGCACAAGCAAGTTTAGGATACAAAAACATGTTGTTCTTAGATGGTTCCGTAAGAAGAGACCGTTCATCAGCTTTACCTAAAGATAACAACACGTATTGGTATTACTCAGGATCTGCGAGTTTAGTGTTCTCAGAATTATTGAATAATAAAGATAAAATCAACTTTGGTAAGTTGAGATTCAACTACGCGAAAGTAGGTAACGATACAGGTGAATACAGATTGTATAATACATATACATTAAACCCTGCATTCAATGGTTCGTTTAATGCTACCTCGCCATCTACGTCAAATAACCCATATTTGAAGCCTGAATTTATGACAGAAATGGAAGCTGGTTTAGAAATGGCTTTCTTCAAAAATAGAATTAGTTTCGACGTTTCTGTTTACAAACAAAAAACAGAAGACTTAATTACGCCTACGGATATTTCTGGTGCATCTGGATTTACAAGTATGTGGGTTAATGCTGGAGATATTGAAAACAAAGGTATTGAAGCGAGATTAACGGTTGTTCCAGTAAAAAACGAAAACTTCACTTGGGAATTAACAGGAAACTGGTCTAAAAACAAATCTAAAGTGACTCATATCTTCGGTGAAAGTACATTCTTAGAATTCGGATCAATGTGGAATGTTACTACTGGTGCGATGCTAGGAGAATCTACAGGAACATTGAGAGGAACGAACTATGTTTATCTTGATGGACAAAGAGTTGTAGGAGCTAATGGTAAATATTTAGTGAGCGACGATCCTCAGGAAGTAATTGGTGATGCTGTTCCAGATTGGAGAGGAAGTATCATGAATACTTTGAAGTACAAGAACTTTAGCTTAAGCTTCTTAGTTGACTTCAAGAAAGGAGGTGATGTATATTCTCAAGATATGGCATTCGGACTTGCAACAGGTTTGTATCAAGAAACTGCAGGAGTTAACGAGTTAGGAAACTTAAAAAGATTACCAGTTGCTCAAGGTGGTGGTGTTATCTTGCCAGGGGTGAAAGCAGATGGTTCACCTAACGACATTCGTACACAGATGTCCAATTATACAAACGCATATGGTTTCTACGGAGGTCCAGAAGCAATGCATGTTTACGATGGTTCATTTGTGAAGTTGAGAAACGTAACGGTTTCTTATAGACTTCCGAAAGAGATGTTTGGAAATTCATTTATTGATAATATGACATTCTCATTAATTGGTAGAAACTTATGGATCATCCATAAAAATATGCCATACTCAGATCCTGAAGCAACAATTGGAAATGGTAACTTAATGGGATTCCAAAACGGGGCGCACCCTTCATTTAGAGAAATTGGTGCTAGTATCAAAGTTGAATTTTAAAATTTAGAAACGAAATGAAAAAAATAATATTAGGATCCTTGATAGCATTGTCTATTACAGCTTGTACTGATCAAGATTATGCTAATCTTAATGAAGATCCAAAAAATCCGTCGGAAGTACCAGGAAGTTTCCTTTTTACCAATGGAGTGAAAAGTTTATTCGACCAAATGGGAAATACCAATGTTAATGCTAATATCTTTAGATTAGTGGCGCAACAATGGACGGAAACGCAGTATGTTGAAGAAACGAACTTTGATATTCGTAATAGAAGTATTCCTGATACGCACTGGAACAGAGTGTATATGAATGTTCTATACGATTTGAAAAAAGCAAAAGAATCGGTAAATGCGGATCATAATTTGCTAGAAGGTGAAAAGAAAAACCAAGCAGCGTATATTACAATTGTAGAAGTTTATACTTGGCAACAATTGGTAGATTTATTTGGAAATATTCCGTACACAGAGGCGTTAGCTGGAGTTGATGGGACGTTACCAAAATATGATGATGCGGCGACTATTTATAAAGATTTGTTAACGAAAGTTACAGCGGCTTATAATGATATTGATGCTTCATCAGATGGTTTAGAAAATGATTTTATCTTCAATGGAGATCATTCAAAATGGAAAAAGTTAGCAGCTTCTTTACGTTTCAAATTGGCAATGAGAATCGCTGATGCTGATCCAGCTTTATCTAAAGCAGAAGCGGAAGCAGCAGTAGCAAAAGGGCTAATTGCTTCTAACCAAGATAACTTTACATTGGCGTACGAAGATAATACAACAAATGCGAATCCATTATATGCGGATTTGGTATTAAGTGGAAGACAAGATTTCTTACCATCGGATACGTTTGTAAATTATATGAATGATCTTGCAGATCCAAGAAGAGAGATTTTCTTTGACAATAATAAAACACCATATAAAGGTGGGGTTTATGGAGATTTCAATACTTATACAGAGTTCACGCATATCGGTCCATTGTTCTTTACAAGAAACCTGAAGGGTGATTTGATGGATTTTTCAGAGATTTCATTCTTGTTAGCAGAAGCTAAAGAAAGAGGATATAATGTTCCATTAACAGCTGCGGTTTATTACACTCAAGGAGTTGCAGCGAGTTTAGATTATTGGGGAGTTCCTGCTGCGGATATCGCAACGTATTTGGCGAGACCGGATGTTAACTATGCAACAGCAGCTGGAACGTGGAAGCAGAAAATTGGAAAACAATTCTGGATTGCGATGTATAACAGAGGTTTTGAAGCATGGTCTGTTTACAGAAAGTATGATGCGCCAGCGCTTAAGCTTCCTGCAGCAACGCAAACTCCGATTCCTAAGAGGTTTACGTATCCTGTAACAGAGCGTAACTTGAACAAAACAAATTACGAGCAAGCAGCTACTGCGATTGGTGGTGATGAGCAGCAAACTAAATTGTTTTGGGATAAATTTTAATCAAACTTAAATTTTTTAAAATAGTAATAAAGCCGTTTTTCAACGGCTTTATTTTTATAACTACAGTCTTAAGTAGTATTTTTTTTAACAATTTTTAATTTTTTTTTTTAATTCACAGTAATAAGTGATTGATTATTACTGTATTTCAGATAAAATTTTAGATAAACTAGTTATTTGTAATAAAAATTGGTTTAAAAGCAACTTATTGTTAGTTATTTTTATGTTTTATGAATTTTTTAACAAAATATTTGGTTATTTTAACAGAAATATACATATTTGTAACGAAAAATTTAATTTGATATGAAGAAACTAACAACAAATGTTTTAGCTGTAGTGCTAACATCCGCTTTTGTGGTTGCCAATGCGCAAACAGATACAACTAAAACAAGAGATATCGATGAAGTTGTAGTAACTGCAATCGGTATTAAAAGAAAACCAAAAGAGATGTCTTACTCGGTAAGTAGAGTTAAAGACGAGGATCTTACAGCAACAAATGCAACTAACGCTGCATCAGTAATGATTGGTAAGGTTTCAGGTTTGAATGTTAATGTCGTTAATAATGGTGTTAACCCTTCAACAAGAGTTATTTTAAGAGGTTTTAGAAGTATTGGGGGAGACAACGAAGCTTTAGTAGTCGTTGATGGTTTTCCTGCTCCACGAGGCGTTTTAGACAGGATTAACCCTGATGATATTCAGGAAGTTACTGTTCTTAAAGGGGCTAATGCATCGGCATTATATGGTTCCGATGCATCGAATGGGGTTATCGTTATTACAACGAAAAAAGGAAAATCTGACCGCTTAAAAGTGACTTTAAACTCTGCTGTAGAAGCAGAATCTGTTTCGTTTATGCCGAAGATGCAATCCGAATTTGGGGTTGGAGGTTTTCCTGACGGTACCTTATATCCTTTAGAAAACGTAAACTGGGGTCCTAGATACGATGGTAGTTTAGTTCCAGCTTCAGAAACGTATGATAATGGAGACGTTTGGATGGTTCCTTTCAGACCTATTAAGAATAATCATAAGAATTTTTTTGACACAGGAATGGGATATCGTAATGGTATTACAGTTTCTAGTGGTGATAGAGATTCTAATATGTTATTCTCTGTGGACTTCTTTGATAAAGCGGGTATTGTTCCAAAAGATGAGTATAATAGAACTAACGTAAGATTGAAGGCTGGTAAAAGAGTTGGAAATCTTGAGTACAATGGTAACTTTTCATTCTTTACTTCAAAATCAGATGTAGTTCCTACGGCTGCAGGAAGACAAGGACGTCCTTTGTATTGGAATATCTTGAATACACCAATGCATATTCCATTAACTCAAATGAAAAATTGGAGAGATGGGTATTACACTAGAAATGAAGTTTCATACTACAGATTCTATGAAAACCCTTATTTCATCGTAGATAACAACAGACAGATGTCTAAATTTAATGAATTTACATTCATTGGAGATATGAAATATGATTTCAATGATTGGTTGTCTGCGAAATTAATTGTTGGTTATACTTTCAATAATCAAAGAGTAAAAACAAACTTGGGAGCGCTGCGATATGCTTTTGAATTAGAACATACCTATTCAACAATGGATGAATATGGAGCATCAACTTCGACTTCCCAAACAACGACGGATAGATTCAATTCGGATTTCTTAATCAGTATGGATAAGGATATTTCGGAATCGTTCAATTTGAAAGCCAACGTTGGTTATAACGTAAGAATTGAAAACGCGAACTCTATTAACGTTTCAGGTTCTAACCTTATTATTCCAGATTTCTGGAATGTTTCTACAAGAACTGGTGAATTAGGAGGTGGAGAAAGTGAATCTAAATATAGAAAAATTGGTTTCTATGGGGATGCAACAATCGGATTTAAAGATTTTTTATTCTTAAACGGATCTGTTAGAAATGACGTGAGTTCCGCTTTAAGTAAAGAGAATAGATCCTATTGGTATCCAGGTGGAGGTATCTCTTTCATCGCGTCTAGTGCTTTCCCAGGAATGGTTACGGCTAAGGGACTTAGTTATATGAAACTAAGTGCTAACATTACAAGGTCAGGAAAAGATACAGATCCGTACAGAATCAATGAAACATTTGGTACTGCTGCAGGTTTCCCACATGGTGCATTGCCAGGATTAACTCAAGGTAACGGTGCTACTGATCCAAACTTAAGTCCAGAATTTACCCTTTCTAAAGAAGTTGGGTTAGAATTAGGTTTCTTAAATAATAGAATTACAGCTAACCTTACTGCGTTCAGAACAAATACAACAAAACAAATCTTAGCATTTACAACTTCTGTTGCTTCTGGAGCGAATTCATATACTACCAATATTGGAGATATGATGAGTGAAGGTATTGAAGCGGATTTGAATTTAGGAATTATTAGAAAACCAAAATTCACTTGGGATGTTGGCTTTAACTACTCATACTACGGTTCAATGGTTGAAAACCTAATTGAAGGTGTAGATGAAGTAAGTTTAGGTGGTTATGCAGAGGCAGCTTATATTTATGCTGTTTTAGGAAGACCATTTACAATCATTAAAACAACACATTACGAGAGAGATCCTCAAGGAAGAGTAATTGTTGGTGATGATGGGGACCCTATTATTGCAAGTGGATTGAAAGATATGGGTAAAACAACTCCATCATCTATTTATGGTCTTAATACAACAATCGGTTATAAAGGATTCAAATTATATGTTGCTGCAGATTATAGAACAGGACATGTTTTCTACAATCAATTAGGAGATTTATTAGAATTTACAGGTTTGTCAGAGCATAGTGCTTCTTCTGGTAGAATGCCGTTTGTATTTCCTAACTCGTCATATTCAGATGGTAATGGAGGATTCATAGCGAATACTGATAGATTAACATCTGGAGGAGGAAATGCATTCTGGGATGAATATAACACTGTAAAAGAAAATTACGTTTCAGATGCCTCAGCAATAAAGATTAGAGAGATTTCATTATCGTATGATATGAACAAGAATTTAGTACAGAGCATGGGACTTACAGGACTTACTTTTGGAGTTTACGCAAGAAATCCATTTATGTTCTTACCTAAAACGAATGTATTATCAGATCCAGAATTTAACTTTACAACAGGAAATGCAATTGGTATTGGTAACCAAGCACAGACGCCACCTACAAGAATTATTGGATTTAAATTAACTGCAAATTTTTAATATAATGAAAATGAAAAAATATATACTTAAATCAGTTTTTGCATTGCTTACACTCTCTGCAGTAGTAAGTTGTAAAGATGAGTTTTATGATGTTAATGAAAACCCGAATAATCCATCGGTGAGTAATCCGGGGTTAACATTGCCTGTTGCTCAAGATCAATTAGTTAATCTTAATGCAACCACAATGACAATTGTTGGACAGTATTTCATGTATAATTGGGCTACGCCATCAAACTGGTCTGCAAATCAGGATTTTACAAGATATCAGATTACGTCAACATTTCAAACTGGAATTTTTACGACATCGTATTTAAATGTATTCAAAAATTTAACGTATGTTGAAAATTTCACAGATCCAGCTGGTGTAATTGATTATTCGTATTACAAAGGGATTTCAACAATCTTGAAAGCATACCAGTATCAACATTTGGTAGATACGTATGGTGATGTACCTTATACGGAGGCTAATCAAAGACAGAATAATCTAACTCCGAAGTACGACAAAGCTGAAGACATCTATAAGGATCTTATCCTAAAGATGACAGATGTTGTTAAGGCGTTAGATAATATGCCTTTAACTGCTGAAAATCCAGGTGCTAAAGATATTATTTTTGGTGGTGACGTTGTGAAGTGGCAAAAATTTGCAAACACCGTTAAATTAAGATTGTTGATGAGGTTAACCAATACTAAACAAGATTCTTTTATTAAAGACGAGATTGCAAAAATTACGGCTAACGGAAAAGGCTTTATTACGGCTAACGTAAGTGTTGCTGGAGCAACTTTTTACTCAGATAATGCTGGTAAATTAAACCCTTTCTATGGATTGTTTAAGGCAGCGAGTACAGGGAATCAAACAGATAGAAATGACTTTACTGTAGCAACGGATACCGCTATTGATTTCTTTACTAATAATAACGATAAGAGATTGGCGAGATTGTATGCTCCTGCAAAAACAGGTGGTGCTTTCAAAGGTGCTCCTCAAAAAACAACTTTACCAGGGGTAGGTTTTACATCTAATGATTTATCTAAAGTTGGACCAGGTCTTATCAAGACTCCTACTCAAGATCAGCCATTAATGCTTTTGTCTGAAGCGTTATTTTTACAAGCTGAAGCGGTTCAAAGAGGATTCTTAGCTGGAAATGCAGAGGCTTTATATAACAAAGCGGTTCAAGAATCATTTACATTCCTAGGAGTTGAAAATGCAACAGTTGAAGCAAATACGTATTTAGCTCAAGCAATACAAAATGTAAACTTTGCGACGTCTTCTGATAAGATTGAAGCAATCATTACGCAGAAATGGGCAGCTTTAAATGGTACGTCATCAATTGAGTCTTGGTTTGAATATAACAGAACAGGTTTTCCTAAAGGATTGCCAATTCCGGCAGAATCTGGTAGAACAACAAGACCTTACAGATTGTTGATTCCTGTAAGTGAAGTTGCAACCAACTCTAATAATGTTCCTACACAAACGCCAGAAACAGCTTTCAATCAGAAAATCTTTTGGCAACGTTAATCTAATAGTCTAATTATTATGAAAAAAATAAGTATAAATATATTTCTAGTTTTATTTAGCCTTTTGACGCTAAGTTCTTGTTTACTTGAGGATGAAAAACTAGATTTTGGAAATGGTCCTATCGTGGTTCAGTTTCCTAAGAGTACTGCGGATGTTACATTCTTTGCAAATGGAAAAGTAAGAGATTACATTATTCCTGTGCAATATTTTGGGGGTAAAGGTCTTCCGTTAGATAAAGACGTTACTGCAACAATAGAAGTTGATCCTTCATCGGTTGCTAAAGATGGTGTAGAAGTAACTATCCCGAGTAAAGAAATTCATATTCCAGCGGGAAGTAACTCAGGAAACTTGTTGATCCAAGTCAACACAGCAAAACTGAGTACGACAAAAGCGATTCCTTTAGTGATTAAAATTAAAGAATCTTCTGAAACTGCATCTAACAATAGAGGTACAATGAATATCAACCTTACAGGTATTTGTGCTTCAGCTTTAGCAGGAAATTATTACTATACTAACACACCAACTAGAAACGTAACGGTAAAATCTGTTGATGCAGATTATGGCGACGGGTCTTATAGAATTAGTAGAGATAATGCTTTCGCATCTGACTATGGCTTTATTATCAGTGATGTTTGTGGAAAACTAACAGTAATTGATGCAGACCTTACAGGTATGGGTTATGCTGCTAGTGGTACTGGTACTGTAGATCCAGTTACAGGAACTATGGTGATCAAGTATACTGTAAACAAACAGTTTACTGGTAGATCTATGACTTTGGTTAAAAAACCATAAAACTTTTTAGTTAAACTCTGAGGGCTGTATGATTTTCATGCAGCCCTTTTGTTATGGCTAGATTTGGTTTTTTTATTTTGTATCTTTGCGGGACAATATTTTCAGATGAATTCTAAAGAAATACTACAAAAAGAAATACAAAAATCCTTGCTTAATCTCTATCAATTACAAGATGTAGAGCTTGAGTTGCAAAAAACAAAACCCGATTTTGAAGGCGACTTTACCGTGGTTACATTTCCATTGGTGAAGCTTTTGAAGAAAAGTCCCGATGGGATTGCAACAGAATTGGGAAATGAACTTTCGAATTCCGATTATATTGAAAGCTACAACATTGTTAAAGGCTTTTTAAATTTAAAATTAAAGGATTCTTTATTTGTTGACACACTTTCTACCATTGTTGATAGGTTTGATGATATTCAACCTAAAAACGAAACAGTAATGGTGGAGTATTCTTCTCCGAATACCAATAAACCGCTTCACTTAGGTCATATTCGTAATAATTTGTTGGGATTCTCCATTGCATCCATTCTGCAGGAAGATGGATATAAGGTAATTAAAACTCAAATCATCAACGATCGTGGAATCCATATTTGTAAGTCTATGTTGGCTTGGCGAGAGTATGGAAACGGAGAAACTCCCGAATCTACAGGTTTGAAAGGTGATAAATTGGTGGGAAATTACTATGTAGAATTCGACAAAAATTATAAAAAAGAAATTGAAGACCTGAAAAGCCAAGGTGTAGAAGAAGAACAAGCGAAAAAGCAAGCGCCTTCTATTTTGGCCGCTCAGAATATGTTGTTAGATTGGGAGAAGGAAGATCAAACGGTTCGTGATTTATGGAACATGATGAACTCGTGGGTATACGCAGGTTTCAACCAAACGTATAGCAGATTAGGAGTTCAGTTCGATCAAGTTCAATACGAAAGTCAAACTTATATTCTTGGAAAAGATATTATTCAAGAAGGTTTGAATAAGAAAATTTTCTTTAAGAAAGATGATGGATCGGTTTGGGTGGATCTTACAGACGAAGGTTTAGATCAAAAATTATTGCTTCGTGGTGACGGAACTTCGGTGTATATGACTCAAGATTTGGGAACTGCTGTTGAGCGTTTCAAAGAAAATGATATCCAGCGATTGATTTATACCGTAGGAAACGAGCAAGATTACCATTTCCAAGTTTTATTTAAAATTTTAAAGAAATTGGGTTATCAATGGGCGGATCAACTATACCATTTGTCGTATGGAATGGTAGAGCTTCCTCATGGTAAAATGAAGTCGCGTGAAGGAACGGTTGTAGATGCAGATGATTTAATGCAAGAAATGTATGAAACGGCAAAAATGAAGGCGCAAGAACTTGGAAAGCTAGAGAATCTGACTGACGAAGAGAAAGAAAAATCGTATGAAACGGTTGGTTTAGGAGCTTTGAAGTACTTCATGTTGAAAGTAGATCCTAAGAAGAAAATGCTTTTCAACCCGGAAGAAAGTATTGATTTCAATGGAAATACAGGTCCTTTTATTCAATATACGTACGCTCGAATTCAATCGCTTTTGGCTAGAGCAGAGGCGGGTTATGAAACGTATTCCAAAGAAATTGTTCCAAATGAGTATGAGAAGGAACTGATTTCCGTTTTGTCTGAGTATAAAGATACTGTAGCGAGAGCGGCTGCTAGTTTAAGTCCGGCGCATGTAGCGAATTACGTTTATGATTTGGTGAAAACCTATAATGGATTTTATCAAAACAACCCGATTTTGAATAATGAAGATGAAAATGTGAAAAAATTCCGTTTGTTTTTGTCTGAATTAACAGGGAAAACAATTCAAAAATCTTTGAGATTACTTGGGATAGGAACAGTTAATAGAATGTAAAATACGAGCCTTCTTCGGAAGGCTTTTTAATTGATAAATACGATGAATAGTTTTGAAGATAATCATGTTGAATATCGTCGTCAGTTGCAAGAGGTTATTCAGCAATTGAAATCAGGGAATTCCAATATTCAACCGTTAGTTCATGATTTGGAATGGAGCGTTAAAAATGACCTTAATCGACTTGAAGTCATTGGAAAAGATGCGTTTGAAGATGAGATTGAAGAATTGATAAAGTTTCAGGAAGTTATCGATGCAATTAAAGCGAAGTATGCGATGAATTTTCAAGTAGATACAGCTTCTTTCGATGACGTTGATGGCGATAGTGATGATGAAGATTTATATTGGGAAGACGAAAATGAGTGGGAAGACGATTTTGATGAAGAGGACTCACCAAATGATGAGTCTGAATACGAATAATAGAAAATCTGAGAAGCATTTCTCAGATTTTTTTAATAAAAAAACCATCTGAAAAATCAGATGGTTTGTAGACCCACAGGGATTCGAACCCCGACAGACGGTACCAAAAACCGGAGTGCTACCGTTACACCATGGGTCTGTCGTTTATTGTGGTGCAAATATACAACGTTTTTCTGTATTTGCAAGTCTTTTCTAAAAAATTATTGATAATTTTATCCCTCAATCATGGGCTTTATGCAAACAATTGACTTTAAAAATCTCAAAATAAAAGAATTACAACCTAATTCAGAATTCGAAAAAAAAGTACAAATTTTTATTAATTCGTGGTTTTCGGATTCGGAAAAAGTAGAGGTTCAAACTTCGGGCTCGACAGGAACTCCGAAAATTTTCGAAATTGAGAAATCGAGAATGTTAGCTTCGGCAAAAAAAACGTGTGACTTTCTTGATTTGAAAGATGGTAATTCCGCTTTATTGTGTTTACCTATTGAATACATTTCAGGGAAAATGATGGTAGTGCGCTCTCTTTTTAGGAATTTGAAATTAACCATTTCAGATCCGTCACTAAAACCATTAGAAAATCTAAAACAAGAAATAGATTTCTGCGCTATGACGCCTTTGCAAGTGGAAAATTCGCTGGACAAATTGCATTTGATTAAAAAGTTAATTATCGGTGGAGCTTCTGTTTCTACAAATCTCAAATCTCAAATCTCAAATCTCAAATTAAAAAATCAGATTTTCGAAACGTACGGAATGTCAGAAACGCTTTCACATATTGGTTTGCGCCAGATTTTCCCAATCGAAGAAATGTACTTTTCATTGTTTGAAAGGATTTCTATTTCGCAAGACGATCGCGGTTGTTTAAAAATCAACGCTCCAGAACTTAATTCTGAAATTTTGCAGACCAATGATTTGGTTGAAATTATTAATGAAAAACAATTCCGGTTTTTAGGTCGAGTGGATAATGTGATCAATTCGGGTGGAGCAAAAATTTTTCCTGAAGAATTAGAAGGCTTAGTTAAAAAAGAAATTCCAAATGAAGTTGTGTTTTTAGGGATTCCAGATGAGATTTTGGGACAGAAATTAGTTTTAGTGATTGAAGAGTTGGGAGTTTCGAATTTGGAGTCTCAAGAAAATCTCAAATCTCAAATCTCAAATCTCAAATTCGAAAAATCCTTTCATAAGCCTAAAGAAATTATTTTCGTTGATGAAATTCCAAGGACGCCTAATGGAAAGGTGAATCGAATTAAGCTTCAAAATTTGTTGGATAAGTAAAGGATTTAATTATTTCTGTTGGTAACCGCTTATTATTTGCAAAAAACACCACGAAAAATAAAAGTAAATACATAACTAATTTTATGTTTTTCGAACAACAAGTCGTATCTTTTCGTTGTTAAAAAAGCGAATTATAGTTTGGCTCAATTGAAGTTTAAGAAAGGTTTTATCAGTTCTATTTTACTTGCTGCTTTTTGATACTTTTTTTGATAAATTTCTGTTTTTTAATTTTTATGTATTTTACAAATTAACAGGTCTGATAACGTGTCTGTTATCATGTAATTTTAGTTATATAAATTCCTGAATCCAAATAACATTTTTCTGCTTATTAAAAGTCCCGAATTGTACATTCGCAAAAAATTTTCGTATACCATTATTCTTTTTGAAAATTGAAATGATTTTGTAAAATGATTATCAGAAAGAATGAAAGTATATTAAAATTTTAAAAATACAAATTAGGATGAAAAAGAAAATTATTTATGCAACAATAGGCTTTGCTTCTATTGTAAATTTCTCGGCACAAGTAGGTGTTAATACAAATAATCCATTAGGTACATTCCATATTGACGGTGCCAAAGATAATTTGCCACCTGCAACGCCTACAGCAACTCAAATTAGTAATGATGTCATTGTGACTTCTTCAGGAAATGTAGGGATTGGAACTATTACACCAACGAGAAAATTAGAAATTGTTTCTTCCACAACTCCAGCATTTAAGTTAGTAGATGGTTCTCAGAGCGCAAATTACGTTCTTATGTCCGATGCTGGTGGAAACGCAAGTTGGAAAGCTACAACACAAGTTGTTTTAGGAAACTTTGGATCGGGAATAAATAGTGCTGTAACTTCAGGTAATTATTACATTGGCGCTTCAATTACCTTACCACCTGGTAAATGGTTGGTTTTAACCAATATAGTTTTGAAAGCAACACCTACTCCGACGGGAAATCAAGGTGCTTGGGTAAGATTGGCTTGGAGTCCGCTTCAGAATTCTAACGATAATACAAATATTATTGGGAATTTAGTTTCTGGTGTTTATGTTGCACCTACAGCCTCAGCTAACGGTGGAACATTAATTAATAATACTACTTCATCTGATAAAACTTTTTATTTGAATGTAACCAATCCTGATATTTTTGGAAGTTATTCTGCAAATTGGAATGGTTTAGGAAGTGGTACGAGTATTGAAAATTCAATTGTAGCTTATCCCGCAAATTAAGATTATGAAGAATTTCTTTTTTTTAGTATTAATTCCGGCTACATTTTCAGCACAAATGGGAATTAATACAAATAAACCGCAACAGCTTTTTCATATTGATGGAGCCAAGGATAATAAGCAAATACCTTTGTCTTCTGCAATGATAGATAATGATGTTGTGGTCACAAATACCGGTAGAATGGGGATTGGTGAACTAGCTCCGAGTGTTAAAATGAATATAAAATCTGTATCGTTTGCAAAGGGGTTTAGACTAGCTGATGGAACTGAAGGTGACGGTAAAATGTTAACTTCTATAAATTCAACTGGAGATGCCAATTGGAAAGCACGTTTGCAAACGAAGGTTGTTCTATCAGATGGTGGAGGATTTACAGGGAGAGTATCCAGCGATATGGCTTATATTAACCGTCAAGTCACTTTGGAACCTGGAAGATGGTTAATAAATTCTACATTACTTTTAGCAACTTACTCAAGTGGAACCGTTAGCTCAAGTGGAACCAAAGATAAAGGATTTTACGCAAGGTTTTCTTGGGCTGAAAAAAAAGCAGATGGAACTTATTTTCTGACTCCTGATGCTTTATATGGAAATGAATTAGGTGGTCCTTATGTATATATTTATGGTGTTGCAAAAGGCAATACGTTGATTCAGAATACGTCTAGCGCTTCAAAAACATATTATCTTGTTACCCGAACTCCTACATTTTGGGGAGGTTATGATCAAACGAATAACTGGAATTGGTTAGGTTATTCTTTTTGGGGCGAAACGACCATAATTGCTTTTCCCGCAAACTAAAACTTCATTGTACTTTTTTATAAACTAAAGATCATCCATTTGGATGATTTTTTTATAATTTAAAATCTCAAAAAGAATTCTTAAATTTTATCTTTGTACCATTATAAAATGAAAAACTTCGCATCCGAAATACAATACAAAACCGCTCGAAGTAGCGGTGCAGGTGGACAGAACGTCAACAAAGTGGAAACTATGGTTTCGGCTAAATGGAACGTATCTGCTTCTCAGTATTTTTCGGAAGAAGAAAAGGTTTTGATTTTAGAAAAACTTAAAAATAAAATCAATTCCGAAGGGTTTCTTCAAATGAGTTCGCAGGAATCACGTTCGCAATTAGAAAACAAAGAAATTGTAACCGAAAAAATGCTTGTTGTGGTGGATAAAGCTTTGTTTGTTCCCAAAAAACGAAAGGCGACAAAACCAACAAAAGGTTCCAAAGAAAAACGCTTAAATCAGAAAAAGCAACATTCTGAAAAGAAGGAAAATCGGAAATTCAAATACTAGTTTTTATCACATTGCGAAGTGCAGGTTTGGTATAAAATTTCCATCCATAATAGAAATCTAAAATTTTTCTATTATGAGACTTCAAAATAAAATAGCCATTATTACTGGAGCGGCTTCTGGTATGGGCGAAGCGATGGTTTATACATTTGCAAAAGAAGGTGCTAAAATTGTAGCAACGGATATTCAATTGGAAAAATTAGAAGCGTTGGTTGAGAAAATAAAACAAAATGGTGGTGATGCTATTGCTATTCAGCATGATGTTTCTTCCAGAGCTGCTTGGTTTGATGAAGTGGTTCCGAAAACGCTTTCAACATTTGGAACGATCGATATTTTAATCAACAATGCGGGAATTTCAATTCCGAAACCTTTTATGGAACAAACGGAAGAAACTTGGTCGAACGCATATGCAATTAATTTAAATAGCATAATGTTGGGTATGCAATCGGTACTTCCAACAATGGAAAAAAAGGGTGGAAGTATTGTTAATATTTCTTCCATTGCAGCACTCACGGGAATGTCTGGCCCTGGCGTTTATACCGCTTCTAAGGGAGGTGCGTCGGCCATTACACGAGCGGCAGCTGTTGATTTTGGACCAATGAAAATCCGTGTGAATGCCATTAATCCAGGGTATATCATGACTCCGATGAGTGAAGAACATCTCAATAAGCCAGAAGTTAAAGCATATTTTGAAAGCATCATTCCGCTTAAGGATTTTGGACTTGCTCAAGATATTGCGGATGCAGCTTTGTTTTTAGCATCGGATGAATCTCGTTATATTTCTGGTGTAAACTTAGCTGTGGATGGTGGAGCAACGATTAAGTAACAATCTAGATTAACGAGAAAAGATTTTTCTGTATTAAGTACGTTTAACCTTATGTCTCGTGTTGCTTGATTTGATTCTAACATCTAATCCTTATCTTTGCAAAAACAAATTTCAAAAATGAGCAATAGACCAATTTCAGAATTTCTTGAAAAGTACTATTTACACTTTAACGCAGCTGCGCTTGTAGACGCGTCTAAAGGTTATGTTGCCCACCTAAAAGATGGCGGGAAAATGATGATTACTCTTGCTGGTGCAATGTCAACGGCAGAAATGGGTAAAATTCTTGCGGACATGATTCGTCAAGGGAAAGTAGATATTATTTCTTGTACAGGTGCCAACTTGGAGGAAGATGTAATGAATCTTGTTGCACATTCGCATTATAAAAGAGTTCCTAACTACCGTGATTTGACGCCGGAGCAGGAAAGAGAACTTTTAGACCAACACTACAACCGTGTTACCGATACTTGTATTCCAGAAGAGGAGGCTTTCAGAAGATTGCAAACGCATTTGGAAGATGTTTGGCATGCAGCCGAAGCAAAAGGAGAGAGATATTTCCCACACGAATTCTTATATCAAGTGGTGAATTCTGGAGTTTTAGAACAATACTATGAAATCGACCCTAAAGATTCTTGGATTGTAGCGGCGGCGGAGAAAAACTTACCAATCGTTTGTCCAGGATGGGAAGATTCTACAACAGGAAATATCTTTACTTCTAACGTTATCAAAGGAAAATTGAACGTTCACACCGTAAAATCAGGTATCGAATATATGATTTACTTAACAGAGTGGTATCGTGCAAATTCAGGTGGAAAAGGAGTTGGATTCTTCCAAATTGGTGGAGGTATCGCTGGAGATTTCCCAATTTGTGTAGTTCCGATGATGTACCAAGATTTGGAGTGGGAAGACGTACCTTTCTGGTCGTATTTCTGTCAGATTTCAGACTCTACAACCTCTTATGGATCGTATTCAGGAGCAGTTCCGAACGAGAAAATCACTTGGGGGAAATTGGATATCGATACACCAAAATACATCGTGGAATCAGACGCAACTATTTGCGCACCATTGATGTTTACATACATTTTGGAGAATTCTTAATTAAATGTCATGCTGAGCTTGTCGAAGCATCTCAAACAAATATATTATTTGCTCAACCTTGTGTTGGGCATTTTTTTTGGGCGTGCCCCTCGCCAAACCTTTCCTGCTGCTCGGGTCGGGCTGCTTTGGGCTTCGCTTCGCTTCGGTGCTTTGCACTGCTCCCTTCGGTCGCACCCGCCGCATCCCTCACGCGAAATCACTAATCATCCAACGAATTAATCAAAACATAGTATTTAATTCCCAACAAAATCTTTTCAAATTTTGTTAATTTCAAAGGATCTTTCTTAGCGAATTTGGGTAAAACGACTCGAGTAATTTTATTCAAAAATTTAAAAAATGTCTTCTTCATAGTTTATTTTTTACACTATTTCACAAATCGTCTTGTAAAACGATTCGAATCAAAAGCCAAAGTTATGACATAACTAATAAGAAATCCTAAAATAGCAATCGATAGTATCTTTACCGTTGTTGGGAGCGTATTCAAATCTAAAAATACATCGGTTAACATTTGAACGATAATAAAATGCGAAAGGAAAATTCCAAAAGTTGCCGCCGAAACCTTTTTAATTATGGCTGATGGTTTTATATTCAATTTTTGAAAAACGATGAACAAAGCAAAAGTCATCATCGCAACATTAATGCTGCAGAAATACCAAACTTGCTCCAGATTAGCAACATCAGCTGGATAATATTTTTGGATCAACAAAAATCCAGAGATCGTTATTGCGAAGCCAACTAAAAATGTAGGAATAGCGATGCTTAATGTCTTTTTCCAAGACCAATTTAAAGGATATTTAAGAAGATAATATGCTAAAATAATGTAGCCTAAAAACCCAGAAAAATAATAGAACGTCCCGAATTCGTTCCAATTACTGACGCCCCAAATACCGTTGTTCCCCCAGTTTCCTGGAAAGCCAAGCGCTGGAGCTAGCATTTTTATATACGGAATAAATAAAGAAATGATCCAGAAGCTTAAGAATATTTTGAGGTCTTTTTTGCTCGCATGATTAATCCAAACACCGAAAATAGGAATGATTAAATACAAACCAACAAGCATATAAATATACCATAAAGGCGTTGTGTCGTAATTGAAATTGAAAACAGCCGTATAGATTTTAGTTAACGTGGCTTCAATTGTAAAATTATTCATGTCGATTAATGCGCTATTACTGCTTTTAATGAAATTTAGATACATGTAAAAACAGATGGGAAGCATAATCGACCAAAAAATTAATGGAACCACGATTCTTTTGATTCTTTTTTTATAGAATGTGGCTAAATCGGTGGTTACAGGAAATAGCAAAATCCCTGACATCATCGCAAATAGAGTAACGCAAGAGCGAACAAGGCTTCCCCAAAAAACGCCAGTCACAAACGTTGAACTTCCGTCAAAAGTTCCTACAAAAGCATCACAACTATGCGAAATGACAACCATAAAGCAAGCTAAAATTCGTAAAAGATCAATCCAGGGTAGGTATTCTCTTTTTGCCGTGTTTTCCATTTTTATTTGATGTTGATTTGAGGGAACAAACTAGGGAAAAAATGGTAGAATTTACGATGGTTTGCAATTTATTTAAATCAAAAAAACTTCTACAGCATTGTAGAAGTTTCGTGTTAAAATTTAAAAATAGAGAGTTACGTTATTTGAGATCTGCTTTTACAAGCTTTTCTCCTTCTTTAATTTCGATAATTTCCATCAGAAAATCACTATGGGTAATTCTGTAATGTTCTCTACGATAATAGTTGATCGTTCTACCTGAATTACCATCGAATTGAGACCCGTTATACCGATCATTATATCCGGTTTCATTCCAAGGAAGCGTTCCCACGAGTATGTATTTTCCGGGCTTCATCTCGGGAAACGTAAAGTCGCCAACTTTGTTTGTAACACAGGTTAATCGATTTTCATAAGCCTTGGAATCCATGTAAACAATCTTGTTCTTCTTTACTTTTTCTTTTTTTCTTTTCAGATCATACCATTCGGCATAATATGCTGTGTAAGGGAAAAGTTCTACCGTGATTTGATTTGCATAAATTTTATCCGCAAACGGATTTTTAAAACCCAAAGGATCTCTCCGTTTCGTAAATGCTTTTCCCTTCAAGGTTGTGGTACCTTTTGCTAAGGCATTTCTTGCTTCAGCTTCATCGAATTTGAGCGATGGAAAAATCTTTTCTCCAGATGCGTAATCGTCTTCTTGGTATTGCGAATATGAGTGAAGAGAAAGTCCGATCGCCAATAGGAACAGTATTTTTTGCATCGCCCTTTTTATATGTAAATATTCCATGAATCTTTTTTTTAATTGAAATTACTTTGCTAGAGGAATATTGAAAGATCCATTTTCAACGGTCATTGTACTAAGAACTTGTGATGCTTGACCAACCACCATAACTCCTGAAAAACTTCCTTTAACATGGGATGAAGAAATCTCATCTATTTTGAATGAAAATTCATCGTTCCAAGTTGTTCCTCTAGATGCTGTATGATTTTTTTGCTGGTTGTTTTCTAGCATCTCGTTATGGACAGCCAGAATAGAATACGGCGTATTATCGTCTAAAGAATACGATCCGGCTGGTACTTTTTCGGCATCTGTCAAAATTGTAATCATCAAATTCGTATTGTCGTGCTTACCGATTATTTCAAGATAATTGCTGTTATCTACCCATCGTGCTCTCACATTAGTATAAACAACTTCTTTTCCATTTATGGTCGCTTTTAATGTTTCACTTCCGGCACCTGCAATGTCATCATCGCTTCCATTACTGCAGCTTGTAAACGTGAAAGCTATTAATGCAAAAAGGAAAACCAGAATTGTGTTCGTTCTACTTTTCATACTTGTCTTTTTTGTAATTTATCTTAAATGTTGAGTTACTTCGGATTTTCCTTCTTCAATTTCAATTATTCGCATGACTCTAGAATGTTGCTGAATCGTGTAATTTTCGTCGGTATAATAGTTGACCATTCGTCCCGAATTTCCATCAAATTGACTTCCGTTGTAATATCTTTTTGAAACGCCTTCTTTCCAAGGAATTATGGTAAATAAAATATATTTTCCTGGTTTCATGTTGGGGAATTCAAATACTCCTTTTTCGTTTGTTACTGCAGTTAATTTGTATTTGTATGCTTCAGTATCCATGTAAACAATCTTATTTTTTCTTAGATTTTCTTTTTTCTTTTTCAGATTGTACCATTCGTCAAAATAAGGTGTGTAAGGAAATAGTTCCACCGTAACGTTGATGCCAATAAGAGAGGGAGCGCCTATTACCCATTGTTTGCTTTTACCTGGTGTCGCTTTTGTTATTGCTTTTCCCTTTAATGTGGTCGTGCCTTTTGCTAAACCGATTCGAGCTGCTTCGGCATCAAATTTTTGGGTTGGAAAAATCTTTTCTTCAACTCTGTTTTGCGCGTTTGAAAATAGACTACAAAGTAACAGTATGGGGATTATCGCTATATTTTTCATGAGATATCTTCATTAAATTATTCTACCCTAATTTTTTTCACTACTCATTTTCTAAAGAATATTGAGTTTTTAATTTAAATACGTTAACTCAATAAAATATTTAATTTTAGTTGTATGGAGCCGCAAACTCACCATCTGTAACGGTCATATAAGTGTCAGCATGACGTAAAACTCCTGAGAAAGTTCCCTTTACACCCCATTTTGTAATACTTGTAATGGTTAATGTAAATGATGAACCATCATTTCCATTTGCTCTATAACTTGTAGTACCATTGCTAGTTTGAATGTAATATTGACCAATAAGTTCTGGACCCTGACCATTTGCAACCGTATATGTGGCTTCCTTAGCGCCGTCGTCTGACACTAATTGAAAATCGAACCCTGGAGATTTTGCAGGATCTTTCTCTTCTAAACCGCCAATGGTTACAAAATGGATAGAATTAAAATCATCAGGTCTGTCGTTTGCACTTAAACTATAGTTAAATTCACGAAGTTTGCCATCGATTTTACATCTTAAAAAGCTTACTTCATCATTCACATCATCGTCACCATTACTGCAAGCTCCGAAAATCATTAGAGAGAAGATGGCAAAAGCTAAATAGTATTGTACTTTTTTTATTTTTTTCATCATTATAATTTTAAAGAAATTACACCTTCTTCTAACTCAAGAACATTCTTGTCAGAGAAGGTAATTTTATTTGTTTTTTGCAATTTTTTATACAAATCTTCTGTTGAACCTTCATGATTTACCGTAATAGTAGATTTTGATTTGTTGAATTTTGACTGTACAGATTCAACGCCTTTAACCGATTCTATTGATGATTTTAAATCATTAATGGTCTCTAAAGGAGCATTTGAAATTGTAATGATGGTTTTGGAAACGGAATTGTTTTCTTTCGTTGTTGCGTTATTTTCTTCGGTCTTTTTTTTCTTTCCAAAAACACCAGCAACTTTACCGCCTGTTTTTGAAGCACGATCCGCTGTATTTCCTGCTCTATCAGCTTTATTTATTAAATTATCTACTTTGTCAAAAATACTTTGAGCACGAAGTTGATTAATTCCTAAACCAACAAATAGTAGTAGTAATGCAAATTCTGTTTTCATAATATTTACTTTTAAAATTACTATAACAAAATTATAGGCAAGCCGTACCTTATACAATACCAATGATTAGGGTTTTTCACCCTCCTAATGTTAGGGTGTTTTGCTAGATCATTTTATTCTGAACGAGAAGCATTAGTAATTCGGAGGTGTTTTTTACATCGAATTTTTGGAGAAGATTTTTTCTGTAGGTGTCCACAGTGAAACGGCTAAGGAATAGCTCATCGGCAATAATCGCCGTTGTTTTTCCTTGGGCTAAAAGTTCGATAAGTTGTTTTTCTCTCTTGGTGATTGATGGGAATTCATTTTTAGAAGTTTCGAACATCAATTTGCGGATTTCGTCATTCAAAATCATTTTTCCTTTAGCAGCTTCTTCGATCCCGTCTAAAATTTCTTCCGAGGGAGCACTTTTCAGAATAAAGCCAGAAGCGCCGTTTTGTAACATCGTATTAATCGTACTTTGTTCTGCCTGATTGCTAAAACCAATGATGATTGTATCTGGACTTAATGTTTTTATTTCTTTGCAAAAATCAACTCCATTTCCATCTGGCAAAACGATATCAAGAAGAATAATGTCTATTTTTTGAGTTTGAAAGGCTTCAATCACCGATTTTCCATTGAAGAAACTGATTACTTCATACTTGTTTACCGACTGCAAAAGGGATTTCAAACCATCAACAACAATAGGATGATCATCTACAATCGCGATGATTTTCGGGTTTTCAGACATACACTTCGATATTTATTGTGGTTCCTTGATTGATTGCGCTATCAATATCAATTTTTCCGTTGAGGTAGGTAACGCGATTTTTTACATTTTCTAAACCAATTCCTTTGGAAATAGGCGTTTTAGAACGATCAAATCCTTTACCATTATCTTCAATCGTGATGAAAAAAGTTTTTTCGTTTTGGATGCATTGGATCAAAACGTGTTTGGCTTCGCCGTGTTTAATCGAATTTATCAAAAGTTCTTGAACAATACGATAAATGTTAACTTGTGAATTGAGTTTCATATTCGCATCAAAATCGTTCGTTTGCAACTCAACTTTTGTGTCTTGAGTCGTTAAAGAATGTTGTAGATCGACCAACGCAATCTTCAAACCGGAACGAACAAGGGTTTCGGGCATCATGTTTCTAGAAATTCGTCTCAATTCATCGATCGATTTTTCGAGCTGATGAATGGTTTCATCCAAAACAGGGTTTGTTTTTGGATTTTGTTGCCCCGATAATTTTATTTTGATTCCAGATAAAGTTCCGCCCAGCCCATCGTGAAGGTCCCTTGCAATACGTTGTCTTTCGGTTTCTTCGCCTTCCATCATTGCTTTTACAAGTTGTAACTTTTTCTCTTGTTGTATTTCCTTGAGTTCGAATTTTGAATTTCGCTTATGATTTCGATACAATAAGCCAACAAAAATAAGAGCTAAACAGAAAACACAAATTCCAATTCCGAGTAACCAATTAAGTAGATTTTGATTTTTTTGTCTTAGAAGAGCTTCTTTTTTTTCGGATTCTAATTGAAGTATTTTTTTTTCTTTTACGGTGTTGTTAAATTTTAATTCTGTTTTTGCAATTTCCTCTTTTAGGTTTTTAGCATACATGGTATCGCGAATGGTACTGTATTTTTTTTGCCATAAATAGGCGTTTTTGTAATCATTCAACTTTTCATACGTATTCGAAAATTCATAGCTGAACATCGCTTGTTCTTCGGTGAAATCATACACCTTATTGTCATACGTTTTCTTTAAAGCATCTAAAGCATTATTGTATTGGTTGAGTTCTGTATAGACTTTGTATAATTGATATTGCAAACTGTTTTTCTGTATCGTATTTCCTAATTTATCTGCTATTTGTATTCCTTCTTTTAAGATTTTTGCCGCTTTTTCGTTCTGATTAACCATTCGATAGTACAAACTTTTATTAAGCAAATTATCCAAATGAATATCAGAAAGCGGTCGTTTTTGCAATAGCTTATCCGTCTGGTCAATAATTACTTTTGCTTGTTTCGGCTGTTTTAAAAAGCAAAGGGTTCTGGCTCGATAAATTTTTGCAACAAGAAGACGATCCAAATCAGCCTTACTATTTTCAAGAATTTCTTCGGCTTTTTGCAGCTTTTCTTCAGCTTGTTTGTAAAGTAATTGATTCATCAACACCATACCGATATCCGTGTAATAAATTCCTACTAGATCATGCGCATTCGCTTTTTCCGCAAGTGGAATAGCTTTGTTCTGTATAGTCTCCATCATGCCTTTTTCATTGTTTTTCAATTGCAAAAGGACCCCATAACTTCGCCAAGCACGAGCTCGAAATTTATACGCTTCCGTCGTATTGAATTTTGAAAACATTTTTTCGCTTTCAAGAAACTTCTTACTTGCTTTTTCTGGATTAACATCAAACAAATAATTGGCTTCGTAGAATGCAGAAACTGCTTTTAAATAGGAATTTGTCCCAACGGTTTTATCACCTTGAAGTAGATATTGTTTAGATTTTATACTGTCGGTATAGCTCCAATGATCAGATAATAAAAAAGCAATGCGCGTTTTTACACTATCGGATTTTGAGGTTTTAAGCAGCGTTGTAAGGCTGTCAACTTGTTTTTTATTTGATATATGTTGTGCGTTTGAAAGAGTTGAAAACAACAAAAAGAAATACAGTAAAAACAACTTCATCTTTTGGCTAAATATATAATTCTCAAATATCATCATTTTATTAGATATGAAAAATACCTAAAAATAGGAGGTTCTATTGAATATGCTAATCTAATGGCGAAAAATTATTTAAAAACAAAAGTTTTTCAGAAATTTGCAGGATGCATCCACGAGAACTGAAAATCGAAGATTTTACTTACGATTTGCCCAACGAAAAAATAGCGTACAATCCTGCTAATCCAAGAGATTCTTCCAAATTATTGGTGTATAAAAATGGTGAAATTTCGCAGGATATTTATCAACATATTTCGTCGTATTTACCGAAAGACTCTGTTTTAGTTTTCAACGACACAAAAGTGATTAAGTCACGCATTTTCTTTCAGAACGAAACGGGCGCGACTATTGAAGTTTTCTGTTTGGAACCTCATGGTGAAAATGTGAATTATGAAGCGTGTTTTCAGAAAAAAGGTTCTGTTTTGTGGACATGCCTTATTGGAAAAGTGGCAAAATGGAGAAAGCCACAACTCACAAAAAAACTTCAAGTCAATGGAGTACAAGTGGAACTTTCGGCAGAAATTATGGAGAAATTACCCGATTCGTATGTGGTGAAATTAGCATGGACGCCCGAGGAATTACCTTTTGCCGATGTTGTCGATGCAGCTGGAGTAACACCACTTCCACCATACATCAAACGAATTGCCGATAAAACCGATGAAGAAACCTATCAGACGGTATATTCCGAACATGATGGTTCTGTAGCGGCTCCAACCGCTGGTTTGCATTTCACAAAACGTATTTTAGATGATCTTTCTGAAAATGGAATTTCAACTTTGTTTATAACGCTACACGTTGGTGCTGGAACGTTCAAACCAGTGAAAACAGAAACAATGGAAGATCATATCATGCATTCAGAATGTATGAATATTACATTGGAGTTTCTAGAAAATTTGCTTTCCAAAATTGATCAACCGGTTATTCCTGTTGGTACAACATCGATGCGAACAGTGGAAAGTATCTATTGGATGGGAAATAAAATTGCTCACAATCCTACTATTTCTGTTGAAAAATTAAAAGTAACGCAATGGGAACCTTATGAAACGAAAGATTTAGTTTTAGCAGAAGATGCTTTAAAAGCCTTTATTGATTGGCTAAAAATGAATAATCAAACCCATATTTCTGTGGAAACGGAAATTATTATTGCGCCTTCTTATCAATTTAAAATAGCAAAAGGTTTGGTGACCAACTTCCATCAACCGCAATCGACATTATTGTTGTTGGTTTCGGCTTTAATAGGCGATAAGTGGAAAGAAATTTACGAATACGCTTTCCAAAATGATTTCCGATTTTTAAGTTACGGCGACGGAAGTTTATTGTTGCCAAGTTAAATTGTGTAATTTTAATGGATGAATCAGCAATTTAAAGATCAAGTTTTTGAAATTATCCAAATGATTCCGGAAGGTCGCGTGACGACGTATGGCGCGATTGCAAAAGCTGTTGGCTTCCCAAATCATTCTCGACACGTCGGAAATGCGCTTCGAAATTATGATGTTGATTTTCCTGCGCACCGTGTTTGTGGAGCTTGTGGCTATATCACCGCTTCTTGTTTGGATGAATTTATTGTAAAACTCAACCAAGAAGGTGTTGAAGTAAAAGGCAATAAGATTCAGAATTTTAAAACTCTTTTTTGGGATCCTACTGAAGAGATTAGACTTTAATTCGTCATTTTTACCATTCAGGTTTTAAAATTTACCATTCAGAATTATTTTTTAGGATTGGCTTCTGTACTGTTCTACATTTGTCTCAACAAAATCAAGAAATAATGAGAACAACAAACCTTTTATCGCTTTTATTTTTATTTATCATCGGATTTTCTAACGCTCAAATGGATAGCAAGTTTTATCAACCGAGCAAAGAAATGAAGCCGTTCGAATTTTCAAATAAAGGTGAAGAAGTTAAATTTCCAGTCGAGTCTGATATTATTACCGCTTTTATTGTGAAGCCAAACCAAAAAGAGATTAAAAAAACGATATTTTTTTTTCACGGTGCTGCCGGAAATGTAACAACGTATCAATACATTACAAAACCTTTAGTTGATGCAGGATATCAAGTGGTAATGGTAGATTTCAGAGGTTATGGAAACTCAACAGGAATTCCAACTCATTTAAATGTTCAGAGTGATGCTCAGAAGTTTTTTGATGCGTTAATTCAAAGAGACGATATCAAAAACACGAAAAAATATATTTATGGAGCTTCTTTGGGAACTCAAATTGCTGCGAACTTAGCAAAAAATAATGTTTCTAAAATTTCAGGATTAATTTTAGACTCACCGATGTCATCTTTTACAGATATTGCAATGGCTTATGCTCCTGAGTACAAAGAAATGATTCAGCAAATGTTGGTTTCTCCGTATTCTGCGAAAACAGATTTAAAAGATTTGAATACCCTTCCAAAGCTGATTATCAGAAGTGATAAAGATGAAAGTTTCTTTTTTGAACAAGGGAAAGTAGTTTTTGACAATGCTAGCGAACCGAAGAAAATGCTCGAAGTGAGCGGCGGTCACATCGGTGGAATGAAAAGTAATACACAGGAAATTCTAAAAGCAATTGAAGCGATGTAAATGAAGTTCCAGGGGGGGGGGAGGGGCCGCGGGGGGCCCAAACCAAGAAAATATTTTT
>JAFAFC010000004.1 GCA_023423715.1 Bacteroidota bacterium
CACTGCAATCGCGATGGTTTTTTGTATTTTTGATTCGATATCAAAATGAAAATGGAAAAAATAGGAATGGTTTTATCGGGCGGCGGAACCAAAGGTGTTGCTCATGCAGGCGCTCTGAAATTTTTATATGAAAAAGGGATTGATCCTACTTTATTAGCCTGTTGTAGTGCAGGGTCTATTGTTGGAGCTTTGTATGCCGTTGGAAAAAGTCCGCAAGAGATTAAAGATTTCTTCAAGTCGGTTTATTTTTTCAATTGGAAACATTTTACTTTTAATCAACCAGGCTTGGTTTCTTCCAAAATTTTTAGAGTGTATCTGGATCCAATTTTTGGAGATATGAAAATTGGAGATTTAGACAAAGAAGTGCGTATTGTTGCTACGGAATTGGTTTCAGGAAAACAAAAGATTTTTGATCAAGATTTCAAAATTATCGATGCGATTATTGCTTCATGTTCCGTTCCGGGAATTACAACGCCTTACATACTTGGTGATGAAATTTATAGTGATGGAGGAGTTCTGAATAATTTTCCCGCCGACATTATCAAAGAAGATTGCGAAAAAATGATTGGCGTCTTTGTTTCTCCGCCTCAAGATATTGATATTTCGTACCTTAAAACGCTAAAATCAGTGGTAACACGTTCTTATGATTTATTATCTTATAGAACCGAATTATATAAATTTTCTTTTTGTGATTGGTTTATTACGTCAAAAAAATTAGCAAAATTTGGAATGTTCGAACGCAAAACCGAAGTTTTAGATGAAATATTTGAAATCGGTTATTCTGCAGCGAAAGACTCATTTGATGAGGATTTTCTTATTTTCTCATAATGAATAAATAGAGACCTGAAATTCCACTTCCGGGTGATATTTTACTGTTTTTTAGTTTGGTTGGTGTAGTTTTTTAACTTTAAGATACAAAAACTAATACCAAACACAATGAAAAAGATTTATTTACTAGTCCTCTCTGGGCTTTTGTTTCCTTGTATATTTAAATCGCAAGTTGGAGTAAACACCACTTCACCAACGACAACTTTAGAAATTATAGGAAAATCGCCTTCCACTAAAGTTGAAGGAATTCTAATCCCAAAATTTACGGGTGACGAAATTTTTACAATGCCAATTCCTGCAAATGCAGCTGAAGGAAATTTAGTGTACTGTACGGCTGCAGCATCAACGGCAAATCAAACGGGAAAAGGAATTAATCTTAAGGGAAAAGGATTTTTTTACTGGGATGGTTCGGTTTGGATGAATATGGTCAGCAGTAATACAACAAACAACTATTATTCGGCTCATATAAAGCCTATGAATATTCTTTTAAATGATTCGGATACCTATCCACAAGGCGGAACAGGGATTACATCTCCTTCTGGAAATAGTTTAAAACAATTTCGTTGTAATTATTCAGCTTCAGAAACTACAGAAAGTAATCCTCTAAATAATTTTGTTATTTGGAATAATACGACTAATAAAATTAATATTCCTCAGCAATTATTGGGACATGCGATTACCATCAATATTTCATTGAAATATCCCATAAATACATCCAATGCTGCTTCTACAAGATTTGCAGCTTATACCGGGGATGCAATTGTTAGTTCTACCTTTTTGTATCAGTCAGGTGGAACAAAAATTAAGGATTTGTTTTTTAAAGTATCTAAAGCATCTTCTGGTCCTGCCTATGTTAGAGATGAATTGGTTCTTGCTCCAATAATAGTTACTCAAGCAATGATTGACCATGGTATTATGCTATTTCTTGGCGAATCATCTGAAACGTATTACGAACCCGTTTTAACCATCGATTTTGGTGTGGTAGATGATACGCTTTAATTTCACAGACTATAGAATCGTAATTTTATAGGTTATTAGTTATTTCTCTTCTATGAGATTACAGCATCCAAATTTCTTGGGTGCTGTTTTTTTTAAACTAATTTCTCACCGCATTTTTTACAAAAACGTGCATCACCATCAACTTCCTCATTACCACAACGGTTGCATGGTTTTTTAAAATTTCTTCGGGAATATTTCAATTCTGAAGTAACAATTCCCGTGGGAACAGCAATGATGCTATAACCACAAAGCATTACAATGATAGAAATGAATTTTCCTAACCCCGTAGTTGGAGAAACGTCGCCATAACCAACCGTTGTAATGGTAACAACAGCCCAATAAATACTCTGAGGGATGCTTGTAAAACCGTTTTGGCCGTCTTCCACAACAAACATGATACAACCAATAAAGATGATGAATACCGAGATGAATAGAAGGAAAATGTAGATTTTTCTTGAACTATTTCGCATCGCACTCATAATATATTGCGAGTCATCCATATAATCAGCCAAGTTGAAAATTCGGAAAATTCGCAACATTCGGAACATTCGGATCACTGCAAAATAATGCAATACAGGAAAGAAAATACTAAGTAAGAAAGGAACAATGGCAAGTAAATCGAGAATACCCAGTGTGCTGAAAATATATTCTCGTTTGTCTTTTACCGTAATTATCCTGAGGAAATACTCTATTGTGAAAAGTATGGTGATAAAAAACTCAATTCTGAAAATGTAAATATGATATTTGGCTTGAATCCACGGAACGGTTTCTATCATTACCATGGAAGTTGATATCACGATTAAAACCAGCAAAATGATATCGAAAAGTTTCCCCATTGGGGTATCGGCAAAGTAAATAACTCTGTAAATTTGCTTCAGAAAAGGGTTCTTTACGGGTCTTAAATTATGTTCGGGCCTAATATGCATGTTCGATCTTTCTGCGAATTTTCGGTAAAGTAACTAATAATTTGTTAAATTGTAAAAAAATAGAGTAATAATGGTTCTAAAGGAAGTTGTATCTCAACTTAATCATCTTTTCAAGATTGCGACGGCAGAAGATTTTGATAATGTAGGCTTGCTTTGTGGCGTTCCTGATCGCGAAGTTTCGGGAATTTTAGTTTGTCATGATGCGTTGGAAAATGTTGTTGATGAAGCAATTGAACAAAATAAAAACTTGATTGTTGTTTTTCACCCAATAATATTTTCAGGTTTAAAGTCGATTACGGGAAAAAATTATGTGGAACGTGCGGTTTTGAAAGCTATTGAAAATAAAATTGCCATTTATGCAGTTCACACAGCATTTGACAATGATTATTATGGTGTTAATTATGGAATTTGCCAAGCTTTGAAATTGGAAAATCAACAAATTTTAATGCCCAAATCTAATAATCTTAAAAAATTAGAAGTTTACGTTCCAGAACAACACGCAGGAATGTTGCGTGACGCTTTGTTTGAAGCGGGAGCGGGAAATATTGGTTTTTATGAAGACTGTAGTTTTAGCATTTCTGGAAAAGGAAGTTTTAAACCCAAAACGGGAGCTAATCCTTTTTTAGGAAATATCAACGAGCGAGAATACGTTCAAGAACAGTTGATTTCCGTGGTTTTTGAAAGCCATTTAGAACATCAAGTTGTTTATACGATGAAGAAAACGCATCCGTATGAAGAAGTGGCGTATCAAATTTTTTCTTTAAACAATACATCAAATTATACGGGTTTGGGTAGATTTGGTGAACTTCCCGAAGAAATGGATGAAATTGATTTTCTTCAAATGGTGAAGGATGTTTTTAAAATTCCAATTATTCGACATTCTAGTTTATTGGGAAAGAAAGTGAAAAAAGTAGGTGTGTTGGGTGGAAGTGGTGCATCGGGAATTTCAGCAGCAAAAGCGGTTGGTTGTGATGTTTATCTTACAGGCGATCTGAAATATCACGACTTTTTTCAGGCGGAAGGAAAAATCATTTTGGGCGATATTGGCCATTTTGAATCCGAACAGTTTGTGTGTCAACAATTATTTGACTTATTGTCGGAAAAATTTCCTAAATTTGCAATCTCAAAATCTATTTTGGATACCAATCCTGTTAATTACTTTTTATAAATATGGCTAAGAAAACCACAGAAATTTCAGTAGAAGATAAACTAAGAGCTTTATACGATCTTCAGATTATTGATTCTAGATTAGACGAAATCCGAAACACAAGAGGGGAACTTCCTGTAGAAGTGGAAGATTTGGAAATCGAAATCGAAGGCCTAGAAAAAAGAGCAGATAAGTTTCGTGAAGAAGCAAAAGGCTTAAATGACGATATCAATACGAAAAACGAGGTGATTAACCACGCGAAATCTCTTATTGAAAAGTACAAAACGCAACAAGACAACGTACGTAATAACAAAGAATACGAGGCTTTGGAAAAAGAAATTGAATATCAAGATCTTGAAATTCAATTATCTGAAAAAAGAATCAAAGAATTCGGAGTTAATATCGAGCATAAAAATCAAAAGTTAGAAGATCTTGATACGAAGATTGACGAGCTTAAGAGCCACCTAAAGTTCAAAAAAGAAGAATTGGATGGTCTTATCGCTGAAACTCAGAAAGAAGAAGATTTCCTATTAGGAAAATCAGACGAGTTTGCTTCATTAATCGATGAAAGATTATTGGCGTCTTATAAGAGAATCCGTGAAAACTCAAACACAGGTCTTGCTGTTGTAGGATTAGAAAGAGGAGCTCCAAAGGGATCTTTCTTCACAATTCCACCACAAAAGCAAATGGAACTTGCACAAAGAAAGAAAATCATTATTGATGAGCATTCTGGGAAAATCCTTGTTGATGACGAATTGGTAATGGAAGAAAACGAAAAAATGAAATCGGTAATTAAGTTCTCTTAATTTTTGATTGATTTAAAATAAAAAAGACCGCAAATTGCGGTCTTTTTCTTTGTTAGTCTTTATGGTACAATTTGTTGTACAAGTCCATATATTTTTCTTTAATCGCTTTACGTTTTAGTTTTAGAGTTGGCGTTAATTCGCCTCCTTCAATTGACCAAACTTCCGGCGATAATTCTATTTTCTTAATCTGTTCCCAGTTTCCTAAACTCTTGTTCATCGTTTGAATTTCTTTTTCAATACGATCTTTCAGAACTTGACTTTGTGCCATTTCTTGAGGCGTGTCTCCAATTTTGTGACCTTTCAAAGCAGCCCAATTCTTAGCAAATGCAAAGTCCGGTTGAACGATGGCACAAGGCATCTTTTCACCATCACCAACAACCATAATTTGTTCAATAAATTTTGAAGCTTTTGCTTGGTTTTCGATCATTTGCGGCGCAATGTATTTTCCACCTGAAGTTTTGAACATTTCCTTTTTACGATCGGTAATTTTTAAAAAACCTTCCTCATCAATATGGCCAATATCACCAGTTCTAAAGAAACCATCTTCTGTGAAAACTTCTTTGGTCATTTCTTCATTTTTGAAATAGCCTTTGAATACCGATGGTCCTTTAACGGTAATTTCACCGTCTTCCTGAATTTTAACTTTTAAATTATTAAGAACGTGACCTACGGTTCCTACTTTGATTTTTCCAAATGAGTTCACCGAAATTACGGGTGATGTTTCCGTCAAACCATAACCTTCTAAGACGGGAATTCCCGCATTTTGGAAGATTAAATTCAAACGTGATGATAAAGCGGCAGATCCAGAAACCAAAGTCACTAATTCACCACCTAGTCCTTCACGCCATTTTTTGAACACCAATTTATCGGCGATAATTTCTTTCAAACCTGATGGTTTTGAAATTTCTTTTTTAGCCTCATTAACGCTTAAAGCCCAAAGGAAAATTTTTGCCTTCAAACCACCAGCAGAAACACCTTTGTCGTAAATTTTATCATACACTTTTTCTAAAAGTCTAGGAACAACCGTCATGTAATGCGGTTTAACTTCCTTGATGTTTTCGCCCATTTTTTCAATGCTTTCAGCGAAATACAATGAAAAACCATTGGATTGATATAAGTAGAACAACATTCTTTCGAAAATATGACAAATAGGCAAGAAACTTAATGCTCGAGTTTCTTTATAATCTAAACCTTTTCTTACAGGAATACGCTCCATGGATGCCAATACGTTGGAAACGATGTTGTCATGCGTCAACATAACTCCTTTTGGTCTTCCTGTTGTTCCTGATGTATAAATAATTGTTGCTAAGTCTTCTGGACTAATTGCTTTAGATAGATCATCCACTTCAATTTGTGTAGCTTCTTCTTCACCAAGACTTAGAATTTCTTTCCAGTTTGCAGCTCCCGTAATTTCATCAAAAGTAAAAACACCTTCTAATGAAGTAACATTGGCTTTAATTTCATTGACTTTATCCAAGAGTTCTTTATCCGAAACTAAGCAATATTTTACTTCAGCATTATTGAAAATGAAATCGTAATCTGCGGGTGAAATAGTTGGATATACAGGAACCGTAATCGCACCAATTTGAAGGCTTCCAAAATCGACAACAGCCCATTCTGTACGCGTTGCAGATGTAATCACTGCGATTTTATCTCCAGGCTTGATTCCTAGTTTTAATAAACCTCTTGAAAACTTATTTCCAGTATTAATAAATTCTTGAGTTGACGTTTTCTTCCATTGACCTTGATATTTGGTCGCAAACATGTCCGTTTTGGGGAACTTTTCATGTGCATAGTAAGCAACATCAAATAATCTTTTAATATTCATATACGTGATTTAATTAAAAATATTTAAGTAAAACTGCAAAAAACAGCTTTTTTGTAAATATAAAATTATTTATAACACCAACAAATAAATAATTTTTCCAACTTATCGAAAAACCTTAAATTAGTGCGATAATTATTTAAGTGATATGGATTTCAATTTAACAGAAGAACAATTAATGATTCAGCAGGCTGCAAGAGATTTTGCGCAGACCGAGCTTTTACCAGGCGTAATCGAAAGAGATCGTGACCAAAAGTTTCCTACAGAGCAAGTTAAGAAAATGGCTGAGCTAGGATTTTTGGGTATGATGGTTGATCCTCAATACGGTGGTGCTGGTTTAGACGCTGTTTCTTACGTTGTTGCTATGGAAGAAATTGCGAAAGTAGATGCTTCTGCTGCCGTAATTATGTCTGTAAATAACTCATTAGTTTGCGCTGGATTAGAAAAATATGCAAGCGAAGAGCAAAAAGTAAAATACTTGACGCCACTTGCAAAAGGAGATGTTATTGGAGCTTTTGCACTTTCTGAGCCAGAAGCAGGTTCTGATGCGACTTCTCAAAGAACAACTGCCGAAGATAAAGGCGATTATTATTTATTAAACGGAACAAAAAACTGGATTACCAATGGTGGTAATGCAACGTATTATATCGTAATCGCGCAAACTAATCCTGAGAAAAAACATAAAGGAATTAACGCTTTTATCGTTGAAAAAGGATGGGAAGGTTTCGTTGTTGGCGCAAAAGAAGATAAATTAGGAATTAGAGGGAGTGATACACATACGTTGATTTTCAATGATGTTAAAGTTCCAAAAGAAAATAGAATTGGAGAAGATGGATTTGGTTTCAACTTTGCGATGGCTGTTTTGAATGGTGGACGTATCGGGATTGCATCTCAAGCTTTAGGTATTGCTTCTGGAGCGTATGAATTGGCTTTGGCTTATGCTAAAGTGAGAAAAGCATTCAACACAGAAATTATTAATCACCAAGCGATTGCGTTCAAATTAGCAGACATGCACGTGAATGTTATGGCTGCAAGAATGTTGGTTTACAAAGCGGCTGCGGAAAAAGACGAAGGAAAAGACATTTCAGAATCGGGTGCTATGGCTAAATTGTACGCATCTCAAGTTGCCATGGATACAACGGTAGAAGCGGTTCAAATCCACGGAGGTTATGGTTATGTGAAAGAATATCATGTAGAAAGAATGATGCGTGATGCGAAGATTACTCAGATTTACGAAGGAACTTCAGAAATCCAAAAAATTGTGATTTCTAGAGCCATTTCTAAGAAATAATATGTAGCTTTATCTAACTACTTTTTAATTATGAAATACGTTTGGATTATTCTAGTAGCCGTTGTTTTAGGCTTAGCAGGTTTTGTTTGGTACAAATTCTATTTTGTTTTTGGTGAAGGTGTAAAATCAGGAGATCTGAATTACGCGGTTTACAAAGGAAATGTTTTCAAAACCTACGAAGGAAAGTTGATTCAGCGTGGTTTTGGTGGAAATCCAAAAACAGGGAATTTAACAAGCTACGAATTCGAATTTTCAATTGAAAATGAAGAAGTTTTCAAGCAACTTGAACAGAATAGCGGAAAGTATTTTGAACTTCACTACAAAGAATATCATGGAACATTGCCATGGCGAGGAAACTCAAAATATGTAGTGGATAAAGTAGTTAATATGAAAGAATAATAAAAAGAAAATCCGAAGCAGAGCTTCGGATTTTTTTATGGTGTTATGATTCAGACGATGTTTTGTAGAATTCTAAAAACTTATCTAACGCATTTTTTCGGTGGCTGATTTTGTTTTTTTCAGTGGGATCCATTTCGGCAAACGTAATACTTTCACCATTTGCAACAAAGATAGGATCATAACCAAATCCTTGATGTCCACGATTTTCTTCTAACAAATTTCCATGAACTTTTCCATCAAAATAAAACGCACCTTGTTCATTGTAGAAACATAAAACCGTTGTGAAATACGCCTTTCGGTTGGTTTCATTTTGCATTTCTTCTAAAACTTTTTCAATGTTTTTTGCAAAATCATGATCGCCAGCATATCGTGCCGAATAGATTCCTGGTCGTCCATCCAACGCTTCAACAACCAATCCAGAATCATCTCCCAAACTTGGAATTCCCGTTTTTTCGTAGCAATATTTGGCTTTAATTAAAGCGTTTTCTTCAAAAGTGAGTCCGTCTTCAACAATTTCATCATGCAAATCGTAATCACGTAAGCTTTTTACAATGTATTCGCTTCCTAAAATTTGCTGAATTTCTTCTTTTTTATGTTCGTTATGTGTTGCAATAAGCAATTCCATGGTAAAAAATATTAAGATAAAGTTGTTTTAATGCTTTGAGAAGGGTATTTTTTCTCAAGAAAATACGAGGTTAAAACTACAATACAGATTCCAATACTCAAAATAACAAGCGGCGAAACTTCAAAATAATTCGCATAGCTGTCGGTTCCAATATATTTAATCAGCAAAGTTGCCATCAAATTGTTGAACAAATGCAGCAAAATAGGAAGTAAAAGCGATTGCGTTTTCTCGTAAACAATTCCTAAAACGTACCCTAGCAGAACGGCACCGCCAAACTGCCATAAATTCATGTGGATAACTCCAAACAGAATAGACGTTATCCAAATCGCTTTATTAGCGGAAACTCCATTATTGATCATCCCTTTTTGGATAATTCCGCGAAAAACAATTTCTTCAAATAAGGGCGCCATAATAACCGCCGTAAAAATCATGGTTGGAACATCGAGCGTCAATCTGGACATTAAAACTTCAAATTGCTCATACAATTTTCCAAAAACCGGACCCGTGGTTGGAATAAAACTCGTTAAAACTTCGGCTACAAGACCCATTCCAAAAATCATGGGGAAAATAATAAGCCAAGTCGTTGCATCTTTTGGAGAAAAATTAAAATTCAATTTTTTCTTGGTTTGATTTCTACAAATTATAAAATCAAAAGCGGCAATAGCACCTATCCACAATAACAAATTAGAAAAAACTAAAAATGTATCACTAAGTAAAACGTTATCACCTGTTATTTTTCGATAGCCCAAAGCAATAGAACTTATGATAAGGGAAGGTATGATTCCGCCTGAAGCTAATACAACCAAAGCAAGGCCGTCAAATTTGTACTTCGGAAGTGTATTTATAGAATTCATTATTCAGATTTAGAAAACAAAGATAAATGATTTTCCAATCTCGCTAAAATTCACGATTTTTGCACCCATAATTTACGATATGTCAGATTTAGTAAAAGAAATACAAAAACGTAAAACCTTTGGAATTATCGCGCACCCGGATGCTGGTAAGACAACGTTAACGGAGAAATTGCTTCTTTTTGGAGGAGCGATTCAGGAGGCTGGAGCGGTAAAATCCAATAAAATTAAGAAAGGAGCAACATCCGATTTCATGGAAATTGAGCGCCAAAGAGGGATCTCGGTAGCAACATCGGTGTTGGCTTTCAACTATAAAGGATTCAAAATTAATATTCTCGATACACCGGGTCACAAAGATTTTGCAGAAGATACGTACCGAACTTTAACGGCGGTAGATTCTGTAATTGTCGTAGTTGACGTGGCAAAAGGGGTGGAGGAACAAACGGAAAAGCTTGTTGAAGTTTGCCGTATGCGTAATATTCCGATGATTGTTTTCATTAACAAATTGGATAGAGAAGGAAAAGATGCTTTCGATTTATTGGATGAAGTTGAACAAAAATTAGGCTTGAGAGTTGTTCCACTTTCGTTGCCAATTGGTATGGGAAGCGACTTTCAAGGAATTTATAATATTTGGGAAAATAATATTCAGTTATTTTTGGAAGAGAAGAAACAGAAAATTGGAGATTCTATCAAATTTGATGATGTGAACGATCCAAAAATTGATGAATTAATCGGTTCTAAAGCAGCGGAAACGTTGAGAGAAGAATTGGATTTGATTCAATCGGTTTATCCAGAGTTTAATCGTGAAGATTATGTAGATGGTTTACAACAGCCCGTTTTCTTTGGTTCTGCTTTGAATAATTTTGGTGTTCAAGAATTGTTGGATGCGTTTATTGAAATCGCACCAATGCCTCAACCAAAGCAATCAGACGAGCGTATTGTGAAACCTGAAGAAAAGAATTTCTCTGGATTTGTATTTAAAATTCACGCCAATATGGATCCGAAACACCGCGACCGTCTGGCTTTCGTGAAAATCGTTTCGGGAACATTCAAAAGAAATGAAAACTATCTTTTGGTTCGTGAGAATAAGAAAATGAAGTTTTCATCTCCAAACGCTTTCTTTGCAGATAAAAAAGAAATTGTGGATGAAAGTTTTCCAGGAGATATCGTAGGATTGCATGATACTGGGAATTTCCGAATTGGAGATACGCTAACCATGGGTGAAAAATTGAATTTCCGTGGAATTCCGAACTTCTCGCCAGAACATTTCCGATATATCAATAATGTGGATCCATTGAAGGCAAAACAATTAGCAAAAGGAATTGATCAGTTGATGGATGAGGGTGTTGCGCAGTTGTTTACCATGGAAATGAATAATCGTAAGATTATCGGTACGGTAGGAGCGCTTCAGTTTGAAGTGATTCAATACCGTTTGGAGCATGAATACGGAGCAAAATGCTCGTACGAGCCTATTTCAATTCACAAAGCATGTTGGGTTGAAGCGGATGAAAAGTCGGAAGAATTCAAAGAATTTGCACGTTTGAAGCAGCGTTTCTTAGCTCGTGATAAATACGATCAATTGGTTTTTTTAGCAGATTCTTCATTTACAATAACGATGACTCAAGAGAAATTTCCGAATGTAAAACTGCATTTTATTAGCGAATTTGCAAATTCCTAAAATTCGGTTTACTTGTGTATATTTGAGTTAGTACTAATTTCAAAACAACAATCTTGTGAGTTCATACATTACCATATTGGGTTTTAATTCGGCTATTCCAACGGTGAATACGGCGCCTACAGCGCAATTCCTAGAGATGGCAGAACGCTCTTTTTTGATTGATTGTGGCGAAGGAACTCAAGTGCAATTACGCAAAGCCAAAGCGCGTTTTTCCAAGATTAATCATATTTTTATTTCGCATTTGCATGGAGATCATTGTTTTGGTTTGCCAGGTTTAATCGCGTCTTTCCGCTTGTTGGGAAGAGAAACTCCGCTGCATGTTTTTGGTCCGAAAGGCATCAAAAAAATGTTAGAAACCATCTTTGATATTACAGAAACACATCGTGGTTTTGAGGTCGTTTATCACGAATTGGAAGGCAATGAATCTCAAAAAATTTATGAAGATAAAGCGGTTGAAGTTTATACAATTCCGCTAGATCACCGTATTTATTGCAATGGTTATTTGTTTCGAGAGAAGGAAAAACCAAGACATCTCAACATGAGTGAGATTTGCAAGTATCCAGAAATTGAAACGTGCGATTACCATAATTTGAAAAACGGAAAAGATTTTGTTTTGGAGGATGGTTATGTTTTGAAGAACGAAACATTGACATTGGAGCCAACTCCAGCTGTTTCGTATGCGTTTTGTAGTGATACGCGCTATCGAAAAGAGATTATTCCGATTATAAAAAATGTGGATGTCTTGTATCACGAAGCCACTTTCCTACATGATTTAAAGGAAATGGCCGATTATACGGGCCATACGACGGCTTTAGAAGCGGCAATGATTGCCAAGGAAGCTCAAGTTGGAAAATTAATTTTAGGGCATTTTTCGAATCGCTATTCAGATTTGAGTGTTTTCACCGACGAAGCGCGTAAAATTTTTCCAAATACGTTCTTACCAAAAGCATTAGAGCCGGTTTTGTTAGAAAGCAGAATGCCGTAAACCTATGAGATTTTCAGAATTAAAAGTTTATTTAGATGAAAAAGCAGATCAATACAACGATCCCAATTTCATTGAAAATGATCCTATCCAAATTCCGCATCGTTTTACTTTAAAACAAGATATTGAAATTGCAGGCTTTTTAGCGGCAACAATTGCTTGGGGAAATCGAAAATCGATTATTTCAAGTGCGAATAAAATGATGGATTTTATGGGGAATTCTCCCTATGATTTTGTCATGAATGCGCAAGAGTCGGATTTCCAAAAACTAGGTTCAAAAGCTGTTCATAGAACATTTTCTGCAGAAGATTTCCAGTTTTTCTTAGAAGCTTTAAAACGTTTGTATTCCAACGAAGAAAGTTTGGAATCATATTTTTTACTTCAAGAGAATGAAACCAATTTTTACCATGCATTAGAACGATTCCGAACGTCATTTTTTGGTTCTCAACCGAAACATCGAAGTTTCAAGCATGTGAGTTCAACCTATAAAAATTCTGCTGCAAAGCGTTTGGTGATGTACTTACGATGGATGGTTCGTCAAGATAAACGTGGTGTTGATTTTGGAATTTGGAAAAACCTTGATCAACGTTATCTTTCTGTCCCTTTGGATGTGCATACAGCGAATGTTTCTCGAAGCTTAGGAATGGTGAAGCGAATTCAAAACGATTGGAAAACAGTAGAGGAGATGGACGTTTTCCTTCGAAAACTGGATTCTACTGATCCTGCTAAATATGATTTTGCACTTTTTGGGATAGGAGTTTCAAAAGATTTGTTAATCTAAATGAAACAATTTATCCGTTGAAAGTCGCTACTTTTGCAATTTGGAAAAAGAGATTTTTCAATCGTCAAAATAGAACTTATACTATACTTGTAGTATACTAAATGAGGAAAAGATGAAAGAGAAAACAAAAGAAAAGATTGATTTTTTAGAAAGAATTGCCAACGGAATTATGTGGTGGATTGGATCAATTCCGTCACTTGTTGCCCATACGTTGATTTTCTTAGCGTGTTTTCTTTTGCCTTTATTCAACCTCGTTCCTTTCGATAAAATGCTGTTAACATTGACAACAATTCTATCTCTAGAAGCCATATATTTAGCGATTTTCATTCAGATGTCGGTTAATAAAAGTCAGGAACATATTGAAGATATTCGTGAAGATGTAACCGAAATCCAAGAAGACATCGAGGACATCCAAGAAGATATTGAAGATATTAGCGATGACATCGATGAAATCTCCGAAGATATTGAGGATATCCAAGAAGATTTGGAAGATATTAGCGAAGATATCGATGAGATCTCGGAAGATATTGAGGATATTCAGGAAGATCTTGAAGAAATCAACGAAGATGAAGAGGATGAAGATCACACGGAACGTGCGAAAAATGTGATTTTGAAAAGTAATGTCAACAACAATAAATCGGAAATCAAAAACCTCAAAGAAAAAATAGCTCTTCTAATGGATGAATTAGAAAAGCTAAAGCGTGATGAGGAAGACGATTCTGAAGAAACAGATACCGAAGAGGAAACGTATTAACTCAACGCTTTCCACTCTTGGGTAAACGAAATAAAATCGGCTACCGATAGTTCTTCGGCTCGTTTATCTAAAAACGGATGCTCTTTTAAACCTTCTGGAATACCAATAGGTTTCAAAGCATTAGAAAGTTTTTTACGTCTTTGGTTGAAGCCTGTTTTTACAATACTTTTGAAAAGAACTTCATTTCCAGCCAATCCTTCTTTCGGATTTCGCGCCATTCTGATAACGCCCGATTTTACTTTTGGTGGAGGATTGAAAACGTTCTCATGAACCGTAAACAAGTATTTTACGTCATAATACGCTTGAATCATCACCGATAAAATTCCGTAATCTTTGGTTCTTGGAACGGCCGCAGTTCGCTCTGCTACTTCTTTTTGGAACATACCAACCATTTCAGGAATTTGCTGATAGTGATCGATAATTTTAAATAAAATCTGAGACGAAATATTATACGGAAAGTTTCCAATAATGGCTAATTGTTGATCTTTAACAAATTCAAAATCCGTTTTTAGAAAGTCGCCAACAAAGGTTTCGTCAGTAATTTTTTCGTAATTGTCTTTCAAATAAGCGATAGACTCATTGTCGATCTCCGCCAAAAATACTTCCGAAGGCTGATCCAGCAAGTATTTGGTAAGAACTCCCATACCAGGACCAACTTCCAAAACGGCTTGATATCCTTCTCCAGATAATGAATTGACGATCTTTGCAGCGATGTTCTCATCGGTAAGAAAATGCTGTCCTAAATGTTTTTTGGCTTTTACTGACAATGTATTTTATAATTTTATTAACACCTAATTTTCCATGAATCGTGGCAAATTTCGGAAGATTTTTTCTATTTTAGCCAAAATTTTTAGATGAATGGCTAAGACAGCGGATGAATTTGATAGAAGTAGGTTACGATCCAGTAATATTACCGTGGTTATTTCTATCGCTCTCGTACTTTTTCTTTTAGGTTTAATTGGGCTTATTTTAATCAATGCACAAAAGTATTCCGACTACATCAAGGAGCAGTTGGTTGTGAATGCGTATTTTGATGAAAACTACGATCCCAAAGATTCTGCAGCGATTTTTAAGCAGGAACAAGAAGCATTAACGAAAATCAATGCGTTAACTCCTGTGAAAAAAGCGACGTACATCAGCCGTGAAATGGCTTCTCAAGAAGCTAAAAAGAGTATGGGTATTGATTCGGAAGCATTGTTTGATACCAATATTTTCCCTTCATCAGTAGAAGTTGCGTTGAAACCAGAATATGTTGATCCAGCAAAAATTGATGGTGCAATCAAAGAATTAAGCAGTATTCCTGGTATTGTTGAAGTAAAAAACAACAGTACGCTAATGGTGGAAGTATACAATAACTTGAACCGAATTTTGAAATGGATTTTAGGATTCTCTGTTATTTTCCTAATTCTTGCGGTCGTTTTAATTAACAACTCGATTCGTTTGAAGATTTTCTCCAAAAGATTCATCATCAAAACCATGCAGTTGGTGGGAGCAAAACGTCGCTTTATTTTGAAGCCGTTTATTAAAGAAGCTGCTATTTTAGGAACAATTGGAGCTCTAATTGGTTCTGCAGTGTTGTTCGGTGTTTGGTTCTATTTTACAAAAGAAATTGGTCAGGATTTCATTCAAGATGATCCGAAATATATTTGGTTGTTGATTTTGATTTTTGCAATCGGAATTTTAATTACGGTTTTAAGTTCAATTTTTGCAACGTGGAGATATCTGAAATCGAATGTAGACGACTTATATTATTCATAAAATGGCAAAGAAAAAAAATCAAGGATTCAGCTCGGAACAGTTTGGTGAGAGCAAATCTGCATCACCAGCGGAAAACCAACTTTTCTATTTCGGAAAGGAGAATTATAAGTGGATGCTTATTGGTTTGGGGTTAATTGCTTTAGGATTTGCACTAATGCTTGGGGCAGATGCCAATACACGCCCTGATGGAACGTTTGATCCTAATTATTGGAACGAAGACATCTTTTCCATTAGACGAATCCGAATCGCGCCTTTACTTGTCGTAGCGGGATTTGCAGTGGAGATTTACGCCATTTTGAAAAAAAGTAAATAAGAATTTAGAATTAATTTAAAATACAAGACTTTGTCGCTCTCTATCGACAAAGTTTTTTCTTGAAATACAACTATGGATTTAATAAAAACAATAATCATCGCCATTGTAGAAGGACTTACGGAGTATCTTCCGATTTCGTCAACGGCGCACATGGGGTTTGCAGCGAACTTAATGGGAATGGAAGAAACGGAATTTCTGAAGATGTTTCAGGTTTCGATTCAGTTTGGTGCTATTTTATCGGTAGTTGTGGCTTATTGGAAAAAGTTTTTTGATTTAAATAATCTCAAATTTTATCTGAAATTAGGATTTGCTGTCATTCCAGCATTAGTTTTAGGCTATTTATTTGATGATAAAATTGAAGCCGTTTTAGGGAATCAAATTGCGATTTCTGCGGTTTTGGTTTTGGGTGGTGTTATTTTATTATTTGCAGATTCTTGGTTTAAGAATCCGAAAATCACCGATGAAAAACAAATGAGCATTAAAACGGCCGTTATTATCGGGTTTTGGCAGTGTCTTGCGATGATGCCAGGAACAAGTAGAAGTGCGGCTTCTATTATTGGAGGGATGACGCAAGGGCTTTCTAGAAAGGCTGCTGCGGAGTTTTCTTTCTTCCTAGCTGTTCCTACAATGCTTGCAGTAACGGTATATTCCGTTTTTGTGAAAACCTGGGGTAAAGGAACCGCAAACGCCATGAAAGGGTATGAAATGATCTTGTCTTCATCAGAGAATATTACAGCTTTCGTCATTGGAAATATTGTAGCCTTTGTTGTTGCTTTAATCGCGATAAAAACATTTATTGGACTTCTAAACAAATACGGTTTCCGTCCTTGGGGTTGGTATCGTATTTTCGTAGGTATCGCCTTGTTAATCTACTTTTATTGGTTCCAATAAGATTTTCAAATTCTAAATATACTTTTTGATGACAGCAGAAGAATTGCAAGCAGGTTGTGTTTTCCTTGTTGATAAACCATTGGATTGGACGTCTTTCCAAGCTGTAAACAAGTTGAAATACAAGTTGAAAAGAGAATTCAAAACGCTTCCTAAAAAGTTTAAAATTGGACATGCAGGAACTTTAGATCCTCGCGCAACAGGTTTGTTAATCGTTTGTACAGGAAAATCAACCAAGACAATTCCTGAAATTCAAGACGCGCCAAAAGAATATATTGCTGAAATTAAAATTGGCGTTCAAACGGAATCGTACGATACCGAAAAACCAGAAATTTTAGCACAAGATTGGTCTCATATTACCATTGAAAATGTGAATGAAGCATTAGCAAAGTTCATTGGGGAAATCGACCAAAAACCGCCCGTTTTTTCGGCGTTGAAGATTGATGGCGATCGTGCGTATGATTTAGCTCGAAAAGGGGAAATGGTTGAAATGAAATCTCGAAAAACGACCATTCATTATATTCAGGATGTGATTATTAATTTTCCTTTAGTTACGTTTACGGTAGGTTGTTCCAAAGGAACATACATCCGAAGTTTAGCACACGATATTGGTCAAGAATTAGGTGTTGGTGCTTATTTAACGCAACTTCGTAGAACCAAAATTGGAAATTATTCTATTAAAAATGCATCCGAAAAATATCTTTCTAACGACTATCTATTTTCCGAATAAATGAAAAAAATCTATTGCCTTTTCTTTTTTGTAGTGATGAGTTTCAGTGCTTTTGCACAAGAAAACTCTGGTCGAAAATTGGGGACACACGTTTCCCTAGATGCCAATATTGGCTACGATTTGTTAGATGTTATTAAAACTTCTATTCGTGACGAAAATTCTTTTACAGAAACGGAGGAACCTGGAAGGTTCAACTACGGTTTTCACTTTCAATATGGAATTCAGCCTTTTAATCGATTTTCTTTGGCTGCCGGAATTCGATACAGTTATGTTACGCCGTATTATCATATTTTGTATGCAACAGGCCAAGCAAATGTGTACATCGGAAACATCGATCAAGACGAGTTTTCTTTTGTTTTTGCGCGCGGTGGAAAAATGTTTAACAGATCAGCAGTTTCCGAAGCTCAATTTTTTGGTGTTGGCTACACAAATGTTCAACCAATTTCTAAAAACTTTGGTCAAACTTTCCAAGTGTATTTAGAGGGGCAACATATTGATAAATCAACCTTATTCATTGGTTTTTCGTACGGAATTATCTTATTCAATCGTAAGAACTAATTCGTTTTTATTTCAAATATAATTTCATCCGCGTTTCGTATTCGGGTTTCAGTTTTAGAAATTTCCAAATCTTCTTTTCATCCGGATACGTTGTTCGATAATAGATGATTTTATCTGCTGAATATTTGAAGTAGGGATGGTTTTTCAACCAATCTTCAGGAGCCGTAACCAAATCGTATTTTGTAATTCCAGTTGGGTCTAATTGAATAGTTGCTAGTAGTTTAGATGTCAGTTCTTTATCAATATTATAGGTTTCTAAAACTTGATTTTTCGTTACAAAACCTCCCAATTTTTTCCGAAATCCAACTAGTGATCCCGCCGCTTTTTCATCAAAACCATATTCAATAAGCTGTTTGTACGTGATTGAATTGATATCCAATTTTGAATAATCAGTTTCTTGATTTATAAGTATTTGAATGGTGTTATCGGGGTTTTGAATTCGAATATAGGGTTGTATTTCTGCAAATTTTTCGGGTGAAATTGCATAACACTTTTTAAGATCTTCAGTAGATTTAAAACTTCCTTTCAAAACTTTCAATTTGTAATTAAGAATCGTCTGTGCTTGCTTTTCAGAAAATCCTAAAGCAATCCAATCTTCTTTAGAATTTGCATTAGGATCAAAAGGTTTTAGTTGTGATTTTGGAGTTGTGGAAGCAAATTTTTGTATGGTTTTCGTTTCTGGAAGAAGTAAAAAAGGTGCTAGTTGATTATAATTTTCATCGGATATAACAAAGCATTTCTGGATTTCTTCTTTGGATGAAAAGCTCCCGCCAAGGAACTTTTTATATTTCAAAATACTTTCAGCTTGTTTTTCTGAAAAGCCAATTTTTACCCAATCATTTTCTACATACGAATTTGGATTAAATTTTTGATTGATTTTTAAACCTTTAGAATGATAATTGGATTTAAATTCCACATTTGATTTTCCATTGTGATTTGTGTAGTTTTCTAGTCTAATAAAGGGTTTGATTTCTTCAAATTTTTCATCGCTGATAACGAAACATTTCTGAATTTCCTCTAAACTCGAAAAGTTCCCATCTAAAATCGATTTGTATTTTAGAATACTTGCTGCTTGTTTTTCCGAAAAACCCAATTTCTGCCAATCCTCTTTTGATAAAGCATTCGGGTTAAATTCTGTAAGGAAAATTTCAGGTTTGTCAATGGTTGATGTGGTGAAATGAACTGGAGAGTTGTTTGGTGTCTCATTTCTTTTCAAGAAATACAATACCAGCTGCAAACTGCTGATTAATAACGCGAAAGCAAATAGCCCAAAGATTTGCTTTTTCCGCATGGAAAAAACCAATTGAGATTTCATAGCATTTGTGTTTATTTAAATGTACGGAATATTTTAATTCAATACATAAAATAAAAAAACCTGCTTGAGCAGGTTTCTATTCGGGTTTTTCCGCGAGTGTATCTTTTAATTTTTCCAATTCGGCTCGTACAAATTCCAGTCGATCGATCATGGAAATGGTCTCTGAAATTTTAGAATTGGTGGTTAGCGCAATTCGTGCTCCATCCAAAGTATACCCTTTTTCTTTAACGAGATGATAGATTATTTTTAGGTTTTTAATGTCTTCGGGAGTGAAATAACGATTGCCTTTTTTGTTTTTTTTGGGTCTTAAAATAGGAAATTCTTGCTCCCAATAACGAACTAATGAGGTGTTTACATCAAACGCCTTGGCAACTTCACCTATCGAGTAATATAATTTATCCGGTAATTCTATCTTCATATTCGCCCAAAGATAAAAAAATCTTTTCAGATAATGTTTTTGTAAATTGCCAAGAAATATCAGGAATGAAAAAGTGGTTTTTACTTTGTTTGGGTGTAGGTTTGATGGCGAGTTGCCAAAGTCAGAAATCTGAAATTCGGGATCAAAATGCTGTAATGCAATCTGTTTCCAATTCGTTTGCATTTACGGAAGGTCCGGCAACGGCACCCGATGGAAATGTGTATTTTACGGATCAGCCTAATAACAAAATTTATTTTTGGGATTGGCGTTCAAATGAAATATTGATGTTTTCTAATCAAACAGGTCGTGCTAATGGAACGTACTTCGATGCTAATGGAAATCTAATTACATGTTCGGACGAAAATGGCGAGATTTGGAAATTCGCAAAAGATGGAAGTCATGAAGTTTTACTTTCAAAAGTTGATGGAAAGCGATTAAATGGCCCCAATGACTTATGGATAGACTCTTCTGGAGGAATTTACTTTACGGATCCTTTGTATGAACGAGATTATTGGGAAAATTTTAAACAAGAGATTCCAACTCGAAATTTGTATTATCGAGATGCAAAAGGTGTAGTTGCTATTTTAGATCAATTTACGCAACCCAATGGAATTGTTGGAAATCCAAAATCCAAAAAGTTGTATGTTTCTGATATTGATGCGGGAAAAACCTACGTGTACGATATTTTGGGAAATGGAAAAATTGGGAACAAAAAGGAATTTGTCGCGAAAGGATCAGACGGAATGACCTTGGATGAAAATGGGAACTTATATTTAACGGGCAAAGGCGTTTATGTGTATAACTCTAAAGGCGAATATGTAGATCATATTCCCGTTCCTATGGATTGGACGGCGAACCTTACTTTTGGTGGAAAAGATCGAAATATCCTTTTTATCACGGCTTCGCAGTCGGTTTATATTCTCCAAATGAAAGTAAAAGGTTTGCAATAATTATTAGAATTGTTTATATTATTACAAGGTTTAGAGTTTTCTGAACCTTTTTTTAATTAATTTAAACTTTTACAAATTCTAAACACTAAAAAAATAGAAATATGAAAAAGTTAATTTTTGCAGCCTCGTTACTGGCAATTGTTGCTTGTAAAGAAAATACCAAAACTTCAGAATCCGTTTCGTCGGAACCTACAACAAGCTCTTCAACGGACAATTCTACAGGAGTTACTATTGAAGAAAGTAAGAAAGATGAACCTCGAGAATTGAATAGTATTCAAAAGAAAAGTTTGAATGATGTTGTTGCTAACATCACAAAAGTGAGAGTAACGGGTGATATTCTAACCGTTGAAATGATTGTTGAAAATATAGGAAAGGAACGAATTTCATATTATTTACCATTAAAAGAAGTAAGTTATATCGATGATGCAACTTCTAAAAAGTATAGTTTGCTACAAGACGATGAAGGGAAGTATATGGCAGACCCTATTAACAGTACAAGTAGTGATATCGCGTTTTACGGTGAGCAAAGGGAGCATTTAATTTCGATGAAATTTCCAGCACCACCTGCAGAATCTAAAACCATTAGCTTGAACATTCCAAAATTTGGATCGTTTGACGTTTTACCTGTAAGTAGATAGTTATGAAATGGAAATTTGTAATTGCATATATTTTGGTTTTGAGCTTGGTTGCTTGCTCCAAATCCAATTCTGAACCATCTTCTGCTTCAACAGAAAATACAAGTTCGACAGAAAATGCAACGGCTGCGTCTTCAGATTTGAATGCGACTTCCACGGAATCTAGCTCTACTTCGGGAGCCACAGCAAGCTCTAGCAATCTTTCTGCAAAAGGAAGTGGTTTGACGGGAAATCAAAGTAATTTGAACTTAAATCTTAATTTATCGGCGGATCAATTATTTGATTTTGATAAAGCTGTTTTAAAACCTCAAGCTGATGCAGAGCTCCAGAAAGTATTTGACGATATTAATGGAAAAACGGATGCAAGCGTGAAAGTTGTTGGTTACACCGATGCAAAAGGTTCGGATACGTATAACAAAAGATTGTCGGATCAACGTGCGATGGCAGTGAAAAAATGGTTGGAAGATAAAGGTTTGAAAAATCAAATTTTAACGGAAGGGAAAGGTGCAGCCGATCCAATTGCACCAAACACCAATTCTGATGGATCTGATAATCCAGAAGGTCGAGCAAAAAACCGACGAGTAGAAATTAAAGTTAGTGGAAAAACATCCTTATAAAAACAAAAATCGCCTTCTTAAGGGCGATTTTTGTTTGTTTTGAAAAGGAAATTAGTATGCAATCTCCATTTTTACTTTTTTGCCTTTAAGCTTTTCATTAGCTAATTTTTTAATCACGTCTTTTATCTTCTTTCTAGAAATTGCAACGTAGGAAGTCGTATCTTTAACCTCGATTAAACCAACGTCATCCTTTTCTAATTCACCCTTCTTCATCAAAAATCCAACGATATCTACTTTGTTGATTTTATCTTTTTTTCCTGCGCTGATGTACAAAGTTTCAAACGGTGTTGGCGCTGGAATTCGAGTTTCGTCATTGACATTCACAACAGGAATATCTTTTTCTAAGAATGGGAAATTATCACCTTCTTTCATAATTAAATAGGCAAAACCTTTCGTATTCATACGTGCTGTACGTCCGTTTCTATGGATAAATGCATCTTCTTTCGCAGGTAGTTGATAATGAACGATCGATTCTACTTCTGGAATATCCAAACCACGAGCAGCCAAATCGGTTGTAATTAAAATTCTTGCCGAATCGTTTCTAAATTTCAACAAAGAACGTTCGCGTTCGTCTTGCTCCATTCCGCCATGGAAAGTTTCTCTTTCGATTCCTTTTTCTTTTAAGAGTTCAGAAATTCTATCGACAGCTTCACGGTGATTACAGAAAATTAAAGTTCTTTTGTTTCCGATTTTACAAATTAAGTGGAAAAGCGTATCTAGTTTATCTTCTGCGGTTGTCATCACTTTTTTGAAGTGAATATCAGGCTTTGCTTCTCCCAATTTCAAAAAGTCGATGTATTTTTCGTTTTGCAAACCCGTAAATTCAGGAATTTCTTCCATTGCTGTTGCGGAAGTTAGAATTCTTTGCGAAAGATTTTCTAAAGTCGAAATAATAAAACTCATCTCTTCTTGAAAACCAAACTCCAACGATTTATCAAATTCATCCAAAATCAAGGTTTTGATGCTTGAAGGATCGAAATTATTTTGTCTTAAATGATCTGCAACTCTTCCAGGCGTTCCTATCAATACAGCTGGAGCTTCAATTAAATTATTAGCTTCTATCTTTTTGTCGTGACCACCATAACAAACAGTGACTTTAAAATCTGTTTTCATGGCTTTAAAAACTTGCTCAATTTGCAAAGCCAATTCACGTGCAGGAACCAAAACTAAAGTCTGAACGCCTTTGGTTTTTGGTTTTAAATTACGAAGAACTGGAAGTAAAAAAGCCAGTGTTTTCCCAGAACCAGTCGGCGAAAGTAAAACCGTATCTTGGTTGTTTTCTGTTGTTTTGTATGTTGATTTTTGCATTTGATTCAGTTCCTGAATCTGCAAGTTTTTAAGAATAGATTCTAAATTCATGCTGCAAAGATAAGATTTCGGTTTTAGTTTCAAGTTTAAGGTTTTGAAACTTGAAACAAAAAACGCAAAACATTCAATAAAACATAGCTGTATATCAATAAAATGTTGTATTTTTGCACCACTTTTTATGGAGTCATTTCAGCGAGGTAAATAAGTATAAACTAACAACTTCCGAATTTCTTTAGTCCATTTTAGCTGAAACTAAAAAGAAATAGGAATACAAATTTTATTTAGAATTATGTCAAAAGAGACAAATTCAGCAGAGGTTTTATTAAACCAAAACGTAGCACCAGAACAATTTGATTGGGATTCATTCGAATCAGGTCTTGATGCAGAAGCTAGAAAAGAAAAATCTGATCTTGAAGAAATCTACAAAGGTTCTTTGAACGATCTTGAAGACAATGACGTACTTATCGGGAAAGTTGTAAGACTTACAGATAAAGAAGCTATTGTTGACATTAACTTCAAATCAGAAGGTGTTATTTCTCTTAACGAATTCCGTTACAACCCAAGCCTAAAAGTAGGTGATGACGTTGAAGTAATGGTTGACAGAAGAGAAGATAAAACAGGACAATTACAATTATCTCACAGAAAAGCTAGAACGCTTAAAGCTTGGGATAAAGTTAACGAGCTTCACGAAACTGGAGAAGTGGTTAACGGTTTTGTTAAGTCTAGAACGAAAGGTGGTATGATCGTTGACGTTCACGGAATCGAAGCATTCTTACCAGGTTCTCAAATCGATGTTAAGCCAATCAAAGATTACGATCAGTATGTTGGTAAAACAATGGAATTCAAAGTTGTTAAAATCAACCCTGAGTTCAAAAACGTTGTTGTATCTCACAAAGCACTTATCGAGGCTGATATCGAAGATCAGAAAAAAGAAATCATCGCTCAATTGGAGAAAGGACAAGTTCTTGAAGGAACTGTTAAAAACATCACTTCTTACGGTGTATTCATCGATCTTGGAGGTGTTGATGGACTTATCCACATTACAGACCTTTCTTGGTCTAGAGTTAACCACCCATCAGAAATCCTTGAAGATGGACAAACAGTTAAAGTGGTTATCCTTGACTTCGACGATGAAAAAACAAGAATCCAATTGGGTATGAAGCAATTAGAAGCACACCCTTGGGATGCTCTAGATGCTAACCTAAAAGTTGGAGATAAAGTAAAAGGAAAAGTAGTTGTTCTTGCTGACTATGGTGCTTTCGTAGAAATCGCTCCAGGTGTTGAAGGATTAATCCACGTTTCTGAAATGTCTTGGTCTACTCACTTGAGATCTGCAGGAGATTTCGTAAAAGTTGGTGACGAAGTTGAAGCTGAAGTACTTACTCTTGATAGAGAAGAGAGAAAAATCTCTTTAGGTATGAAGCAACTTTCTAACGACCCTTGGGCTGATATCGATACGAAGTATCCAGTAGGTTCTAAGCACGTTGGAACAGTAAGAAATTTCACGAATTTCGGAGTATTCGTAGAATTAGAAGAAGGTATCGACGGTTTAGTTTATATCTCTGATCTTTCTTGGACTAAGAAAATCAAGCATCCATCTGAATTCTGCGCTGTAGGAGACAAGTTAGATGTTGTTGTTCTTGAGTTAGACAAAGAAGCTAGAAGAATTTCTTTAGGTCACAAGCAATTGCAAGATAATCCTTGGGATGTTTTCGAATCTAAATATGCAGAAGGAACTGTACATTCAGGAGTTGCTACAGAAGTTTTCGACAAAGGAGCGCAAGTTCAGTTCGAAGATGCTGAAGTAGAAGCTTTCTGCCCTTCAAGATTATTAGAAAAAGAAGATGGTTCTAAAATCAAAAAAGGAGAAACTGCTGACTTTAAAGTAATCGAATTCAACAAAGAATTCAAGAGAGTAGTTGTATCTCACACTGGAATCTTCAGAGATGAGGAGAAAAAAGCAGTAAGAGAATCTAAAGCTGTTGTAGGTGGATCTTCTAACAACGAAGAGAAATCAACTCTTGGAGATATCGATGCTCTAGCAGAATTGAAAAAGAGAATGGAGGAAGGTAAATAATCCTTAATCCACTTTTAAATACGAAGCCGCTTCTTTTGAAGCGGCTTTTTTTTATTGTTTTGTTATTTCTTTTCCAATTCGGTTTTGATTACTTCTTCTAACTGTTTAAGATCCTTATTTTTTACGTAGTCATTGTGGATGATTTTTCCTGTTTTATCCAAAATGAAAACGCTTGGGTATGCATATACTCCGTAGTCGTTGCCTACTTTTTTCCCATCAGTTAATATAGGGTACATAACTTGATGCTTTTTTTGATATTTTAATAAGGGTTCTTTAGCGTCATAAACATTAATACTTATCACCTCAAAATTTTCTTTACCATATTTCTCTTGTAAAGCATTAAGTTGTGAAATGGCTGCGATACAAGATCCACAATTAATAATCCAAAAATCTAGTAAAACGACTTTCCCTTTCAAGCTGCTTAATGAAATGTTTTTGTCATTGATAAGTTCTTTTAAATTCCATTCTGGGGCTTGACTACCAATAGCTAAAACCTTTTGCTTTTCCTCAGTTTTGCGTTGATACTCTTTCTTATATGTGGAATAAAACCAAGAGTTTTCGGATGGAAGTTTTGGGGTTCCCGTAATACTTTTAAAGGTTGTTTTAACAAAGTCCGAGTTTTCATCATTTTCTTGCCTTATTTCGGTAGGCAAGAAGGTGATTTTATCAATTAGTATTTTGTAACTAATATTTCTTTTTGCGGTAATGGTGTCAAATCCATTTCCTAAATTTTGTATTGCTTTTTGTCCAGTATTTAAAGTGATTTGAGCGTATTTTCGTTGATTAATTAGAGTATCTTTTACTGATTTTAATATACTTTCATCCTTTACAAGTAGTGGAATGCTGTTTCGCATGGTGATCAACGAATTGTACAGAAATGGGGAAGAATCAATATCTTCAATTTCAGGCTCGTTGTTAACTTCAATGATTTTAGCTTTATGGTCTAAATAAAAACTTTCGACTCCATTAAAGATCGATGTATTTGCAGGATTTTTTATCTGATATTTAAAGCCAACGAGCTTATTTTTTGAATCAAATACGTAATAGCAATCCCAGTTTAGAATGGCATGGTAATTATCTTCCTCATATTTTACTTCTCGGCTCTGTTTATATCCTAAAGTTTTGAACGTATTAAGTTTTTGATACGTTTTGTTTAATATCTCATTGGCCGTTTGGGCCTGAAAAGATGAAATTGTACAAATTGTAATTAGCAGTAGTATTTTTTTCATATAGGTTATCAATTTGGAATATTTAAAAGTAAGAAATAATCCTTAACATATTCTTTCAACATGATTTTTTTATAATCTACTAGATCGTTTTCGATTTCCATAAAAGTCATAGACAAACGACATCGATTTACTAGACTAATTTCCGTATTTTTGCACCCTTTGTTTTAGTTCAGAAACAAGGAATGAAGAAGAAATCATGCAACAGAATTCAGTATTAAAAGGTGTTTTGCTCGTAGGTTTAGGAGCAAGTTTTTATGGAATGTTGGCCACTTTTGTTAAGATGGCTTATAAAGAAGGTTTTACAACAGCCGAAGTAACGACTTCACAATTCGTTTTGGGAATTTTGGGATTACTTGTGTTGAATATTTTTCAAACGAAGTTTTCAAAGAAATCATTTCCGCCAATAACGACATCCGATAAAAAGAAATTAATTTTCGCAGGTTCGTCCATGGGATTTACTAGTTTATTTTACTATTTATCCGTACAATATATCGATGTTTCGGTGGCGATTGTCTTGTTGATGCAATCCGTTTGGATAAGTGTTGTGATCGAAGCAATACTCAAAAAAGAAATGCCGCGTCTGAGAAAGATTATCTCGGTACTTATTGTTCTAGCGGGGACGCTTTTTGCAACTAATATTGTGAATCAAGAAATTGATTTGGATTGGCGTGGAATCATGTGGGGACTTCTTGCCGCGGCTTCTTTTGCCACAACAATGTTTGCAGCGAATACCATTGCAACCTATGCGTCACCACTTCGTAAGACGTTATTTATGCTGTTTGGGGGCTTTGTTATCGTAAGTTTATTCTTGTTTTTTGGACAAATTGGTCCGTACAATTTTGATGGTTTAAAATCAATCTATTCAACCTTTTCAGATAATCCAGCTAATATTCGAGCATTTGATTTTAGCATTTTCATTAAATACGGTTTAATTTTATCCTTATTTGGAACAATTTTGCCGCCCATTTTATTTAATTCAGGATTTCCTAAAGCGGGATTAGGTTTGGGAAGTATTATTAGTTCTATGGAATTACCGGTTTCGGTAGCGATGGCATTTTTCTTATTGGATGAAAAAGTAGAAGGGATTCAATGGTTCGGAATTGCCATGATTTTATTTGCCATTGTATTAATGAATTTACCAAGCAAAAAGAAAGTTTAAAGTTTATGGATTCTAGAAACTTTAAACCTTAAACTCGAAAACCTAAAACATAGTTCAACAAAAAAACCACCCAAAAATTGGATGGTTTTTTTTATCATACGATCTCTTACTTCTTGTAAGCAGCATCTTTGATTCTTGCTTTCTTACCTCTAAGTTGTCTGAAGTAGTAGATTCTTGCTCTTCTAACTTTACCTCTTCTGTCAACTTCGATTTTCTGAAGTGCAGGCATGTTGATTGGGAATACTCTTTCTACACCTACATCACCACTCATTTTTCTGATGGTAAATGTTTTTGTAGCTCCAGTTCCTCTTAGTTGGATAACAACACCTTTAAAGAACTGAGTTCTTGTTTTGTTACCTTCCTTAATTTCTGTGTACACAGTAATTGTGTCACCCGCTTTGAATTCAGGGAATTCTTTCTTAGCGATGTACTTGTCTTGTACGTACTTTACTAAATCCATGTTAGTTATGTAAAAAAATAGTTTAAGCCAAACAACGTTCACGTCTATCGTCAGAGGTTGATTAACAGGTTGCAAAAATAAAACAAATTATTCTAACAAACAACACTTTAGAGAATATTTTCCGAGATAGCGTCCACAACTTCAATTGATTAAATACGATTTGAATTTAACGTTGATTTTTATTTGATTAAAACCAACCAAAAAGCCTTTCTATGACTTAAAATTCTTGAAATACTAATTGAAAATGAAGCTTTTAGAATTCGCAAAAAAGTGCTAATTTAATAAGCTAAAATAAGTAGCTAAATATGATTGATAAAAGAGTAAAAAACGCTCAAGAAGCAATCCAAGGAATAGAATCTGGGATGACACTGATGGTGGGTGGTTTTGGATTGTGCGGAATTCCCGAAAATTCCATCAATGCTTTGGTGGATAGTGATGTTACCAATCTTACATGTATTTCTAATAATGCCGGTGTAGATGATTTCGGTTTGGGATTACTACTTCAAAAAAAGCAAGTAAAAAAGATGATTTCTTCCTATGTTGGAGAAAATGCTGAGTTTGAACGTCAAATGCTTTCTGGAGAATTAGAAGTAGAATTAACACCTCAAGGAACTTTAGCGGAGAAATGTCGTGCAGCTCAAGCAGGAATACCAGCATTTTATACGCCAGCAGGCTACGGAACAGAAGTAGCAGAAGGTAAAGAAGTCAAAGATTTTAAAGGGAAACCGCATATTTTAGAGCATGCTTTCGAAGCTGATTATTCCATTGTTAAAGCGTGGAAAGGCGATCACGCAGGGAATTTAATATTTAAAGGTTCGGCGCGAAATTTCAATTTTCCAATGGCGGGAGCCGGAAAAGTTACCATTGCTGAAGTCGAAGAATTGGTTGCTCCGGGCGAACTGGACCCTAATGAAATTCATATTCCTGGAATTATGATTCAACGGATTTTTCAAGGCGAAAAGTTTGAAAAAAGAATAGAACAACGTACAACTAGAAAAAGAGATTAACATGCTTACGAAAGAACAAATTTCAAAAAGAATTGCAAAAGAAGTGCAAGACGGAATGTATGTTAATTTGGGAATCGGGATTCCTACGTTAGTTGCCAATTACGTTCCTGAAAACTTAAATGTAGAATTCCAAAGCGAAAATGGCGTTCTTGGAATGGGGCCATTTCCTTTTGAAGGTGAAGAAGATGCAGACGTGATTAATGCAGGAAAACAAACGATAACAATCCTTCCGGGAGGTTCTTTTTTTGATTCAGCATTCAGTTTCGGAATGATTCGCAGTCAAAAAGTTGATTTAACGATACTTGGCGCTATGGAAGTTTCCGAAAATGGAGATATTGCCAATTGGAAAATTCCAGGTAAAATGGTGAAAGGAATGGGTGGCGCGATGGATTTAGTAGCTTCTGCTGAAAATATTATTGTAGCAATGATGCATGTAAATAAAGCGGGAGAATCCAAGATCCTAAAACAATGTACACTTCCTTTAACTGGCGTTAATTGCGTTAAGAAAATTGTAACCGAATTAGCGGTTTTAGAAGTGACGCCAAATGGTTTTAAACTTTTAGAACGTGCTCCAGGAGTTTCAGTAGAAGATATCATTAAAGCAACCGAAGCCGATTTAATGATCGAAGGCGAAATCCCAGAAATGCAAGTGAATTAAAATATTTTTCATACTCCATATTAACTCGTTTAAATTTTACGCGATTTACAATACAAAAGAAAAGCCCCTCAATAGAAGGGTTTTTTTTATGTTTTTATGCGTTATTACTAAGAAATATAATGTTTAATTGATAAATATTAAATAAAAATCGATATTAATTAAATAATTATTACATTTGCTCAAAATGAGACAATAAACCACAAATTATCATATTATGAAAAATGTAAAAATTATTTGCTCGGCAATTATTGGAAGTTTCCTTTCTTGCTCACCTACGACTGAATCATTAAATGATTTACAAGGAACAAATTCCGAGAACTCTTCTTCACCAATGGCCAAGACTGTTTTTGTTCAGCAAGGAGTGTGGACAACTACGGAAAACGGAAGTAAAAAATTGAATTATTCCAACGAAATTGTATTCTCTAATCAAGGTAGTAATAGGCCAACGATCGAGGTTGATTCTAGATCATCAAATAGAGGGCAGAATATTGACGGTTTTGGATATACCTTAACTGGAGGTAGTGCGGAATTGCTGTATAAAATGGGTGCGTCTCAAAGAACAGCACTTTTGAACGAAATATTTGGAAACTCAAATGGTACGTCGATTAAAAGCGATGTTTTAAGAATTGCAATGGGTGCAGAAGACCTATCAAGAACGGTGTATACTTATAACGATATTCCTGCTGGACAACAAGATTTCGCACTTTCTAAATTTAATTTTGGGAAAGATCTTGAGTATAAAATTCCAATTATTAAAGAAATATTGAAAATTAATCCAAATATTAAAATATTTGCAACACCCTGGACAGCGCCTCTATGGATGAAAACTCAATATCAATCTGTTGGAGGGCAATTAAACGGATATAGTAATAGCAGTGGTAATCAAATTTATTTTGAGGTATATGCAAAATATTTTGTAAAATATATCCAAAAAATGAAAGAACAAGGTATTACGATTTATGCCGTTACACCTCAGAATGAACCATTACACGATGGGAATAATCCTAGTATGAAAATGGAAAGTTGGGAACAAGCAAATTTTATTAAGTATCATTTAGGACCCCAGTTTGATAGCGCTGGTATTACAACTAAAATAATTGGATATGATCATAATGCGGACAATGCTGGTCTAGCTTATGCAAGTAATTTACTTAATGATTCTCAAGTTACTCAATACTTGGATGGTACTGCATGGCATTTATACGGTGGACAAGGTTCTTCCATAGGGCATTTATCAACAATTTATAATATGAATCCTAAATTAGGAATTTATTTTACAGAGCAATGGCTGCAAAATAGCGGGAGTTGGAATGGTGGTGATTTTTTATGGCATATGGAAAATATAACGATTGGTGCTTTAAACAATTGGAGCAAGACCGTTATGGAATGGAATTTAGCAAGTGATCCAAGCACTTCTATACACACTAATGGAGGATGCACTAATTGCCTTGGAGCGTTAACAATAAATAATAACGCGATTACAAGAAATGTAACCTATTATAGTATTGCCCATGCTTCCAGATTTTTAGGCGAAAATGCGAGACGTCTATTTCCTAAAAATACAGGTGTTGGAGGTATCTCTTATGCGGCTTTCGTAAATGAACAACCACCTTATGATCGCGTAATGCTTTTAGTTAATTCTAATAATTCAAAAGTCGACTTAAATTTGAAATACATCAATTTTGATGGAAATGTGAAATACTCTCAAATTTCTATAGAACCAAGATCAGCACAAACTTACGTTTGGAAACAGTAATAAGTAACAATTAAGGTTTTAGATGTTTTCAAAACAAATAATTTGCGGGCATCTAAAACTTATTTCATTCTATAAACTTTTTACATTCTCTATGTAGATTTTCAAAAACTCGATATTTCGGTCGAATAGCTTGGTGTCGAATTTTTTAATATCAAACTTCTGTGGAAAGGCTTTATGCAATATTTCATTCGCTTTTTCCCATTCTTCATCATTATAAAAGATATAGCGCCACTGATATTGCTCGCCAATACTCGTTCGGATTCCATTATCAGCAAAGCGAATAGGTGAGTTCGGGTCTTGATTTATAAAGTCTAAATTCTTCTCTTTTGCGATTTCAAATTTCTTCAATTCAAACTTAAAGAGCTGCAAAATTTTGGTTTTTAACTGAGCGTCTGTTAAAGGAGCTTTAGGTTTTAAACGCCAATTGCTTAGTCCTTTTTCATACAAACCAATAATAGGATCTTTATCAAATCTTTTAAATTGCAAATCCTCACCATTGATAGAATTTAATCTTAGTGGTTCTAGATTAAACTTATTAGAAATACTTTGATTATCTCCAACATCAAAAATAATATTAGAACCGTCAATATGGTATTTTCCGTAAAATAAGGTATCTGTACCAATGAAAGTCACATTTCGATCTGGATAAATATACATCGTATATGAGTCGAATTCTTCTTCCCAACGACCTTTCATTTTACCATCAATAGGAGACATGATGTTGATGAAGAAACTAATAATAGCTCCCATAAATACTAAACCTAAAACTAAAATACTTCCGAAAAATAGGAATGTTGGTAACTTATGGCGAAATGGTAATTTGGTTTCTTTAAAATAACGAGCTATTTTCGGCGGAACGTCATCGAGATTTGATTCACTGATCGGTGTATCACGACCACATTTCTTACAAATAAGTATTCCTTTCTTGTCGGACGACCACCATTTGAGCGGATAAAATAGTCCAAAGTGAAAAGCCTTTGCATAGATTTTCAAAAGATGCTCGGTGTTTTCTTTACATGCCGAACACGGAATATCTAAAATCTGTTTTTCGAGTAAAAGAATCGTTTTGTTTCCTATATAAATCATGGTTAAGATTGAAGCAAGGAAATTACTATTTTTTTTGAATCCTAAGGCTCAAAACTTTCAAAACGACCGTTTTCGTACAACAAAATAATACGTTTCAATTTAGATCCTTGATTTTCAGTATTTTGAATAGGAATGGGAACTTCCTGAGATTCTAATCGCTGAGAATCGTTTAAATTTTCGTTCAACTTACTCTCAATGGGAATAGGGAATTCTCGAGGCGCTTCATAATGGGCGCTTTCAGCTTTTCCGAAATTTTCATTATCAACGATACTAAACAAATCGGGTAGCGGCTCACGATTAACTTGTCCTAATTGAGCTTGTTGTTCTTCGGGAGAGAAGATCATTTCGCCTTCACCATTAATCAACCAATCCCAATTAAGTTCGGGGAAACGTTCTTTAACTTTAATCAAGAAATCCAAAGACGGTTTGTTTCTTCCAGAAGTGATGTGGGAGATGGAAGAACGTTGCACTTCAATTTCATCTGCAAATTCTGAAGAGGTCAATTGAGAGTATTCAATTATTTTAGAAATTCTATCGTTGAGCGTCATGATTTTGTTGCTATTTGTAAATTACAAATGTAATAATTATCAAAACAAAAGTAAAATACAATTGTAAATATGTAAAATTACAATTGTTTACAAAAATAAAACCAGCTACTAGAGCTGGTTTCAAAGTTTTTATGTGAATTAATTTCGTTTAATTAATATCGTTTTGTTGGGTCTTTTTCAGGATCGTATTCCAATTTACGCTCTTTTGTTTTCACAGGATTCAATAACGAAGCAACAACACTTGTTCCTAAAATACCAATGATAATCATTAATGAATGCGTTGTTTTGAATCCCATTTCATCTAAATATCCGTGGAATAACATTTTAACACCAATGAATACAAGTAATGCAGCAAGTCCGATTTTTAGATATCTCAACTTATCAATAAAGCCTGCCAGTAAGAAAAACATCGATCTAAGTCCGATAATTGCAAAAATATTCGAGAAGAAGACTATATAAGGGTCTTTCGTTACTGAGAAGATTGCTGGGATACTATCTACAGCAAAAATAAGGTCGGTAAATTCAACAATAATTAAAACAATAAACAAAGGTGTCATCATTTTAACGCCGTTGATTTTAACCCAGAATTTTTCACCTTCAAAATGATTGTGAACTTTAAAATGTTTGTTGGCAAATTTTACAACAGGATGTTCATGCGTATCGATTTGCTCATTCTTATTACGATCCAAATACATCTTAATTCCTGAATAAACTAGGAAAGCACCAAAAATTAATAAGATCCAATCAAACTTTGCGATCAAAGCAGCGCCAACAAATATAAAGATGAAACGCATCACAATAGCTCCTAAAATACCCCAAAAAAGAACGCGGTGGTAGTTTTCCTTAGCTACATTAAAAGAACTGAAAATAAGAAGGATAACGAAGATGTTATCAACGGACAACGCATATTCAACAATATAGCCTGTAAAGAACTCTACAGCTAAGTTTTGATTATACAATTCCTTCGCATGTTCAAAAGAGAGTCCTTTTATATTAATAGGATGATGGTGCTTTTGCACAACCCGAGTCAGGGACTCCATATCCGTAATATTATGCATGTAGTCTCCGAAAGAGAGTAGGAGGAAGTAAAATACTCCTGCAAGTGAAACAACTAAAAAACTCATGATTCCCGCCTGTTTCATGGAAACGGCACCTTTGGATTTTCCAAAAATACCCAAGTCGAAAGCGAGAATTAAACCAATAAATACTAAGAATCCTGTGAGGAAAATAAGTTCGTGTGACATAGAATAAAAAATTATGCAAAGATAGGCAAAAAAAGGTTTTTGACCAGATTTACACACTTGTAAACATGTTAAATACTATTAAAATTGTAAACTAAGATTTGTTTGTAAATTTAGCCATCAAATGGGGAGTAATGCAGTGTTTTTAACTTAAAGTAATATTAAAAATATACTTCATTTAAAATATTTAAATAACTGATTTTAAATTTAATACATTATAATTTTAAATTTAATGTAATCAACATTTTTTTCAACAGACAAAATGACTTTTCCAAATGTTTAACACATGTTACATAAGTAAATTTTAATAATTCGTGGTTTTGGATTATTTTTGAGGACTGTAAACTAATTCACAATGAATTTCGAAGATTATTACGCAAGTCATCCTAATTTCCCAAATCGCTATATCCTGCCCCAAAACCTGTTCAATTTTCTACAAGAGAATCTCAGCGATTCTATTTCGGAAATTGGAAGGTCGTATTTGGATAAACCTATCTATAAATTATCTTGGGGAAAAGGTTCTATTAAGGTATTGGCTTGGTCGCAAATGCATGGGAATGAGAGTAATGCTACATTAGCAATGTTGGATATGCTTCATGTTTTCGAAACGAATTCAGAACTTCAAGAAGCGCTTATAGATAAAATTCAGCTTGATTTTATTTTTATGCTAAATCCTGACGGTTCGGAAGCGTGGACACGTAGAAATGCGTTGGATATTGATATGAACCGAGATTTCCTGAAGGAATCGAGTAAAGAGTTTCCTATACTAAAGAATATTGCAAAGGAGAACTCTTATGATTATGCATTGAATTTGCATGAGCAACGAACTTTATTTAGTACAGATGGAATTCATCCAGCAACCTTATCGTTTTTGGCGCCTGCAGAGAATGTTGCTCGCGATGTTACCGAAACACGTAAGAAAAGCATGGCGGTTATTTCTCGCATTGTGAATAAAATGGAAAAACTGATTCCGAATCACATTGCGCGTTATAATGACGAGTTTTATCCTACTTCAACGGGTGATAATTTTACAAAAATGGGAATTCCGACGATATTATATGAAGGTGGACATTATGAGAATGATTATTTCCGAAAAGAAACGCGTAAAAACTACACCATCGCCTTGTATGAAGGTTTGTTAGCTATTGCTGAATTGAATGGTTCTACAGAAGGCTGGGAGCGTTATTTTGAAATTCCAGAAAATAAAGAAGATCATTACGATATTATTTATCGAAACGTCAAGTTGAATACCAATTTCCCTTGCATTTTGGATGTTGCAGTTCAATATAAAGAAGAAATCAAAAATGGAGATTCAGAAATTTCTTTTGTCCCTATGGTTGTTGAAGTAGGAGATTGCGGTAAAAAGAAAGGTTGGAAAGAAATTGATTGTACAGGTAAGATTTTTAAATCAAATACGAAATATCCTAAATTGGATGCTCCGCAAGAATTTGAAATAGTAGATGTATAAAAAAAAACGAGTCCAAAGCGTACTCGTTTTCCTTTTGTATGATAAATGATTTAGTTTACTACTTTAATTCCCGAAGCCAAGAAACGAACTTCTTGTTCTGGCTTTTTGATTTTTGCAATTTCGGATTCCGGCTTTTTAGCATCTTCTGCATAATGTTTTAGTTCATCTACAGAAATTGTCTTTTCTTCTGCAACGCCTTCTAAGATAACATTTTTACCTACTAAAGCCGTTGGAACAAAAAAGGCATAATCTTTCATTTTCACGAAAAAACGTTCTTTGTTTTCTGTTTCGATAGTTGCCCAGCATCCTTTCTTACTACAAACTTCCAGAACTTTTCCTTTAACGGCAACATTTTCTATTTTTTTTGTCTTTTTCAGTTTTTTGTCCAACTGTTTTGTAGAAAGCGCTGTTTGCTCAGCACTTGCTGAAATTCCACCTCCATAAACGTCACCAACTAGAGCACTTCCTTCGGGTGGTCCAACTTTAGCTTTTACTGTTTCTTGTGCAAAAGTGAAAGCAGAAACGAATATTGCGCATGCGAATACTATTTTTTTCATTTTAGATTATTTTGAACAAAAATACTAATTTATATTCAATATAAATAATATTTAAAAATCTAATTTTATTAATTTGATACATTATTACAAGATTCCTTATTGGAAAATATTATTTTACCAATGATTCATCTTTTTTCTATATTTGATTCAAGTAATATTTATGGGAAAAAAATTGAAACTTTGGGATGCAGTCATGTTGGTGGCGGGTTCCATGATTGGTAGTGGAATTTTTATTGTAAGCTCGGACATGATGCGGAACTTAGGTTCTGGATTTTGGCTCATTATAGTGTGGTTAATTACCGCCGTAATGACTATTGCTGCAGCAATTTCGTATGGTGAACTTTCATCAATGTATCCGAAAGCGGGTGGCCAATACACGTATGTGAAGGAAATTTACGGTAAAATGACCGGTTTTCTTTACGGTTGGGGTTTATTTACGGTAATTCAAACTGGAACGATAGCAGCTGTTGCCATGGCTTTTGGAAAATACACGGCTTATCTTGTTCCTGTGCTTAACGATGCTGCACCAATTTTTCAAAGTGGAACATTTCAAATCACATGGATTCAAATTTTATCTATTGCTGTTATTTTGATTCTAACCTTGATTAACACACGCGGAATTCAAAGTGGAAAACTTGTTCAAGATATTTTTACGGTTTCGAAAATAGCAGCATTATTAGGAATCATCATTCTAGGGTTTATTTTAGTTAAAAATTCACAGTGGACTTCCAATTTTTCGTTTGGTACAGAAGCTTTTTCAAATTTAGATAAAGACAGTTTAGGAAACTTTCTCAAAACGGGTTGGACTTCCATTTCGGGAATGACCTTATTGGGAGGAATTGCAGCTGCAATGGTAGGAGCCGTATTTTCCAGTGTAGCTTGGGAAAATGTAACGTTTGTTTCGGGTGAAATTGAAAATCCAAAGAAAAATGTGGTACGCTCGATGATCATTGGGACAACATTAGTGATGACCTTATATATTCTGATTAATTTGGTGTATTTAAATGCTTTAGACCGTGACCAGATTGCTTTTTCGACCAACGATCGAGTTGCTGTAGCCGCTTCACAGCAGATTTTTGGAAGTTTTGGAACTATTGTTATTGCTATATTAGTGATGATTTCAACGTTTGGATGTAACAATGGAATTATTTTGGCTGGAGCTCGTGTTTTCCAAACAATGGCGAAAGATGGCATGTTTTTTAAAGCAGCGATTGAAAATAATAAGAATGGCGTTCCAGAAAAATCACTTTGGATGCAAGGGATTTGGGCAAGTTTACTTTGTTTGTCTGGACAATACGGAAATTTACTTGATATGATTTCGTTTGTGATGGTTATTTTCTATATGATTACTGTTTTTGGCGTGATTTATTTACGATTCAAAAAGCCAAATGCGGAGCGCCCGTATAAAACGTGGTTGTATCCAATTACGCCTCTTATTTATCTAATTTTTGGAACTGCATTTTGTGTATTATTATTAATCTACAAACAGCAATACACATGGCCCGGGCTGATTTTAGTGTTGATCGGACTTCCCGTTTATTACTTTATTAATCGAAAAGAAAAGGTGGAGTAATGGTAGAATTTGTTCGAGTTTATGAGAGTTATTATCTGTATCAAGTGGAAATTGTAAAATCCAAGTTGGCTTCTGAAAATATTGAAAGTTATATCAAAAATGAATTTTTAAACAATATCGTTTTGATGCCTGTCAATCAGTTTTACATTCTCTATGTTAATAAAAATGATGCAGAACGTGCATTTGAAATTATTGAAGGAACGGAAATGTGAGTTCATAAATTCGAATTTAAATAAAATCTAAAGGGAGAGCATTTTTTAAACTCTCCCTTTTTCTGTATCTTTACGCTCTTAATTATTCTTTATTTCACTATGAATATTGACTGGACAACCGTAAAAGAGTACGAAGATATTACGTACAAAAAACATAATGGGGTAGCACGAATTGCTTTCAATAGACCTGAAATTCGTAACGCATTTCGCCCAAAAACAACATCCGAATTATACGATGCTTTTTATGACGCTTCCGAAGATCCTTCGATTGGCGTGGTTTTATTAACGGGAGAAGGGCCAAGTCCTAAAGATGGTGGTCACGCATTTTGTAGTGGTGGCGATCAGAAAGCACGTGGTCATCAAGGCTATGTTGGTGATGATGGGAGACATCGTTTGAATATTCTTGAAGTTCAACGTTTGATTCGTTTTATGCCGAAAGTAGTTATCGCTGTGGTAAACGGTTGGGCTGTTGGTGGTGGACATTCGCTTCACGTGGTTTGTGATATGACTTTGGCAAGTAAAGAACATGCTATTTTTAAGCAAACCGATGCAGATGTTACGAGTTTTGATGGAGGTTATGGATCAGCGTATTTAGCGAAGATGGTGGGGCAGAAAAAAGCGCGTGAAATTTTCTTTTTAGGAAGAAATTATTCAGCACAAGAAGCTTTTGAAATGGGAATGGTAAATGCTGTTGTTCCTCATTCTGAGTTGGAAGATACCGCTTACGAATGGGCTCAAGAAGTTTTAGGAAAATCTCCGATGTCTATCCGAATGTTGAAATTTGCGATGAATCTTACCGATGACGGTATGGTTGGGCAGCAAGTTTTCGCAGGTGAAGCTACTCGTCTTGCATACATGACCGATGAAGCGAAAGAAGGTCGTGACGCGTTCCTGGAAAAGAGAAAACCGAATTTCGGTGATAAAAAATGGATATCTTAAATTGGATATTGTACAATGTATAATGTACGATGTAAAATGATTTTTACTAATTTAATTTAGTACACTGTACATTGTACTTTGTACGTTTTACAAAAATATGATTGATTGGATTCAAGCAGCGAGATTACGGACACTTCCTTTGTCCATAAGTGGAATCATTATGGGTTCTTTTATCGCTCGTTGGAGAATGACCGAAAATGGTGATGTTTGGGATTGGAAAATATTTGCATTAGCCTTGTTAGTAACGCTTTGCTACCAAGTTTTGTCCAATTTCGCAAATGATTATGGCGATGGTGTTAAAGGAACCGATCAGTTACGAAACCAAAATGCCGAAGCACGCGCCGTAGCTTCTGGGAAAATTACGGCAAAGCAAATGAAAAAGGCTGTGCTAGTGATGTCTGTCATTTCGCTTATTGCAACGGTGGCTTTACTGTATGTAGCCTTTTTTCCTACGTTTATCAAAGAATTTTGGACGTTTATCGGGCTTGGCGTTGCATGTATTTTAGCGGCGATTGGATATACGATGGGGAAAAAACCTTACGGATATATGGGATTGGGCGATATTATGGTTTTCCTATTTTTCGGATTAGTTTCTGTGGGTGGAAGTTATTTCCTCTTTACAAAAACGTGGAGTTGGGATATCCTTTTGCCGGCTGCTGCAGTGGGTTTAATGAGCGCTGCCGTCTTAAATTTGAATAACATGCGTGATATTGAAAGCGATGAATTAAGCGGTAAAAAAACATTGGCTTTACGTCTAGGTTTCAAAAATGCGATGTTGTATCAGATGTTTTTACTTCAAGTTCCTTTGATTTTAATATTAGCCTTTCTAGGGTTGAATGAATTCTTTCAAAATGGGAAATATTATGCATTTATTGTGATGATTTTAATGTTTCCAATGACGGGATTACGCCGCCGAATTCTAAATGTAAAAGAGCCTAAAGAACTCGATCCTTTCTTGAAACAAGTAGGAATGTTTACTTTGATTATGGCTGTTTTACTCGCTTTTGGTTTGAATTATTTCAATTAAAATAAGTTCCTCAATAAGGGAGATACCGTTGTGGAATGGCGAAGGTGAAATAGCAAAAGGTTTTTACGTAAATACCTTATAATTATGTAATTTTCGTTTAATTCTAATTCCCTATATTTGTTCGGAAATTAAGTTTCAGCAAGGAAGAAATAAGGTTTTACACTCTTTTTTATCCTTGTTGAATTCAAAAAAAACAAAACGCACATATCGAAATTGGTTATTGATGAAAATAGTGGTGTAGAGTATTCTACAGCATTATTTTGCGATTTTAAAAAATTTAATAATACAATCAAATTTCAACATTTATGAAACTAAAATTTCTTGGTCAGAATTGTTTTTTAATTACGATTAATGGAGTGACGATCTTGACGGATCCGTTTTATAAGTATCAACAAGACAAATCGGGTTTTGATATTCAAGCTCAAAAAATAGATTACATATTAATCACGCATGCACATGGTGATCATACGGCAGATGTTGCTGAAGTTTTGGCTGCTCATCCTGATGTAACTATTATAGGTCAACCTGAGATTTGCGGTTATTTTAAACATAAAAACAATATTGATATTAATTTCGGAGGTTCTGCAAAAATGGAAGGTCTGAAAATTTCAATGGTTCCCGCTTCGCATACAAGTTCTTTTCCTGATGGAACGTACGGTGGCGAACCTTGTGGCTATATTTTCCGTATGGAAAACAAAAATGTCTATTTGGCGGGAGATACAGGGGTGATGGCGGATATGGGCTTGTATCCAGAGCTTTTTGGAAAGATAGACGCTTCAATTTTGCCAATCGGTTCGCATTATACCATGTGTCCTCGAAAGGCGAGTTTTGCCGCGTCGAAATTGTTGAAAACGCCTAAAGTGGTCGGTTGCCATTTTGATACGTTTCCACCGATAACAATAGATCATGAGGAAGCTTATGCATTGTTTCAAGAAAAAAATATTGAATTGTTGCTTCCTGAAGTAGGACAAGAGTTCGAGCTTTAATATTCATACAAACCAATTAACGTTTTGAATCTAATGAAGAAGAAAGAAATTTGGAAAGAATATCCAATCGATGTTGATTTTGAAGGGAATTTCAAAATTGAAGTTTCGAATTTGGGAAGAATGAGAACCTACAATCAATTGACTCCAGATGGAAAATTGGTAGGTGGTAGCCAGCAAGGTGGTTATCCATGTTTGCGCTCGAAACTACGTAAAAAATGGAGTGAGCGTGATACGAATTCTTTGCAAGAACTGAAGGACAAAGTGGATGAATTGAATACTCAAATCAAAGAAACTTCCAAGTCTAAAGAAAATGAAAAGTTGATTGCTGATCTTAGAAAAGAGCGTGATCAGTGGGTTCAGAAACGTAAAAAACTGAACCATAAATTAACGACCAAAAATACCATTAACTTCAATTTGCTTTTTCATAAAGCAGTTGCCGAATTATTCTTGGATCCACCAGCGAAAAAAACGCAGAAATTCATTATCCATAAGGATTTTGATAAGACAAATAACGATGCTGATAATTTGGCTTGGGCTTCTCAAGCGGACATCAGCAAACGTGTAAAAAAACATCCCAAAATGATTCTTTGGGAGTTCAATAAGCAATTTATTGATACTTCAGTTAAGGTGAAATCATCAAAATTGACCGAAATGGATGTTCTAACAATTAAGAAAAGACTGAAAAGAGGCTATTCTTTAAAGAAATTAGCAAAACAATTTGAAGTGTCGGATATGCAAATTCACCGTATTAAAACCGGAGAAAATTGGGGACATGTACAGTTGTTGGAGGATATCAGAAACGAAAATTCTGAGAAATAAAAATGGCAAGCTACCTAAATCACACCGCTACAACCGATTACCTTTGCTGCGTTCCCACCCTGGAGGATTCTCAGGAGC
>JAFAFC010000022.1 GCA_023423715.1 Bacteroidota bacterium
CCTAGTATGTAGGGCGTTGTAATTCCCGGAACGGAACACGAAGCAATAATTGCATCTATAATTTTGAAATCTTGATCAAAAATCTTTTGTTTTCCCGAAACCAATTCCGTTGCAACAATACGTACTTCTTTGTCTAAATCGCCAATTTTCATTTCTCCAAAAATAGGATCCAGATACACTCTAAAAATTTTAGAAGAAACCAATCCTGGCTGATTAAATGTAAAATGTTTCCAATTGAAAAAATAAACCGACTTGAAGAAATCTTTAATCTCTTGCGGACTTTTTCCAACGGCATACAAAGCTCCAACAATAGACCCTGCACTACAACAGGCTAATAAAGTAGGTTCAATCCCTTTTTCATTTAAAAATTTCAGAGCGCCTGCATGAGCAACACCTTTGGTTCCGCCGCCCGATAAAACCATTCCTATTTTTTCCATTTTCATTTTGATATCGAATCAAAAATACAAAAAACCATCGCGATTGCAGTGGTTTTACTTCTAGCAAAATACGCTTTAAATATTGCATTTTTCTGTATTACTAATCGTACCTTTACAAAAAATACAATTAATGAAAAAGAATTTACTACAAAGCTCACTTTTAATCTATAAGTGCGTTCTATTATCAACCACTTTTATTGCTACTTCATGTAGTTCAGACAGTAACGATACTGAACCAGTAGATACATCCATTCAAGCGGATTACGTTGCAAAAATTGGCAGTACAAAAGACATTACTATTAATAATAACGGTGAAGTAAAATACATTGGGATGGAAGAGACCAGTGATTTTTATGAATTATCATTAAAAACAGTTGACATAGAAGGGAACGTTCGCAAATTAACAACTCTAGATTTTAATACCTATTATGCAAATAATATGGGGGTAGCTGCAGATGACAGTGGAAATATATTATTTGTTAATGATTTTAATACTTCAGGAAAGAATATTAATCAATATTCGCCAAGTTCAAATTCAATATCAAGTTATACGGTCAAGCATTTATCATCTGCTCCAATTAATAATGCAAGAATGAACGTTATTAGAAAATTTGATAACAACTCATACATTGTTTTTGATTATAGTACTTTTAGTATTAGACGATACATGCCAAACCTCGCCACAGATGTACAAATTGTTGGGTCCGGAACGAGTGGTACAACGGATGGTGTAGGAATAAATGGTAGTTTTAGTGGAGTCTCCGACATTGCCGTTCATGACAATTCTTTAGCATATGTTATTGATCAATGGGGCAAAAGTCTTAGAAAAATTGAGTTAGTCAACGGTCAGTACAAAATCACAACATTAGTAACAAGTGCCAATGAAGAATATCGAGATATTAGCACAGATGATCAAGGAAATTTACTTGTATTACTTTCTAATAAAGGGATTTTTAAGTTCAGTAAAACATCTGGTGCATTAGAACCTTACTTAACTGGCGAATTAAAAGTATCTACCAAAAAGCCATCCGATTATGGAATAAAAACCAATTGGGAATCTGTTAGTTTGTTTTTTGTTAAAAACGCTGACATTTATGTAAAATACGGAGAGAGTTTAATTAAAATTTCTAATTATAAAGCGAAACTAAACGTTCAGTAAATTTAAATCATACTCCATTACACAAAAAACCACCGCGATTGCAGTGGTTTTTATTATGTTTGAAATTCAAGTTTTAGATATGAATTACTTCTCCGTACGCTGCAGCTGCTGCTTCCATCACAGCTTCTGAAATTGTTGGATGCGGGTGAATCGCTTTAATGATTTCATGACCTGTTGTTTCTAATTTTCTAGCAACAACCGCTTCTGCAATCATATCCGTAACTCCATCACCAACCATATGACATCCTAACCATTCTCCGTATTTTGCATCGAAGATTACTTTGATAAATCCGTCTGTATCTCCATTTGCAGTTGCTTTTCCTGAAGCCGAAAACGGAAATTTACCAACTTTCAATTCATAACCTTTTTCCTTAGCCTGCTTTTCTGTAAGACCTACAGATGCAACTTCTGGATGGCAATATGTACATCCTGGAATGTTAGAATAATCAATTTTTTCTACGTGAAGACCTTTTAATTTTTCAACCAAAGTGATTCCTTCTGCAGAAGCCACGTGAGCCAAAGCTTGCGTTGGAATAATATCTCCAATTGCATAGTATCCTGGTACTGAAGTTTCGTACCATTCGTTAACCAAAACTCTACCTTTATCTGTTTTGATACCTACTTCTTCCAAGCCAATACCTTCAACATTAGCAGCAATACCAACCGCAGAAAGTAAAATATCCGCTTCTAAAGTAACTTCGCCTTTTTCTGTTTTCACTTTCGCTTTCACTCCAGTACCTGAAGTATCAACCGATTCAACAGAAGAATTTGTCATAATTTCAATTCCTGCTTTCTTCAATGATTTTTCAACATGTTTTGAAACTTCTTCATCTTCAACTGGAAGAATATTTGGCATAAATTCAACCACAGTAACTTTCGTTCCCATCGTGTGATAAAAATCTGCAAACTCAATTCCGATTGCTCCTGAACCAACAACAATCATTGATTTTGGCTGCTCAGGAAGAGAAAGCGCTTGTCTGTATCCAATTACTTTTTTACCATCTTGAGGAAGGTTAGGAAGTTCTCTAGAACGAGCTCCTGTAGCGATAATAATATGGCTTGCTCCGTATTCTGTTACTTTACCATCCTTATCAGTTACCGAAACTTTTTTACCCGGTTTTACCTTTGCGGTTCCCATGATCACATCAATCTTGTTCTTTTTCATCAAGAACTGGATTCCACCGCTCATTTTAGAGGCAACTCCTCTACTTCTTTGGATCACGTTAGAGAAATCAAAACTTGGATTTTCTACTTTATTCAACCCATAATCTTCTGCATGTGTTAAATATTTGAAAACATGCGCCGATTTTAAAAGAGCTTTTGTTGGAATACATCCCCAGTTAAGGCAAATTCCACCCAAATTTTCTTTTTCAATGATCGCTGTTTTGAAACCTAATTGCGCAGCTCTAATTGCTGTAACATAACCACCAGGTCCACTTCCAATAACAATAATATCGTAGTTCATTCGATTAAAAATTTACTGCGAATTTAATGAAAATTATTGGAAGGGCGATAATGAAAAAAGCAACTCGTGGAGTTGCTTTTTATCATGTTATTTGGTGCTTGTTTGATACGTTTCTACCAACCTTACAAATTCGGCTCTATAGCCTTCTTCATCTTTGCCTTTTCCTTGTTTGGCAAGGTTTGCAATTTCCGTAAGATTTTTGTTGGAAATTAAATTTGATTGTCTCAAAACCAAACCAAACCAGGAAACAGCACTTGCAAATTTAAAATCCGCTGACGTTTGAGAATTCGTTGTATTTTGTTTTTTAATTGGATGAACGATTTCTTTACTTACGTCTTCATCAGGTTTTTTGTATCTGAATTTCACTGTTGCCAATTCATCACTTTCGCTTGTTTGAGTTGAATTTTGAGAATATTTCAACGGAATATTTTTAGGTGAAAAATCCGAAGCAACTCCAGTGGGAATAATCTCGTAAATTGCTGTCACCGTATGTCCAATTCCTAATTCGCCCGCATCAATTTTATCGTTAACAAAATCTTCATTTCTCAATTTTCGGTTTTCGTAACCGATCAAACGATAGGATTGAACGTATTTAGGATTGAATTCTATTTGAATTTTCACATCTTTTGCAATCGCGTACATGCTTCCCGCGAATTCTTTTCCTAAAAACTTATTCGATTCTTGTAGATTATCAATGTAGGCATAATTTCCATTTCCTTTGTTGGCGAGCATTTCGAGACGATTGTCTTTATAATTCCCCATTCCGAAACCTAGACAAGTCAAGAAAATTCCAGATTTTCTTTTTTCCGCAATCAAGTCTTCCAACTTATTGTTATCGCTAATTCCGACATTAAAATCACCATCAGTAGCCAATATCACTCGATTATTTCCGCCTTTGATGAAATTTTCATTGGCTAATTTATACGCGGTTTCAATTCCTTCAGCTCCAGCTGTGCTTCCTCCAGCACCTAGCTTATCAATTGCTTCGAGAATAATTTCTTTTTTAGCAGCCGAAGTTGGTTGCAATACAACACCCGCACTTCCGGCATACGTTACAACCGTCACTTTATCTTGCGGACGAAGTTTATCTAATAAAATTCGGAATGAAGACTTCAATAACGGCAATTTATTAGCAGAATTCATCGAGCCTGAAACATCAATTAAAAACACCAAATTCGAAGCTGGAAGTTTAGATTCGTCCAAAGTCATTCCTTGCAAACCAATTTTCAAAAGTTGATGTTTCGGATTCCACGGATTCGCTCCGTATTCTGTATTAATTGAGAACGGATCGTTGTTTTTGGGTTGCGGATAATCGTATTTGAAATAATTAATCATTTCCTCAATTCGCACTGCATTTTTATCCACTTGCTGCCCATTGTTAATCATTCTTCGAATGTTAGAATACGCTGCTTTATCAACATCAATTGAGAACGTGGAAAGTGGTTCGTTTTTCACCGATTCAAACTGGTTTTCTTGCCAATAATCGTACGCTTCATTGTCTTGATTAATAGGAATCTGAACTCTTTTTAAGCTTTGAATATCTTTTTCCTTCAACTTTTTTCCTTCAATAACGATAACTCCATTCAAAGCTTTAGAACCATACAAAGCAGACGCTGCTTCCGCTTTTAAAACGTGAACTTTTTTAACTTTCGACTGGTCAATTTTGCTAATATCCAAATCTTCGTAAGGAGCTCCATTAATCACATACAAAGGTTGATTCGTCGGATTTAAAGTTGCGTTCTGAACTTCAGAAAGTACTGCATCATTCGAGTTATTTCTAGTCTTTCCTTTTGTACCATATCCTAAAACAATTACTTCATCAATATTCTTAGATTCTGAAGCCATAGGCATTGTCGCTACACCACGAATACGTACTGAACTACTTTGAGGAGCAACCGTAACTCCTTGTACAGAACCACTAAGCGAGTTAATAACTGAAGTCGAAGCAACATAATTTTCTTTTTTTGCCATTTTATATCCTGCAATCTGTACCGCCTCAATCTCATTTTGCGGAACCGTATTAGCAGAAGTATGCGGCGGAGGCGGAGGTGGCGCAACATAATCTGCATTTACACCTGAATGCACTTCATAAACAGGTGCTACATCAGGAGCAATGGTAGGAGTTGGTCTTGTTGGTTGATAAGCGATGATTTCGTTTGGCTTCGCTTGATATTCTTCATACTTCTTTTTCAAACTATGTTCCTCTTTCGTCGTTACAACACCCTCCTTTGTAGGTTGAATGACGCTTGTTTTATTGGTAGCAACGTTATTTTGAACGATTGGATTACTATCATTTGTAAAATACCAAACGCCAAATGTCAATGCTAAACCAGCCGCAATTCCGTAAGGAAGAAAAGGAAGTATGGATTTCTTCTTTTCTTTGGCGTCTAGTTTCTCCTCCACCTTAGTCCACACTTTTTCAAAAGAAGGAAAGTTGGTGTTTTCTTCCGCGATTTTACCTGCTTCGTTGAACATTTTATCAATATCTTGATTTTCCATTTTTTAAACCTTTAGTCGTTAAACATTTTGAAACTTGAGCATTTCTTGCAATTTTTTTCTTGCAAAACTTACCTGAGATTTAGACGTTCCTTCAGTGATAGAAAGCATTTGTGCTATTTCCTTATGAGGATAACCTTCCACCGCGAAAAGATTAAAAACCGTTCGGCAACCTTCAGGAAGAAAGTTGAGTAAGGATAAAATTTCTTTTTCGTGGGTTGGGATAACCTCTTCTTGCGGAATTTCCATATAGGAATCGTCCAAAGAAATGGAGAACACTTGCTTTTTACGAAGTTTTTGTAGGCTTTCGTTTACCACAATTTTCTTAGCCCAAGCTTCAAAAACTTGAACATTTTGAAGCTGATCGAGCTTCGTGAAAATAATGTAAAACGAATCTGCTAGAACTTCTTCGGCATCTTCATCGTTTTTCAGATAACGCTTGCATGTTGCATACAACTTTGCTGCGTACATCTCGTAAAGTTTCCGTTGCGCATTACGGTCTTTATTTTTGCATCTATTGAATAAGTCGTATTCCATAGTGGTGATTTTTTAATATAGATGCAATAAGGTTAAGTTAGGTTGTAAAATGTTGAACTAAAATTAGAATAATTATTGGGAAAACATATGTTTTAAAAATTAATAGGTAACAATATAAACCAATACCGCTCCAAAAGTAACTCTAAAAAGCATCCAAGAAAGCGTTGGAAGAAAACCGATATTTAACAATTTACATCTTCTCAAATGTTCTAAAAACATAATAAACACAACAATCCCAAAATAAATAAAGTAAAACAGTTGAGAAAAATTAAACCATAAAGCTGGAATTAAAAGTAAAGTTCCTATTAAAGAAACGGTCATTAAATTTCCCAGGTAGTTCCAAAATTTATCTTCAAGATAGTTTTTAAAGAAAAGCGTTTGCCAAGCTATTTGCATGAAGCAAATGAACAATTCTAATTGAAAATTGTTTTTAAAATCGGGAAACAAATGACGGTTGTAAATCGATAAAACAAAACTTGAAATCAAAACGACGAAGGCGATATACACTAATCTGTATTTCAAATTAAAATCTGGGACACAAGCGTTTTCTGAATAATCATTTTTAGATGGAATAATCTGTTTTCGATTGTACGAAACAAACTTATATAGCTTTTGAAAAAACCAATACAAGAAAGGAAATCGGGCAATTTTTTCTAATGTTGGAAAGGAATTCCCGATAATAATCAACAAGCTTTCTAATCCGTAAGAAACCGACTGATCGGTTGTATTTACTAATGCAATTTCATTTTTGGAACGATGTAAATCCAAAACTTTCTTACTGAATTCTGATAGTTCAGAAAAAGCTTGACGTCCGTTCTTATCAAGCATTCCTGCTTTAATAAAACCTTGAGAGTACACATTACACATTGGGCAATCTTTATCGTAAATTAAGGTGCGATTTTGTAGTGTTTTCATGACAAAATGATTTTAAAGGTTTAGAAAATCTCCTCGGGTTCTCAATTTCTTTTTGAAGACTAACTTCAAATAGCATTTAATTGCTAGATTCTTTACAAAATTTAGTAGCATCATAACAGTAGAAAATGTAAAAAATTGACATTATTGGTGCGTAAAAAAGTCCAATCATAGCGAATACCATTAAATAAGTAAGAAATTCAATGTCTAAGTAAGCGCCTAGTAAACCCAACCAAATTGGAATAATTGAAATCCCATACAAGTGGAAAAAGATATTTTTTTTGTACGGAAGATAAATACGTACTAAGAAACTCACCAACTGAGAACCACCAACAATATAGTAGTAATAAAAAATCACTCGATTAGATGCTTGATAGGCTGAAAGTAAGACAAGCGTCAACAACGTTACTACTAACACAAGGGTCTGAATGTAGTAATCAATTTTTAAGAATGTTTTCATGATATTGTAATTTTAATATTTTCAGTAATTATTGAAAGTTTATAGTAAATAAAAAAGGAATCAAATTCCTATTTTAAAAGACTGGTAAATTTCCCAACCAACCAATGATCATCGCTTTTTATCGCCAGATCCATAATATTGAAAACCTTACTGGTTACGTTTTCCATCTCGGTCATTAACTCAGTGAATTGCTTTGCTTCAGGTGTTGTTTCTTCAACCACTTTAAGCTCTGAAATAGAATTCAAAACAGGCTCAATCTCTCTCTTCTTTCTCTCTTTAACCAATTGTTTAAACAAATACCACATATCGCGTTCTGCAACAAAATAGTCTTTACGATCGCCCTTTAAAAGTTCTTTTTTAACAATTCCCCACTCAATTAGGTTTCGCAAATTCATGTTCGCATTCCCTCTAGAAATCTGCAAATATTCCATCACTTCATCCGTAGACAGAGGTTTTCCTTCTGCTAAAAGTAAAGCGTGAACTTGCGCCATCGTGCGGTTAATTCCCCAATTACTGGCCAATGTTCCCCACGTTTGGATGTACTTTTCTTTTGCTTCTTCTAATTTCATGTCGTTAAATTCTATTCAAAGTTAAACATATTTTTTGAATTTTCAAAATTTTCTGAAAATAAAATAAATATTATTCTAAAGAAAAAAAAACTCCTCAAGAAAAATCTTGAGGAGTTTGTATTTTGAAGTGATACTTTGTTAAATCAAAGGATAATTTTGTGGATTAACCTCGTTAAATAAAGCATACACTTTTTCTACAATATCATCTACAGACGGCTTGGAGAAGTAATCACCATCTGAACCATACGCTGGTCGGTGATCATTCGCCGCAATTGTCAATGGAGCCGAATCTAAATATCTAAACGCTTTTTGCTTTTCTAAAATCTGCTGAACAATGAAAGCCGATGTTCCACCATCCACATCTTCATCAATCACAATAAGACGATTGGTTTTTTTCAAACTTTCAGAAATTTCATGCGTAATATCAAATGGAATCAATGATTGAACATCAATTACTTCGATGTTAATTCCCAATTTCGCCAACACTTCTGCCGCTTCCATGACAATTCTCCAAGTAGAACCATAGGTAACAACAGTTGCATCACTACCCGATCTGGTTACTTCAATTTTTCCAACTGGAACGGTAAATTCACCTAAATTATCTGGCTGTGTTTCTTTCAAACGGTATCCGTTCAAACATTCCACAATAACAGCAGGTTCATCCGTTTTCAGCATGGTATTATAGAATCCAGCTGCTTTTGTAAGGTTTCTTGGAACCAAAATATTAATCCCTTTCGCCAAGTTTAAAATCCCAGCCATTGGTGATCCTGAATGCCAAATTCCTTCCAAACGATGTCCACGAGTTCTGATGATTACTGGTGCTTTTTGTCCACCTTTGGTACGATATTGCAACGTCGCCAAATCATCACTCATCCCTTGCAAACAGTACAAAATATAATCTAAATATTGGATTTCAGCAATTGGACGAAGTCCTCTCATCGCCAATCCGATACCTTGACCTAAAATCGTTGCTTCACGAATTCCCGTATCCGCAATTCGAGTGGCTCCATACTTTAATTGAAGTCCTTCTAAACCTTGGTTTACGTCTCCAATATTCCCAGCATCTTCTCCAAAAACTAAAGTTTCAGGATATTTTTCGAAAATTTTGTCAAAGTTATTTCGCACCACAACTCTACCATCTACTTCTTGAGATTCCGAAGAAAAAATAGGTGCAATTTCTTCCACATTCGTCGCTTTCCATTGCGACTGCGAATATAAATGGGATGAATAATTATCTTTTTCAATTTCTGAAAGTTGCTCTAAAGCTCCTTTCAATTTTGTTCTCGTTTCTGAAGGTCTATTTTGTGTGAAAATCAAAGCTTGACGTCCAACATGGAACAAATCTTTTTTACCAACCGAAACAATTTTATTGAATTTATCCAAATACGATTTTACTTCTGCATTTTGTTCAGCTAATGCTTGAACATGCGGTAAAATCTCATTTTTTATTGAACTAATTGTATTTTGAAACGCTTCCCACGATCTTTTTTGACCATCTTTCGTCGCTTTCTTTGCTTCTGCATCAATTGCATTCAACTCTTCTTCTGTCGCAAGAGTTTCCGTTTTCCCGTCGATTTCCACAGAGTAATTTAAAATCCATTCTCTGAATTTCACTAAGCCATCGTGCTCCGATTCCCAAACCAAACGTTCTTCAGATTTATATCTTTCATGCGAACCTGAAGTGGAATGTCCCTGTGGCTGAGTCACTTCAATTACGTGAACAACAACCGGAATTCCTTGCTCTCTTGAAAATTGCTCTGCTTTTGCATACGCATCCAACAATGCAGGATAATCCCAAGCTTTCACTTGGATAATCTCGCATCCTTGATTTTCGTCTTCTTTTCTTTGGAAACCAGAAAGCATTTCCGAAATATCTGCTTTGGCTCTTTGATTTTGAGTTGGAACCGAAATCCCATAACCATCATCCCAGATCGAAACAATCATCGGAACTTGCAATGCACACGCTGCATTCAATGTTTCCCAGAAATGACCTTCCGCTGTAGAAGCATCTCCGATAGTACCAAAAGCTACTTCACGTCCTCCGTTTGAAAATTTCTCTGAACCTGGAAATGAAACTTCTTTGAACACTTTAGATGCTTGAGCCAATCCTAACAAACGTGGCATTTGACCTGCTGTAGGCGAGATATCACTAGAAATATTTTTAATCTGCGTAAGATCTTTCCAACTTCCATCTTCATTCAAACTCCGTGTTCCGTAATGGCCATTCATTTGGCGCCCTGCCGTTGCTGGTTCACGCTCTACATTGGTATCAGCATATAATTGTGCGAAAAAACTTTCCACAGTTAACGCCTCAATAGCCATTGCAAAGGTCTGATCACGATAATATCCCGAACGCCAGTCTCCATTTCTAAAGATTTTGGACATTGCAATCTGAGGAAGTTCTTTACCATCACCAAAAATTCCGAATTTTGCCTTACCTGTAAGCACTTCTCGCCTACCTAAGTATGACATTTCTCGGGAAATTCTCCCTAGACGGTAATCATCAAGTATATTTTTTTTGAAATCTTCGAATGAGATTTGTTGTGTTTCTAAATATGTTTCTTCCATGCTAAAACAGGATTTTTACAAATATAATAAAATTAACCAATTTGAAAAGTTTAATTTATAAATATCATAAATAATTCAATATTATTTTAATAATTCAATAAAAACACATTTAAACTTCGATTTACTCAAAAAGCAATTCAAAACATTTAAAATTTAATAAAGAATTCGGCTTGATCAGAATTGAAAATGGGCATTCAAAATTGAATGAAAAACAATATAAAGAAAATAAAATACGAATAATGAAATTAAAAAATAGACTTTAAACTCATAAATGAGTAAAAAAGTAAGCCTTAAAACTTACGTTCGATTACGTAATCAAGCATCAAATGCAACGCTTGTTTGGCTTCAGAATCTGGAAACTCGTTTAGAATAGTCTTAGCTTTTGTATGAAAATCATTCATGACGCCCATCGCGTAATCCAATCCACCAGACGTTTTTACGAATTCTATTAACTCTTTCACACGTTTTTTATCGTTGTTATATCGCTTTACCGTGTTGAAATAATATGCGCGATCTTTCTCCGAAGCGATTTTCAATGTATGAATCAATGGAAGCGTCATCTTCTGTTCCTTAATGTCGATTCCCACAGGTTTTCCAATCACATTAGAACTTAGATAATCAAACAAATCATCTTTAATTTGGAAAGCCATTCCCGTGTACGTTCCGAAGTCCATCATTTTCTTCGCCATCGCTTCATCAACGTTGTTCGAAAGAACGCCGATTTCGCAACAAGCAGCAATTAGTGTTGCTGTTTTTTGTCGAATAATTTCATAATAAACATCCTCGGTAATGTCTAATTTACGGGCTTTTTCCAATTGTAAAAGCTCACCTTCTGACATTTCACGAATCGTCCTAGCAATCACCGAAAGAAGATCATAATCTTTGTTATCAGTGGAAAGTAAAACGGATTTTGCCAAAAGATAATCACCAACTAGAACGGCAATTTTGTTTTTCCAAAGCGCATTAATGGAGAAAAAATTACGCCTCTTGAAACTTTCATCCACAACATCATCATGAACCAAAGTCGCCGTGTGAATCAACTCAATCATAGACGCACCACGAAAGGTTTTTTCATTGACATCGCCCACCAATTTCGCACAAAGAAAGACGAACATGGGGCGCATTTGCTTCCCTTTAGTCGTCACAATAAAACGCGTAACCTTATCTAATAAAGCCACATTACTTTTCATCGATTCATAAAACTTTTGCTCGAAAAGTTTCATCTCCGAATTGATAGGACGTTTTATTTCTTCTACGATGTTTGCCACGAAATAAGGGAACTAAGTGTTGAAAAATCGGACAAATATAGTTTTTAATTTGCAGAAATTAAAGCCGAAATGATTTTTGTATTGGATAAATTACTAATTTTGAAAGACAACAAAAACAAATGCCATGAAAAAATAGTATTTCCTTTGGTGCTTCTGCCAATACGCAATCTATTCTTTAATCAAAATAGTAAAAATCTTCTAAAATTTTTCATTTCTGGTAAAACTGGATTTTCACGAAAGAAAATGGGAGATTACAAAAAGACAATCAAATAGATACAGGTTGAATAATTGATTTTTTTTTAACACCGCTGTAGGAATTAAACTCCTTTTATTTTCTTAAAGATGAATTCTATTTCTGCAGCTGTGTTATTTTTTTAGAATGTGATTCGGAATGAAATACAATTTTGATGGAACCGTTTTTAACGGAAAAATAAAGCGTTCTGAACTGATAAAAATCCCGTTCTCATTCACGGCAATTCCTTCTACTTGCCCTACTTTCAAGGCGTTTCCAAGTTTAATCTTTCGAAATTTTGATGGCAACCAATTTCCATTTTCATCTACATTAAAAATCGCTAAATACACCTTCAATGTTTTGGTATACCCCACAACATAGAGTTGATTTTCATAGAAATACGCATCCGTTGCTGAAAACTGAATTGGTGCACTTTCCTTTTTTTCTAAACTTTGATTTTCAATTGAATTTAAATCCAATTCATATCTAGAAATATTTTTCGAAGCCCATTCTTTATTGAAAATTTGGATTTTATTATTGTGATAAACCATGGCTTCAACATCAAAATCGGTTTTCAAATTTTTTGGTGTAAAATCGGTCTGGTTTTGAAACTGAAACGGAAATTCTTTGACTGAATTTATATCTAAGTTTTGATTTTGAAATGGAATCTTGAATACTTTCAAATCTTTTCGAGTTCCGAGATTGTTTCCAAAATCACCAATAAAAATTGACGTTGAATCAGCTGAAATAGCTTCCCAATCTATATTTCGGAGATTGGTTTGATACACTTTTTCAATTTTTCCATTTTGCGTATTCAATTGAAAAATCTCAGAAGAATTCCCCGAATCATTGATCGTTAGTAAGTGTCCTTGAAAAAAGGTTAATCCCGAATTTTCATTCAACGAATCTGATAATTGAGTAATTTGAAACTTCTTTAGTGGAATGCGCTTTGCTTGCGCTGAGACTAGTGAAACACTAACAACAAACACAAAAAAAAGTGTTTGTAGAATTCGATTTTTAAATGGAAACGCTGCGTTCAAATTATCAAATTAAGCATCAGCGGTTTTATTAGCAAGTTGTCCGCAAGCTGCATCGATATCACCCCCGCGACTTTTACGAACCATAATCGTAACGCCTGCTTTTTCCAATTCACGAACGTACTTCTCTTCCGCAGCAACACTTCGGTGATCAAATTTTCCTTCTCCAATTGGATTATACTGAATCAAATTCACTTTTGAAGGAACTTGACGACAGTATCGAATTAAAGCCTTAATATCTTCATCACCATCGTTAATTCCCTTCCAAACGCAATATTCAAACGTAATTACAGAACCTGTTTTTTCGTACCAATATTGCAAAGCTTCCATAATTTCGGTTAACGGAAACTTTTCTGAAAAAGGCATAATGTCGTTTCGTTTATGCTCAATTGCGGAATGTAGAGATAAAGCTAATTTCACCTTCAACTCTTCATCAGCAAGCATTTTGATCATTTTAGGAATTCCAGATGTAGAAACGGTAATTCGGCGCGCAGACATTCCTAAGCCTTCTGGTTTGGTGATTTTCCGAATGGCTTCCACGACATTTTTGTAGTTCATCATCGGCTCACCCATTCCCATAAAAACGATGTTTGAAAGCGGTCGGTCAAAATACAATTTACTTTGACGATCGATTAAAGCCACTTGATCAACGATTTCGGCAACTTCAAGATTCCGCATACGTTTCAGCTTCGCTGTTGCACAGAATTCACAATTCAACGAACATCCAACTTGTGACGAAACACAAGCCGTAGTACGGGTTTCCGTAGGAATTAGAACCGATTCTACCAAAAGACCATCATGCAATTTTACTCCATTTTTAATCGTTCCGTCCGTAGATTTCTGTAATAAATCAACCGCAATTGGGTTAATGACAAAATCTGCTGAAAGATGTTCTCTTAGGCTTTTTGAAAGATTCGTCATTTCATCAAATGAATGCATATTTTTACTCCACAACCAATCGTAAACTTGTTTGGCGCGAAAAGCTTTTTCACCCACAGAAACAAAATAATCTTTTAGTTGATCTAATGATAAAGTACGAATATCCTTCAAAACAATAGTAATTTAAGTTGCAAAGATACGGCTTTTCCAAATTTCGGAAACCGCTCTTTTTTTTATAGTTTTAACACAAAAAAGCACGAAAAATTTCGTGCTTTTTTTATTTGATTTTCTAAATGAATTTAGATGATTAACATCGCATCACCATACGAATAGAATCTGTATTTTTCTTTGATTGCTTCCTCATACGCATGCATTAAGAAATCCTTTCCAGCAAACGCTGCAATCATCATCATTAATGTTGATTTTGGTGTGTGGAAGTTAGTAATCATTGTATTTGCAACCCCGAAATCATGTGGCGGATAAATGAATTTATTCGTCCAACCATGATACGGACCAATTTTCTTGTTAGAAGAAACCGAAGTTTCCAAAGCACGCATCGTTGTTGTTCCAACGGCACAAATTCTTCTATTTTCTTCAACTGCTTTATTGATAATGTCAACATTTACTTGATCGATAATCGCCTCTTCACTTTCCATTTTATGTTTTGAAAGATCTTCAACCTCGATTGGGTTAAATGTTCCCAAACCTACATGAAGTGTAATTTCAGCGAAATCAATTCCTTTAATTTCCAAACGCTTCATTAAATGCTTGGAGAAATGCAAACCTGCTGTAGGAGCTGCAACAGCACCTTCATTTTTCGCATAGATTGTTTGATAACGTTCTGCATCTTCTGCTTCAACCTCTCTCTTAATGTATTTCGGAAGTGGTGTTTCTCCTAATTCTTTTAATTTCGAACGAAATTCATCGTAAGGTCCGTCAAAAAGGAAACGCAACGTACGACCTCTAGACGTTGTATTGTCAATAACTTCTGCTACTAAAGATTCGTCTTCAGTAAAGAAAAGTTTGTTACCAATTCTAATTTTTCTTGCAGGATCTACTAAAACGTCCCACACACGAGTTTCTTTATCTAACTCTCTTAATAAGAAAACCTCGATTTTTGCACCTGTTTTTTCTTTATTCCCATACAAACGAGCAGGAAATACTTTGGTATTGTTGAAAATCATTAAGTCACCTTCATCAAAATAATCGATCACATCTTTGAAAAGTTTATGCTCAATTGTTTCGTCTTTACGGTTTAAAACCATTAAACGAGATTCGTCTCTGTTTGGTGCTGGATACTCTGCCAATAGTTCTTCTGGCAAATTAAAATTGAAATCTGAAGTTTTCATAAAATTTACGGATTTTATAAGTTAAAAAATAAGCTTTAGTAGCCTAAAATTAGCGATTGCAAATATACAACATAAAAAGGCCTTTGTCAAGTTTTAAATAAAAAGAAAAATTATCTACAAAACACGCATTTTAAAGTTAAAATTATTAGATTTGTGAAACAAAAAACCAAATCATTTGATTTATGAAAAATATTAGCAGACGAAATTTCATTAGGACAGCAAGTGCCGCTGGCCTTGGAGCAGCCTTAATGCCGAATACGTTATTTGGCTTCAATTATAACTTTAATCCTTCCAAAAAAGTGAGAATTGGAATGATTGGTGTCGGTATGAGAGGACAGAGTAACTTGAGTATTTTAGCAAAAAGAGACGATGTAGAAATTGTTGCTATGGCGGATCCAGACCCAAGAATGATGAAGTCTGCTCAAAATATTTTAACTAAAAATAAAAAAGCAACTGCCAAGGAATTCGGAAATGGCGACCACGATTATAGAAACCTTCTAAAGTTAGCAAACGTTGATGCGGTAATAATTTCTACACCATGGGAATGGCATAAAATCCAAGGTTTGGAGGCCATGAAAGCGAAAAAAATCGTTGGAATGGAAGTTGGAGGCGCTTTAACTGTTGACGAATGTTGGGACTATGTAAAAGTGTCTGAACAAACAGGGATTCCTGTTTTTGCAATGGAAAACGTATGCTACAGACGGGACGTTATGGCTATTTTAAATATGGTTCGTAAAGGAATGTTTGGTGAAATTATCCACGGACAAGGTGGGTATATGCATGATTTACGTGGAGTTTTATTCAACGATGGGGTTACGCCGTATAATTCAGGAGCTGAGTTTGGCGAAAAAGGATTTAGTGAAGCAAAATGGAGAACCGATCATTATGTAAAACGTAATGGTGAGTTGTATCCTACTCACGGTTTGGGTCCAGTGGCGATGACTATGGATATCAACCGTGGTAATAGACTATTACGTCTTTCTTCATTCTCATCCAAAGCGAGAGGCTTGCATGAATACATCGTTAATCATGAGAAAGGAGGCGCAAACCACCCTAATGCAAAAGTAAAATTCAAGCAAGGCGATATTGTAACAACACAAATTGCTTGTGAAAACGGAGAAACAATTTTACTAACTCACGATACGAGTTTACAAAGACCTTATAACCTAGGCTTCAAAGTTCAAGGAACAAAAGGACTTTGGGAAGATTTTGGTTCAGGTGGATTTGACCAAGGATTCATTTATTTTGAAAATCTAATGAAACACTCTCATCAGTGGGATAACACAAAAAAATGGATGGAAGAATACGATCATCCAATGTGGAAAAAATACGAATCTTTAGCTGCTGGTTCGGGCCACGGTGGTATGGACTGGTTCTTAATTAATACTTTTGTGGAATGTATCAAGCGTAATGTGGAATTCCCAATGGATGTTTATGACTTGGCTACTTGGTATGCTATCACGCCATTAAGTGAGCAATCCATTGCGAAAAATGGACAAGTTGTGGATATCCCAGATTTCACAAAAGGAAAATATAAAAACAGAAAACCCGTTTTTGGATTAAATGACGAATACTAAAAAAACGATGGTCATCATGGCAGGTGGCCTAGGAAGCAGATATAAAGGACTAAAGCAAATTGACGGAATCCTTCCCAATAATTCGACAATTCTTGAATACTCGATGTATGACGGGATACGAAATGGATTCAACAAGTTTGTTTTTATCATCAACAAACATATTCCGGAAGCTTTCATTGAGAAAGTTTCTGGAATTCTTAATACTTTAAAATTTGAATATCACTGGATTGTTCAAGATTTGGACAAGTTTGTGACCATCCCAAGTTTACTAGAGAATAGAGAAAAACCTTGGGGAACTGGTCATGCGGTTTTATGTACAAAAGATGTTGTCAACGAGCCTTTCATCGTTATTAATGCCGATGATTTTTATGGTGAAGATGCCTATCAAAAGGCATCAACATTAATTGATAAAGAAATTTCGGAAACAAAATATGCATTAATTCCATTTTCTCTGGAAAATACATTGAGTAAAAACGGTAGCGTTTCTCGCGGTTTATGTCAATTTGATGCTTCAGGAAAGCTTGATGATATCGAAGAAATCACCGATATTTTAGCTGAAAATGATGAAATCTTCTTCTTAAAAAATGAAGAAAGACACGTTCTTCCTGCACAGTCACTAGTTTCGATGAATTTTTGGATTTTTCATCCTTCCATTTTTCCTTATTTAGAATCTGGTTTTCAGAAATTTTTAGAGAATTCACCCGCAATAAAGGCGGAGTTTTTCTTACCAAGTTTGGTGGATGAATTGGTAAAAACAGGAAAAGTTGAAGTACAATCTTCAGCCACTAATGCACTTTGGAAAGGCGTAACCTATCCTGAAGACAAGATAGAATTGCAAGAATTCTTAACTATTCAGACTCAGGCAAATCATTATCCAGAATTTTTATGGAGCTAAACCAAATTGTTCAACAATACCTTGGTATTGGCGATTTTCAATCTTCAGAAATTGTAAGTGGATTGATTAACACCACCCTACTTATTGAAAAAAATGGAGAAAAATACATTCTTCAAAAAATAAATCATGGCGTATTTTTAGAACCAGAAGCCTTAGTAAATAATCATTTGCAAATTAATTTGGTTCTAAAAAATGCCGATTATCAAAGAGAAATCATTGATATCATTCCGACTTTGGAAGGCGGTTTACTTTTGAAAGATTCGCAAGAACATTTTTGGAGAATGACGCGTTTTGTAGAGAATGCAACAACTTTTCTTAAAGTTCCCAATAAGGAAATCGCTTTGGAAGCAGCCATTTGTTTAAGTGAGTTTTATCGTATTATTAACGAAAAACAATTATTGATTCAAGATCCACTTCCTGGATTTATCAATTTCAAAAAACGTACAGACGATTTTATTTCGGCTTTAGAAAGTGCTTCGGAAGAGCGTAAAATAAAAGCTTCAGAAGAAATTAAAGCCATAAAAAATCAGCTTCATCTTCCTGAAAAATGGTTGCAACTTTTGGAGGAAGAAAAACTTCCAAAACGAATTATTCATGCCGATCCAAAAATCAGCAATATTTTGTTTGACTGCAAAGAAAAAGCTACCGCAGTCATTGATTTGGACACCATCATGGAAGACAGTATTTTATATGATTTCGGGGATATGGTTCGTTCGTATTGCAACAAAACAGATGAGGACGATGCTACGTTACAAGAAAATTTCGATGGTGAAATTTATAAAGTGATCAAACAAGGTTTCTTGTCGAAATTAGAAGATTTATTAACTGATTCCGAAAAAGAAAATCTAGATTACGCCGCTCAGGTGGTGATATACATTCAAGCGGTTCGTTTCCTTTCCGATTATCTAAACAACGACAGTTACTACCACACAAATTACCCAGATCATAATTTGGATCGAACTAAAAATCAACTTCAGTTATTGAAAAACCTACAGGATTACCAAAATACAGTTCCTATATAATTGGGTTTTTCTGGAATAGTTACAACCAAGGTCGCATTTTTATCCTGCACTAATTTGTAGTGCATGGTATCTTCTTTAGAACCAAATTTTAATGTAGCTTCTTTCACTTTAAAATTGTCTTTTGGTTGCAGTTCTTTCCAATTCTCATAAGGATGAACGCCAATAAGTTGAAAAGCTTTAAAATAGTTTCGATCCGTGGGCTCGGTCACTAAATCATAGGTTCTTAGTTTTTTCTTTTTCTTCGAATTCGAGAAAACTAAAAAATCATATCCGGATTCTTTTTTAGAAAATGTAAAATCCATGTTTTTCGCTTTTGTATTAATAACATTCTGCGAATTCTTATAGTTTAATTTAAACGTCGTTTGTCCGTTTTCTGTAAGCTGTTCGACATCATATTCATGAATTTTTTTATTATTCATATCTACTAATTGCCCCACTAATTTTTTGTAAGGAACGTTATAAACCAATAGAAAATAATTAGGATCTTGGCTTAAATACACCACTCTTTCTTCAACCCCACTTTTCTTATTACAACACGTCCATTGGTATTTTGCGAGATAATCAAAAGTAACGGTTTGTCCAAAATATAAACTTGAACAAAGCAAAAAAACTGAAGCAAGGATAGAATTTATTCTCATGAGGTTTGTTTTTGAAAAGATAGAAATTATTTAGTTACATTGACTTTAAAAGATGGATTTTTAGGTACCTTTGGCGTTTCTTTCCATATCAATTGTGATGGCATTTCTAAAGTTAAATTGATTTTTTTTAGTTCTATTATTTTCGTTTTGTGAAAAACATCTACCCTGTCAAATGAAGACTCCTTATTCACAACCTTATAAGGTAAAGTTTGCATAATTTCACTTATTGCATTCATTAAGTTCTTTTCAAAATAATAATCGCCAGGTAAGATAATTAGATTGTCGTCACTCTTCTCAAATCTGACAATCGAAGTAAGATTTGTTACTAAACCATTTTTTGTAGGAGGAATTTTGATTTTGTATGTAAGAGAATCTAGCTTCGTAATCTTTATCTTCTTCGCTTTTTTTTTAGAATCAGTGGGCAAGTCATTACCGAACTGAAAACTTTCGACATACTTAAAGTTTAAGTCACCATTCCTTTCTTCCACTATAAACTCATGTCTTATATTTCTCTCCTTATCAAAGAGCGACGATGTAAAAGCTTGTCGAGTTTTCTCCAGATTTAGACTCAAACCTGAGGTAGAGTTATATATGTAACTTTGTTCAACTTCCCGATGCTCTCCATGTACCGTACTTTTTCTATTGAGTTTAACAAAATAATCGAATGTATAAATCTGCGAAAAAGCAAAAAATGAACTAAAAGTGAAGAAAATAGTACAAATAACTCTCATGAACTTGTTTTTGAAAAGATAGAAAATAAATCGTAACGAAGCGTTTTTAATTTTTTGCTTTACAACAAGTTTCGGGGGGCGCGG
>JAFAFC010000013.1 GCA_023423715.1 Bacteroidota bacterium
ACACACCCAATCGGCACCCTCTCCGCGGTTGCCGATTCGTTTATCATCTGTTTGCTTTAATCGAATTCTAGTATTCAAACAAAACACTTCCCCAAGTAAATCCGCTACCAAAAGCAGAAAGAAGTACTAAATCACCTCTTTTGATTTTTCCTTGTTCAATCGCCTCACTTAACGCGATTGGAATAGAAGCCGCTGTTGTATTACCGTATTTCTGAATATTATTGAAAACCTTTTCATCAGGCAAACCAAACTTCTCCTGAACGAATTGGGCAATTCTTAAATTCGCTTGATGCGGAATGAACATATCCAAATCTTCAACCGTTTTTCCAGCTTTTGTTAATGCTTCAATCATAGTTTCAGGGAAACGCGTTACCGCATGTTTGAAAACGTAATTTCCATTCATTACAGGGTAAATTTCAGCATTCGTTATTTTTTCTGGATGATCTTTCAAAACATCACTCCAACCGAACTTTGTTCCTGGGAATTTCACCGCAAGCTCTTCCGCATACTTCCCTTCAGAATGCATATTTGTTGACAAAATATCTCCTGCATTCGCATCTTCCGAAGCTGATAAAATTACCGCTCCTGCTCCATCACCAAAAATGACAGAAACACCTCTTCCTTCATCACTAAAATCCAATCCAAAAGAATGAATTTCGGCTCCAACAACTAAGATATTTTTATAAACTCCCGCTTTAATAAAAGCATTGGCAACGCCCATTGCATAGACAAAACCTGAACATTGGTTACGAACATCCAACGCTCCAATCGTATCACAACCCAATAAATCTTGAAGCACTACGCCACTTCCCGGAAAAAAATAGTCTGGAGATAGCGTTGCAAAAACGATATAATCGATGTCTTTTGCTGTTAGATTAGCCATTGCCAAAGCCTTTTGAGATGCTTTCATCCCATAAAAAGCCGTTGTTTCTTCGCTATCCAATCTATTTTTACGGTGTCTTCTTTCTTTAATTCCGGTTCTTTCGGTAATCCACTCGTCGTTTGTGGTCATTAATTTTGCGAGGTCATCGTTGGTTACAACGTTCTCAGGAACATAATGTCCTACCCCTTTTATGATACTTTTTACCATTAAAAAAAATATTTCAGCAAAGATATTTGATATTCCCTACATACTAAAATTTATTTTGCAAAAGCCACCCAAATTCCTGTAAGAAACCAAAAAGAAAATAGCTTAAATTTACAGCCAAAAAGCAGGTATGGCGATAGAAATAGCATACAAAAATGAACATTGCGAATGGCTGGATTGCGAAAATGCATCTTTAGAAGATATCAATTTTCTAAAGGACCGCTATAACATCGATCCTCTTTTATTGGAAGATACAACGGATGCCAATCACCTTCCCAAATTCGAAGAAGATGAAGGAGTGCTTTTCTTTTTGACACGTGAAAATACCGATTTGGAACGTAAAAGCCTCAACAATATTAGCGATGTGAGTACCAAATTAGGAATATTTATCGTCGGAAATACCATTATCACCGTTCACCGACTTAAAAATCGTAGTATTTATGAATATAGAGCTGAAATAGAAGGTGAACGAACGGAAGTAACCACCAGTTCCATTGCTCTTCATTTATTTCTAAAAGTCCTTAAATCATTTGATGACGAAAGTATCCGTTTGATTGATATTATTGACAAAATGGAAAACGATATTTTTCTTCATAACAACAACCATTCATCGCAAATCCGAAAGCTTTTCCGTGTGAAACGTAAAGCGGGTTTGAATTTTAGAATTCTAAATATTTCTGGTGATTGGGTTCGAAATGTCAACAAATTACAACTTACAGATGCTCAAATAGCCGATATCGAAGACAAACACAAGGACGTTGTTGCCGATTTTGATCATCTTATCGCTCAAGTAAGCAACTTGATTTCGATGTTTTTAGCGCTTTCCGATCAGAAGGCCAACCAAGTCATGAAACTTTTGGCTATTTACTCTGTTTATTTTTTACCACTAACGTTTATAGCTGGAGTTTACGGAATGAATTTCGACAATATGCCCGAACTCCATACACCATTTGGCTACTTTGTTACTTTAGGTGTTATGTTTTTAATCGTCTTTTGTACATTTATCTATTTCAAAAAGAAACGATGGCATTAATAAATAAAACCGAATCAGCTCTGATTCGGTTTTTTATTTTTAAGGTTTAGTGCATTGCTTCACTTAAATCAATGGGTTCACGACCTTTTTTCTGTCTCACAAACAAAACAAATGGGATACATACCAAAAAGATCAATCCTAAATACAGGAAAACATCCATGTAGGAAAGCACTGCCGCTTGCTTCGCAACCGAACCTTGCATCGCCTTATATGCCGAAGCCAACGCCACATCGGGCGTCATTCCTTTGGCCATAAAACTGGCTTTCAGAGCGCTTATTCTTTGCTGAACATTCCAATCATTCATATTCAAATGCTCGGATAAAGCTGCGGCATGTTTCGACGTTTGATTGGAAATAAATGTCGTTATCGCAGCGATCCCAAATGAACCTCCTAACTGTCGCATCATTCCCGTAAATGCAGCTCCTTGACCAATTTCTTGACCTTTTAATGTACTTAATGACAACGATGTAATTGGAATAAACAAAAGTCCTAATCCCGCACCACGAACTATCAACATCCAAAAGAAATCATCTTTTCCCGTATCTGGAGTTAAAATTCGATAGCCCCAAAAACTATACACGAAGAAAATAAATAAGCCGATGGAAACTAAAATTTGTTGTTTGGCTCCACGAGTTAGCAATTTCCCAATTATAGGCATCATAAACGCCGTTGTTAATGCAGCTGGAATCATCAATGCTCCCGATTGCAAGGCCGTCCAACCCAAAATACTTTGCGTATAAAGTGGAACAATAAATGTGGATCCGTACAAACCAAAACCTAAAATAAACGACATAATTGTTCCGATTCGTAGGTTTCCATTTTTCAAAACACGCAATTCAACAATCGGATATTTGAAGGTTAATTCTCTCCACAGGAATAAGATAAAACCTAAAACAGCGACGACGGTTAAGAATACAATTGTTCGGCTTTCAAACCAATCATCCTCATGACCTCTCTCTAAAATATATTGTAGCGAACCAACAAAGGCGCTTAACAAGAAAATCCCGATCCAATCGACATCTCGAATGGCGCGTTTGGCTGCAAATTTCGGGCTTCGAACAAATTGTAACGTAAGCATCGTTGCCGCAATCCCAATAGGAATATTTATATAAAAAATGTATGGCCAACTGTAATTATCGACGATATATCCTCCCAATGGCGGGCCTAAAGTAGGACCAATAATAACTCCTAAACCGTAAATAGCTTGCGCCATACTCCGTTTTTCAATGGGATAGGATTCGGTAATAATCGTTTGAGAAGTCACCAATAAGGCACCACCACCAATACCTTGCATCAATCTGAAAAAGACCAATTCCCAAATATTAGTTGCATTTCCGCAAAGAAATGAGCAAATAGTAAATATAACAATGGATGCTGCAAAATAATTTCGCCGCCCAAATTGTTGCGAAAGCCAACTTGTCATTGGTACAACGATTACGTTTCCAATAGCATAGGCTGTAATTACCCAACCAACTTCGGATAACGTTGCCCCAAGGTTTCCTTTCATTTCGTTGAGGGCTACATTCACAATTGTAGAATCTACAATCTCAAGCAACGCACAAAGAATGGCCGTAACGGTGATTATGACACGCCGCGAACCGTATTCTACTAATGAATCTTGTTCCATAATTGTGGTATCAAAAGTTCACCTGATTATAAACTTTCAAAAAAGTATTAGTTTAAAGTAACTTCAGCTTTAACATTCATCCCAGCACGTAATTTCTTCGCAATCGCTGGATCAAGATGAACAAAATCCAAGCGAACAGGAACACGTTGAACAACTTTCACAAAGTTTCCACTCGCATTATCTGGAGGCAAAATAGAAAATGATGATCCTGTTGCTGGTGAAAATGAACTCACTTTAGCTTCAAAATCGGTATCTGGAAATGCATCAATTTCAATTTTCACTTTCTGACCTTCCACCATTTTTGATAGTTGAGTTTCTTTAAAATTCGCCACAATCCATTTATCATTATCACGAACCAAGCTAAATAACTGGGATCCCGCCTGAATAAATTGACCTGTCTGAACCGGAATTTTAGATACAAATCCGTCTTCAGGAGCAACAATAACAGTATAGGAAAGGTTTAATCTTGCATTTTCAACATCTGCTTCACGCTGTTTCACTACGGAATTTGCGACGTTAATTTGTTGCGAACTTGCTGCGGTTTGAGATTGTACAACTCCGGTTTGTTGAGCTACTTGATTTCGTTGATCAACCAAAACTTGTAATTGCTTATCCGCAGCTTGTTTTGCTGCATACGCTTGTTCGTACTGCTGTTGCGTTATGGAGTGATCTTTAATTAAATTCTGATATCTTTTTAAATCTTCACCTGTTTTCCAAACACTAACTTTTGCCGCTTCAATTTGTGCATTTGCCGTCGCGATCGCTGCTTGAGTCGTGTTGATATTTTGAGATGTTGCTTGTGTACTTGCTTGCGCAGACGAAACGCTAGAATGTGCCGTTCCCAAAGCTGCTTCCGCTTGATGAAGAACGACCTGCTGATCGCGAGAATCCAAAACAACCAATGTATCACCTTTATGAACAAATTGATTGTCTTTTACTTTAACCTCTTTTATGTATCCTGAAATTTTAGAAACAACGGGTGACATATTAGACGCAATCTGCGCATCATCCGTTTCCTCATGCGTTTTCCCGTACGAATAGGCATGATATCCATACGCGCCACCACCAATAACAACGACGGCTAAAATGATGGGAAACAAATTTGATTTTTTCTTTTTACTCGGTTGTATTTCTGTAGTATCTGACATGTTTTTGTTGTGTTTTAGTCTAAATTTTTAAAGGAGAATTCCTGCGGTTTGTTGTAATTTTTTCTGCGCTAATGCGGCATCAGCTTTGGCATTAGTAACCTCAATATGAGCAGAAATTTGGGCCGTATTTGCATCCAAAAGTTCTGTCATCGTTGCTAAACCGTTGTCGTATTTATTTTTTGTAATCCGATAGTTTTCGTCGGCTTGAGTTTGGGCATTTTCCAAAACATCAATTTTCTTTTGTGCCAATTCGGATGAATTGAAATCACGAAAAACTTCGAGTTTAATTTGATCTCTTAGTAAGTCTGAAGTCGCTGCTAATTCCCTCTCCTTAGCTTCTGCATTCAGTAAACTTGAATTTTTCTTCCACAAATGCGACAATTCATATTGTACACCTAACCCTACATTAGCAGCGTTCGTTACCGTAAGAATTTTCGGAACCTGAGCCGCAACATATCCTGCGGTCACTGCAATACTTGGAAGTTCTTCTGCTTTTGCGGCTTTACTTCCTAAATTTGCAGCCGATTGTTGTTTTCCAACCGCTTGTAAATCATTTCTATTTTGATAGGCTTCGGAATAATAATACTTCAAATCATGTAAAGAATTGGAGTTTTCCCAAAATCCAGGATCGACTTCGATTTGAGTTTCATCTGGTAAACCCAAAAGCAAATCCATATTAAGATTGGCTACCAAAAAATTGTTTTGGGCGTCCAATAACTGTAATTCCAAATTCGACGTTTGCAGATTGGCTTTCAAACGATCATTCCTCGCAATAACGCCGTTGTTTTCGAGTTTTAAAAACTGAGAATCACGTTGTCTTGATGCTTTCAAATTTTCTTCTAAAACCTCAATCATTTGTTCAGCTTTAAACAAATTCGTGTACGCCTTTGCAATGGTGAAAGCGACTGCTTCCTTATCATTTTCTGCATTCAAACGCACGGCATCCAAAACGTATTCGGCAGATTGAATTCCATATTTAATACGTCCACCCGCAAAAAGAGGCAAGGAAAGATTCGCACTTCCGAAAAACGCAGAATTCGCTTTTGGCGCTGCTCCACCACCACCTTGAGCGATTTTAAGATCAACATTCGCATTGGCTAATGCAAGTGCGCTTCCGGAAATACTCAAATCAGGAAGTTTTTTATTTTTGGCTTCAATGATATGGGCTTCGGCTTGCTCAATTTTTGTTTGGTCAATTTTTAGGTTTTTAGAATTTTCCAATCCCAAAGAGACCGCTTGATCTAATGTTAGATGCTTCTTTTCTTGAGCAAAACTGGATAAACTTAAGCTTACAAAAAAAGCAATGAGTAATCCGTTTTTATTTTTCTTCATAACCTACGACGAGTTTTATAGTGTCTTTGAGTTGTTGAGTTAGTTGCTGATAGTATGTTTCTTCGTCACGAGGAACTTCCTGAGAAAATTCTTGATAAACTTCGTACATATTCATCGCTGTGTATAAACTTCCAGAAATAATTGCATGGACTAAAGACACATCTGGTCTTTTCGTGAATATTCCTTCATTGCAACCCATTTCTACAATATTTTGATAGAATTGTAAAAATTTTAACTTGGATTCTTTTAGAATTTGAATGGTTGAAGTTCGTTTAAAATTTAATTGTTCTCTTTGAAGAATGAGATAGAAATTCTTCAATGTTCGTACTCGTTGAACGTAACGATCAATGATTACAGAAAGTTTCTCCATTGCTGACATTTCATGATTCTCCATTGTTTGGTGGATAAAATCGTAGCCTTGTTTCATGCGATACACAAAAATCTGTTCAAACAATTTTTCCTTAGACCCGAAATAGTACGAAATCATCGAAACATTTACATTAGCAGCTTTTGCAATCTCACGCGTAGATGTAGCGCTAAAACCTTTCTCCGCAAAAAGCACTTCCGAATGTAAAAGGATATGTTCTTCTTTGCTAACCATTATTTTTAAATTTTTGCGGGGACAAATTTAAATCACAGCGTAAAATTAATCAAACGATTGATTGATTTTAACAAATTTTAACACAATTAAAACTAAAAAAAGGAAGCTTATTTTCTTCCTTTAAAATCTGTCATTGTTTCGTAAATACCGAAAATATATTCCATAACCCAGTCGTAAAGGCCTAACGGGAGAATCCCTTGCGACAATCGAATAAACCAATACGGAAGTGGCAAAGCCAACATTTTTCGTTCTTTTTCAATCGCCCGAATAATTTTTTCTGAAGTTTTTTCTGGATCTAAAATGGGAATTAACTTCGATTTCACGCCATCAAACATTCCTGTATTGATATAGTACGGCATAATCGTGGTAAAGTGAATATTCTTTTTTAGCTTTTCCATTTCCAACCGAACGCTATCACTCCACCCTACTGCTGCCCATTTTGAAGCTGCATAAACCGACATCTTAGGATTTGAAACTAAAGCTGCAGACGATGCGATTGTACAAACCGAACCTCGATTTTGAGAAATCATTCCAGGAAGAATTGCACGAGTTAAATGCATTGGAGCCAAAGAATTAATTTTCATATTAAATTCAATTTGTTCGTGAGAATGTTCATGAAAATACGTTCCAGTAACAACTCCTGCATTATTTATGAGAATATCCACGCTTCCAATATCAGTTTTTATTTGATCACCAACAGAAATTATCGCTTCCAAATTCCCCAAATTAATCGGATACGTTGAAATGGTTTTTCCAAAATGGCTAAATTCTTGTTTCACATTCTGCAAACCTTGTTCATTAATATCCAAAAGAATCAGATGTTTACAGCTTCGCTCAAGTGATTTGCGAGCCATAATCTTACCAATTCCGGAACAACCACCGGTGATTAAAACGACTTTATCTTTAAATTCCATGGATATTTTTTAACTTAGAAATCCTAAAATTACAATTTTAAGCGCACGGAAAAATGAATTATCAACATATTTTAACGCAACAACGCGAATTTTTTAGCACTCAAGCCACGAAAGATATTTCCTTCCGAAAACGACAATTGGAAAAGCTAAAAAAAGCCATTCAAAATAATGAAAAAGTACTTTATGAGGCGATAGAAAAGGATTTTGGAAAATCAGCTATTGAAACCTATCTCACGGAAATTTCATTTATCTATAATGAGATTAATTATTTTCTAAAAAATCTTAATCGACTTTCGAAGCCAAAATCGGTGCGAACCAACTTGGTGAATCTTCCAGGAAGTAGCCAAATTATTCCCGACCCTCTTGGGTGCACACTTATTATTGGTGCGTGGAATTACCCTTATCAATTAACTATTTGTCCGATGATTGCAGCTATGGCGGCTGGAAATTGCTGTATTGTAAAGCCAAGTGAAATTGCAAATCACACCATGCAAGCGATGGAAACGGTGATTAACTCAAATTTTGAAGAAAAATATGTGCATGTGATTCCTGGAGGAGTTCCAGAAACAACGGAGATTCTGAAATTACGATTTGATAAGATTTTCTTCACAGGAAGTACTAAAGTAGGACAAATTGTTTACGAAGCCGCTGCAAAACATCTAACGCCAGTAACTTTAGAATTGGGAGGAAAGTCGCCAGCTATTATTTCGGACGATTCAAATTTCGAACTAGCAGCAAAACGCATCGTTTGGGGGAAGTTCTTAAACGCTGGACAGACATGTATTGCTCCTGATTATATTTTAGTTTCAAAAAAATCCGAACAAAAGTTTCTTGAATACCTAAAACAATATATTGAAAAATTCAACTATTCTGAGGGTTCAGAAAACTATACAAACATCATCAACACTAGAAATTTTGAACGTTTGCAAAATTTCATTACTCCGGAGAAAATCTATTTTGGTGGAAAATCAAATGCAGAAACACGTTTTCTAGAACCGACCATTTTGAAAAACGTAAATTGGGATGATGATGTCATGCAAGAAGAAATTTTCGGTCCTATTCTCCCCGTTCTTACGTACGAATTTTTCCACGAAGCTATCAACATGATTTTATCAAAGGAAAAGCCACTTTCGGCGTATTTGTTCTCTAATAGCTCAAGCGAACAACGTCTTTTTATGGATAAATTATCTTTTGGTGGCGGTTGTATTAATGATGTTTTAATGCACATCAGCAACGAAAATCTGCCTTTTGGGGGCGTAGGAAATTCGGGAATGGGAAGTTATCATGGAAGGTTTGGATTTGATACGTTTAGCCATCAAAAAGCCATTCTACACAAGGCTACTTGGGGCGAACCTGATTTGAAATATCCGCCATATACAGAGAAAAAGAAGAATTGGCTGAAAAAAATAATGTAAAAAAAAAATCCGGAATTGCTTCCGGATTTTTTATATCGATTTGATTAGCCTTTGGGAACCCATTTTGAGAAAAATTCCTTTACTTTTTCCAGTCCGTATCCCTTACCGTCTTCTAAAACAGCAGAATCTTGAACGTGAATCATTTTCCCATCTTTATCTAAAACAATAAAAACGGGGTATCCGAATTTGTCTCCAGGATTACCATATTTTGCAAAAACTTTTTCGTTTTTGTTTTCTTTTGAATAATTAAGGTGGTAATACAAATAATTGTCATCCACGATTTTCTTTAATTCTGGCGTATCTTGAACGTATTGATTGAATCTCAAACACCAAATACACCAGTTTCCACCCGCTTGAAGGATAATATTTTTATTCTCTACTTGGGCTTTCTTCACCAATTCAGCGATTTTTTCTTCCGCATTTTCTTTATCGTTATACGGTTTTCCAAGTTTAGCTTTTTCATCTGCTGCTTTTTGCTTAGCTTCAGCTTGAGCTTGAGCATCTGCTGTCGTCGTGGTTTGGGCAAAACTTAGTGTTGAAAGTCCCAAAACACCTAAAAACAAAGCTTTGTTGAATGTATTTTTCATTTTATTTTTTATGCATTAAATTAAACTTCAATCTTTGCTATTACAAAAACGAATCCAAAATACGAATTATTCGTAAATTTGCACACTTCATGAAGATTTTAGTTTACATAGTCAAGTTATTTTCTCAACTTCCGTTGGGAATTTTGTATGTATTTTCAGATCTATTTTTTGTTCTAAACTATTATGTAATAGGCTATAGAAGAAAAGTAGTTTATGAAAATATACGCAATTCGTTTCCTGAAAAATCGAAAGAAGAAATTAAAAAAATTGAAAAGCAATTTTTCAAAAACTTCGCCGATTATATTGTTGAAACCTTAAAAGCGCTTACAATTTCTGAAAATGAATTGAAAGTTCGTGTTCAGCATATCAACCAAAATGTTTTTAAGGATGCTAAAGCCGAAGAGAAAAACATCGTTTTGCTTACTGGGCATGTCTTTAATTGGGAGTGGTTTACGGGATTAGCCAATATGGTTCCTCAAGAAAACTCCCATCCGGTTTATAAGAAGGTGAAAAATGAATTTTGGGGTAAGGAAATTGTTGCCATTCGAAATCGTTTTGGGAACGAATCTGTAGAGTCGCGTGAAGTGATGCGCCACATGCTGAAAACGCCTAACGACGGGAATTCTATCTATATGTTTGTTGCCGATCAGTCTCCAAAAGCCGATGCAGTGAACATTGGAACCGAATTTTTGAATCAGAAAACCCCCGTTTTTATTGGCTACGATAAGATTTCAACCAAAATGGATCTCGCATTTGTGTATTGCGAAATGAAGAAAGTGAAACGCGGATTCTATCAAGTTAATTATTATAGAATTTACCCTGATGGTGAGCGCTTCCACGAATTGGAAGTGGTAAAAAAATTCCATATTTTGTTGGAAAATACCATCAACAAGCATCCCGACAATTATCTTTGGTCGCATAAACGTTGGAAATATAACGACCTAATTAAACGAATGATTTAGTGAAAACAGCCATATCCATCCTCAATTTCAACGGAAAACATTGGTTAGAAAAATTTCTACCTTCTGTCGTTCAACATTCTCAAAATGCAGAAATTTTTGTCATCGACAATCAAAGTTCGGATGATAGTTTGGTGTTTTTAGAAAAGAATTATCCATCGGTAAAAATTGTTCAGAATTCGGGTAATTTTGGTTTTGCAAAAGGCTACAACGAAGGTTTAAAATCCATCAAAGCAGATGTTTATTGCTTGTTAAATTCGGATGTTGAAGTAACCGAAAACTGGGTTGAAAAAGCCGTTCAAGTTTTTGGAAAAGATCCTTTAATAGCAGCCGTTCAGCCAAAAATTAAATCCTATCATCAAAAAGATTATTTCGAATTTGCAGGCGCTGCAGGCGGAATGATGGACAATTTAGGATATCCGTATTGTCGAGGTCGCATTTTTGATTCGATTGAAAAAGACGAAGGTCAATACGACGATATCACTGAAATATTTTGGGCTTCGGGCGCTGCTTTGTTCATCAAATCGGATGTTTTTTGGGAGCAAAATGGTTTCGACGAACGTTATTTTGCGCATCAGGAAGAAATCGATTTGTGTTGGCGAATAATCAATTCCGGTAAGAAAGTATTTTACACTTACGAATCGGTAGTTTACCACGTTGGAGGTGGAACTTTGAATAAAAATTCAGCTCAAAAAACCTATTTGAATATTCGAAATAACTTGTCAACTCTTTTAAAAAATCTACCTTTTCCCAAATTGATTTGGCTGATTTTCTTCCGATTATGTTTGGATGGCGTTGCTGGAGTTTATTTTGGAATCAAAATGGGATTTCCGCATTTATGGGCGGTTGTGCGGGCGCATTTTGGATTTTACGGCCAAGCAATTGGAACGATACAACGACGTGGAAAACATCAAATATCCAAATATTACCAAGCCAAATGGCTTATATTTAAACACTTTATTTAAACACGAATGATCGATTTTTGTGCTATTGATTTTGAAACAGCAACTCATGAACGGCATTCCGCTTGTGAATTGGGAATCTCTGTGGTCGAAAATGGAACGATCGTTCAAACCAAAACCTGGTTGATAAAACCACCCTCTTTTCCGTATTTCCATCCTAGAAACATCGATGTTCATGGCATTACGCCTGCAGAAGTTGTAGAAGCTCCTACCTTTGATGAAATCTGGTACGAAGCGGAAGAATTATTATACGGAAATTTCTTTGTAGCTCACAACGCTTCATTTGATGCGTCCGTTTTGCGTGGCTGTTTGGATTATTATGGAATATTCAAACCGAAAATGGACTATTTATGCAGCATTCAAGTTGCTAAAAAGTCTTGGAAAAACATGTCAAAATATGGTTTGAAATCTCTTGCAGAAGCCCATCAAATCAAGTTTAATCACCACAGAGCGGGTGATGATGCCGAAGTTTGTGCGAAAATAGCTTTGTTAGGCTTTGAACGGTTGATGCTGACTTCCAATGATGAAATCAAAAGTTTGCTCAAGACAAATTTTAAACCGCTTTAGTTACTCAACATCGTTGCCATTAAATGGAATTTAGGAATTTCGATGTTTTTTGTTTCACCGTTTTCCAAATTCTCAATCAGATAACTTCCTTCCATATGTCCGATTCCCGAACGTAAAAAAACATTTGAGAAATAGGTAAAATCATCTTGAGATTTGATCTCAGGAGTTAATCCAATAACGCCCTCACCCGAAACTTCGGTGAAGCCAAATCCAACATCGTAAATAATCCAATGTCTTCTCAATACTTTTATTGGAACTGCGGAAAAGTTTTCAATATTGATAAAGTATTTGAAAAGAAAACGGTTCTCCGATGGATTGCTGTTTTTCTCATCATAGTCGGGCATTACGCTTACCCTAATATTATCTGTGGTTTTTGAAAACATAGCCTTTGATTTATCAATACTCGTTTATACAAAGTAAAACAACTCAGCTCATAAATTTATTACAAAAAAATCCTGCATTTGATGCAGGATTTTAAGTATTTTAAAGTTCTAAACCTTTCTTTTCGTCACCTCCAAGAAGGAATTCAACCGGATTGTCTAGCGCTTCTTTCACCGCAACTAGGAATCCTACAGACTCCCTACCGTCGATAATTCGGTGGTCATACGAAACCGCAAGATACATCATTGGTCTAATTTCTACCTGACCGTTTACGGCAACTGGTCTTTGAATGATGTTGTGCATTCCTAAAATAGCCGATTGTGGCGGGTTAATAATTGGAGTAGATAACATCGATCCAAATACACCACCATTGGTAATTGTAAATGTCCCACCCGTCATTTCGTCAACCGTAATTTTTCCGTCACGTACTTTTTCAGCAAGTAATTTAATATTCGCTTCAACACCTGCAAGGCTCATGTTTTCTGCATTTCTCAATACAGGAACCATCAAACCTTTTGGACCTGAAACGGCAATTGAAATATCGCAGAAATCGTAGTTTGTTTTGAAATCACCATCCAAAGAAGCATTCACATCTGGGAATAATTGTAAAGCTCTTGTAACTGCTTTCGTGAAGAAAGACATGAAACCAAGACCTACACCATGCTTCTGAGCGAACTCTTCTTTGTATTGTTTTCTGATTCTGAAAATTTCAGACATGTCCACTTCGTTAAACGTCGTCAACATCGCTGTTTCATTTTTCACAGAAACCAATCTCGAAGCTAATTTTCTTCTTAATACAGAAAGTTTAGTCGTCGTTGTTCCTCTAGAACCACCAGCAGGAGCTGATCCCATTGCTGGAACTGAAGCTAATTCCACATCATATTTTGTAACTCTACCGTCTTTTCCTGTTCCTTGAACTGAACCAGCATCTAGACCTTTTTCGTCTAGGATTTTCTTAGCCGCTGGCGAAGGCGTTCCTGTTGCGTAAGAAGCTGGAGCTGCTTTTTCAGCTGGCTTAGGAGCTTCCGCTTTTGGAGCCTCTGCTTTTACTTCCGCAGGTTTTTCTTCTGATTTTGGAGCTTCTGCAGCACCACCTTCAGGTTTAGCAGCAGCCATATCGATAAGGCAAACCACTTGTCCTACTTGTACAACGTCACCTTCTTCTGCTTTCAAAGTGATCACACCACTTTCTTCCGCAGGAAGTTCTAAAGTTGCTTTGTCTGAATCTACTTCAGCAATGGGTTGATCTTTTTCAACATAGTCGCCATCTTTTACCAACCAAGTAGCGATTTCTACTTCTGTGATTGATTCTCCCGGCGAAGGAACTTTCATTTCTAATACTGACATCGGTATATTATTTTATTTTTTACGATTAAATTTTTATTCTTCACTTATGCTTTTACAGCGTTGCTTGCTTTTTCGAAAACGCGATTAATAACACTCGACTGATTTCTGTCGAACATTTTATGGCTTCCTGGCGCAGGTGATCCACTTGGAACTGGTGCTACAACATCGATTCCTGTATCTCTAAGATTTCTCAAAATAAACGTCCAAGCTCCCATGTTTTCTGGTTCTTCTTGTGCCCAAACTAGAGATGTTCTTTGGTTGTATTTCGCAAAAAGCTCATCTAATTTTTGTTTGTCAAGCGGATAAATTTGCTCCAAACGAACTAAAGCAACACTTTCGTCGTTGGTTTCTTCTTTCTTCGCCAATAATTCGTAGTACAATTTACCAGAACAAAGAACTAATTTTTCCACTTTAGAAGCGTCTGCAGTTGCATCGTCAATAATCGGTTGGAATTGCCCTTCTGCTAAATCTTCAAGAGACGAAACCACTTTTGGATGTCTCAACAATGATTTAGGCGACATCACGATTAATGGCTTACGGAAACTCCATTTCATTTGTCTTCTCATCATGTGGAAGAAGTTGGCTGGAGTTGTACAATTAGCCACAATCATATTTTCGTTTGCACAAAGTGCTAAGAATCTTTCTAATCGAGCCGAAGAGTGCTCTGCACCTTGACCTTCGAAACCGTGAGGAAGTAACATCACCAATCCGTTTTGGATTTTCCATTTTTCTTCCGCTGCAACCAAATATTGGTCGATAATAATTTGAGCTCCATTTACGAAGTCACCAAATTGTGCTTCCCAAATCGTTAATGTATTTGGTGAAGCCATTGCATATCCATAATCAAATCCTAAAACTCCGTATTCTGACAAATGCGAATTGTAGATATGGAATTTCGAATCTGAAACATGCTGTAAAGGGATATATTCTTCTTCGCTATCTTCTGTTTTCACAACGGCGTGTCTGTGAGAAAACGTTCCTCTCTCCACATCTTCACCCGAAATACGAATGTTTTTTCCTTCCGTTAATAAAGTAGCATACGCCAACCATTCACCAACAGCCCAATCGATACTATCCGAATCAATCATCTTCAAACGAGCATCGAATAATCTTGTGATTTTATTGATGAACTTTTTATCCGCTGGAAGTGTTGACATTTTCACGGCCAATTCATTTAATTGAGCCAATGGATATTTTGTATCAACTGGAGTTAAAACTTCCGATTTTCTTGAGAACGCATAGTCTTTCCAATCATTTGCCATGAAAATCTCCATGGTGTTGCGTTCAATTTCTTTAGAAGCATCAAAATCTTTATCTAAAAGCGCTTTGAATTCAACTTCCATTTTCTTCAAAACCTCATCCGAAACTACATTTCCATTTTTCAATTTCTCTTTGTAGATTTCTCTTGGATTTGGATGTTTTGAAATCGACTTATACAATTGAGGTTGTGTAAATCTTGGCTCATCACCTTCGTTATGACCGTACTTTCTGTATCCTAAAAGATCGATGTACACGTCTTTTCCGAACTTCGCTCTGAATTCCGCTGCGAAATGCAATGCGTGAACGACTGCTTCTACATCATCTGCATTCACATGCATTACTGGAGAATCCGTTACTTTTGCAATATCCGTGCTATAAATAGACGATCTAGAATCAGTGTAATTGGTTGTAAACGCAACTTGATTGTTCACAACGATATGTACCGTTCCACCTGTTTTGTAGCCTTCCAAAGTCATCATTTGGGCAACTTCATACACAATTCCTTGTCCAGCAATTGCTCCGTCTCCGTGAATGATGATTGGTAAAACTTTATTGAAATCGTGGTACTTGTTGTCTACTTTTGCGCGAGAAATCCCCTCTACCAAAGCAGCAACGGTTTCCAAGTGCGATGGATTCGGCGTTAGGTTGATAATCACCTCTTCTCCATTTGCCGTTTTGATCGTATTGGTAGAACCTAAGTGATATTTCACATCACCAGAAAACACATCTTCTTCAAATTCTTTTCCTTCGAATTCTGAGAAAATTTGCTTGTATGATTTACCAAAAATATTCGTTAAAACATTTAATCTACCACGGTGCGCCATTCCCAAAACCACTTCCTGAACTCCTAATTTTGAAGATCTCGTGATTAATTGATCTAAAGCTGGAATCAGCGATTCGCCACCTTCTAGTGAAAATCTTTTTTGACCAACGAATTTCGTGTTCAAATAATTTTCAAAAGCTACGGCTTGATTTAGTTTATGTAAAATTTCCGTTTTTTCTTCGGCAGAAAGTGACGGATGATTTTCATTTACTTGTAAGAATCTACGGATAAAATCGCGCTCTTCTACGTTGTGAATATGCATATACTCTACCCCGATAGAATCGCAATAGATGTTATCCAAATGCGTAATAATCTCTTGTAAAGTAGAAGCTTCCTTCATCCCAGTTTGCACCGCACAGTTGAATTTTCTTCCTAAATCTTCCTTCGTTAAACCGAAATTTTCGATATCTAACGTTGGCTGATAATGTCTGCGCTCTCTAACAGGGTTTGTTTTTGTAAAAAGATGACCTCTTAATCGGTAGGCTTCAATAAGGTTTACCACCTTAAACTCTCTTCGGATGTCCTCCGGAACTTCTCCGTTAGCCGAAGCTTGTTGTGCTTGTTGCACCACATTAGCACCAGAAGCTACCGGTGCGCTCCCAAAATAATCTTCATCGCCATAGTTTTCTAGAGCGAAGTCGAAACCTTGAAAAAAGGCTTTCCATGAAGGTTCTAAGGAGTCTGGATACTTTCTGTACTGCTGATATAAATCTTCAATCAGCTGCGAATGTGCTGCATTCAAAAATGAAAATCTGTCCATTATTTTCGATGTCTATTTTTCTAATTTTGGTAATCCACAAATCTAATAAATTTTGATTGGATACGGCCAAAATAAGTCATTGATTTTACTAATTAAACCTATTTAAAGACTGGTAGCTCCATTTTCATTACCACATCCGAATTTTCTTCAGGAGGCTCAATGAAGGTTTGCATTAAGTCTAAATGTCGCATGGTGTCTTTTTTCGCCTTCTGAAGCAACTTAGAAATAGCATTTTGCCTTCCCGCGAAGCTTCCTTTGTAAAAAATTGTGTACACTTTACTTGCATTAAGTGTTCGAAAACTGAAATTATTATCCGAAACTCCGATACGTTTTGATAGCGGAATTCCCATATAGTAAGACACTTCTTTATCTTTAAAATTAGAAGCTTCATTAATCATCACCGGAAGCCCAACCTCATCTTCGCCTTTTCCTAGATCGCTAGTGACAAAATTGAACACTTTGCTATAATTCATGACGATATTTTTTTGCAAAGCATCTTTCTTATTGGATGTACTTACGTTAACCCCCAGAAGCAACTGTCCCTCGAACTGATCCACCATGATGGAATCGTATTTAATGTTCTGAAGTTGCTCGTCTTTATCCACTTTATTGGCCAACATATTTTTAAGGTTGGCCATACTTTTTTCCAAATTTTCGACAAATTCTTCTTCTGTCCAAAAGTTGACAGGACGTTGTAACAACGGTAATTTCGGAGAATGTACATACCAAGTTATTTTGGTTTTTGTATCCGAAATTGCTTTGAATTTAAGGTCAATCACGTACGGATTATTATCCTCATCTTCAAAAAGTTGGTATTTCAACGTTTTGAATTTATTCTCATATCGAATATACATTTCTCCAGCTTTATCGCCCTTTATTTCACGAAAACGAATGGCACTTCCCTGCCCTTCATAAGGTTTAAAAAAGTCGATATTCAAGTTTTTTTCATTGGAAAAATACGCATTCCAACGAACGAAATTCTGAAAATTATTAAACTGAGGAAAAACCTTTTCCATAGGATAATCAATCTCTTTTTCTACTGTAAAGGTTTTGCTTTCATCCACAAAAAAATACATTATTGCTGTATAAATCCCGAACAGAGCGAGAAGGATGAATACCATAAATTTGAACCAACGCATCCGACAAAATTAGGATTAAAAATACGGCTATACAACATTCTTGCACACAAAAAAAAGAGCACTTTCGTACTCTTTCTTTTTCATTTGTCGATTAACCAATTTGGGTTCCTGGTTCTATGACGGCATTCTTTTTCACAACAACGATTCCATCTTTTATAGAGTGCGTATGAAAATCTCCATCAGGAAGATGTTTTCCTCCAATAATGCGAACATTATTCCCAATGCTACAGTTTTTATCTAGAATTGCTTTGTCTATATAACAGTATTTTCCGACACCCAGATTTGGTGCTCCAACCTGATCTTTTTCAATAATATCATTCGTATTTTGATAGTAATCAGATCCCATAATATAGGAATTCACGACCGTACTTCCTTTATCAATGCGTGTTCGGTTTCCGATAATTGAATTTTCAATTTTATCAGCCATGACAATACATCCATCTCCAAAAATCGCTCGATTAACATAGGATCCTAAAATTTTTGAGGGCGGAAGCATTCTAGCTCTTGAATAAATTGGCGATGAACTAAATAAATTGAATTTCGGAAAATCTTGACACAAATCTAAATTCGCATCAAAAAACGAATCAATTGTTCCGATATCCGTCCAGTAGCCGTTGTATTGGAAACTTAACGTGTTATAGCCTCTTTCAATCGCATTTGGAATTAATTCTTTACCGAAATCGTCCCCTTTATCTTCAGCAAAAATCTTTTTGAGAACACCTTTTGAGAAAATGTAAATTCCCATTGAAGCGAGATATTCTTTTCCCTCACTACGAGATGCATCGGAAACTTCGGATTTCCAATCGCCTAAAATATCGTTATCTGGTTTTTCAATAAACGAGGTAATAACGCCATCATCATTGGCTTTCAAAATTCCGAATCCGGTTGCATCTTTTGCATTAACGGGAATGGTTGCAATAGTAATATCACCCCCATTATCTACATGAAATTTCATCATTTCACGGAAATCCATTTGATACAACTGATCTCCAGACAAAATCAAAATATGATCGTATTCGTATTTTTCAAGATGCTTCATGGTTTGTCGAACCGCGTCTGCTGTTCCTTGAAACCACTGATCACTATCCACATTTTGTTCTGCCGCCAAAATATCCACAAAGCCACGACTAAACGTGTCGAAATGATACGTATTTTTGATGTGCGAGTTCAACGAAGCAGAGTTGAATTGCGTAAGAACCATAATTTTATTGTAGCCCGAATTCAAACAATTGGAAATCGGAATATCCACCAAACGATACTTTCCCGCGATAGGCACAGCAGGTTTAGAACGTGAATAGGTTAATGGAAAAAGGCGAGTTCCTCTACCACCACCTAAAACAATTGAGATTACATTATTATTCATTTTCAAGTGTTATTGCTTTACAGATTTATGTATTGAAGTTACAAAATATTTACTCATACGGTATACATTTTCAAATAATTTTGAGCTGAATTTTCCCAAGAAAAATCAAAACTCATATTGGTATGAACCAATTCGTTCATGTATTTTGAGTTGTAGTATAGTCCAAGTGCGCGATGCATGGCATGAACAGCATCATCTGCACCTGCATTTACGAAATTAATCCCAGCTCCACCGCTAGAAACATCTTCAACGGTATCACGCAAACCGCCCGTATATCTAACAATCGGAATTGTTCCGTAACGCATCGAGTACATTTGATTTAAACCACACGGTTCAACACGAGATGGCATCAAAAGAAAATCCGCCGATGCATAGATTTTATGCGATAAATACTCTTTATATCCTAAATCGAGTGCAAAATTGGTGTAGTTATAACTCAACCCTTTCAAAGCGTTTTCAATAGCAGGATCTCCAGAACCAAGTATAATAATATTCAAAGCACCTTTGGACTGTTGAATACTTTTCGAAACAATATCAGGAAGAAAATCGGCTCCTTTCTCGCCCGCAAAACGCCCAATAAAAGCAAAAAGTGGCAAATCTGGGTTTAAATTATATTCGTTACACAAGTCCAATTTATTTTTCCATTTCCCTTCTAAAGCCGTTTCATTATCGAAATTCACAGCCAAGAAATCGTCCGTTTTCGGATTCCAAACTTCGGTATCAATTCCATTAATAATTCCGTACGCTTTTGCATATTCTTGTTGAACCAACTTTTCCAAACCTTTAAAGGATTGAAAAAGCTCTTCCAAATAACCTTCTGAAACCGCATTAAACGCATCACAACATTTAATCATCGCTGCTAAAGGATTAATATATCCTGCCCAATCTAGTAAACCTAAATTCGATTTTCCATCAACCCAAGGGAAATAATCGAGCATCGACCAACGCATTTGCCCTTGATATTCGCCATTATGAATAGTTCCAATCGTTTTTACCCCTTTCAAAAAGCTAAATTCTGGACAATGCTGTACCATAAAAGGAACCAAACCCGTGTGATAATCGTGACAATGCAGAATATCGGGTTTAATTTTCATCGCTGACAACCAATGCAAAACTCCATGTTGGAAAGCCAAAAATTGCTGACTTTCATCCCAATAACCATACGGATTATCACGATCTAGCAAACCCGGAATTTTCACCAAAAACAAGTCGAAACCCAACGTACTAGAACGCTCTTTCAATACTTGAACTTGATGCATTTGATCTTTTTGATGTATATAGCCCTCGAAAACCAATTCGAAATCATGATCATGAACAAAAGGTTTGTTATACCAAGGCATCACCACCTTCGCATCTACTCCATCTATTTTATTCTGATATTTGGGAAGCGCTCCCACCACATCTGCTAAACCGCCAACTTTGGCTACAGGATAGCATTCCATACTCAAATGATATATCGTCATTGGCTTGCGATTTTTATTTCTAAACTCAATTGTGTTTTTTTATTTTTTAGGGGATTTCAATTTGATCGGTTTCAGTTTTTTAAACGGTTTGGCTTCCGATTTTCCTTTTTTGGTCGGTTTATCTGCCATTCTTTTTAGAACAAGGCCCGATAAAGCAGGTAAGCGAACTAAAATTGAATTCGGTTCATTCATCCAATCCGAATCAAATTCTTGTAAAACCTCTGCATGAACTCCGCTTCCCCCAAATCGTTCTTCATCCGAATTCAAAATCACCTTCCACGTACTATTTTCTTCAACACCGATTTTATAATCTAAAACTCGTGGTGTCAAATTTAAAATCGTCATGGTTTCATCACCCTGATTTTCCCCTTTTCTAAGATAAACATAAATCGAATTATCTTCATCATTGGCTTCAACCCAATCAAATCCTTTTGGATTAAACTGCAATTCGTATAAAGATTTTTCTGATCTATACAGATGATTCAAAGCTTTAACAAAGTCATTTAAACCTTGATGAATCGGATATTCTAAAAGATGCCAATCAAGCGATGCAGCAAAATTCCATTCAGACGTTTGTGCAATTTCGTTACCCATGAACAATAATTTTGCTCCCGGATGCGTAAACATAAACGTGTACAACGCCCTTAAATTGGCAAATTTTTGCCATTCGTCCCCCTTCATTTTATAAATCATACTCGCTTTTCCATGGACAACCTCGTCATGAGACAAAGGCATCATATAATGCTCATTGAACATATACATGGACTGAAACGTGATTTTATGATGGTGGTATTTGCGATGCACAGGGTCTTCTTTGAAATAATCTAACGTATCATGCATCCAGCCCATCATCCATTTCATTCCGAAACCAATTCCGCCATCATGAACAGGCTTGGTTAAATTTGGAAAATCTGAACTTTCCTCCGCAATCGTTATAATATCTGGAAACTCACGATACACCGTGGTGTTCATTTGTTTTAGAAAAGCCTCAGCTTCAAGATTAACATTCCCCCCACGAACATTTGGCTCCCATTCGCCTTCATTTCGAGCATAATCTAAATATAGCATCGAAGTAACGGCGTCAACACGTAAACCATCTGCGTGATAGCGATCTAACCAAAATGCGGCATTGGAAATCAAAAACGATTTCACTTCATTTCGTCCGTAGTTGAAAATATGTGAGTTCCATTGCGGATGAAATCCTTTTCGCGGATCTTCATGTTCGTACAAGAACGTTCCATCAAAAAAGTGAAGCCCATTCGCATCGCCCGGAAAATGCGACGGAACCCAATCCAGAAAAACACCAATATCATTTCGATGCAATTCGTTGATTAAATACATTAAATCTTGAGGCGAACCAAAACGTGAATTGGCCGCAAAAAAACCGGTAATTTGATAGCCCCAACTTGGTTCATACGGATGCTCCATTACAGGCAAAAACTCCACATGCGTGAACCCCATTTTTTTGAGATACGGAATTAAACGCTCAGCAATTTCTCGATAACTGAAAAATCGTTTTGGATCATCCATCCCTCGCATCCAAGACCCCATATGCATTTCATAGACGGAAATTGGCGCTTTCAGATTATTAAATTGATAACGTTTCGCCATCCAATCTTGATCGTTCCACTCGAACCAATTCGTAGAAACCAAAGATGCGGCTTGAACATTTTGCTCCCAACTTAATGCGTACGGATCACTTTTTTCCAATAAAACACCTTGTCGCGTTCTAATGGCATATTTGTAAACCGTTCCCCAAGAAAGACCCGGAATAAATCCTTCCCAAATCCCGGAACCATCCCATCTTGGATAAAGCGGATGCGCAAACGAATTCCATTGATTGAAGTTTCCAATAACAGAAACTTCTTTGGCATTGGGTGCCCAAACCGAGAAATAAACGCCTTCTTTTCCATCTACCACAACCGAATGCGAACCCATTTTTTCGTACAAGCGGCTATGCGTTCCTTCTCGAAATAAAAAGATATCGTGGTCCGTAAATAAAGTGTAAGGTTGGGTTGCGTTCATAAAATCGGATTTATCAATCACTTGTTCTCAATTCTTAAATTTACAAAATTCTTTGAAGCAATGCCGATTTTTAAAAATAAATTAAGAAAAATATCAAGTCTTAGTAAATAATTCATTTTTGAAGTTCAAATCCGTTGTAACACGACGCTTGGTTCATACAAAATTCATATTTGCTTAAAAATGAAACCAAATACGAAGATTTCCAAATTGAATTTCAAAACTTTTCCCACCAGAAAACCGCATAATTTTTCTACTTTTAAGGTTTTGAAAAATGCAGATGTAAACCCATGATTTTTAATCTCGAAACTTTAGATACAGACGACCGAAAAATATACATTACTGGGAATTTCAATGCTTGGAATCCCAAAGATGCAACCTATACCCTTCAACAAAAAGGTGAAAATCATTTTTTTATAGAAATTGAAGACGAAATTCTTCCCGAAAAAATTGAATATAAATTCACCAAAGGAGGTTGGGAAAACGTTGAATTGGATCTTTATGGCTCCATTACTCCCAACAGAAAAACTTTAAAAAAAGACAAAAAAACAAACGATATTGTTACGAAATGGCGTTTGAATTGGGGACCTTTCAAAAAAGAGCTCTTCCCCATTGCAGAAGTCGTTGCCGAAGAGTTTTACATCCCACAATTGGATCGGTATCGTAAAGTTTGGGCGCTTCTTCCGCACGATTACCACACAAGCAAAAAGGAGTACCCTGTTTTATACCTTCATGATGCTCAAAATCTCTTTAACGAAGGGAATTTGTACGGAAATTGGGAAATCGATAAAAAACTTTCCATTCTTACAGAATACGGCCGTGGCGACCTTATCGTCGTTGCAGTTGATCACGGAAAAGAATCTCGAATCAATGAATACATCTTCGATAATGACAATGTTTCCAAAGGTTCTGAAGGAAAAAAATACATTCGTTTTATTACCGATACCTTGAAACCCTTTATCGACCAAAAATACAGAACCAAAAAAGACCGCGAACACACCGGAATTGGAGGTAGTTCTCTTGGCGGTTTAATCAGTATTTATAGTGGTTTTTTATATCCTGAAGTATATTCAAAATTGTTGATTTTTTCGCCCTCGTTATGGGTGGAACCGAACAATAACTTCCCGATGTTTACCTTTAAAAATCCCTACAAAACGAAAGTTTATCTCTACGGAGGCGAGTTGGAAGGCTCGCAAATGGTGAATCGAATTTTCACTTTTGAAGAAAAACTAAAAGAATGGGAAGACAAAAAATTATTTGATTTTCAAATTCGAAAAAGCATCAATCCAGAAGGAACGCACAACGAATATTTTTGGTCGCAAGAGTTCCCACGAGCGATTGAATGGCTTTATTATGACAACACCGAAAACCCTGTAGAAGTAGCACCAATACAATCTTAAACGCAATGAAAAACAATCCTTTTATCCAAAAATCAAAAGACGCAAAACAAACATTCAGCCTTTTTACGGAAGAGCAATGGAAAGAAAAGTCAACTTCGTATCCTACTGAAATTCAACATTTTTTTTGTGGAAAGAAGAAAGAATTTTTCGTATTAACTCATCAAAACAAAACAGAGTTTCTTATTGGTTTAGGAAGCAATCCAAAAGCTTTTGAACTTCAAGAAGTCGGTGAAAAATTTTCTTCAACCTATTCGAAAAACATTCAATCGGTTGAATCCAATATCGTTAGTAATTTGAATTCATCTGATCTGGAAGCTTTTGTTTTAGGATTATTTTTAGGTTCGTACCAATATCCTTTTTCGGAAAAACATCCTATTTGGAATTCAAAATTTAAACTAGACATTCCAAATTCAACCAAAAAATCGAATGGAAAATTAGCTCAACAAGTGGATGCATTTTGCACTGGGCAATTTGCAGCAATGGACTGGTTAAATAAACCTGCCAACTTCAAAAAAACACCTCAAGTAACCGATTTTCTAAAGAAAATTTCTAAAGAATACTCATTTGATCTTCAAATTTTCAATCGTAAAGAATCGGAAAAATTAGGTTTAGGCGCCTTTGTAGCCGTAAATCAAGGAAGTGCTGAAGACTGTGCATTTAGCATTATTAAATACAACGGCGGAAAGAAAAATGCAAAAACCATTGGTTTAATAGGGAAATGTGTTCTTTTTGACACGGGAGGAATTTCCATTAAAGGTTCTGCGAATTTACATTATATGAAATCCGATATGGGAGGCGCAACAGCCGTTATCGGAACTTTAATTACTGCTGCAAAACTTCAACTTCCAATTAATATAGTCGCAATTTTACCGGTGACTGATAATGCTGTTTCAGATCGCGCGTACTTGCCAAGTGACGTCGTGACCGCTTATAATGGAAAAACGATTGAAGTTTTAAACACCGATGCCGAAGGCCGAATGACTCTTGCTGACGCCCTGGCCTACCATACTAAAAACTTCAAAACCGAATATTTAATTGACCTTGCAACGCTTACAGGAAGCGCCGTACGAATGTTTGGAGATACGTGTGGAGCCTTGTTCTCCAATGATGAAGGTTTGCAAAAAGCGTTGATAACTTCGGGCGACAAAACCAATCAGCGTTTATGGAATATGCCAATGTGGGATGTCTGGAATGATGATTTCAAATCGGATGTTGCTGATTTTAAGAACATTTCTATGAAACCAGTTGGCGACTGCATCGTTGCCGCAAAATTCCTTGAACATTTCTTAGAAAATGATGTAAAATGGGCACATTTGGACATTGCTGGAGTCGCTTTCGGAAATACCAATTATTCAAAGGAAAAAGCCGCAACGGGTTACGGTGTTCAATTATTGATTGATTTTATTGAAAATTTAGCATAAAATTGATCTAAATATCAAAATTTCTCTGTATTATTACATTAGAGTTTCTGATTTCTTATGTCGTTCTAGCAACATCAGACGCACGAAACCGATAAATCCACACACTTTAATGTATGAATATGGAGGAGAAAACGATAGTTTGTATTTCCTGCTACTATAAAGGATATGATTTCATGGACGAGATGAAAAAATTAGGAAATAAAGTCATCCTAATTACGTCATCGAAACTTCGTGATAAAAATTGGCCATGGCACGCAATAGACGAAACATTTTATATGAACGAAAGCGCTCCTTCTGTTTGGAATATGGAGCATTTGGTTCAAGGATTTTCACATTTACTTACAACACGAAAAGTAAGTGCCGTTGTTGCTTTGGATGACTATGATGTTGAAAAAGCAGCATTAATCAGAGAAACATTCCGTATTCCAGGGATGGGACAAACCACGCATCGTTATTTCCGTGATAAATTGGCCATGCGCCAACAAGCTTTAGATACGGGAATTTCGGTTCCGGAATTCACTTCCATATTTAATAATGATGATGTTACTGCTTTTGTTGAAAAAATTTCTCCGCCTTGGGTTCTGAAACCTCGATCAGAAGCCTCCGCAAGCGGAATCAAAAAACTTCACACCAAGGAAGATCTTTGGCAAGCTATTGAAAATTTGAAAGAAGAACGTCATCTTTTTCTTCTTGAAAGCTTTAAACCGGGCGATGTTTATCATGTTGATAGTTTAACGTATCATAAAGACATTGTGTTTACTTGTTGTTCAAAATATTTAGCTCCACCGATGAGCGTTTCGCATGATGGTGGTGTTTTCAGAACAAAAACATTGAATCGCTATTCTGATGAATTTGCGGAATTAAGTAAAATCAACGAAGAAGTTCTTCATAATTTCGGATTGCTAAACGGAGCAACGCACACTGAGTTTATTCGTGGAACTGATGGCAAATACTATTTTCTAGAAACGTCTTCTCGAGTTGGTGGCGCCAATATCCCCGATTTGGTGGAAGCAGCGACTGGAATTAACATCTGGCGAGAATGGGCTCGACTAGAAAATTCATTACTCAACAAAAAAGAATATACGTTAGCTAAACCAACGGGGTTTTCGGCTGGCTTACTAATTTCACTTGCCAACGAAAAAAATCCAGACACAACTCCATTTGATTCAGATGAAGTTCATAAATACATTACACTCGACCATCATATCGGAATTGTCTTCAAATCTAATGATGAAGCTTTAGTTCAACGGCGTTTGGACGAAGCTGCGGATTTGGTTACCGAGAAATTACTCAACGTTATTCCGCCTCAAACCAAACCAACCTCTTAATTAAAAAACGGAGCAACCATGCCTAAAATTGAACATACAGATTATTATTCTAACATACTCGGGATGCATGTTAATGTTGAAGTAACCGGTCATTACGGTTATCCATTGATTATGTTTCCTACCTCACAAGGTTCGTATACGCAAAACCATGATTTCAAACTAAACGATAGCATCAGCTGGTTTGTTGATCAAGGAATTATTAAAATTTACAACGTACAAACCATTGATAAAATAAGCTTTTACAACAAGAGTATTTCACCTGCAGATCGCATTCGAAACTACGAACTTTGGGTTCAGTTTATGCATCAGGAATTTATTCCAACCATTCAAAAAGCACATCAAACCCATCGCGTTGCCTTAGCTGGAGCTAGTTTTGGTGGCTATCACGCAGCCAATTTAGCTTTTCGTTTTCCCGATTTAGTTTCGCATATGTTTTGCCTTTCAGGGACATTCTCCATCCGAAATTTCATGGATGGTTACGACAGCGATTTGGTGTATTTCAATTGTGCTAAAGACTTTATTCCAAATGATGAAGCCTGGAAGTACAAGCACATGCATATCGTTTTAAGCACCTCCGATCAAGACATTTGTTTGGAACCCACGAAAGAAATGGCGGCGCTTTTAGATGCAAAAGGAATTAACAATTGGTACGACGAAAGAAAATGGATTAATCACGATTGGCCGCTTTGGAGAATGGTTTTCCCAATGTTTATCGGTCGATTATTTGGAAATAGTTAAAAAATTAAAAATAAATAACACTAAAAATTCACAATATTATGAGTAAAAAAGTAGGAATCCTTTTTGGGATGGAAGATACCTTTCCATGGGCATTTATAGATAAAGTAAATGAATTGGGAAATGGCGAAATTATTGCCGAACCCGTTTCTATTGACAAATTAGAACAAGGTGCAGATTATGGCTATGCGGTAATCATCGATCGTATTTCACAAGACGTTCCTTTTTATAGAGCCTACCTTAAAAATGCTTCTGTTAATGGTACCTACGTTATCAACAATCCGTTTTGGTGGAGTGCTGATGAGAAATTCTTCAACAATGCATTAATGTTGAAATTGGGAATTCCACTTCCGAAAACCGTTCTTCTTCCGTCTCACGAAAGACCGACGAATACATCGGAAACATCTTTTAGAAATTTAAAATTCCCGCACGATTGGGAGTATATCTTCAATTACATAGGTTTTCCAGCGTATATGAAACCACACGATGGTGGAGGTTGGAGAAACGTTTATCGCGTTGAAAATCCAGAAGATCTTTGGAATAAACTTTCAGAAACAGAACAACTGGTGATGATGGTTCAAGAAGAAATCATCTTTGACGATTATTACCGTGTGTATTGCTTAGGTAAAAAATACGTGCACATTATGCCGTACGAACCAAGAAATGAACCTCATTTACGTTACGCAACCGAACATAAAACGAAAGGCGAAGAATTAACGAAATTGCTGAAGCAAATTGAAGAATTAACAATCAAGATGAATGAAGCTTTAGGTTATGACTTCAATACAGTGGAATTTGCAGTTCGTGATGGAGTTCCGTATGCAATTGATTTCTGTAATCCGGCTCCTGATGCAGACAGAAACTCCGTTGGTGAAGAAAATTTCCAATGGATTATTGAGCACGCAGCCAAACTAGCGATTGAAAAAGCAAAAGAATACAAACCTGGAGTTCCGAATATTTCTTGGGGAACATTCGTAACCGATTCTATTAAAAAGTAACTGATTTTCATTGAAAAATCGGTCTAAAAACACAATGAAGTTATGTCGCACACATTTACCATAGGGGTCGAAGAAGAATATCAAATCATTGATGCCGAATCACGTGATTTGATTTCCCATGTATCCAAGATAATCGAAGGCGGAAAGGCTACCTTAAGCGAACATTTGAAACACGAAATGCACGAATCCGTTGTTGAAATGGAAACCGGCATTTGCAACAATATTACCGAAGCGCGAGAAGAACTTTACTCACTCCGCAAACGACTGATTACCATTGCCCATGAACAAAATTTACGTGTTTCTGGAGGCGGTACGCATCCGTTTTCGCGTTGGCAAGACAACACCATTACCAAAGATGTTCGTTATGACAAAATCGTAGGCGACATGGGTGATGTGGCTCGTGAAAACCTTATTTTTGGATTGCATGTTCATATTGGAATTCCAAATCGTGAAGAAGGCGTGCGCATCCAAAATGTAATGCGTTATTTCCTTCCGCACGTATATGCACTTTCTACGAATTCACCATTTTGGGTAGGAAGACAAACCGGCTTCAAATCCTATCGTCAAGAGGTTTTCGCAAAGTTTCCAAGAACGGGAATTCCGAGTTATTTCTCAAGCGTGGCCGAATTTGATGCGTATGTTGATTTGATGATTAAAACAGGAACCATCGATAACGCCAAGAAAATTTGGTGGGATCTTCGAGTTCACCCATTTTATCCAACCATCGAGTTCCGAATTTGCGATATGCCCATGCGTGTTGATGAAACGGTATGTTTAGCGGCAATTATGCAAGCTTTAACTGCAAAAATTTATAAATTGCATCAGCAAAACTTAAGTTTCCGCAGTTACCGCAGATTATTGATTACCGAAAACAAATGGCGCGCTTCAAAAGATGGAATTCATTCTCAACTTATTGATTTTGGAAAAGAAGCAAGCGTTCCGTACGCAGAACTTTTAGAGGAATTATTAGCTTTTATTGATGATGTGGTTGATGAATTAAACTGCCGTAACGAAGTTGAATACGCTTGGGAAATCCTAAAAAGAGGAACCGGTGCAGATCGACAATTGGAGGTTTTTGAAAGAACAGGAAACTTAAAAGACGTTGTTGATTACATGATTTCGGAAACCGAATACGGAATAACCGAAAACTAAATCGCATAAAATTGAAATTTTGTAATTTTGCAAATTAAACCATTCTCAATGAGCACAATAAAACTTGCCTTGCTGGACATGAACAACAACCATCCCAACCAAGGTATGCGCAATATCAAAGAAATTTCTGAGGCTTTTCGACTTCAATTTGAGTCGGAAGTTGAAGTTTCCTATTTCGATGTTCGCTATAAAAATGAAGTGCCGGATTATCAAGATTTCGATATTTTCATTTCTTCCGGTGGACCAGGAAACCCACATCGTGAAGGGTATGAATGGGAACAGAAATTTGCAGATTTCCTAGACCAAGTTTGGGAACACAACCTTCATAGCGAGCAAAAAAAATATTTGTTTTTAATTTGCCATTCATTCCAATTGGCGAGTATTCACTGGAAATTAGGAAACGTTTGTAAGCGAAAATCGTATTCATTTGGCGTGATGCCCATTCACAAAACCAAGGAGGGCGAGCAAGATTTCTTATTGAAAAACCTTCCAGAACCTTTTTATGCAGTAGATTCTCGTTCGTTTCAATTAATTGAACCCAATTTGGATTTATTTGCTGAAAAAGGAATGAAAATCGTAGCAAAAGAAAAAGTTCGTCCGCACATTCATTTAGAAAGAGCGGTTATGGCAATTCGTTTTTCGGAAGAAATTTTCGGAACGCAATTTCATCCTGAAGCTGATCCTGGAGGGATGATGGAAAACTTGAAAGACGAAACCAACAAAGAAGCCATGATTAAAAATTTTGGCGAGGAAAAATATTTGGAAACGGTGGATCGAATGGACGATCCCGATAAGATTGTTCTCACCCAAGCCCAAATTCTCCCAAGGTTTCTAAGGCACGCCGCCAAACAAATTTTAAAAGAAGAATTAAGCGTATGCTAACATAGAAATCGGGTTTTAACAGCCCGATTTTTTACACCAAACACCACAAAAACGTATGATCAAAAAAATTCGAGACCAATTCAATTCCGAGTTTTCAAATGAAAAATACCAAGAACTTTTAGAGAATTTAAAAGCAAAGACGGGTTTTCCGCCTTTGTTTCGCGTTTCTGAAAGTCCAATTTTTCTAAGCAATGAATTTCGAAATAAACTTCTTGGCGCATCAGAAAGTATTTTGAATCAAATTCAAAATATGTCTGATGACGAATTGAAGAAAGCGGTTCCGGAAAATTGTTTGGTTCCCAACGACACCAAAAAAACGCACTTTTTCACAATCGATTTCGGAATTTGCGAAAATGAAATCGGCGAAATCGAACCGCAACTAATCGAATTACAAGCCTTCCCAACTTTATATGCTTTTCAACGAGAATTGAAAAATGCATTTTGTGAAGTTTATCCTTTTTTAGGCGAGTACCGACGTAAAATAACGGACGAAGATTACTATAAAAAGCTAAAACAAGTGCTTATCGCTGATGAAGATCCGAAGAATGTGGTTCTATTGGAAATTTATCCTGAAAAGCAAAAAACGAATATTGATTTCTACTTAACCGAAAAACATTTAGGGATCAAAACCGTTTGTTTAACGAAAGTTCAGAAAGAAGGAAAGCAATTATTTTACGATAACAATGGAGAAAAAACGCAAATCAAGCGGATTTACAACCGCGTTATTTTTGATGAACTCGACCGAATTCCCGATTTGAAAACCGCTTTTGATTTCCGTGAAGATTTGGATGTTACTTGGGTAACGCACCCGAATTGGTTTTTCAAAATTTCGAAATTCTTATTGCCGAAACTTCAGCATGATTTCGTGCCAAAAAGCTATTTCTTAAACGACTTTCCAAAAGATGAAAACGTGGAAGATTTTGTTTTGAAACCGCTCTTTTCTTTTGCGGGAAGCGGCGTGAACTTGCATCCAACATGGGAACAAATAAACGCGATTCAAGATCAAGAAAATTTTATCATGCAACGAAAAGTGCAGTACGCTCCTATTTTTGAAGATCCAAACGGAGAGTTTTCCAAAGCAGAGATTCGTTTGCTTTACGTTTGGCCAGAAAATGAAGAGCAACCAACCATAATGGAATATCTTGTTCGAATGACCAAAGCCGAAATGGTGAATGTCGATTTCAATAAAAAGGATGCCATTTGGATTGGTGGAACGACCGCCTTTTTCACCGAAGATTAACGAATACGAAAGCTGAATAATTCAGCTTTTTTTATGCTTTTTAGACTTCAAATTCTCGAATTTAGCCCTACATTTGTTGTATGAATTACAAAGCCGAATTGCAAAGATTCGTTACCAGCCAGTACATCTATTCGGGTGTGCGAATCACGTTGGCTTGTGTAGTTCCGGCGATCATTCTAGCGCATTTTGGGATTTTAAAAGAGTATTTTCTTTTCCCACTGGCAACCAGTTTTGTTGGTTTAACAGACCAACCTGGACCTTTTATACGAAGACGAAATGCCTTAATTCTAGCCATTATTTCGTTCGTCATTGTTGCCTTTATTTCGATTTTAATTAAGCATTACGAACCGCTCGTTTTTCTATTAATCGCCGTTTTCGGAATGCTTTTCACCATGATTGGCGTCTATGGACAACGACTAGCTGCCGTGGGTTCCTTATCACTCGTCGTTATGGCGATTTTCTTGGATCACAGCATGGCAAACGGTCCCATCTTAAAAAGTATAGGCATCTTTTTAGCGGGATGTATTTGGTTTTTCCTTGTTTTTCTACTTGTTTCGAGAATTCAGCCGTATAAATTAGCATTTCAGATGGTTGGTGAAAACTATTTGGAACTCGCCGAATTTCTTCGAATTAGGGCCCGTTATTATCAAGAAAAACCTGAATTTGACAAGCTTTTTCCGCAAATTATAGCGAAGCAAATTGATATTAAAAATCAGCAAGAAGCAACACGCGAAATTGTTTTCAAAACACGAACCATTGTAAACGAATCCACCACGACAAGTCGTTTGCTGATGATGATGTTTCTAAATTCCTTAGAACTTCATGAAAAATTAATGACCTCAGATAGCGATTATGAGAAGATTAATCGTCGTTTTGGGAAGTTTAAAATTCTACCAAAAATACATGATTATCTGATTCTTTTATCGGAAGAAATCACCAATATTGGGATTGCGATGCAAAGTGGAGCCAAGGCGAAACCCATCAACAACATTAAAAAAGAACATCAAAATCTTTACGAATACTATTTCAATTTCAGAAATAAGAATTTAACTCCTGAAAACCTAGAAGACTTCATGATTCTACGTTTGATTTTGATTCGCGTGAATGAAATCACCGATGAAATCAATAGTATTTACAAGGTTTTTGATCAAGATATTTCGTTGGCGAAAAGTTTATCTTCTGGTTTAGATTATCAAAAATTTGTTCCGTATCAGGAAAAAATCAACTTAAAAGTTCTCAAAAATAACCTTTCAATCAAGTCCGAACATTTCCGACATGCGATTCGGATTACACTGGCATTGTTAATTGGATACGGCTTTTCGTACGCGACATTTCTGGGATTAGGACATACTTATTGGATTTTAATTACCATAACCGCGATTTTAAAACCATCCTACTCCACAACCAAAACGCGAAATTTATGGCGTTTGGGAGGAACCTTTGCAGGCGGTGTTTTCGCTTACGTTTTACTTATGTTCGTCCACGACAGCAGAATATTGCTCACCATTCTGTTTTCGAGTATGATTTTATGTTTCACGTTTTTGCGTGGAAAATACCTTATCGCCGTATTTTTCATGACTATTTATGTATTTCTGACTTTCAATTTCATGCATCCAGGAAACGTGAATATCATCTTTCGAGATCGATTGGTAGACACCTTCATTGCTGGAGTCATCGCGTTTATCGTTTCGTACTTGGTGTTACCAGTTTGGCAGCATTCTCAAAATATTGATTTAATGAAAGAGTCGGCTAATTCCAATATAAAATACTTCGAATCAGTGATGCAATATCTTGGAACAACCGAGTTTAAAGAGCAAAATTACCGTCTTGCACGTAAAGATGCGATGATTTCGTTAGCGAATTTAAGTGATAATTTCCAACGGATGATTTCGGATCCTAAAACACAGCAAATCCGTATTGAAACCGTGCATCAGTTTGTAACAACCTCGCATTTGATTACGGCTTACATCGCTTCGCTTTCACAATATGCGAAGTATGAAAAAGACTATCCAAATATAGATATTGAAAGTTGGCATACCAAGATTTTGGCAGAACTTCAACGAACGGAGCATATTTTGAATCAGCAAAAAATTGATCCTACACTTCAAGAAGAAAGCAAGATTGTTCCTGAAGATTTTGTGAGTGAACTTTTAGAAAATCGTAAAAAAGAACTTCAAGAAGAAGAGCAAGAGTTTTTTGATCGCCGAGACATGCACAAAATTTCCTACGTTGCTGAAATTAAAAACATCAAAGAAATCCTTTCATTGCTTTTCAATACGGCAAAAGAACAACGTAGATTGGTTCAGAATTACTACAAAACTAATCCACAATCGTAAAAACGTAGTCTTCGAAAAACTCAACTCGAGCGTAAAAATCGTCCGAGCCATTTTCATCATAAACACGGCATTGAACGCTGTGTAAATGCTCCATATTAAAAGGCAAAACCTCGTAATGTTTTTTCAACGACCAATGTTTGGAGTGATGAATTTTATACAAACTTTCCTTTACAGACCAGATAATCGTTAAATATTCCATTTCCAAATCGGCTGGAATAAATTCCCGTTCTTCAGGATACACAAACTTATCTTTTAACCTAGTCATTTTTGGATTAAACTTCTCCAAATCTATTCCTACTGGCGATTTCGAAAAAGCGATCGCTGCAAAAGGATATGAATTGGTTATTGAAATTTCGTAATCCCTTGGCGACAAAAACGGCTGTCGATCTTCGTACAAAATCTTATGATCGGGCAATTCATCTTTCAAAATTTGTCTAACCATCAAGGTTTCCAACAATTTTTTCGGATGATATTCTTCAATTCGGGATTTGTTTTCGGGTTCAATTAATTTTTCAGTGTCAAAAAAATCCGTTTCATCGTATTTCCACAAATGAATTTTTGCTTTAATATTTGAAAAATCTTGAAATAAAGGCATTTTTTGTTTGCTATTTGAAACCTCTAAAGTAGCCAAAAAGCGTGAAATTCTAAAATAATTGCAAAGGATTCCGATTGCTTTGTCTGAAACTCAAGATGTTTTCTTAGTTAAAGTTTGTTAATGTACATCGAGAAATCAAATCAAGATTTAAATTTGCATCATCAAAATGAAAAATTTCCTGACATATTTGCTCACCGCCCTACTCTTGGTTTTTGTTGTAGGAAGCAAAGTTTACACTCCTGCTCAGGAAAATTTAACGACGATTTCTACACCTCATCAACTTCCAAAAAAAGTTAATCACCTCAACAAAACGATGGTGAAAACGGATCATCAACAAAATGATGCGCCCAACTTTTTTGTAGAATCTGAGGATGTTGATTTTTCGGCTGCTGATCAGCTAGCCAACCTTAGTTTCGCAATCGGAATTGTTTCTGGACTTTTTCTTCTCTTTCATTTTTCTTAAAAAAAGATTAGTAAAAAGCAAAGTTAAGCAAAACGATTAAATCCGTTGCTATACAATGTTTTATAAAGAAGTAGTCTTTATTTGGAACTCGGTGTCTGATAAGTTTTGGGCTTGAAATGACAAAGTTAAGTTACTAATTCGTTACCGATTAATAGAGGTTTCTCATTAGCCTAAACGGTTATATTTCAGTGTTTTGCACTTATTTTTATATTTCCTTGTAACTCAATGTAAATTAATTTTAAACATTAAACATTTGAGTTATGAAACAGACAAAAAAATCAACGTTCAAACTGCTTTTCTACTTGAAAAAGAACGAACTGAAAAAAAATGGTAACGCTCCAATTATGGCACGTATTACCATTGATGGAGCACCTAAAACTTTTGGGACAAAGTTAGAAATTGACCCAAGCAATTGGGATCTAAAATATGGAAGAGTTGAGGGCAAAAGCGCAACAGCTTTAAATATTAATAAAAAGTTGGATAACATACGTGGGCGTATCGACAAAATTTATGAAGATATGCTGAAACACGAGGGCTTTGCTACTTCCCAAAAAGTAAAGCTCTCATTCTTGGGTGTTGGTGTAATGGATGATGCAATTCTAAAAGTCTTTAACGATAAAAATGAGGATTTTAAAAAATTGGTTGACAAGGAAGAACGTTCACAAAGCACCTACAACAAGTACATCACGGTTTATAATCATCTTACCACTTTTATCAAAGAACGCTATCATCGTGATGATATGGCCTTTCGGGAATTGACTGGAGATTTTATTAGGGAATTTGATTTTTATCTTCGGTACGATTTACAATCTACACATAATACGGTTTGGGTTTACACGATGCCTGTGCTAAGTCTGGTGGAATTGGCTATTAAAAAAAGTTTGATACGTGATAATCCGTTTCAAGATTATGAAATCAATATGGAAGAAACCGACAGGGGTTATATTCTTAAAGAAGATGTAGAAAACTGATGATGTGTGCACCGCCCCACCCACGGTATGAGCTTGTGAAAGATCTTTTTATTTTCAGTTGTTTTACCGGACTTGCTTATGCGGATATTAAAAAACTAACAAGGAACAATATTCAGTCTTTCTTCGATGGCCATCAATGGATCATCAGCAGAAGAAAAAAATCAGATATTGCTTCTAATGTTCGGTTAATGGAAATCCCAAAACGTATTATAGAAAAATACCTCGGTAGCACTCGTAATGAGTTTATCTTTCCAGTTCCAACTAATGTAACCTGCAATACTCACATTGGCAAATTAATTGAAAAAGCTGAAATTATTACAGAACAAAAAGTAACCTTTCACACTGCAAGGCACACATTTGGAACAATGTTTTTAACAGAAGGTGTACCGCTTGAAAGTCTTAGTAAAATGATGGGGCATAAAAATATTTCCACTACACAGATTTACGCTAAAATTACCAGCCAAAAGATTAGTAAGGATATGGATTTGGTAGCTCCTAAATTTAAGGAGATTGAAGAAGCGTTTTTACAGGTTATATAGTTAATCACAATTTGAAATTAGGAGCAGAACTTAACGGTTCTGCTTTTTTTATGCCCATATTTTATAGCCAAAGCACATTTACTTCGCTCTGCTATTCCCTTTCTGTAAAAGAGCTTTACGGCTACTTCTGGAACAGAAGATTAAAAAATGTTGCCATCTACGCCTCCCACACAAATACATTTTTCTAATCCTCTATTAGTGTGGCTTTGATAGCCCCCACCGCTTTAAAAAAGTGTTTTAAAAATTCAGCGAATTGGAAGTGTTATTTCAATTCACTGTAAACCATTTCTCAATGCCATCTTCTTGGCTTCCACATTCATTTTATCCAAAGACCCGTATGCTTTTTTGTCCCATTTCAAGAGCAAAGGTATTTCCGTGTTCTTAACGCATCACAAAGGTCAAGCAAGTTTGGAAAATAATCTCCACCCGTTGGGTAGTATTTTTTTCCAAAACCTTGGTGCTGCTAAACACGAACCTTTTATGCTCGTGAAACGAAACATAGCATACTCCGGCTCTTTAAACGAATAAAAAAAATGTCAGATACGAAAATTAAAACATTGGAAATGGTAATGAAACGAAACAGCACCTCCTCTCATTGCCGAATAAATCTAAAAAAAATCAAAATCAATAACTAAAAATTAAAGAATATGAACATCACAGGAAGATTGACAAGGGATGCGGAAGTACGCACAACGTCACAGGACAAACAAGTAGTAAACTTTTCAGTAGCGACCAACGACAGCTACCGTAACAAGCAGGGCGAACGCATAGAGCAAACCACTTATTTCGACAGCTCCTATTGGATAAGCCCGAATGTAGCCAAGCTACTCACAAAAGGCACTTTGGTAGAACTATCGGGACGAGTAAGCACAAGAGCGTGGACAGGTAATGACGGAGAGCCAAGAGCAGGACTGAATTTCCATACCTCACAAATCAAATTGCACGGAGGTAGTAAGAGAACCGAAAGCGTACAAGCTACTGCACAAACAGGAAACAACAGTACAGCAGGAAAAGGTACAGAAGACGACCTTCCATTTTAATCAAGAACATTCAATCCATTTTTTAATATCAAAATTTTAAGCATTATGGCACATAATATCAATTTCAACGAGAGAACAGGACGTTATTCATTTTTTAGCGTACAACAAAAAGCGTGGCACGGTTTGGGGCAAATCGTAGAGCAATATCCAACAAGTGAGGAAGCTATCAAACACGCAGGATTAGATTACGAAGTCGTAAAATCCCCACTATTTACCAAAGGTTCCGGCATTATCGAAACCACCAATGGTATAGAGATAGGCAGTAGCGAATTAAAAGTGCCTAATTATTACGCTAACATTCGCACCGATAACAATAAAGTATTGGGAGTAGTCGGCAAGGATTACCACATCGTACAAAATCGTGAAGCCTTTAATTTCTTTGATGCTATTGTAGGCGGTGATGAGGGCATTCTGTACGAAACCGCAGGAGCATTAGGCAACGGAGAACGCATTTTTATCACAGCCAAATTGCCCGACTATATTCGTGTAGGCAATGGCGATGATGTTACAGAAAAGTACATTTTCCTTACCACTTCGCACGATGGTAGCGGAAGTATCACAGCCGCATTTACACCAATCCGTATCGTTTGCCAAAACACCTTAAACGCTTCGTTACGCAGTATGACCAATGTTGTTCGTATCAAACACACTTCGGGGGCAAAGCAACGTATCGAGAACGCTCACAAGATTATGGGACTTGCCAACACATTAAGCAACCAATTAGAGGGCATTTTTAATGAGTGGGCAAAAGTAAAGGTAACAGACCGAGAGGTTAAAAAGCTTATCCAATTGGCACTTTGCCCGAACAAAGAAACGCTTGACCTAATCAAAAAAGGTGCAGAAGATGAAATTTCCACAGTATTCAAAAACACCGTTGAAGATGCTTTTGCGTATGCGATGATAAGCGACACCCAACAAATGGACACTACTAAAGGTACATTGTTCGGAGCATATAATGCGGTTACAGGCTACTATCAGAACGTGAGAAATTATAAGAATGATGAAGCCAAATTACAAAGCATTGTATTGGGTGGTACTGCTCAACTCAAATCACAGAAAGCATTTGAATTGTGTAATGGTTTTGCTTTAGATGGTGCAGAAATCCTAAACCTTAATTAAATAACAACAGGCTACCGCCTTAATCGGTGGTAGCCTACTAAAAATATTCATTATGGCAAATTGGTGCAGTAATACGGTTGTATTCGAGGGAAAACCCGAAACAATCACAGCAATACAGGAACTTTTTCAATCAATGAAGGAAAAGGAAGAAAAATCCGAAGAAGGGCAACTACCCAAATTTATTTCTAAAGATAATGGTGGTTATTTCTTCAATATCTATTGGAATGATGGCGATGAAGGACAATTTCAGTATGAAACAAAATGGTCGCCCAATATGGAAATCATTCAAAAGATAGCGGAGCATTACGAAGTGAATTTCACACACGACTATGAAGAAATAGGCAATCTTGTATATGGCAGGGCAACATTTTATGACAAGCTACTCACAGATGTTTATTTGGAAGACGTGGATTTTGAGCAATACGAGTTTGATGAAGAAACCGATACCTACCATTTTGAGGGTAATGCTTACGAAAGCGATTACGAGATATTAGAAAACTTGTTGGAGCGGAAAATCAAAAATCAGCAACCTTAAAATCTACCGCAATGGAAATAGTAACAATAATAGCCACAAAGTTTGTACGCCACGATGTACCCGAATTGGCAACCCTGCAAAATGCAAAGGTTTACCAATTAAGGGAAAAGCTGAACAAAGGCGACAAGTTGAACCGAGCCGAAAAAAATTGGCTTGCCGAAGCAGTAAACCGAAATGCTTATTTCAAAAGAGCCGTACCGCTTATGGGTTATCGCTTTGGTTTTGAGGATGTTTTAAAATCCTATATCGTAAAGCAGTACGGCAGTTGGTTAGAATACAACGCTCCTGACAAAACAAGTCTTCGAAGTATCATCTATGGTAGGATTGACCAAATAGCGGAAATCAGTAAATAACATTTAAAGCCAAGTACAATGAAAATCATAGATAAAAATGGGAATTGGGTTGAAGTTACCGACCTCATAAAAGCTATTCAACAAACTGGTTGGTATAAAGAATATCTGCACGACACACCAACAGAAACAGACAAGGAAAGACAGGAATATTGGGCAGATATGCACGAGAAACTCAAAAGAGAAAAAAGTAATAACAATTAAAATTTAAGAACAATGAACACAAATTTTTCAATCAGATACAGCAGTTGGACTTTACAGGAGTATTGCAACTGAACATTTCAAAAGGGATAGAAAGCAACCTAATTGTAACAGTATTGCTCAACAACGAACAATGCGGAGATAGTGCAAAAAATCTAATTCCCCCATTGACCTTTAACGCCACGCCCCAAGAGTTTGACGAGGGATTTTTTGAGCAGATAACTACACCCATACAAAAGGTATCGGGCTTAATGGTGGATATGGAAAAATTCCAAAAGCAATTGGACGAAGCCAAAGCACAATCGGCAATAGAAAAGGAAAAAACCGAGAAAGCGAAAAAGGACAAGGAAACCAAAGACAAGAAGTTTAAAGATGCTATGGCAAAGGCGGACGAGTTGGAAAAAGAGGGTAAGTTCCGTGAAGCGTGGATAAAAGTTCCTGATATAACGGAGTTTCCCGAAAAAGCAGACGAGATACGCAAACGCAAAACAGCATTATCCGACAAATTCGCAACAGCGAGCCTTTTCGGAGCAATGGACGAAGCAAAACCCGAACCACCAATAGAGCAAGAAATTACTGCCGATTATCCTATTGATGAAACAGACGAAGATGAAAAGAATAGTAATCATTAAAACAGAACATTATGTTATTAGCAACGCAATTAGAACGAGTTTTTATACTCAAAGATAAAGGACAGGACATAAGACTGACCGACCCCGAACCACGTTGGAGCGTGGAAGCAGTAATGAATTTTTACGCCAATATGTACCCGATTTTGACAACAGCAAAAGCATCTACACCGCAAATTAAAGATGATGCAGTAGAATACAAATTTGAGAGCGTAATGGGTACGAAAGGTTAAACTAAAATTATAAAACGATGAATTATGCAACGCAACATCATATCGGGAACTATCAGCATACCCGAACAGAAACGACAACGGCAATTGCACCGACAGTTGGGCGAGTTCGCCAATTGGATGCAAAGACCAAAAGATGCAAACCAAGTGCAGAAAGACAAGCAGAAATCCATACCAATAGCAATGCTACCAATGGTATTCTAAAGTGTACGTTTCTGCCAAAACTGAAAACAGCACAATCCGTACAGGCTTGTCAGAAAACGGAGAGGGATTTTTACAAGTCCCTCTCCAGATTTGCCGAGCATTACAGCATTGAACCAATGCAGACCAAAGATTTTGGTTTTCCCTACAATATTGCATTGGCTATGTGGGATATGGAAACCAAAGTAAAACGTACCAATATCAATTGGGATAGTTTCAAATTGGTACAGGACAGTAAGAAAACCTACTTCACAAGTGAGGAACGATACAATACAGGTACAACCTTGTATTACATTCCTATTGTACCACTTTTTAAAATGCTCAAAGACCCGAAGCGTAAAAAGACTGCACAGCTTTTAATATCAGTATGTAGTTATCTGTACCATATTGCCGATGTGCCGTATTACAGACAAGAAGACAGCTATCTGTATTGGCAATATGAAATGCACAAAGATTGGGTAGAACAGGACGAGGAAACGGACGAAACCGAAGCTTATAAAAGGGAGTTGAGAAATGCCGAATACATTGGCGATAAAATAGAACAAAAGCTATTTAACCGTATCAATCTAAAGGTGTTTGAACAGCGTGTGAGCCAATTTAAAAGTGTTGATCTGTTCGACAGGGAATGCCATAATGTGTCTTGCAATGCGTTAGCCCTTTTTACTGAATATCCGAACGCAAGCATTTTCCGAAACGCACCAATATCCGAAGAAGACCCTTACAATGATGATTACGAAAACGAAGCAATCGGAATGGAAAAGTACATTTCATTTATTGCAGATACCAAAGGTTGGTTATACGGAAGCCTTTCCGATACCATCAACAATGAATTTAATGAGTACGGAGCAATGGAAGAACCAACCATTTCCAAGCGATTTGACGTAAATGAAATACCAACAACAAATCTCGATTTTGAGAACCGCTTGTTTGCCTTATTGGACTACCTCTGCACACTATTAGACGACTATAAAACAACAGAAAAATGAACAACGTAAATAACATCACCAACGATTTTGGCACATTGTACCATCCGAAATCCGCATTGGTTTTTTACGAAACCATAGGCACAAATACCGATATGTATGTAGAGCATTTCGATATGGACAGCAACGGAACGCCTATCAATGCCCACCCATTGACAGTAAAAGAAGCCAATGTATTGGCAAAGGCTCTAAAGACCGATGAAGAAAATAGCAAAGCCTTTTTAAAGCCAAAGGGAATTTTGCCGACCAACATTTTGCATATTAATCCGAGCGAAAAAGGTACGGTGCTATGGTACACCAAAACACAGCTAAGACAGCTATATTTTGTGGATAGTTTAGGTATTTCCAACGGCAAGGCACAAGTACCGCCAATGCTATGGTTTGCCAATAAAAGCAGTCTTACGGTATTTGCTTTAGCAAACGACAGAAGACCCACCGAGAAAACGCCATTGCATTATGCACCTTTCTTCAATATCTACGAAAAGGGCAATGTATGTATGGGTACGGTGGGTATTGACATTAAAAATTCGGCTTCGGTTGAGGAATTTATACAGGCGTGGGAACATTATTTTTTCAATTCTTATTTCAGTCATTCATTATGCGAAAACTTAACGAAAAAAAATATTGTAACCCTTTGGAAAGACCTTATCAATACGGATAAACCCTTTCCTAAAGAGGTATTAAAAAAGAATAATAAAACCCTTAAAAATCTATTGTGATGAATACGACAAAAACAGCAGTTCATTTTACGGACAACTATTTACTCAATCCAACCAATCCGATTTCGGTAAACCTTATCGGAGCAGGTGGTACAGGCTCAAAAGTATTGACCGCCTTAATGGAAATAAACGAAAGTTTGATAGCATTAGGACACGCAGGGTTGCAAGTCCGCCTTTGGGATGATGATGTTATCACGAGTGCCAATTTGGGCAGACAGCGTTTTGCAGAAAGTGAAACAGGATTATACAAATCCGTTGCTTTAATCAATCGTTGCAACCGTTGGGCAGGTACAAATTGGAAAGCCAAAACGGTAAAATTTGAAAAAGACAATTTTGGCAGATTGCCCGAAGAAGCAAGGGCAATTATTACCATTACTTGTGTGGATAATGTACAGGCGAGGTTTGGAGTTGCTGAAATTTTGAAAGAAACAAGTTACCGCAAACACTATCAAGATGAACCAAAATATTGGTTGGATTTTGGCAACAGCCAAGATACAGGACAAGTGTTACTATCTACCATCGGAGAGATAAAGCAACCCAATTCAGAGAAATACCAAACGGTGGCAAGCCTGCCATTTGTTACCGATGAATTTGGCGAACTATTGAAGCAATCCGAACAAGAGGACAGCACGCCAAGTTGCTCACTTGCCGAAGCATTGGAACATCAAGATTTGTTTATCAATTCATCACTTACACAAATGGGTTGCTCCTTATTGTGGAACTTGTTTCGCAGGGGAATGACTGAATACAAAGGATTTTTTCACAATCTGAAAGATTTCCGCACCCACCCGATAAAAGTTGCCTAAAAGCCGAAATCGGCGGGCAAAAATGCAATTCCTCCCTACGGTCGGAAACGCATTTTTGCGGTTTAAAGCTGATGCAATCACTTTGCAAAAATGCACCGGCTCACAATTCCATTTCCTTACATTTTACCAAACAGGTTGCGAGTTTTTTGCGTGGGATATTCAGTATCCCATTTTTTGTTTTTGGTAATGACTTCTTTTCTTTTCACACAGCGACCAAAGAAAAGATTCTGTGTTGTGAAACAATTTTTTTTAGTTTTTTTTGGTGTTAAATTGTCTACAATAACTATAAATTGTACTTTTGCATCACTCAATGAAAAGAACAGTACAAATATCATCCCAAGTTACTCCGCCTTGATCTTAGGCTAACTGTTATATTTCCCAATTTTAATTTATTGGCTTCTCTGTCGTACCCGAAGGTTTTGCTTTCGTGTACATACTTTTCTATTTACATTTTTACCACTTTAAACATAAATTTTTATGCAGAAAATTATCAATTTGTTTGATTTCAAACAGAAAATTAATTACAAAAACGAAATTCTTGCGGGTCTTGCGGTGGCTATGACCATGATACCTGAGTCTTTATCCTTTGCTATTCTGGCAGGGCTTTCGCCTTTGACAGGGCTTTATGCAGCTTTTTTAATGGGTATTGTTACTGCAATTTTGGGAGGCAGACCCGGAATGGTTTCTGGGGGAGCCGGAGCAACGGTAGTAGTACTTATCGCATTGGCAGCATCACACGGTGTGGAATATCTTTTTGCTGCGGTTATATTAGCAGGTGTACTGCAATTTTCAGTAGGAATTTTTAAACTGGGTAAATTTGTCCGCCTGATCCCACAACCAGTAATGTATGGTTTTTTAAACGGCCTTGCAGTAATCATTTTCATGGCACAGGTAGCTCAATTTAAAGTTGTAGAAAACGGGATAGAAGGTTGGATGCAGGGGCCGGCGCTTTATCTAATGGCTGGACTGACATTACTAACTATAGCCATCGTATTTATATTGCCAAAATTTACAAAGGCAGTTCCTGCATCTTTAGTAGCAATAATAGTTGTCTTTGGTATTGTATATTTTTTCGGCATCGATACTAAAAAAGTAATTGATATCGCCTCTGTAGGAGGTTCTTTACCTTCATTTCACATCCCTTCTATTCCTTTTACTCTGGAAACATTGGAAATTATTTTCCCTTATGCCTTGGTAATGGCAGGGGTTGGATTGATTGAAAGTCTGTTAACGCTTAATATGGTTGATGAAATAACCAGCACAAAAGGACAATCTAACCGTGAGACTGCGGCGCAAGGTATAGCCAATATCACCAACGGTTTCTTCGGCGGAATGGGTGGATGTGCAATGGTTGCCCAGACTTTAGTGAATATCGGAGCTGGAGGAAGAGCCAGACTTTCTGCAATAGTTGCAGCTATAGCAATTTTATTAATCATTCTGGTTGCAGGTCCTGTAATCGAGCAAATTCCAATGGCGGCATTAGTCGGGGTGATGATGATGGTAGCTATAGGCACATTTGAGTGGGTCAGCTTTCGAATTATTAATAAAATGCCTCGTCACGATATTTTTATTGGTATGTTGGTAGCAGTTATAACCATAGTATTGCACAACTTAGCTTTAGCGGTTTTGATTGGTGTAGTCATTTCGGCTCTAGTATTTGCCTGGGAGAGTGCTAAAAGAATACGTGCAAGAAAATATGTAGATGAAGATGGTGTAAAGCATTACGAAATTTTTGGGCCGCTCTTCTTTGGTTCTACTGCCGCATTTATTGAAAAATTTGACTTACTAAATGACCCGAATGAAGTTGTAATTGATTTTAAGGAAAGTAAAGTAGTTGATATGTCTGCTATTGAAGCTTTAAATAAAATTACGGAGAAGTATCACAAGGAAGGTAAAAAACTACATTTACGTCATTTAAGCCAAGATTGCAGGCAATTACTTAAAAATGCAGAAACAGTTATTGATGTGAATATTATTGAAGATCCTACCTACAAAGTAATGACTAATAAATAGCATCGGAATACCCAAGTTTAATATTACAACTACAGCAATAATTTTTAAAAAAATTATTGCTGTTTAAATTTATTATCGTAATATTGCGATATATTTATTTTTATAAAACTGATGGGTGTCACAAAAACCGAAATTTTTACAGAACAGCAGAACCATTTAGCTAGTATTTTAAAGGCACTGGCTCATCCTGCCCGTATAGCTATACTGCAACATATCATTAAACAAAATGCCTGCATCTGTAATGATCTTGTAGAAGAATTGGGATTGGCACAAGCGACAATTTCACAACACTTGAAAGAGCTGAAAAATATTGGTATCATTAAAGGAAATATAGAAGGAACTAGTGTATGTTACTGTATTAATGAAACAGTCTGGAATGAGATTAAGAAGGAACTCAATAGCTTTTTTGTCGAGAATGTAAATAGTAAAGAATGCTGTTAAGCTTTTTTTAACACCAAATCATCGTAACATTGCAATATAACATTTATTGAGTTAATATCAGAAATATGAAGCTATCAAAAATTAAAGAAATCCTGCCAACATTAGTAAATGTTGGATTTCAATTAGAAAACGGAACCTTAGTTCCAGAACATTTCCACGTTACCGAAGTGGGACAAATTACTAAAAACTTTATAGACTGTGGTGGCGTAATCCGTTCGGAAAAAGTTGTAAACTTCCAATTATGGAATGCAGACGATTTCGAGCACAAATTAAAGCCAGCTAAGCTATTAAACATCATCAAGCTATCCGAAGAAAAATTGGGCATAGAAGATGCGGAAATTGAAGTGGAATACCAAAGCGAAACGATTGGTAAGTATGATTTGGATTTCAACGGAGAGACATTTGTACTGAAAAATAAAACAACAGCTTGTTTGGCTCAAGATGCCTGCGGTATTCCTTCCGAAAAAGTAAAGAAAAATTTGGCGGAACTGCCTGTAAATAATGCTAATGCTTGTACTCCAGGTGGCGGATGTTGTTAAAATTGAATTTTTATGTTTTCAAAAATCATTCATACAGATAATTCAAAGACAACAATCATAATCCGACTGATTGTTGGAGGTGTTTTTTTATCGGAGGGCATTCAAAAATTGCTGTTTCCTGCTTTTCGGGGAGCCGGGCGGTTTGAAAAAATTGGCTTGCCATCTCCTGAATTTCTTGGAAGTTTTGTAGGCATATTTGAAATCCTTTGCGGAGCACTTATTTTGCTCGGGTTGCTTACAAGGTTAGCAAGTATTCCGCTCATCATCATTATGCTTGTTGCCATTGCCACGACCAAAACATCTATTTTGGCTAATGAGGGTATTTGGGAATTGCTGCACGGCAGCCGTACGGATTGGGCGATGCTTTTGGGAAGTATGTTTTTGTTAATCAAAGGTGGAGGTAATTGGTCTATTGATAAAATCGTAATGAGAAATGGAGCGTGATATTCAAATAAAGGAAATTGCCAAGCTCTTTCTCAAGCTCGGTTTTATTGGTTTTGGAGGTCCCGCGGTTCATATTGCTATGATGCAGCAGGAGGTAGTAGTGAAAAGAAAATGGATGAGCGAACAGCATTTTTTGGATTTGTTGGGAGCTACTAATCTCATTCCTGGCCCCAACAGTACAGAAATGGCGATACACATCGGCTATGACAAAGGCGGTTGGAAAGGATTAATCTTTGCAGGGTTATGCTTTATTTTACCTGCGGTTTTCATTACCGGGATATTTGCATGGTTGTATCAGCAATACGGACAATTGCCCGAAGTACAGCCCTTTATTTACGGTATCAAACCTGCAATCATCGCTATTATCATAGGAGCTGTTTTTCCATTAGCAAAGAAATCAGTAAAGTCCACATTCTTGGCGGTTGTAGGTATTCTTGTTTTGGTACTGTCATTATTCGGCATTAGTGAAATCTATTTGATGTTTGGAGCGGGATTGCTGGCAATGGCCTTGTATTACCTTCAGGATACAAAAAATACGCTCCAAAGTTTTATCCCGCTCGCATTCTTACAAATCGCACAAAGCCCCTTACTGTCTGAAACAAATACCAAATTATTTTGGATATTCCTGAAAATTGGTGCTATCCTCTACGGAAGCGGTTATGTTCTTTTCGCCTTTTTAGATACGGAATTAGTTGCAACGGGCTTACTCACCCGGCAGCAATTAATGGATGCTATTGCTGTTGGACAGTTTACCCCAGGTCCTGTTTTTTCTTCAGTTACGTTTATTGGCTATCAAATCAACGGACTATCCGGAGCAGTTATTTCTACGATTGCTATTTTTCTGCCGTCGTTTATTTTAGTAGCATTGCTAAATCCCTTGATGAAAAAAATGCGCCAATCTAAAGGACTGTCCATTTTTCTCGATGCGGTCAATGTGGCATCTGTTGCAATCATAGCCGCTATTTGTCTTACAATGGGCAAAGAAACTATTACTGATTGGCGGACGATATTAATTGCAATGATAAGTGCGATCGTAGTTTTCAAATTCAAAAAAATAAATAGTGCCTTTGTGGTTATTGGAGGAGCATTATTAGGGTATTTATTTAATCTTATCTAAAGTTATCTTAAACAAAATATTTAAACAATAAAAATTAGACAAAATGAAAATAGCATTATTCAGTGATATTCACGCCAATTTACCTGCATTAGAAGCATTTTTTGAAGATGTTGAAAAAAGAAAACCAGACAGTATTTATTGTTTGGGCGATTTGGTGGGCTATAATATTTGGCCAAACGAAGTGGTAAACGAAATCCGTAAAAGGAGAATACCAACCATTGCCGGAAATTACGATTTTGGCATTGGCAGAATGAGCAACGAATGCGGTTGTGCCTACAAAACAGACAGTGAAAAAGATAACGGAAATATTTCTATTTCATTCACAAATTCTTTGATGAAAGATGAAGAAAGAGCGTATTTGCGTACACTTCCAGCCCATATCAAAGTAGAATTTCAACTGAATGAAGATAAATTGAATTTGCTTTTGGTACACGGAAGTCCGAGAAAACTAAACGAATATCTTTTTGAAGACCGTGAGGAAAAAAGTATGCTTCGCATTATGGAGCAAGCCGATGCAGACATTATGTGCTTCGGACACACACACAAACCTTATCACAGAGTTTTAAATTCGGGTATTGACGGTCAAAATCATTTCAGACACGCCATTAATATCGGTTCGGTTGGTAAACCGAAGGACAGCGATGTAAGAGGCGGTTATGTAATGTTTACGATTAATGAAAACAGTTCTGTGTTGGACAAAGATAGTATCAGTGTAGAATTTATACGCTTTGATTATGATATTGAAAGGGCTGCAAAAGCAGTTGAAGAAAGCATTTTACCAAACGAATACGCAGAAAATTTAAGAAGAGGTTACTAATCTAAAATTTATAAAAATGGAATTTCCAACCGAAAGAAAGTATTCAAAAGAACATACCTGGATAAGCATACAGGACAACACAGGTACAATAGGCATTACAGAATTTGCGCAAAGTGAATTGGGCGAAATCGTATATGCGGATTTACCAAACGTTGGATATAGTTTTCAGCAGGACGAAGTATTCGGCTCTGTTGAAGCAGTTAAAACGGTCAGTGATTTATTTATGCCTGTATCGGGTAAAATCACTGAAACGAACGAACTACTTTTGAAAGCACCAACACTCATAAACGACCATCCTTATAAAGACGGTTGGTTGATTAAAATTGAAATAAAAGACATTACAGAATTAGAAGACTTATTGACATCAAACCAATATAAAGAACTTACAAATTAGCAATGCAACCAAAATTAAAATTCTTAGACAGATACCTTACTTTATGGATATTCCTTGCAATGGCAATTGGCGTGGGTTTGGGTCATTTCTTTCCCAATATTTCTAATGTTACCAACAGCTTATCTGTTGGCACTACCAATATTCCATTGGCAATAGGATTGATATTAATGATGTACCCCCCCTTGGCAAAGGTTGATTATTCCTTATTGCCCAAAGCATTTAGAGATAAAAAAGTAATTGGCATATCCTTATTGCTCAATTGGGTAATCGGCACGCTATTGATGTTTGGATTAGCGGTTTTGTTTTTACGTAACGAACCCGATTATATGACAGGCTTAATTCTTATCGGTTTGGCAAGATGTATTGCCATGGTCATCGTCTGGAGTGACTTAGCTAAAGCAAACAGAGAATATACAGCTATGTTAGTTGCATTAAACAGCATCTTCCAGATATTTACTTACAGCTTTTTAGTTTGGTTATTCATCAACGTATTACCTGCAAAATTAGGATTAGCCAATTTCAATGTAAGCGTATCCATGAAAGATGTTACCGAAAGCGTATTGATATATTTAGGTATTCCATTCCTAGCAGGTTTTTTAAGCCGTTACTTCCTTATAAAATCAAAAGGTATAGAATGGTATAACCGAAAATTCGTCCCCGCAATATCGCCAATTACCTTGTACGCTTTACTGTTTACGATAGTATTAATGTTCAGCTTGAAAGGCGATAAAATATTGGAATTACCAATGGATGTAGTAAAAGTAGCCATACCGCTAATCATCTATTTTGTGTTGATGTTTTTCGTGAGCTTCTTTATCAATAAATCTCTTAAAGTTCCTTACGACAAAAACGCATCCATCGCATTTACAGCCACAGGAAACAATTTTGAATTAGCAATAGCCGTAGCAATATCGATTTTCGGCATTCATTCGCCACAGGCATTTGTGGGTGTTATCGGCCCACTGGTAGAAGTTCCGGTACTGATATTATTGGTAAAGGCAAGTTTATGGCTAAAGGAGAAATATTATAGTAAAAAAGACTGAATTTAAATTTCAGTCTTCTTACTCTTTCTTCTACTTGATAAATTCAAAATCACATATCCTATTATACCCGCAATGAGTGATGTTATTAAAACAGATAGCTTGGCCTCTTCAATGAAAACCTGATTGTCAAATGAAAGCATAGATATAAATATGGACATTGTAAAACCTATTCCAGCTAATAATCCTAAGCCAATAATGTGAATAAAGTTACTGTTTGCAGGAAGTTGACCTATCCCTAATTTAGAGCATATCAAAGAGGTTACAACAATGCCAATGGGCTTACCAAAAATCAATCCCAGTGAAATACCTAAACCTAAAGGGGAAGTCAGTCCTTCTATCATTTCCTGATGAATTGTAATATTTGTATTGGCGAATGCAAAAATGGGAATAATTAGAAAGTTAACAGGTTTTACAAGTGCATGTTCTAGTTTCTCTAACGGAGATTCAACTTCTGTATCATTGGTTGGCAAGGTCATCGCTACCAGTACACCTGCTATAGTGGCATGAATGCCAGAATGATGCACAAAATACCATATAAACACTCCTGGTATTAGATATAGATAGGGATTCTTAATATTGAATCGGTTCATCAAAATCAGTACTAGTATTCCAATTCCGGCATAGCCTAGATAGCCTAACTCAATTCCGGATGAATAGAAAATGGCAATTACTAAAATAGCTATGAGGTCATCCACTATCGCCAAAGCCGCTAAAAATATTTTTAAACTGGTTGGTACTCTTTTGTCTAACAGCGAAATTACGGCCAATGCAAAAGCAATATCGGTAGCCATGGGAATACCCCAGCCGGAAGCTGTCGGGGTTCCTGAATTAAAATATAAATAAATCAATGCGGGGACAACTGCTCCACCGATAGCAGCAAGGATAGGCAAGATTGCTTTTTTAGGAGAAGAGAGTTCTCCTTCAACAATTTCTCTCTTAATTTCCAGACCTACCAACAGAAAAAAGATTGCCATCAATCCGTCGTTGATCCACATACTTACGGAATAATTGAGGTGTATGGCTTCATTTTCATACCCCAGCTTTGTGTCCAATAAATTTTGTAGCGGAACGGCCATTGATGTATTTGCCACTATCATTGAAATCACTACGCATAAAAAAAGGAGGAAACCTCCAAAATTACTTGATTGAACAAAGTCTTTGAAAATATTTAGATTGATCTTATCCTTCATGTTTTAAATGTAAAAGTTAAATATCGCAATTTACCAATATTAACTTACTCTGCCTCATAGATGGGTTCTAAATCTATGAAATAAGCTTAATTTGGGTAATAAATCCGTGTCACTTTGTAGTGAAGATCTATTAAAATTATGCATGTAAAATCCTGACATAATAGCTAGTAAGCTAATACACTTTAAAATTGTAAGGAACTGTGTTGGGGCTATTTCCTTAATTATGGTAATGTTATAACTTCTGATGAGATTATTTTGCGTTCATATTCTGAATCATAATAGGCATTACTTTTCCATAATATGTATGTCAATTCCAATAATTTCCTTTGGATGGCAACTATAGCCTTCATTTTAATCCCATGCCTTGAAACTATTCTTAAGAAAATATCTCTGAATCTTTCATCAGTCCTGATTGCAGCCAGTGCCGGAAAGTGCATTACTTTCCTTAAATTCCGATTACCCCGCTTGGATATTCGGGGTTTGGATTTCACTGAGGTTCCAGATGTTTTTTCTCTTACATCTAATCCTGCATAACTGACCAATTGTCTTTTATTCTTTATTAACTCGAATCCGTTAGTTTCGGCTATAATGGTTACAGCGGTTAAGTTTCCAATTCCAGGAATAGAAGATACCATATTCATCTTTTCTAGTAGAACTTCGTCTCCTTTGATAAGTATAGCAATTTCTTCTCTTATCTCTTTTTCCTGCGAATCAATAAGAGCTATTCTTTTTTTTGTTCGTTTCACTGAGCTTTCACTTGATGTTTCAGAAGTACGTTCTGCATGCAGTTGATTTTTTAACATTGTACGCTCATGTACCAACTGCTCTCGTTCCCGACAAAGCTGTCTCAAATCATTGAATATTTTTAAAGGAGGTTGCCAAACTTCCAATTGCCTTTCCAAACCGAATCTCGAAATGGCTTGTGAAGCGCTCTTGTCAGTTATGGTTTTTATGTCAAGTGTTCTCGCATAATTACTAATCTTGTTTGGCAGAACGATACTGACTTGTTTTTTAATACTGCATAGGTAATAGGCTAAGGATTCATGATAAACGCCTGTTGCTTCCATTACGTACCGTACTTCTGTTGTAATTGATGTCTGCTTATTTACCCATGACACAAGGCTTGAAAAACCCTTTCGAGTATTGGGAAATACTTTGTATGCATAAACTTCTATGCTGATTTGTTCATCCATTCGACCAAGCGATACAACTAATTCATTTTGTGCTACATCAATTCCTACTGTCTGCTTTAATAATACCTTCATCTTATCTGGTTTAGGTAAGTGATAACCTTTCTTCATCTTTTCTCCTGACTGGATATACTGGCTATAAGACTCATCATAATGAGCAAATTCCTTACATTCTGTTCAGATTCTAAAAGGTTAAAGAAGAGGAGGCAGTTTCTTTTCTTGAATATACCATATAGGCTATTTAAAGCAAAATCTGCTCTCGCCCTTCTTCACTTAGATTATATTATACAAACATAGGAGAAGCAAAAGAACGTCGCCTGATTAATGATGGTTTATAATAGAATATTTGCCATAACCCTAGCATCTAATTCATTAAATTTGTCCTTAAAACAAATAGACTAATTCCTAAACAAAATACCCAAATTTTCTAAATTAAGGGGTTAGCGGTAAAGCTATAATACAGGTCATAAAAGATGAAATACTTAGTAAAGAACAAGGAGCTCGAATTGAAATATGAAGCAGGTAAAGGTGCTTGGACATATCACATCCAAGTACCTAACACTAAACATATCGTAGGAAAATGGGGCTCATTGAAAGTATCTGGTACAATTGACAACTACACAATTGACAGTATTAATTTGTTTACGATTGGAGGACAAGACAAGCTAATTTCAATTAATGACAAAATCAGGAAAGCAATCAGCAAAAGTGGTGGCGACACTGTAACTGTGACACTTTACTTATTGACTTCAAAGGAGCCGATTACAGAAAAAGAAATATTAGATACTTTTAGAAATTCGGGTGTTTTAAAATCGTTCAATAAATTACCAAAAGAAGATAGGATCAAAATTATTGAAAAAATATCCTCTACAAAATCCGAGGACAAACAAGTAAATCTAATTTTGAAATACATTGACCAATTGGGTGACGACAATGATTAAGCAGTCTTCACTTGATTTCCTTTCTACTCTCAAGCACAATGGTTTGAACAAAAAAATGGCATTACTTTAAAACTGTCAGTAAAAATAAATTTCAAAATGATTGAAACTGAAATCTCAATAACCGTAAACAGGAAATCCGATATTACCTTATTAGAGCAAACAATCGTCGGTAACAAGTTCCAATTTCCGGTTTACATTCGGGAATATGAATTTAGCTATCAAATAAATTTTACAAGTGATTATGAGGAATGGGAATTAGACACGGCTATTCTCAATTCTTTTCCTGGATATGAATTTACCACCGACCTTGAAAAAGGACGGAAGGAAATACGGGTTCAAATATCCCGATACCAATCAGAATTATCGACTGATGGCTGGGGAAGACGGATTGAAAATACTTTGGATGAAACGAAATATCTTGTAAAAGCATCGGTAAATAATCCTGAAAAGTTCAACCCTAAAATCAAAGTCTTGTTTGAAGATAAAGAGCAGTACTACTTTGTAAATATTGCAGATGGTGTTAACAGTACAACCGAAGAAAAAGGTTTTTTGCTTCTGGATCATTTTAAAGCCAATGAAACGGATGAAGCAACTTTTTTTAAAGATAGATTATACAAATCTCCATTAGAAGCTTTTCATTCAGGATACTATAAGTTATCTGAATTGGTTGACAAGGATTTTAGCACTTATCTTGAAAACAAAAAGAAAGAAATCAGAGAAATTCAAAAACAACCACGAAAAATCATCAGAGATTTTATAAACGCCTGTAACAGTTCCGATGAAAGTAGTATCCTGAAAAATCTTGACGAAAATATCGTTTTTGAAGTTCGTAAAAACTGGAAAACAATATTTGAAATCGAAGGGCTTTCAAAATTCAAAGAATATCTGAACTCATCCGATCAACAATTGTGTGGTAAGAATTTTAAAATCAGGTCATCTTGGAGTTTTAGTTTACCAAACGTGACTATTGGAGTAAAATATTTTCCGCCAGTTACAGAAAAGGATATGCACCCTACTCAAAAATATGAGCAGATAAGGTTTGTACTAAATGATAAAAAAATCGCTAGTATTTTGTATGAGAATTAGTGAATTTTATCCTAATTGATAACGGCTTCTATTACTTTTCTAAAATATTCCGCATCATTACCAATCAGCAAGTAACTTGAAAAACCAATATCTAAAAGATATTTACCCACTTTCTCATCATCAATATCACTATGTGCAATAAGTTTTATAGTTGGATATTTTGTTCTTAATTCTTGAAGTTCAACAAAAACATTCTTGTTGTAAAAATCAAGGTCGATAATACAAATTTTTGGGAGTTCATTTAATGAAGATAATTGTGACAGTCCATCTTCCATGCTTTCTGAACGAAATAAGACTTCAGTTCCCGAAGCAATGAGGTCTTTACAAATGAAATCTAAAATTGGGCTTTTATCATTGATAAAGGCGAGTGTAATTTTTTTTTGTGCTGTACCAGTTTCCATATCATCATACTTTTTTAAAGTTGATGTAGCCCTGCACAAAAAGAAAGCGCAGGCAACTACACTTACCGCACATTGAGGCACTGGTATACCCGACAACGAATAAGCGAGCGCCCACGCCTATGGCATGAGCGTTCTTCCTTATTGTCCCGTTGTCTAAAAATTACCAGTTTTCAATGTGGGACTTAAAGCAAAAACACTTTAAGTATTTCTATATTTTACATAGCAAAGATACTAAACTCTTGCTATTAGATGTATTAATGCAACAAAAAAGCTTAGTCTGAATTAGTTTTGTGATTGATATAATTCTGCTCCAATATTGTCATCAAATCTGTTTCCTTATAAATAATTTTGCCACCAATCTGAATATACGGCAGGATATTATCATCACGATATTGCTGTAAAGTGCGTTTGCTAATGTGTAACAGTTTGCATACATCTTCGCCCGACAAATAAATTTCTCCATTCATTACGGGACGATAGTTTTTTAATATATTTTCAATACGGTCTCTCAATATCAAAATCATTTCTTGATGGGAAATGATTTCTTCATTATCATTCGTCAGTAAATCCATTATCATTGGTATTGTACGGCTGTCCAGCTTCGAGCAAAGCCCGTACGTCCGAGAGTTTATAATAATTCTTGCGGTTCAGTTTGGAATAAGGTAACAGCCCTTTGTCCTTGTAGGTCTGCAAAGTCCGTTTAGTAATCTTCATCATCAAACAAACTTCCTGGTTATCTAGCCATTTTTCTTCTTTGAAAATTGAAATGTATTTCATTGTGGCATTTTCGGTCAATTCCAAAAGTGCTTTCAGTTCATTTGTCATTCCATCCAATGCGGATTTTTGTATTGCGATAACTTCCATAATCTGCTCAATTTTGCTGTGGAAGTGGAATTTATCAAGGATTTGTAAAGGCTTGGAAAATGTTGTATTGATTGGCGTTGAAAGGTAGTATTTGTCGCCACGATATAAATTTCAAGATAGTTTATTTTGTAAATTTGAAGAATATAGGTTACTGATAAATTAATTTTAAATGGCAGTATTACAAAAAGGCAATTCAAATTATCCGTTTTGGGGAGCATCAATAAGTCTAATCACTGGACTTGACCCGTTAGGCCTTCAAACAACCTCAGAAGCGACTTACGCCACTATATTGCCTGGAATTTCCAATTTGACTAATCGTCTCCGTTATTATGGGTTTTATTGTTGGCTTTTAGACTTCTATTTCAAGACCGAGAAGAAAGGCAACTCAAAAGAACAATATCGTTTTATCCGCAGAGCTGAATTGATGATTGCCATAATTATGCAAAGCGAGCGTAAAGGAGTTCAACAGATAACAGGAAGTAACTTTGCTTCAAACCTAATAAATACAGCTGAGGAAACTTATTTTGACTTAGCCGAAGGAGCAGACAAGGACAATACCGATAAAAATGTTTATTGGAAATATCCATCCGGTGCATTCGGACAATATTATTACGGAGCAATGCAGGCACTTTCCTTAATTATTACAGCAATAAATGATGATGGAGATGTTATTTACAACATTAGTAAACCACACCCAAGACAAAAAGTTTCTGGGAAACAATTAGCCGAGGCTTTTGAAGGATCATTGTCACCACAAATAAAAGAGTTATTTTATATTAATATCAAAAAAGGAAAACTCTACCAAGATGATATTTCAGAACTGATAAAGTATTTTGCGATTGATACGATACAAACAGAAAATGCCGAATGGCAACTATATGTAGAAATGCTTTTGGACAAAGACGATCCAAGTCAAGAAATGGAAGAACGTTTTACTTTTCACAGAAGGGAAACAATTTTGTCGCTCTTAAATACAGCTGTTAAAAATGAAAATAATTACGACTGGTATAGATTTCTATTGGAAAGTTACCGAAAGAAATTGGGAACAAATGGTTATCCTGAAACGGAAACTAATATTGGTTGGTACTGCTATCAATTAAATGAGTATTGGCAGTACAGTTGCGGAACAATATTTTGGGCTGTATTACAACATCTTTACGATTTCCAACAAGACCAATATCTACCATTGTTTGTAAAGAAATTTTCAAGCAGTATTACAAATGAAATATGCAAAGAGCTAAAGCAAGCTACAGAGCCAACAAGTTCACTTGCAGAAATTTTGGAGTTAATCCCTGACACAGAAGATGAGGAAAACATCAAAAAGGAAATTGATGCAACAAACGACCCTGTTATGGCAGCAAAATATGGCTTTATGCTTTTGCTTCAAATATTCAAGAATAATAGAGAGCAACTTCATCCATTGAAAGAATTTATGAGCAGAAAAAAGATAGAAAGGGATGGGAATATGGTTGATGGTATCTTGACAGTTCACACAGCAGAAAATGATACACTTCAAGATTTTGTTGAACAATTTATTTTACGCAAAATTATTTACAGGCACTCAATGGTTGCACTCAGAAAAATGGGCAACGGCTCACAGGCTACCCACAAATTTTTTATTGAGGAACAATACATCCGTTTCATAGATACATTTCCACCAAGAAACACATCGCCAAGAATGAGCGCCTTGCAAAACATAATGTTTGATTTACAGGTAATCAACGACCAAAGGGTTTTATCGCCATTACATAAGAAACTTTTGATTGACTGATGATACTAGAAAGAGAAAACATACTAACATTGATAGGAAGCAGAAGATATCATTCTGCAATTCTTACTACCTTCAGCTTTGACTTTTATTTTTTTGAAATGAAAGCAATGAAATGGTTGCGTTCTTGTGGCGTGAGAAACATCAACGTTTTTATTGATGGACATTATTATTCAGAGTTAATGCAACAAGCGACAGGAGAAGAAATGCAACTTTCTGCCGGTTATTCACTTTATCCTGTTTTTCAAAAGTCAGTATTCCATCCAAAAATTTGGATGTTGTTTGGTGAAAAAGAAGGATTGCTTATTGTTGGTTCTGGAAACCTTACAAATTCTGGAAATGGCAACAATGATGAGATTTGGGGAGCATTTCATTTTGATATTCGTTCAACCGAAAATTCATCAGTCTTTTCGTCAGCTTGGGATTATCTATCAACTCTTTCATCGTCAGTTAAGGGACAGATGAATGAAAAAACTACAAAATGGATACTTGAACATTCTAAATGGCTGAATGAATTGCCAAAGACAAAACCATTTCAATTTTTCGAAACGTCGCAAAAAGAGAAGGTTGCTTTCCTGTTTAATACTGAAACAACTTCTATTTGGAACGAACTTTTAAAACATCTTAGCAATGAGAAAGTAGTAGAAATAACTACCATTTCTCCATATTATGACAAAAATGGGAAAGTATTGCAAGAACTTAATTCTCTTTTTCCTTCAGCCATAGTAAAAGTCATATTGGATGAAAGTGGTTTAATCCCTTCTGCAATGCAAGTGAGCAAAGCGTTTACATTTTACGATTGGTGTGATGCAGGCGTAAGCAAAATCCAATATGCAAAATCTGGAAACTCAAAATCAAAACTTCACGGGAAGATTATTCATTTCAAGACAAAAAATGGAAAAGAGTTTTGCTTGTTCGGTAGTGCCAATATTACACCTGCAGGATTGGGATTATTGGGCAAAAATTCAAATGCAGAAGTTTCACTTCTTATTCAGTCAGAAAAAGGTGGATTATTAAATCAATTAGGCATAAAACTGAAAACAAGCAATAGTAAAAGCCTTGATGAATTTACAGCGACTACAAATCAGTCAATTTATGAAACTATAATCAAGAACAATCAATTTAAAGTACAGTTGCTTTGTGCAGAGTTGATTTATGATGAATTTATACTTCATTCCACTGGAACTTATACCGATGAATTCAAGGTTGTTTTCTTCGATAAACAAAACCGATTTTTGTATTCCAAAACTTTCTCAAATTATGCGAAAGAGCTAAAAATAACAGTCAATTTAGAATTAGGCAGTTTCCTATATGTGCAATTGACAAATGTTAATGATGGGATTATCTCAAATAAACTATTAATTTCCGATTATTTCCTTTTGGCGAAAACGCATCCTAACCCAAAAACAGAGGAAATTGAGAAAATTTATAGCGAAATTCAAAATGGCGAACTAAGTAAAGTTCTTGACTTGTTGCATTACGCCATCTTTGACGAAACAGAAAATGAGACAGGAGCCAGCTTTTTAGATAGCAGAAGAAACACGTTTACAAAGTTGAATGATGACAAAGAACCTGAAAAACTTTACGATCTCTCTTCCTATAAAGCAATAGAAAATTCTGGATTTGAAAAAAACCTTCTACTCTCTTCTCTTTCCCTACGTGTTTTAGATGTTTTGAAGTTCATCAATTTAAATGGAATTTCAACAAATAAAAAAGCTGATATAAGTATTGATGAGCAAGAAGACGATTTAGGCAACATAAATGGAAATGAGGAAGGAGAAGTGGCAACGGTTCGTAACCTCTCCTTTGTCATGCTTAAATCTGAAAAAAGAAAGTTGATGAACTACTTTGATAACCTTTACAATTACCAACAAGAAATTCTCTATGGGAATAGTCGACCAAAAACATATAGGCCTACACTTACAGATTTGACTAAATATTTAATCGCTCTTGAGTTGATAAGTGAATACGGAGGGAAATCTGCAAAGTATGACGAACAAGACACGCACCATTTTTTCAGTTATTTACCATTTGTAGACGATTATGACAATAACAATGTAAAGGGTTGTTGTTTAAACTTAATTGGCGACTTTTTGATGCTGGCAAGAAGCGGATTTAAAGCGTATGAATTTGACTATACAAAAAAGAAAATCGAGGAACTAAAAAAAGAGGCACTCATAAATACAATTGTTTGCTTAATTAACAATCGATGGAAAGATGATGAATTACATTACTTTTTTACTATGGCTTTAAATGCACTTCATTATTTAGGTTGGAGGAATGTAGATGATTTCAATAGCAATTTTGTAGAATTAAAATCCAAAATTAATATTAGAATTTCTGAGTTGAAAAACAGGACAAAAGGATTTGAAAAAAACTTAGAGATATTTTACGAAAGACTATGTCCTTCGTTTATAAAAGTGATTGAACAGATTGAAGATAAGAACTTTGATACATCAGCAGTTAACGGGCAAATTATTTACAAATCGCCTTGGGGTTATAGCTACGTTCAGTACGTAAATAAAACAAACGATTTTACTTTAATCAGACCTGGCTTTATGTGGGACTATGATAAAGAAGATTACATAAAACACAGTCCAGACGAAATTTATTTACCTCTAAAACTCTCATCTTTTATATGCACCGATTTGTAAGTTAAAAAATCGGATAACTTTTGGGTTATCCGATTTGCGCTATTTAAGTCCTGTTTTGTAAGTGTTATCAAGTTTGTTATGAATAATTGTAGCTACAACCAATACTTCAGTCATTTCTGAAAGTTGAGTGTCTTCTAATATTTTCGGGTTATGCGCTTTTGGATTTCGGTACATAGAAAAAAATCCTTTACAGAAGTTGCCGAAACCCTTATGCTCACTTTCTTCGCTTGGATTATTCAGCATATTAAAAGCAAGCATAGGTCTTTTGTCTTTTCCTAAAGCAAAACAATCATCAACCAGATCTGCTCCATCTGAAGTATAGCCACTTTTCTGCCTAAGTCTTTCCGCAACACTTTTTGTGATTTCTAGTATAGAGTGAAAATAATTTTCTTTCAGCCATTCGGCTTCGCAGTATGGTAAAATTTCTGAATGAACTCCGATACCGTGTACTTTTTCTTTGATTTTAAGTGACCTGCTTTTAGCTTCTGAAATGGTTTTAGCCTTTTCAACTAGTCGGGGTTGTCCGGTTTTATCAATTTCTATCCCTTCGTAAACTAATTTTTCATTGATAGTTGTTCTGTCTCTTTCAAATTCGTCTTCGGAATTATATCTTTTAGGATTTAATAACCTAACTACAAATGCCAATACATTATTTCCACAATTGTCTTGTATTTGCTTTTCTTTTAATGCATAAAAAAGTCTGTCGGTTTTGTTTGTACCAATTTGCGATTGAGAAATATTAGCACCAGCTAAATGTTCTGTGATTTTTGTATGCGTTAATAGATTTGATATAATGTCAGATATATTTCGCAAGGTTATGTCATCAAAGGATTTTGTCATTTAAAAATGATTAATTCTGTTTCTGGATTTCCATGTTTTGGATTTCCCTATCTTTTTTCTCACGAGAATAAACCCAAAGTGATAAAAGTCCAAATATAATCAATCCATAAGCTATCCATTTACCAACCTTTTCAATAAATTTAATGAAAACCGAACTTTCATAAGATGAAAAACCTTCGGCTCCCATCGGACCACGCCTGTAAAACTTTCGTCGGTTAAGCCAATAGCGAAGTCCTAAACCTGCAATCAAAAATATTATTCCTATAACCAATGATGCGACCATAACAAAACACTTAAAATCTACTTTTTAAATTTACAAAAAAAACAGTTTTAATATCCCTTAAAAAGAGAAATCCTGCTTTTTGTGGCAGGATTTCATTGTTTTTAATCAGCACTATTAAACTGAAAACTTATCTGTTTTTCATTTCCAAAGCTGTCCGAAATCCAAACATCAAAGGATTGCGAAACGGCAGATGTTGAAGTATAGTACAACCGAAATTGCTCTGTGGGTAATGGGTATAAATCGTTCGGTAAATATGGTTGCTCATCGTAATACCGCAATGTGCCTTGTCCGTCAAATTGGAAATAGCGAAGAAAATACTGTGTGTTGCTGTAATTGCCTGTTCGCTGTATGGCAATGCGTATTTCTACCGTTTGTCCATTGGCTACATCTTTTGGAACTGGCATCACGTTTACCTCGAAAGGAAAATCGTTCTGTATTTCGAGTTCATCATCTTTACTACAAGATACTAAAGTTACCGAAGCTGTTAGGATTGCCAGCATTACATATATCGGCACTAATCCTATTCTGAATTTATTAAATATTGCTATCATTGTTTTAAGTTTTTAAAAATTAAACCTTAATCCCACACCTGCGGATGGTCGGAATTGCTCTAAGTCCGTACCCCAAAATACTTTTGTGCGTCCTTGCAGGATTAAAACAAAACGGTCTGATAGATATGTTTCAAGAGTGAGCCGTCCACCAGCTCCGTAGATGAAGTTATCCTCGCTCAAAATCTTTGCTCCGTCATACAACATCGCTTCGCCACGATTGATGCTTTCATAACCGACCACACCTGTTATTCCGAAGTTCAGTGTGATGTTTTTACGGGCATCACCCAACAGAAAGAAACTGTAACCGCCTTCGGCAGTATAAGTTTCCTGCGGTATGCGGAGGTCTTTATAATTGTGGTATTGGTGCGTGTATTCCAATGCCCAAAGCTGGTAGTTCCCGTTTTTACCGTTCACGGTCATTCCGATATTGAGGTAATAATCATTACCGATTTTATCATCGGACAGTATTCCTGTGCTTATTTCCAATCCTTTCTGTTTTGGGAGCATTCTTTGTGCCTGTGTAACCGTCATGGCCATCAAAATGAACATCACGGTATAGATATACTTTTTCATATTATTGCATTAAAATGTTATTAAAATTTTAGGTGCATATCGTTTATCAAACGAGCTTTTATCAAATCCGAATTTTCTACCTGCAAAGTTTGATGTCTGCCACCGTTCTTCTCGAAAATCTCAATCAACAGTACCTTGTCATCGGCAATGGTAAATTGGTCTAACAGGAATACGTTTTGTTCGGTTAGTTTTCCGCCAATCTCGTCCAAAGGCTTGTAAGTTCTGAGGGGTATCATAGGGCGTTCTTGTACCACAGTACGTTTGGCTACCTTTTTATCTACTACTTTGAAATTGATAAAATCAATCTGGAAAGGCACATTGGTTTTATTTCTCAATTCCGTATGGAAATAGTATTTGCCGTTGTGAATGTAAATTCCTTTCAAAATAAACTGTATGCCGAAACTTTTTGCCCCAATGTGCTTTACAATACGCTTATCATTTTTGTAAATCGTTTCCAAAAGCAATCCTGCCAACGAAGGCGAATTATTGCCCAACTCTTCAAAAAGCACATCGTTACCGTTAGCTTTATCAACTGCCTTTTGCATTGTGAGTAGGTCGTAACTCATTGCCTCTGGGTAAGAACTGTAATAGACATTGAAACTGTAAAAACGTCCGTCATTGGTAATGACCGAAAAATTGGTTTCAGGTTCGAAATCCCTTACCGTTGCTTTTACACGCAACACGTTTTCCGCATCTTCTGCTTTTCCTGCAATTAGATATTCGCTTCCCAAATCCACATAACGGATAGCGGTCGGAAAAATCAAGTGCGAAGTTTTATCGTAGGTAACTTCCATTTTATACGGTTCTATCTTGCCTAATGCAAGCGGAGTTCTGATGCTGTCTTGTGCAAAAGATTGTACGGCAAAGCCGAGTATCAGGGCAATTGCCCAAAAGGTTTTTAAATGATTTTTCATTATTAAAATTATTTGAGTTCAACATTATTTTTTAGATACCAAGAAGACTTGATATCCTGCTTTCAGCGTAACTTTTGGGGTTCTTACCTTTTTGGCGAAGTAGCCCGAAATTCCCTGTACCACGCCACGACTAAGGTCTGCTGCAACCTGCTGTCCAGCATTTTGCGTGAGCATTACGCTTGTTCCGCCTGTCTGGCTCATATTGCCTGCCATTTCAGTAAGGGCATTCATTTCGGGCGAATAAGGAACGTACAAGCCTTGCTGTCCGTCCAAATCGTAAATGGTTATATCTACCGGGATGATATTGCCCTCCAGTTCTATCGAGGTAACTTTTAGTTGTAAACGCCCTCCCTGAAATTTCGCATTAGCCGTTAAAATCGTTCCTTTTGGAATGGTACGGCTCGGTGTTTTTGCAGGCTCTAATAATCGTAAACGCACACCTGTTTCGCCAACTACTGTTTGGGCATCGTGTACACAGGCTTTGATACTGTTTTTGGGTTGTGCCATTTGTTCCAAAGAACCAGCGGTATAAAACCCACGGTTCTTTGTTTCGCTCCAATCCGCTAAAAAAGCACTGTCCGATGGTTCACGGTAAAGGGCTGATACTGTATTTTTTCTTGCTGATGTGAACGATACAAAATGCTCTTTTTGGTTAGTAGCCATAGCACTAACAGCATCCGGAACAGCACCATTAGCAGGTGTTGAATTTTCGGTATTCGCATTTTTTGGCAGATACTTTGCTGCCATTTCATAGGATTTCTCCATTAGCTTCAATTGGTCATCAACTGTGGCCACAGGTGGCACATCCTTTTCTGATAATTTTTCTTTCAATTCATCCACCTGCTTACGCAGTTCCATTGTTTCAGCGTTATCATCTTGATAAAAGGAACTCAATGCGCTTTGGCTATTTCGATAGCTGTTCAAAGCAGGGTTACTGCTTCTTGCCGAATTTCTCCCACTACCGCCAAAGCTGTTGTTTTCCTCTTCTTCATTAAACGGTTCGTCGGTTGGCTCTTCTTTGTCTTCTGTATTCCAGTAGTCTGAAAGTGTAGCCAATGCATTGCGTTTTTCCTGCTCTTTGCGTTCGAGCATTTCCTGTTCATACGCCTTGCCTTTGTCTGCAGGCATTCCAGTTCCAGTAGCCTCTGGTACCGCATCGTTCAGCCCTACATTTTCAATTGTCTTTTTGTCTTCGGATGGTTTAAATATGAGGTACATACAACCCACGAAAACAATCGCCATTAAGCCGAAAATTAAGGGCTTTTTGAGCTTCTCCTTATTATTCTGTGTGCCGTCTTGCAACGCATCAGCAGTTGCTGTCGAGTTCCCCTCCGTTACCCGAACAACCGATTTTTTGTTCTCATTTTCTTTCATAAATTTGATTTTTTAAAATTGTTGATACACTATCCTGCAATCTTGCAGGACTTCCATTTTTTTTGAGGACAGGATTTTCGATATGCTCTATGATCATATCGTTTCCAGACTTTGAGGTATCGTACCAGACTTTGAAAATTACACCTGCGGTAAGCAGTAGATATCCCACAAAAAAGTACAGGGTATATTGGTGCTGCTTGCGCACTGGCAATGCCTGCCAACGTTCGTCGAGCTTATCAAAATACCTATCCATATTTGCTCTTAGTTTTTTCATACTCTTAATTTTTTATGATGATGTTAGAGCTTGAACCGCTTGGAGATTTTACCCACATTTTGCTTTTGTTCATCATTAACCAAAGCAATAACCTCAACTGCATTGGGTAGGACTATTAAAGAGAGGTTTGTCAGTTCCGATTTTTTTAGCAATTGCCCAAATTGGTCTTTTCTTGCCACCTCCATTCTGTTGAGTGAGAATTTGCCGTTCAGATAATTTACCCACATACTGCATTCTACACTTGGCTTGTCTTCTCCCGACCATTGTAGGTAGCCTGTCAACAACAAGTCTTGTTTAGGCAAAGTATCTGCACCTTTTTGGCAGCTTTCAAGGTAATCGCTGATACTTTCTTTCAGCTTTCCGGCATACGCACCCTGCGTATGAAAATAGCCGTTATATCCTTTTTCTGTAAGGATTTTTGCGAACGTGTTTAAATCTGATAATGTTTCCATAAGATTGTTTTTTAGCGTTCGATGACTTCTATATCCCTGTTTTCCACGACTGCAAATTTTTCGATATTGAAGCCTTGTGGGTTGTTGTCAGAGCGAACGGAGTTGACTAGGTAGCAGGAAGTAATTAAGTTACGTCTGGTTACATTGCTTGACCGAATGATGAATTGTTTTGCATAGGTTCGTACCGCATAAGGATGGGTATCGAAATTGCAGACCACACTATCTACTTCGATGCGTTGCTGTACGTTTCCTGATATAATACGACTGTAATAGCCTTTTTCTGACAAGTCTTTATAGTAGTCGAAGGCACTTTTGTCGGCAAGATTGAATGCCCTGCTCATATTGCTTTCTATAGCGTTTTTGTCGGGAGCAAGTGTAAAAAACAGCTCGTGAAAACGTCTGACGTGTTCCCTTGCTTCCACAGGTCGGTTGATACTTGCATCTTGCGATAAGGCAAGCATCAAAGATTTGCCGTTATCCAATACATAGATTTTTTGGCGTTGTTCTTCTGCAAAGCGGTAGGACTGCCATACGGCATATCCTACCACGCCAATACAGAGAACCGCAAACACAATGGCATATAGTCTTATCTGCCTAAAGCTGTTTTCGATATTTCTTAGCGTTTTAAATTCCATTTTTTTGAATGATTTATTGTTATTTATTCATCAGTTTACCGCCGATGTTTCCTACTGTAGATCCTGCACCAGCACCCGCAAGGTTTCCTGCCTTCATCGCTGTTTGATTTACATTACGAGTAAAGTTTCCTGCACCTCCGGCTTGGATTACCCAACCTGTTACTGTTGGAATTGTGAAGTAGCCAACGATACCGATAATCATAAAGATGATGTACACCGTATTGCTCGTATCGGGTATGTAGGTCGGGTCGGCAAGCATTGCTATATCCCTTTCCAGTATGAGGGATTGTATTCTTGCCAGCATCGAGCTGAACAAATCGGAAACAGGAAGCCAGAGATATACGCTGACATATCTCGTGATCCACTGTGTGAGCGTGGACTGAAATCCGTCCCAAACGGAAATAGCAAAAGCTATTGGCCCCAGTATCGAAAGGACTATCAGGAAAAATGTTCGTATGGTATCAATAACTAAAGCCGCCGCCTGAAAGAGTATTTCCAATAAATTGCGAAACCAATCCTTTATTGCTTTCTCTATCTTGTAGGCTTGCCTGTCCATATACATTCCTGCCATTGTACCAACGTCCGATGGCGACCAGCCCAATTCATCCAGCTTTTTATCAAACTCTTCGTCTGATGCCATATAGGCGGTTTCGGGATTTCGTACCATTGCTTCGTATTCCAATTGGTCTTTCTGTTGCTGGAGTTGGTTGAGGTCAAGCACCTGGTCTTCGAGTATGGCGTGAGTTCCTGTAACTACCGGGCTTAATACTGCATTAATGGTTCCCAACACGATGGTTGGAAAGAACATTATACAAAGACCCAGAGCGAATGGACGCAGTAACGGAAACACATCGATAGGCTCGGCTCGGCTTAAAGCCTGCCAAACCTTTAATGCTACATAGAACAACGCACCCAATCCCGCCAATCCTTTAGCCACAGCCGCCATATCACCTGCAAGCGGCATCATATCGTCGTAAAGTGAACGAAGGAGTTCGTGAAGATTATCCCATTCCATTTTTACCAGTATTTTTGGTTAGAAGTTCCGTAGAGTTCAAGAACTCTCTGTGCGTCGTTTTTCTTTTTCGCTCTTAGGTAGCTTACAGAAATGTTCTTATTAGTGTAGTAGCGTACAAGGCTGTGGTAATCCTTTACCTCTTTGTACACACGATCAATAATATCCATACGCTCTTTGTCGTTTAGCGAAAGGCTTGAAGAGGTTATAATTTGCTTCAATTCTTTCAGCAGTTCGGTACTTTCATTGAGCAGTGCCGAATAACCATTGCCGATTGCAACCAATTCCTGTGGTGTGAAATTGGGATCGTTCATCATTTTTCCAAAGTTCTGAACATATATTTCGGACACATCGCCTACCAACAATACGGTTTGCTGTACTTTACGGGCATCTTTCACAAGGTTGTTGATAGCTTTTAGCTTGTCGTAATATTCCTTGCCCTGATCGTACACTTTTTTCACTTCGTTGAAGTTCTTTACGACATTGCTCACGGTGGAAGAAGTCTGTATGATTTCGTTCGCACTGTTGATAATTCCTGATGCCAGATTTGCAGGGTCAGTTACTACAAATTGAGCTTTCGCTGACGGTGCTACGGCGAGCATTAGTGCCGTACACACCAGATACAATACTTTTTTCATTGTTTCTGAATTTTTAAATTGTTAATTGACTATTGATTTACTTTGTCCCGCCTTTGCATTGCGATATGCTTAATGGCGAGTTCTACATTGCCGTCCAGTTCAGCAGCAAGCTGCATCACTTCCATTTTTTCGGTTTCTTCGGTGGTGTAAGCAAGGTATTCCTCCAAACTAACTTCGGTGGCATAGACTGCCGAGTGCGTACCACCTAAGCCTATCCAAACCTCTTTGTAAAGTCGGCTTGCATCGTTGTTCATATTGATAGAAAGTACCTGCCCTTTTTCCTTATCTGTAAGCCCCAACATCGCCTGTATATCATCAAACTTGTTCATATACTTTCGTTGGTCTAAAAGGATTTTACAGTCAGAGTTATTGATGATACTTTCTTTGACGATAGGCGATTGGATAATATCATCGACCTCTTGCGTTACGACAATCGCTTCTCCGAAGAATTTGCGGACGGTCTTAAAGAGATACTTGATGTATTCTGCCATTCCTTCTTTGGCAATCGCTTTCCAAGCCTCTTCAATTAAGATGAGTTTGCGAATACCTTTCAGCCTACGCATCTTGTTAATGAAGACTTCCATAATGATAATGGTAACTATGGGAAAGAGGATTTTATGGTCTTTTATCGCATCAATTTCAAAGACAATAAAGCGTTTGGAAAGCAGGTCTAACTGCTTATCGGAATTGAGCAAATAATCATACTCACCGCCCTTGTAGTAGGGTTCGAGTACGTTAAGGAAATTGGCAATGTCAAAGTCTTTTTCCCTTACCTGTTTTTCTTCGAGTACCTTGCGGTAATCGCCTTTTACATACTCATAGAAGCCATTGAATGATGGATAAATATCTTCCTGTTTGATGCGCTCGATATAGCCTGATACAGCATTCGATAATGCTACTTCTTCTGAACGGGTTGGTGGTTCATCATCACGTTTCCAGAGTGTGAGTATCAAAGTCTTGACACTTTCTCTCTTTTCAATGTCGAAAACGCCGTCATCGGTATAGAAAGGGTTAAAGGCAATGGGATTGTCTTCTGTATAAGTGAAGTACACACCGTCTTCACCTTTCGTCTTTCCCTTAATGAGTTCACATAAACCCTGATAGGAATTTCCGGTATCTACGAGCAATACGTGAGCGCCCTGTTCGTAGTATTGCCTTACCATGTGGTTTGTGAAAAACGATTTACCACTTCCCGAGGGACCAAGTATAAACTTGTTACGGTTGGTAATAATTCCACGTTTCATCGGCAAGTCCGAAATATCCAAATGGATAGGTTTTCCAGTCAGGCGGTCAGCCATCTTGATACCAAATGGTGATGGCGAATTGTGGTAATTGGTTTCTTCCGTAAAAAAGCACAATGCAGGCTCAATAAACGTGTAAAAACTTTCCTCTGCGGGAAAATCACCTGCATTACCCGGCATTCCTGCCCAGTACAATGTTGCTACATCCGTAGTGTTGTGTCTGGGTTTACATTCCATCAATGCTAAAGCACTACCACAATCATTTTTTAGCTGTTTCAGTTCCGCAGGGTCTTCCGACCACGCCATAATGTTGAAGTGTGCTCTTACGGAAGAAAGACCGAACGAATGTGCTTCATTCAGGTATTTTTCTATCCACTCTTTGTTGATCTGGTTGGCACGGCTATACCTTGCCAGTGAGTGCATATTCCTTGCGGACTTCTCAAACTTTTGTAGGTTGGCTTCGCTGTTATCCAAAAACAAGTATTGGTTGTAGATATGGTTACAGCTAAGGAGTAATCCCACAGGAGCAGCGAATGATAAACGACAGTCGCTCCGGTCTGTAGATAGTTTTTCAAAACGGGTATCGGCAGATACTGTTCCGGGTAGATCATCCGTGTCCGAAAGCGTGTGCAGGCTTAACCTTTTGTTCCCGATACGAACTTCCTCTGTTCCGAGTGCGATGTCCTGCATCGGTGTTCCAGGTTCCCTTGATAGTGTAAGGTACTGTTCCAGCAATCCCTGTTTCCCGTCTATACCAATAATGTCTTCTTCGGTCAAACGTCGCAGACTTACAAAACCGCTATCGTTCACAATACGCTCAAACTGTGCCACGGTTTCAATAAAGCGGTGTATAGCTTCCTTATCCCTTATTTCTTTCGGGATCAGCGAACCTTTGCAAAGAGAACTGAAGTTGCTTTGCATACGCATACGCTCTTTGGTTGTCTTAGTTAAAAAGAGGTAGCAATAATGGTTTAGGAACGGTCGCTCGTTAAAATGGCGTTGATAGGATTTTGCCAAAAAACTCTGGTTGTCGGCTGCCAAATTGGGCGCATAACTTTCTTTAATGTACCAATCCTGTTTGTGGATTACTGTAAAATCCGGCAAAGTCTTGATAGCTTTGTGCCAAGCGGAATGTATGGCTTCATATTCCGCAGAAGCTACAGTAAACAGTTCCGGCAAACGCACTTCAAAACAGGCGGTAATGTCTGCATCTTTGGAAAGAATGCAGTTGTTTTCTACTGCCAGTAACGGAAACTTGCTTTCCAGTGTGGTAGTCTTTGATACATTTCTCATACGGCATTCTGTTTAGGAGTGAATTTTAAATAGCGGTGTACAGGCTTGCGACAGATGATGTAGCGGGGATGCCTTTTATTAGCCGCTATCTTCATTAATCCGTGTTCGCCATATTTTCTGTTCAGCGAAAAGGTCTGCCATACAATCAGCGAAGCACCACCAGCACCGAGAAACAGGCAGATGTAAGAGTTTACGCCTGCCATATACAGTATCATCACGAAGATGAGCGTACCGAGCAGCCCACCTGCGAAAATGAAAAGGTATTGTGCTTTCAAACCTTTAAATTCCACCGTTCTTCCGATGCCTTTGTTTATGTTGTAATTGTTCATAAAGCAAAGGATTAAAGGAAGAATGAACGCAGGATGGTAGCCGCTACGATTAAGAAGATACACGCACCGAACCAGCTTGCCGCAGTCTTTGATGTGTCGGGGTCGCCTGAGCTGAATTTATTGTACACCTTAACACCTCCGATTAACCCGACGACCGCACCGATGGCGTAGATTAATTGGGTTGCTGGGTCGAAATAAGACGTTACCATTTGGGTAGCCTCGTTGATACCTGCTGTACCGTTTCCCTGTGCGAAAGCACCAATTCCTGACAGCATAGCCACGGCTGCCAGCAAAACTTTTTTTCTTTGTTTTTCCATAATTGAAACGTATTATTTTGTTACTACTTTCCCGCACCTTGCGGACTTTCGGGACAAAGGTGTTTCAGAAATCAGGGCGTTATAACAAAGTGGCAGTCAAAGGAATTGTTTGGCGGTGGGTGGCCGTTCAAATACTGAAATATGTTATATTAGCTGTTTTATGTTTTCAACTAATTCACTCACTTATCTCACCCTGCATTGATATGCGCTTTGAATTAACTGAAAATCAATTTCACTATTATTTTAACCATCTTATCGACTCTCAAAAAGACTTGGACTGACAAATTATGACAGAAAATATACAACTTGAATACGACGCTTTTTTAAGGTCATTTAAAAGAAATATAGATGTACCTCATTCTTTTTTACTAGGTGCAGGAGCTTCAATTAGTTCTGGAATACAATCTGCTTACGATTGTATTTGGGAATGGAAAAAAGATATTTATCTATCAAAAAATATAAATTCTGCGGAGTTTTACAAAAATCACAAAAATGAATCTGTTAGGAAAAGTATCCAAAATTGGTTAGATAATCAAGGACAATATCCTAAGCTTGATTCTACTGAAGAATATTCTTTTTACGCAGAAAAAGCATATCCCATTCCTGACGATAGGCGAAAATATTTTTTCAGTCTAATTGAAACTAAGGAACCATATATAGGATATCGATTGCTTTGTCTTTTAGCAGAACATAATATTGCAAAATCTGTTTGGACCACAAATTTTGACGGATTGATTGTGCGTTGTGCCCATCAGAACAAATTGACACCAATAGAAATTACATTAGACAATTCAGATAGAATATATAGAAATCAAAGCAGTAAAGAATTATTAACTATTGCTTTGCACGGAGATTACAAATTTTCCACATTAAAAAACACTGAAAAAGAACTAGATAATCAGGATGAAACTTTTAAAGATCAATTTTCCACTTATCACACAGATAAAAATTTAATTATTATCGGATATAGTGGTAGAGATAAATCGCTAATGGATGCTATTTTAAAGGCTTTTTCAAAGAAAGGTTCTGGTAGATTATACTGGTGTGGATTTGGTGACCAAATTAATCAGGAAGTTTCCGATTTGATTGCACAAATTAGAGAATCTGGAAGAGAAGCCTATTACATATCAACGGACGGGTTTGACAAAACCTTAATACACTTAACTAAATCTGCATTTGAAGGAAATTCTGCTGTAGAAAAACAAATTCAAGAAGCTTTGGAAACTTCAAATGATGATGAATATTCCAAAACAGAGTTTAGCCTAAATTTTACAAAGGCCGATAAATACATTAAGAGCAACTTACACCCAGTTACTTTTCCAAAAGAAATCTTTCAATTTGTGATTGATTATAACAATGAAAGACCTTGGACATTTTTAAAAGAACTCACTAAAAACACAAATATTTGTGCTGTTCCTTTTAAAGGAAAAGTATTTGCAATCGGTACATTAACTGATATTGATAAGACTTTCAAAAATCATCTTAAATCAGAAATAAAAAGAGAGCATATTTCAAAGTTTGATGTTGAGAACGTTTCTGTATTTAGATCTTTAATGCTAAAAGCAATACTTAAATATTTTGCTAGTAAATACGAAATAGATACAAATTTTAAAGATAAAATATGGCTTAAAAATAGTGATAGTAAATACGGAAATATTAACATCCACAAAGCCTTAATGCTTTCATTTTATTTTGATAAGAACAGGCAGTTTGCATATTTAGCATTTGTACCAACAGTTTATTTAACATCTATAGATGAGATTTCAAAACAACAAAAACAATTACTAAGTAAGGGAAAACTTGAAAAACTTTTCAATGATAAGTATGATGAACTACTTGGTTTTTGGAATGGAATATTATTCCCAAATCAAAAATTAAAATTTGAATTTCCAGAAAACTCAGGAACAGGGTTTGAGTTCCAAATATCTTCAAATACGGCATATGGAGAAATTAATGTTTTAGATCCTAATTTCAGAACGTATAACCCGAATAATTATAACAGAAATCAAACACAGTTTAAAGGTGTTCAATTTTTAGAACCTCAACTCATATTTAGAAATATAGCTACCGATATTGAGTTTAAGGATTATCATCCAATGAGAGGGCTTGTAAATAACAGACCTTTTGATGTAAATCTTAATGGAGTTATTTATACTAATGAAGTTAATCTCTCGGTTATTTGTGGTAAATTATACGCAGAAAAGCTATTTGATTTTCTTTCCAAAATTCAGATCAAACATTCAACCGAAAATATTAATCCTGATTATTTAATTGATTATCCCGGTTTCGCATCAGCATTCAATTTACCGATCAATATACCTACCTATGAGAGTAACGAGAAATGGATGGATGTTGATTTTAGGGCAAATAATGAATTACAGAATCATGAAAATGCTCTAAAATTAGCTAGATTGATAACATCTAAAATTGAACAGATTGCTAACACACAAAGTCAAAGTACTGTTGTAGTATTTATTCCTGAAGAATGGCAACCTTTTGAAAGTTATATTTATGAAGGCGAGAGTTTTGATTTACACGATTATATCAAAGCATTTTCAGCTTCAAAAGGGATTGCAACACAATTGATAAGAGAAGATACATTAGAAGATAAATTAAAATGTCAGATTTATTGGTGGCTCTCTCTATCTTTTTATGTGAAATCTCTAAGAACCCCTTGGATTTTAAATAGTCAGGAAAAGAATACTGCTTACGCTGGAATTGGATATAGCATATCACGCATTCAAAATAAATCTGAAGTAGTGATCGGTTGTAGTCATATTTATGATTCAAACGGCCAAGGATTGAAGTACAGACTTTCAAAAATTGACAACTACTTTTTAGATAACCGCAACAATCCTTATCTTTCTTTCAAAGATGCGTTTCAGTTCGGCGTATCAATTAGAGAACTATTCTATCAATCACTTGATAAATTACCAGAACGAGTGGTTATTCATAAAAGAACTCGGTTTACAGAAGATGAAATCAACGGTATAAAAGCTAGCCTTAACAAAGCTGGAATAAAGAAAATCGACCTGATAGAAATTAACTATGAAGTAGATGCACGATTTGTGGCAATGAGTGTTTATCAAAACAACTTACAGGTTGATAGATTCCCAATATCAAGAGGAACTTGTATTGTTACAAATAAACATACTGCTCTTTTATGGACACACGGAATCGTTCCCTCTGTTAGACAGACTAATTATAAATTTTATCTAGGTGGGAGAAGTATTCCTGCCCCAATTAAAATTGTGAAACATTATGGGGAGTCAAATATAAATACCATAGCAACAGAAATTTTAGGGTTAACAAAAATGAACTGGAACTCACTTGATTTGTATTCTAAATTACCCTCAACAATTGACTCTTCAAATCAAATTGCCCGGATAGGAAAATTGCTTTCAAGATTTGAAGGTAAGACTTATGATTATAGGCTTTTTATATAATAAATTTCATTCGATCAGTAATGATTAAGGGGAGTTTGTATAAGTTTCCCTTAATCATTTTTTTTGTAAAATGGAAGAACTGGCTTTTGCTTTGAAGCTGTAACCTTGGCTATTACAAAGGACAGGATTATGAAAGACCAAATCTGATTTTGAAAGTTACAAAAACAAGCGATGAAAGGTCTTTATAAAGAAAAATATCTACAATGTTTTTTTTAGCTGTTTACCAACAACCTAGGGTCAAATTTTATTTCAAATTACTTATTAATCTTCTGAAATTCATATTTATAATCTTCTGAACTTCATAAATAGGGATATCCCAAATTTTTGATAAATACTCAAATACTTCTTCAACTTCGCCAGGTAATAAAGGCTCATTTCCTTTGTTAATAAAAGGTCCATCCGTTTCTGTTAATACATTTTCCTTTGGTATTTTAGATATTATTTTTTGACCAGATATTGACTTTATCATCGCAGGATTAATGGAGAAATAATAACCTTCATCTGAGATATTTTTAATTAAGTTAAGTCCTCCTGAATACCAATGAAAAATTGCATTTTGAATTTTATAGTGTATTAATAATTCAAAAACTTCCTTTTCTGCCTTTCTCGAATGTAAACTAAGTATTTTCTTTTTATCAGAAACCAACTTTAAAATTCGATTAAATGAAGCTAGCTGAATATCTTTTGTTTCAATACCTTCTTTTGAAAAGTCTAATCCAATTTCACCAATATATGAAGTTTTAGACAGGTATGATTCAAATTTTGAAAACTCGTTTTTATGTAGGGTAGCATATAAGGGATGCATTCCTAAAGCCATCCTTACATATTTTTTTGATTGGAAAAAAGGTAGCCCCATCTCAAAATGACTGGGTAAATTTGTCATCGAAAAAACGGTAATACCTTTGTTTTCGCATATATCTAAAATAACTTTAGGATTTTTATATAAATCTATGTGACAATGAGTATCTAACATTTATAACCCAGCTTTTGTTTTTATGACTGAATTACCATTTTTGTCAATCCATTTGGATAATTCAATCCTTGTTCGCCATACTACATCAACATATTTATTCAATTTATTGATATTCTTTATACCATTAACTATTAATTCTGTTTTAATATCATCTTTGGTTATATTTTTTTTAATAAAATCTAGGCAAATTCCTACATCTTGAGTTTTCTTCAGTTTAAAAGGTATTAAAGAATCTATATGGCTACCATAAGTTGTTTTGTCAATTTGATTTAACAATGATGCTTGGCGATAAATACAAGGCATGCACACGCCACAATGAGTTGCAGAACGCTTTGTCCAAGTTTTTCTATGACCTCTCTTTCCACATGAGTTTGAAGATCCAATTATTTGTTTTAAAAATTGTAAGTCTTTGCAATTTTCAACCATTTCACCTTTTGTCATAAATTCATATGGGTTAGAAATGTTACTAACAATATTTAGTTTGCTTAGAACCAAGTTAGTTTTATCTAACACAAATGAATGGGTTGTTCTCGTACTACAAGAAGTTCGTCTTGAAGCACTCAATGGATAATTCAGCGATACCGAACCATTTTCAGGTACAATAATTTCACTAACTTCCTTGCCTTGGGAAACTAAAAGTGCAATACCAATGAATAAAATCGAACGGCTTCTAAAGGTTGTCTCTCGTTTTGCAGTTGTTTGAGATAAAGTTACTTTTATAGAAGGTGTATGTTCAAAAAGCCCCGTGTATTTAACTTTTAATTTATCCAACAAAATATTTTGGTCACTTAAAGGACCTTTCATTTGGGGATCATAGTGAGATGCTAGAAGAATTTTGTCTTTAGGATGAGTGCTTAAAAAATCAACTGCTCCAATCAAAGAATCTAAGCCTCCTGAAAATAGGTTTAATTGCTTATACTTTTCCTTAAAATCAATCGATAATTCAACTTCCGGATTTGTAAAATCAGATTTATAAAAACTAATGCTCCAATAATCCCCAGTCAGAAAAGAAAAAAGTTCTTCCAAATCATTTTTGACATTATTCCAAACCTTTAGTTCTGAAACAGGGAATGATATATTTAGCTCTCTTGACCACCCATCAACTGAATGTTGTTTTCGGTTTACAAATCGATCAATCCCATAAACCGAACATGTTATAAAGAAGAAATCTCTAATTTCCGAATTCACAGAAGTTGCAAATGGCAATAATGTTTTATAATCAACACTTACTGTAGAATAATCACCTTTATCTTCTTTAAGTTTTATATTTAGAATTCCACTTTTTAAATCATACTTAGGAATTTCTACTTTAATTTTTTTCATTGCAGATGATTTTAATTATGGAATCAAATATTTTCTCGATTTCTTTTCTTCCTTCAGCTTTATTCCAATCAATTTTTGATACAGCTCTTTGTGTATTTAAAACTTTTACACGACCTAATATGTCATCTTTTATTATTTTAAAAGTTTCTTTGCTGACTTCTTCTCCTTTTTGCTGTTGTATTTTTTCTTCAAAACGTTGTGATAAATGTTCGAAAATGTAAAGCCCCCAAAATTTACACAATGTATCCGCTAGTCCTTGACCATCAACCAATTCTTTTATTAAATCTTGATATTTCTTTACATCGTTATCCGATTGAGCTGCAATTTCTTTCATGATTTCACAAGAAGCTTTATTAGCAGCAGTTTCATCCATTCCTTGGTTGGAATCTGAACAATAAATTAATAAATAATCAATGACATCGTTAAACGATTTTCCTTGAAGTGAACCAAAACCAATATCAGTTAAAGTCTTATCAAGACCATTACTTGCTACACTTGTAAAAAATCCAGCAAGTTTACCCGCAGACTTTAATCCTGCTTTACCAATAGAGGATGATTTACCAGATGCAATAGCTTTACGACCACCACCTGTTTTTACTAGATTTCTAAACATTGATTTGATATGTTCAGTTCTTCTATCCAATATTTTTTTATACTGTTTAGAGTTATCACTGACTACAGGTTTTTTGCCATCATCATTTTCTTTTTTATCCTCTACATTCTCTTTAGCTTCTTCATCATCAAGCTTTTTTTCCTGTTCCAAGGTTTTAGCTAATTGAGTAATTGAATTTGATAAATCTCCCCAATTGGGTTCATTGGTTACTCCTGGATTAATTCTTTGTGTAGTTCCCATTAGTTATCACCATTTATTGCATTAAAAATTTGACTATCCTTTTTAAATACTTTATATAGTTTTTTCACCTCAACATTCTTAGATTCAATTAATTTAAAATTTTGAGCTAAACTGAATGGAATTTTTTTATTATCCACTTTATTGATAACCCTTGTATACGCATCAATCACATCTGGACATTTTTGCGACATTAGTTCAATAAAAGCCTCATGTATTTCAGTTTTTTCAGGAGTTTTAGTGAGTTCTTTTTCAAGTAACGAAATCAATGTTTCATAATCTCCTTCACTTAATTTATCCTTAACTTCATTAGCTACAGTTCTTGTTAAGGCTGTTCCAGCAACAGGTTCAATTAACTTTTTTACTAATGATCTGATATGTGGGGATACCAAGGAACTACCACTAATTGATGTTGTTAACTGGTCTCTAGTAATCCAATAATAATCTCTTAAATCTATATCTGTTAATTTTGGCTCTGCATTTAACCATTTTATCGTTTTATCTGTACCCCAGTCGGCAGAATATTTTTCTTTGATAATTTCAATACTATTTTTACTCGCAAGTGATTCTAATTCTTTAAGTTCTTTAGATTCTCCTTTTTGAGATGATTGCCATTCATAAATTTGTCTGAATAAACTTTGTGATGAGTATTCAAGCACCATCAACTTAGCTAAAATATCCATTTTGAAATCAGCTATTTTTGCAACCCTCACCAATCTATCTCTTAATGAGTAAGTGTTTAAAAACCTTTTTATTTGTCTTGGATTACCTTTTAATCCTTCCGTTATAATAGGAGCTAAAGAAGCAATGATTGATACACTATTTGTTAGCTTACTTTTCTCTTCAGGTTTAAGAATTGAGTCAATATCTCCCAATCCAAATACGTCATATCTATTATTTTCTCTTGCTGTACAAAAAGCTTCTAAGACTTTATTGAAATCGCTACCAAGCTCTTTTTGACAGAACAATAATGACAAATAAGTTTCGACCTCATTATCAGTCAATTTAGGGAGATAATAAGGGACTTGTATTAATTTTTCTAAATAGTCGCTAACAATTCTTTCATTTCGGCTTTCTACGTCTGAAGAGTTTTCAATACCATCTGTTTTGTAACGTAACTCTATTGCATGCCTTACAATTCTTGGGTCGGCACCAATAACGAAAGCAGTCTTATCAACATTTAAAAATAGTTTAATAGCTTCTAGGTTTTCAATTAACCTATCAGGAGTGCAACGATCCAAATCATCAATAATTACAACAAGCTTTTCAATCTTAGATTTGTCAAGCATTTTTTTGAAATCATCTCTGAATTCACGTACCATCGTAATTTCATCTGCTTCATCTTTCTTGATTATACTACTCAAAAAACTTTCTGCTTCATCCCCCTTTAGTTTATTGGCTAACTCCGTAGGATCTATTTGAGAAAACTCATTTAATAGATAAGGTATTAATGAAACTCCTCCTGTGAGATATGCTGAAGCAGCAGGAATCGCAATTTTTTTGAAGCCCAAACCCATTAAACGCATCCATTTAACAGACTTAAAAAGCTTTACTGTTTCATTCTTAACTTTTGGACCTAATTTTTTATGTTTTGCAAATTTTTCAATGATTGATTCTAATAATGCAGCTTTAGCATCATCATAACCTTCAAAAACCCAACCGTTAAAATACAAAACAAGAGTACCGTCTTTAAACCCATCTTTATCATCTCCAATCAGCTCTTTTTCTACTATTTTAAGTATGCTTGATTTCCCACTTCCCCAATCACCAAAAACACCGATTGTAACAGGTAGTACATCATTATCATTAATCACATCTACAATTAAATCTGCATGAACTTTAAAACCGAGTAAATCATCAGAGGTTTCATTATCTGCCCACATATATAAGGATATTAGTTGTTAAAAAAATAATTTCAATCGCTTTTAGTTTTGAAACAAATTCGGTCAGCTTAACAGAAAACAATTAAAATTTTATGGAATAGTAAATATATACATTTTAACTCTTATTATTTTCTTTTGATTGAGGATAATTCAAGAGCGTTTTTCGGAATTTCGGGAAATAATATAAGTATATATCAAAAGTTTTTTCGGGGATTTATTGAGAAGTTTAAATTATGAAAAGAATCAAAAAAAATTTGCTTCAAAAGCAGGAGAATAACTTTTTCACACAAACTCCCCAATGTCAAAATCACTCAAATCACTTTTCCGCAAAGTGGAAGAACCGGCTTCCGTTTCAGATGAAAGGGTACTATCCAAAAGCTCGGCTATTCTTCGGGAAGCATCTTCCATAGAATTTTCCAATAGGTTGAATAACTCAGTTCCCTGTATTTTTTGAACTATCGCTATCGCTGTTTCCTTTTGGGCTGGTTCCAATTCTTCTTTTTGGAGCAAAACCCCCACGGAGCTTAGTTCTTCAAAGGTAACCCCTTGGGCAAAACCGTTATCACCACCAGATATTCCGTACCTGTTCCATTCTTCTTCTTCTTCCTCCAAATCAGGCACATTTCTGAAAACTTCGTCCAGCTCTTCCTGCGGAATTTGAATACTTACGTTTTCATTTTCGTCGTATTCAATGTCTAAATTAGCAGGGTTTATTTCCTTTTCCTGAATTTGGCGTTCAGTGGCAGTGTTTGGCACTGAAAGGCGTTCTACAGGTTTGGGCTGTCCCATAATATCGGGTAAGTTCGGATTGACTTTTTTCTGCGGAGGTTCTTGTTTCGACCTTTTATGAGTTATAATTTTATCCTGCAATAGTAGGACAATGACTATGAGTAGGCATATCACAATTACTATTTCCATAGCTTATAGAATAGGTTTAAAATGTTCGTTGAAATAATCGGTAATATCTTCACCGTACTCCCTGAAATGATGTTCGAGAATGTTGTCAATGTAAGAGTAGAGCGTTGTTCTTTCTTCCCTTGTCAGTTGAACGATGCGGAGCAATCTTTCGTGGTATTCAGGGCGTATGTAAACGACCTTGCCGTTACGCCCCGATGGAAACCGATTGACCAAAAACGTTTCCTCATAGGCCACTTTTTTTGATGAACTGTTACGGGCTTTTTCCCTTGGCTTGGTTTCCTTTGGTACATCCTGCTTTTTGTTATTGCCCGGTGGAGCTACAAGCTCATCGCCGCTTATGATGTTCATAAGGTATTCCTCATCAACATTGGGCTTTTCAAAATCGTTGTTTTTGTTATTTGAAGCCATACTTTACTGTTTTTATAGATGAGTGATTTTTAAAAATTCCTCGACAAACAAATCCATTTTCGTTGCTTTCATCAACTGTGGTTCAGCAGGTAGCAAACTTGATCGGAATACATAACTGGCTGTGTCGTCTGTTTCCTTTCGGAAACGCTTGCTGTCCATTATCCTTGTTTCCATTATGGGCAGGTTGAGTTCTTTGATGACACTTTGATACGCATCATACAAACCTGTTTTTTCCCTGCCGTCCACTTGGTTCCAGAACAACCACATCTCTTGTTCGGGATTTCCCTCGTCCGTTTGTGGAAGTCCGAGAAAGGCTTTGGTAAAGCCCAATGTACTTTCCACTACCAAACGATCGGCAGTAATGGGCGAAAAGATAAAGTCCATTTTTTTCAAGGTAGTCAGTACGCCTTTGGTATTGGCTGTTCCGGGCAGGTCGAAGAAAACTACATCCGGTTCAACCGCAGATTGGCTTTTATATTCCGATGCTTTATCCAAAGCCGTTTCAGCCTTGCATTTAATAATCGGGTACGCTTTTTTGTTGATGGATTGAAACTGCTTCATTGCTATCTTTTTATGGTAGTCGTTCTGCATTATGGTTCTCTTATCCCGTTCACGCATATTGGTCAGGCTGTGTTGCGGAAAGTCGCAGTCCATCACCAGCACATTAAAACCTAAACGGTAGTGTAGCACACTTGCCAGCAAAGTGGTCATTGTAGATTTTCCCACACCGCCTTTTTGGGTGGAGAAGCTGATTTTTAAAGTTTTCTTTGTTGTTTCCATTATTTAAAAATTTATTGTTACACACTTTATCTGTTTTGCAGGATTGAATATTTGTTTGTCTGATTATAACCTCATTCCTATATTCCTGCATTCTCTTTTGGGTACTTTCCTGTACAGGTATTTGCTTTCATTTTTGCCTTGTCAGGTACATTCTTTGGCAAGTGGAAAAACTTGCAACAGGTAAATTGCTTTACCGCTTTTATGCTTTCACACTTTTATTGTTTTATGCTTTTAAAACCTTATGCTTTTATTCCAAACTACCTGTTTGCAAACCTGATTTTCTTCTTTGTTTAGATACATTTTTTACTACCTGAACTAAAATTATACGGCAAATAAAGCGATTGATTTAACCGCTGATTGAGCTGTGGCGGTGTTTGGCGTTCAAAGGCAGTGTTTGGCACTGCGATACAGTATAAACCTTTCGTAAACAGGTATTTACTTTGTAAAATGATTTTTATTAATGGATTTATGCAAAAGTCTTTTGACAAAACGGAAGGTAACGGGAACGGCATCGAGCCGTTTTTCCCTGTTACATTTAATCCGTCCCGCAGGGCGGATTTTTGTGTTCAACGGAACACGGCAAGTTGTGTTTTTAGGCACTCGAAACCGAGTTTAGTGCCACAAAACAACTTTGCCTGCTGGGAGCTTAAAAAACGTCGTACGAAGTCAGCGTTTTTGTGTGT
>JAFAFC010000023.1 GCA_023423715.1 Bacteroidota bacterium
ACTTGAAATTTCAGTTCAGAAAGTAAATAATTATGTTATGAGTACGGGCGTTTCGGGGTATGTACCTGCAATAATTATGACTGCGGCTGACATGAAAAATGAGGGAGGTAAAGCTTTTGGTGATTTCCAAATTGTAATTTATGGTGAAGCAGTAAAACAATTTGCTGAACCAACGGAAGGTCCGAAATTAGTGAAAATGGCTAAAGAAGCGGGCGCAAAATTAGTTTTATGTGAGTTTGCTCTGAAGAAATTAGGAATCGATAAATCTCAACTTCCTGTAGGTTTAGATTATGTTGGCAATCCATTCAAGCCCGCTATTAATCTTCAGAAGCAAGGTTATTTTGCTTTAGGTTTGTAAGTTTTATATAAACGTTTCGGGCCCGGCGAAGCCGGGCCCGAAACCAAAAATCATCTGTTCGAACCAAAATTTTCTAAAACCGAAATTACTGGAGGTTTAACCAAACCTTTTTCATCTCTCGTTTTTTGAAACTCAAGAAAAATCGGAATTTTTAAAACCTCTTGCTGAATTTCCTCATTTTCATATTCTGAAATATGCGTAAACTTGTTCTCAGAAGCCTCAAAAAGAACTTTATAATCAAAATTCAAATCCGTTCTCGACTTAAAATTCTCTAAAAATTTCTGAATATTCGCTTTATTTTCAGCCACAAATTCGGGCTTTACTTTATAGCTTACAATTACATTAATCATTTCGTTTTTTTGTAAAATTAATAAATAAGCTCAAAATCTTGGTTCTTGATTCTCGGTCCTAGTATCTGAAAGTCTAACGCTCCCAGAAAAACGGAGGCTCAATTCCCAAAGCTCTTAAATACACATATCCTTGCCCTCTGTGATGAATTTCATTATCCACGAAATACAAAATATTTTCATAAACTGGGAACTCAAATTGACCAAACAAATTAAACGTTTCCGCAAAACGCTCCTCTGGAATTTGATTATAATAATCGTTTATTAATACCGTTTCCTCATCCCAACGATCCAAAAGCTCTTGCTTCGTTTTCGGATGGAAACCTTCTTCATTATAAGGATGCATACTTTTCTCTAAAATCCCTTTCAGAGCAGGACTTCCGATGGAAATCATTTCCACTGCCATTCTTCCGAACGGTCTCATTCCGCCGATCGAAAATTCGAACAAATCCTTTTCTGGAAATGCCTCAATCACCCTTCTGGTCAAGTTTCTGTGTCCTTGCCAATGTTTCAAAAGTTGTTCTTTAGAAAGAACTTGCGCTGTTGCTGTCATGTTTTTTTGTTTTAGGATTAATTTCTACTCCAAAATTACGAGGCAGTTGTGACAACAGTTTGTCAGTAGCAAAAACAAATTCTATTTTTCTTTTTTGGGTGTGTCCGCTTGCCGTTTTGGCGCTCGCTTCGCTCGCGCTGCCGCACCTAGCGGTCGGTCTGCGCCTACAATCTTTTACCTCCACTTCGTGTCGATAAAAGGATTTCCGGCTCCGCCCTCACACGGGGTTTCGTGATCGTAGGACGTTTCGTTTTTTATAGAAAATCTTGGCAAGTTAATTGTTGCTACTACATTTCAAAATTTTAAAAAAGAATGAAAAAATATATCGCTATTACCTCAATTTTTGCTTTAATATTGACCTCGTGTAATAAAGTTGAAGAAAAAATTAATGAAAGCATCGATCAAGCTACCGAAAAGGTCAAGCAAAAAGCTCAAGAGCAAGTGAAAGAAACGATGGATAAAGCTGTGAATGAAACAATAAATTCTGTTACTAATTCGCAAGACGTAAGTTTTCAAGAGGTTTTTCCTAGCGCAAATTCTAATGTTGTAACCGAGTTTAAAGGCAAGAAAATAAAGTTTCCAAACGGAAGTCCAGCCTATTTTTTAAAATATAAAGCCAACAAAGTGGAGTTGTTACAAGTAATGGCTGCTCAGCCAACTACGGACGAAACAAAATCGGATAAAGAAGCTCAAAAAATTGATGGTCAAAAGTTTATTGATCAATTAAGTTTCTTTCAAAAATTTATTCCAGAAGGTGTTTTGGATACCAATTTTTTAAGCGAAATTAAAACGGATAAATCTTTAGAATTCTACAGAATCAAACGTTTTCCAAATAAATCAACCATTATTGTAAACCCAAAAACAAACGTGATTTATCAGTTTGTAGAGGTGAATTAAAACGGTTTTTAGTGAGAAAACAGATTCGGCGGAGCCAGAGGCTCCGCCGATTTTTCTTATTTGGAGATAATGCGAAACCTAAAACCTTAAACTCCTAAACTCACACCTAATACGTCAACATCAAACCTGCTCCCCAACCCATTTCCGAATCATAATTCCCAGAAATAGAAAGCCATTTTCTAACGATATAGTTGAGTCCTGCATCAAATTCCTTATCAGAATTTACGGAAATACTTCCACGAAGTCTTCTCGAAAGCGGAATATCCTCTCTACTAAATTCTAAAACAGCCTTCCCGTTGTGGTCTATACTTGCGTCAGCCGTAATTAAAAACGGCAAAACGTACTGAATACCGACGATGAAAACATTATTGTTTTTCGGAGCTACATTTTGTCCGAACCATGTTTTTTTAGGACTCATCAACATTCCGTGGTGATCCATTTCAAAATGTCTTTTCTGAGTTCGGAACCCCACATATGGCAACGCCCATTGGAATTTCCCCAAATAACGTCCCACTTTTACATCCGCTTCATAATGATCGAACTTCCAATTCGAATGGAATTCATTGATATTTGCCCAACGTGGACCGAACATCGTCATTGTTTCTGCATGAATTCGATTGCTAGAAACATCCAACATCGCCATTGAACTTATCATCGAATTATCTCGTTTAAAATTTTTCCAAGCTTCCTTTTTATCAGGTAACTGCGAATTCGGAGCCGAGTTTTCATAAGAGAAAATTCGTCCCATTCCCGCCATCATGTGATACAAAATATGACAATGGAAAAACCAGTCGCCATCTTGGTTTGCAGCAAATTCTATCGTGTTGGTTTCCATTGGCATAATGTCCATCACGTTTTTCAGTGGCGAATATTCACCTTTAGAATTAATTAGTCTAAAGTCGTGACCATGCAAATGCATCGGGTGACGCATCATGGAGTTGTTGTGCATTTTGATACGTAAAACTTCTCCTTTTTTAACCAAAATTTTATCCGTTTCTAAAACCGTTTTGTTATCCAAGGTCCACAAATAATGTGACATATTTCCTTCCAAAGTGAAATTCAATTCCTTAACATTATCTGATGGAAATTCCGTAATTTCTGGAGCGGAAAGCATGTTGTAAGACAAGCGCTTGATTTCTGGCTTGTCATCCATTTTCATTTCCGAATGTTGAGAATGATCCATTTCTTCATGTTTTGATGGCTCTTCTTTCGATTTAATGCCCATCATTTCGTTCATGTGCTTCGCCGAAGCTTTTCGTTGAGCCTCCGAAAGTTCGGGATACATCACTTCATTCATATCCATCATTTGGTTGCCCATTTCCATGTTCATTGGCTTCATATCACCACTCATTTTCATCATGCCGTTCATCATTTTCATTCCTTCAAATAGCATTAAACGAGGAAGATTTGGCGCTTCAACTTTTTCACCCGAACCAAGCCACAGGGAAGCATGACCAGAACGATCTTCGGCTGTAGAACGAAATTCAAAACTCTTATTTTCGGGAATGGTTACTTCAATGTCGTAGGTTTCAGAAACGCCCACAATTAAACGATCCACGACAACGGGATTGACTTCATTTCCATCATTTCCAACGACCGTAATTTTTCCACCGCCATAGTTCAACCAAAAATAGGTTGACGAACCTCCATTAGCCACTCGCAATCGAACTTTGTCGCCCGCTTTAAGATTGGAATAATCCGAACTTTGCTGTCCATTAATTAAGAATTTTTCGTAATAAACATCACTCACATCCATTGCTTCCATGCGTTTCCACTCATTGAGTAATTTTACTCCGAAGCTTTTCGCTTTTATGGCCTCCCAATAAGATTGCACGGCATTTTTCTTCACCGCATACCAATCCGTATTTCCCATGTGAAGGCGACGCATGATGTTTTTTGGATTTTCATCACTCCATTCGCCTAACAAAACAGGGATTTCAGCAGAATAATTCTGATTGGATTCTTGACCTTCACGTTTCTTGAAAATCAAAATTCCATTCATCCCAATTTGCTCTTGTACACCTTGATGCGAATGGTACCAATAGGTTCCGTTTTGCGAAATTTTGAATTTATACAAATGCGTTTCGCCAGGCATTACTGGCTTCGTCGTCAAATACGGAACACCATCTTGCTCATTTGGTAAAATCACGCCATGCCAATGGAAACCCGTTTTTTCTTTCATTTGATTATGAAGATAAATTTCCGCCGTATCGCCTTCTGTGAAGTATAAAGTTGGCGCTTGCAATTTTCCGTTAACGGCAATCGCGCGACGTTCCTTTCCAGTGAAATTCACGATCGTGTCTTTTACATATAAATCATATCGAACAGTTTTTCCACCGAAAGAGACTTTTCCGTTTTCGGAATTTCGTTTTAATTTGCCGTTATTTTCAGAATCGTCATGTTGCTTGTTTTCAGATTTTAGAGTTTTCACCAACGCGAGATCCATTCCACATTTTGGACATTTTCCAGGCTTATCGGAAACCACTTCGGGGTGCATCGGACAAACGTATTTTCCTTGTTGCATTGTGGTGGTTTTGGTCCCTGTATGTAGATGATTTTGTGAAAATCCGAACGCAAAAAACGATACTAAAATTACAATTAGTAGCTGTTTCATTTTTTAAAATTTAGATTAGAAATTTTCTTTGTTCTTTTGTCTTGATACAAAAGAACCAAAAAATCAAGACCTGGAAACTCAGCTAAAAATCGAAAATAATTTCTAAAATTTTCAAAACTCACGCCATTGCTTTTGCCAAGCTTGTTCAAACAATGAGAATTTTTAGCGAAATTATTTTTGATTTTCTTAACGCTTCCGTTTCCGAAGTCAGGTCTTATTTTAGTTTTTAATCTCAGATTTCACATTTCCGCAAGACAACATTTTGCTTCCGTAATATGGATTTACAATTTTGTTTTCGTTGCTCAACCAGCTTCCTTCCGCCATCGGACAATATTGAACGTAAACGCTTTTATCCGAAAGTTTGAATTTTTTTGCAATTTCAATCATATTATCCGAAAGATTGTAAAAAGATTCTCTTTGCTTTTGGATACTTCGCGCTTCTGCAATAGCTGTTGCGTCTTTTCTTAATGAAGTGATATTACCTTCAGAAATCAATTTTACATCGATCGTTCCAGCTGTTTTAATGAAATCTAAAGCTGCTTTTGAAGTTTCGTCGGGCTTATCCGAAGCCAGAGCATTTTTGATAGCGATATATTGATCGTAAAGTTTTGTAATATTCGTGTTACTCGTCTTTTGAGCTGAAATTGAAATGATTGCGAATATAGAAAGTGCGAATGTTAGAATGTATTTTTTCATTGTAATTGATTTTGAGATTCTAAAGCAAAGAGCCAAGAATCAAGATTTTGTTTGAATTTAAATTTTAGGAGATTTGTCATTTAACTTCGTTCAGTTCGAACAAGTTCTCGTGTCGAAGAAGGAAAAATCTTCTTCTAAATTATGAGACTCCTCATTCCACTTCGTTTTATTCGGAATGACAAAAGCACTATTTTATTAAGAAATAATTTCTCACCAAAAATTCTAAATTCGGAAATTACAATGTTGAATAAATATAGGAACAGACCACGATTCGGGTGGTGCATTGATTTTTATAGATGAAAACTTGGAATCCGTATACGATATATCCGGAAACTCAAAATGATGCACAGCAACTTCTGCATATGAAGAAACAAAACTTAATTGTAAAAGTTCAGATTTTTTGGAAGTGTCGGTTTTTAAAACTTTAAACTCGGTTTTACAACAATCGTTTTTAGATTTTGTTCCGCATTTTCCACAAGATTCATCGGAAGATTGTCCAATCGACGAAAGTTTATCCATGCAATAATGAATACTGATTGCCGCTCCAGAAGACATTCCGAAGTAGAAAAAAGTAAGCAGTATGATGAAGAACTTTTTCATTTACCGTACAAAAGTAAATTGATTCGTTGGCGTTTTGTTATATTATTATGGATAAATGTAGCAAAACTTTGAAAACTCGTATTTTACTCAACGAAATCCCCTGAAACGTAATACCAACGACCTTTTATCAGTTGAAAGTATGAAAACTCGTGATGAACTTGAGATTTACCATCTTGGTCGGTGTAATAGGCTTTGAATTCGACCTGATTTAGCGCCGGAGTTCTGACAATTTCTAGTTTTGTCCAAGTGTTTATTTCGCCCCATTCTTGCAATTCGGCTTTATCATGGAATTTTCTTTTGGAAGGAAGTGTCGTTTCCCAAAGATAATCAGCATTTGGAATTGCAAAAGCAGAAAAACGTGAACGCATCAAAGCTTCGGCTGTTGGTGCCGTGTTATCATCTTTGTGGAAAGGTTGGCAACATTCTTCGTAGGTTTTCCCAGAGCAACAAGGACAAGTCATTTTTGTTGAGAGTTTATAGTTTAAGGTTCTTGAATGATAAATTCCATCGTTTTTTCAACGTGGCTTTGTTCTGTAATTCCTTTTGCATAAAAAGAATTTTCACCAGAATCATATTTGTCCAAATACGCTTGACTAATTTTTTCGTTTAAACTATCTAAATCCTCAGGAATTACCGCTTTTATTTTAAAAACTTTGTTGCCACATTTTACTTCACCATTGGAATCATTTAGAAAAGTGTTGTACCAACTTCTTTCTGCAAATCCCCAAGAGCGAGCGAAAATTCGATTATCAACAGTAACCATCCAAATTTCAAGAAAAGTTTCGCGTTCCTTTCCAGCTTTTATTCCAATAAGGTTGTGCGAATTGATGTAATTAACTGCTTCGTTTTGCATTTGATTGTGATTTGTATTTTAAGAATTTAAAAACCAAATATATTAGTACAAAAATTACTGCAGCAATAATATGATTTAGAGAATAGTTAAACTTGTAATTTCCAATTTCTATTATATTTTTTGCAGTTCCTTTTAAGATTGGATATCCAATTAAAAACAATACAAAAGGAACTACATATCCACAATCAATTTTCATAAAATAGTTTATGGATATGTAGTTTATACTAGATTAATGTTACAATATTTGTAGAACATTTTTTTATCCAAAAGCTCTTTTCAAAAGGCTTTCTACTTTTGGTTCACTGCCACGGAAGTTTTTGTATAATTCCATTGGGTCTTTTGTTCCACCAGATGATAATAGAATTTTATATTTTGCGGCCGTTTCAGGATTGAAAATTCCAGTTTCTTTAAAGTAAGCAAAAGCATCTGCATCCAAAACCTCTGCCCATTTGTATGAATAATATCCCGCTGAATATCCACCTTGGAAAATATGCGAAAAAGTCGGACTCATCGCTGTTTTTGGATTTACTGGATATAAAGATGTTTTCGAAGTTTGAGCATCTTCAAAAGCTTTTACGTCATTTACATCTTCGGGATGCGTGTGATACGCCATGTCTAACAATCCAAAACCTAACTGACGCAACGTTTGATAACCTTCCATAAAGTTTTTGGATTGTTCGATTTTTTCGATTTTTTCGTTGGGTAAAATTTCGCCTGTTTTATAATGTTTTGCAAAGGTTTTTAGGAATTCTGGTTCGTAGCAGAAATTTTCCAAAAATTGAGATGGTAATTCAACAAAATCCCATTTTACAGAGGTTCCCGAAAGATTTGGATATTGCGTGTTGGCTAACATTCCGTGAATTGCGTGTCCAAATTCATGGAAAAGAGTGGTCACTTCTTGGAAAGTCAACAAGCTTGGCGTGTCTTTCGTAGGTTTGCTGAAATTACAAACGATGGAAATATGTGGACGAGAATTTTCGCCATCTTTTGTGAATTGATTTTTATAACTCGTCATCCAGGCGCCGGCACGTTTTCCTTTTCGTGGAAAATAATCGGTGTAAAGGATGGATTTTAGTTCGCCATTTTCTAGAACCTCGTAGGTTTGAACATCCGAATGGTATTTTTGAATCGTATTAACTTCTTTGAATTCCAATCCGAAAAGTTGATTTGCTAATCCAAAAACCGCATCTTGAACTTGGTTTAATGGAAAATACGGTTTCAATTCTTCATCATTGAAATCGTATTTTGCTTTGCGTAATTTTTCTGCATAAAAAGAATGATCATAACCTTGCATATCTTCAATTCCGTCGGCTTTTGCTAAAGCTTTTAGTTCTTCGATTTCTTTTTCGGCATAAGGTTTTGCTTTTACTAAAAGCTCATTTAAGAAATCTAAAACTTTAGTTGGAGATTTTGCCATTCGCTCTTCCAAAACGTAATCTGCGTAATTTTTATAACCTAAAAGTTCTGCTTTTTGCTGTTTTAACGAAATGATTTCTTTGATAAGATTTTGATTGTCAAATTCGCCTCCGTCAAAAGATTTTTTACCATTTGCTAACGCTAATTCTTTTCTCAATTCGCGATTTTCGGCGTAAGTCATGAACGGAACATAGCTTGGATACTGCAATGTCACAACATAACCTTCCAAATTGCGTTCTTCGGCTTCTTCTGCGTATTGTTCCAAAATTGCGTCTGGAATTCCCGCCAAATCTTCTTTATTGATGATATGTTTGAAATATGCATTGGTTGCGGCAAGTGCATTTTGTCCAAATTGTAAAGATTTCATCGATAAATCGATGTTTATTTTCTCTAATTTTTTTTTGTCTTCTTCGTTTAATAATGCGCCGCTTCTCACAAAACTTTTGTAGGTTTCATCCAAAAGCATTTGTTGCTCTTCGTTGAGATTGTATTTTGATTTCTCATCATATACTTTTTTAATTCTATTGAAAAGTGCTTCGTTTTGCGAAATTTTAGACGAATATTCCGTTAAAAGTGGCGAAACTTCTTGTGCAATTTGTTGAAGTTCGTCGCTGGTTTCCGCAGAATTTAAGTTGAAAAAAATATTAGAAACGACATCCAATTTCTCCCCTGAGTAAGCCAAAGTTTCAATTGTATTTTCGAAAGTTGGCTCTTCTGAATTATTGACAATTTCATCAATTTCTTTCTCCGATTCTGAAATTAATTCTTTGAAAGCAGGAAAATAATCTTCGTTTTTGATATTTTCAAAAGGCGGCGTATGATAGGGTGTGTTGAAGTTTTGGGTAAGTATGTTCATATTTTGCTGTATTAATGTATTATGTACGAAGTACAAGGTATTTTTTTAAGTTTTGAATGTGATGTCTTGCATCTTGGTTCTTTTTTCTTTTTTCTTTGCTCTTGCATCTATTTCTCAAAGATAAAGCCAAATCTTGAAATTGTGACAAAATTGCGTCCCGGATGGAACGGCATGTTGGAGCTCTCCCAAAAAGAGGGTTTAGGATTGGCTTGGTAAGCGACTAGTGACAGCCGGAAAAGACGCCATGAAAATTGTCAGTTATAGTGTGTAGGAAGTGAAAGAATGTTAAATTTGAATAAAATATCAAGAATGTCACACCATTTACTTTTAATATTTCACTTGTTAGGCGCTTGCATTTGGGTGGGTGGGCATTTGATTCTGTCCATCGGTATTTTACCCGAAGTTTTGAAGAAAAAAGATCCCGAAATTTTACTCAATTTTGAACGGAAATATGAGAAAATAGGAATTCCTGCTTTGCTTATTATGGTGATTTCGGGCGTTTGGATGTCGTATCAATTCGGGATTAAATGGGATGATTGGTTTCATTTTGCAAATCCTTTGGAAACGGCGATTTCCATAAAATTGGGTTTTCTTCTCGTAACCATTTTGTTTGCGTTGAGTGCTAACTTTCTAGTTCTACCCAAACTTTCTGCTAAAACACTTCCATTGATGGCCTTTCATGTGATTTCAGTGACTGTTTTAGGCGTGGGTTTTTTGTTAGTAGGGAGTTTTATTCGGTATGGTGGAATTTCTTTTTAATGATTAAATTTAAGAAATCAAAAAGCGAAATCAATTAGATTTCGCTTCATTTTATCTGTTGTAAAGCTTTTCATAAAGCTTCTGGAACGTCTCTTTGATAATTTTTCTTTTGAGTTTTAAAGTCGGAGTTAATAGTCCGTTTTGTTCGCTCCAAACCTCAGGTGTGAGTTCGATAGTTTTTATTTGCTCCCAATGTCCTAAGTTTTTGTTCACATGCTCAATTTCTGCTAGAATGGCTTTTTTTAATTCGGGGCTAGTAGCAATTTCTTCCTCGCTAGAACCAAGATTGATGTTGTTTTTTGAAGCCCATTCTTTAGCATAAGCAAAATCGGGCTGAATAAGTGCTGCTGGCATTTTTTCGCCTTCACCAACCACCATAATTTGCTCAATAAATTGCGATGCTCTAGCCAAATTTTCAATCATTTGTGGAGAAACGTATTTTCCACCCGATGTTTTGAACATTTCTTTCTTACGATCGGTGATGAAAAGGAAATTATCCGAGTCCAAATGTCCAATATCACCAGTCTTGAAATAGCCATCTTCCGTAAATGCTTCCTTCGTCATTTCTGGATTTTTGTAATATCCTTGAGTGACAATTGGACCTTTTACGGTGATTTCGCCATCTTCTTGAATTTTTACATCAACATTTGGAATAGGTCGGCCAACCGAGCCAATTTTCATGTGTTCAAAACTATTTACAGCAATTACAGGTGATGTTTCTGTTAAGCCATAACCTTCCAAAATGGGGATTCCAGCTGCTTGAAACATGATATTAAGTTTCTGACTCAAAGCCGCTGATCCGGAAACTAAGGTGATAATATTTCCGCCCAAACCAGCTCTCCATTTAGAGAAAACCAATTTATCCGCAACTTCATGAAGCAAGGATTTTGGAGCTCCTAATTTATAGCTCTCAGCAATTTTTAGTGACCAAAGGAAAATTTTTGCTTTGAAACCACCTCCAGAAGTTCCTTTTTGATAAATTTTGTCGTACACTTTTTCTACCATTCTCGGAACAACGGTTAGATATTGTGGTTGTACTTCGAGTAGATTTTCACTTAGTTTATCCGTGTTTTCAGCAAAATATATGGAAATTCCACTCATTGTGAAAATGTACAAAATCATCCTTTCGTAAACGTGGCAAAGCGGAAGAAAGCTCAAGGCTTTATTTTCAGGTTTTTTACTCGGAACAATATCATAGCATCCAATCACGTCGGAGATGATGTTTTTATGCGTCAACATCACACCTTTTGGTGTTCCTGTCGTTCCGGAAGTGTAAATAATAGAAACCAATTCGTCTTCGGAAATACTATCTTTCAAAGCATCAACTTCGGGTTGATTGTCTTCGCTTTCACCCATTTCTAGAAGTGTTTTCCAGTTTTTAGCTCCGCTAACTTGATCAAAAGTGAAAATATCTTGGAGCTGGGGAAGGTTCTTTTGGATAGAATGAATTTTAATAAATAATTTTTCATCCGAAACAAAACAAACTTTCGTATCCGAATTATTCAAATTATAAACACAATCCATATCCGAAATCGAAGGGTAAATAGGAACCGTTACCAAACCAATTTGCAGAGCTGCGTGATCAAAAAAGCACCATTCAACACGATTATTGGATGATATCAAACCAATTTTATCTCCTTTTTTTAATCCATACTTTAGTAAGGCTCTCGAAAGCTGATTTATGGTTTTTAGGTATTCGTCCGTAGAAATGCCCACCCATTCTCCATTTCGTTTGTCACTTACATATACTTCTTTATTGTATTTTTTATGGGAATAGTAGGGGATATCAAATATTCTTTTTACGTCCATCGGGATGATTTTAGTTACGATTTTTAATGATGTACAAATATAAAAAAATGTGCTTGGATGGGATTCTGAATATTTTTCTCAAAATCACCATTTTCAATGCTCAATTGTAAGCAAAAGTTGGTATTGCTTGAAATGAAATTGAGTGTAATTAGTATTTAGTAAATAGTATATATTTGTACAACTAAAAAACGAAACTATGAAAAGAGCATTACGTCTTATCCTTTTATTTTTGGTGGGAATTGTCTTGGTTTTGGCTATTGTGATGTTTGCAATTGGTAAGCAATATCATTTTGAAAAAACAATTACAATTAACGCAACCCCTGAGAAAATATACGAGAAAATTAGTTCTACAAAAGGAATTAATGAGTGGAATCCTTGGATGGATTTAGACCCGAATTTGAAATTAAGTTATCAAGGAACGCAAGGTCAAATCGGTGATCAATATTGTTGGGTTGGAAACGAAAATGTAGGTGAAGGATGCCAGAAAATTCTGGAATTGGTTCCTAATGAGAGACAAAAAACAGAAATGACCTTTAAAAAACCTTTTGAAAGCACAGCGACTTCGGAAGTTTTGTTGAAGCCAAAAGGAAACCAAACGGAAGTAACGTGGACTTTAGATTGTGATTTGGATTATCCAATGAACTTAATGAGTATCATGATGGATAGCCAAATGGACGATTCCTACGGAAAAGGTCTGAACAAACTGAAGCAGATTTCAGAGAAATAAAATAAATCGAATCAAAAAAAAGCCTTTCATAATTTGGAAGGCTTTTTTTTGATTCGTGATGCTTTAAAATTGGCATTAAATGAACTTTTTACTATTTTTATTTTATGAATCACCGAGTTGTTGATAAAAAAGATTTGCGAAACTACGTTCTCCAATTAATTTCAGATAAAATTGAAAAACTGGAAAACTTCATCGAATTTACTGTTGAAGCGAGTCGAGATATCAAAAAAACACCCAAATACGATAGCATACGAGAAGAAGCGCAAGAAGAAATTTATCAGTTGCAAAAGCAGTTGGCAGGTTTTTATGAGATGCAAAAATCCATGACAAAAGTATTGAATAAGGAATTTGATAAAATTAATTTGGGTTCTTTGGTGATCACAAACAAAGCCCGATTTTATATTTCGGTTTCTTTGGGTGAATTTTTCTTTGAAGGTGATCGTTTTTATGCGATTTCGCAAGAAAGTCCTATTGCTCAAAAAATGCTTGGTTTGCGAGTTGGCGATGAATTTATTCTCAATAAAATTCATCAAAAAATTGAAGAGATTGTTTAATTTATGAAGTCGGTTTTAGAAACGCAGCGCTTTTTTCTGCGAGAGCTCCATGAAAATGACGCAGAATCGTTTTATGAACTAAATTCCAATCCTAACGTTTTGAAATTTACAGGGGATCAACCTTTTTTGAATGTTGAAGAAGCGCGTTTGTTTTTGCAAAACTATCAAGAATATCAAAAATTTGGTTTTGGAAGATGGGCGATTATTTCGAAGGATACTCTAGGATTTGTTGGTTGGTGTGGTTTGAAATTTCATCCAGAAACCAAGGAAGTAGATGTCGGTTTTCGACTTTTTGAAGAATTTTGGAATCAAGGAATCGCGACTGAAACAGCTAAAGCTTGTATTGATTACGGTTTTAATTCATTGAATTTAAACGAAATCATTGGTCGTGCAATGAAAGATAATCTAGCTTCCATAATGGTTTTGAAGAAATGCGGACTCGTATTTTCAAAAGAAATTGAATTGGATGGTAAACCAGCAGTTCAGTATGTAATCACTAAAAAATAAATCGGAAATACCCGATTTCAATTTGTATTTTTACGCTATGGAAAATGCAACAGTTTTAAAACATATTATCGAAGAAAGACGCAGTGTCTTTCCAAAAGATTATACCGATCAACCAATTCCAGAACATATTTTGGATGAGGTTCTTAATGCGTCTGTTTTGGCTCCTAATCATAAGAAAACAAGACCTTGGCGCTTCAAAGTTTTCCGTAATGAAGACAAAAATAAGTTGGGTGAAGAGCTTCAAACCATCTATAAAACGATAACACCTCCACAGACTTTTTTAGAAAAGAAATATCAGGATATTGGCTTCAAAATAGGAAAAGCAAATGTGGTTATTTCCATCGTTTGTGAGTTTAGTGGTTTGGTTCCTGAATGGGAAGAAATTGCAGCAACAGCAATGGCTGTGCAAAATATGTATTTAACATGTACGGCAAATAGAGTAGGCTGTTATTGGAGTTCTCCCGCTTTGGTTAATCATCTTCAACATTCTTTAAAATTAGAAGAAAACCAAAAATGTTTGGGATTATTTTATATGGGAATGCTTTAATAACGATCGTAAAAACTAGTTGCCTTTGATTCGGATTTTTATTCTTTTATGTAGTTTTATTTCATTATCACTTTTTGGGCAACGTGAGGCGACTGACTGTGTTAATTTTATTCAGATTTGTGGCAATCAAACAATTTCGTTGAATCCCGCAGGAAGTGGAGTTCAGGAGCTGAATTATTACAATGTTTGTAATGGAACGGAAAATAATTCATTATGGATTCGCTTTACCGTAAAAACTTCTGGAACATTGGGTTTTGATTTAATTCCAGACAGCTCTGATATTAATGTTGATTACGATTTTTGGATTTTTGGTCCCAACGTGTCATGCAGCAATTTTGGCTCAGCAATTCGGTGTTCTACGACCAATCCAAAACAATCTGGTGCGGCTAATAATCATACCGGGATGAGAGATTCAGAGCCTGATGGCGATTTTTCTGAAGGTCCGGGCTCCAACGGCGACAATTATATTAAATCTCTAAACGTTGTTGCGGGAGAATCCTATTTTTTGTTGATTGATCGGCCGATCGGAGATAGTTCATTTAAGCTAAATTGGACAGGGACCGCAAATTTGGAAGATCCTTTTGGAACGGCACCAAAAGCTTTTGGAGTTCCAAGTTCGGTTGAAATCTGCAATATCAATTCCACGCTAGATTTTTCAAGTTTTGATGCGAAAATTTTAAATAACAATCCTGATTTTGAAGTCTATTATTACAACTCTAATGAAGATGCGAGTTATGATCAAAATAGATTAACAGGAATCACGACTATTGAGTCTAAAAAGTATTATTATCGAATTCAAAGTTTAAAAACGCATTGTTTTCAAGTTGGCTCAATCGATGTTATTCGAAATCCTTTGGTTTTAAAAACCGACGAGTTGAAAGTTTGCTCTACAAATGGTTTAGGAATATTCAATTTGTTAAATACGAAACTTACTGACGATGCCATCAATCAAATTCACTTTTACGAAACTCGAGTTGCAGCCGAAAATCATATTTCAGGAACAGAAATTCTAAATCCAAATGCATACTCGTCTGCGGAAAAAACAGTGTATGCTTGGGTAAAATTAATTGATGGTTGCGAAGCGGTGACGGAAGTGAAATTATCATTTTTCCCCATTCCAAATGTGAATGTCGCGTTATTTAATTCAGAATTTTGTGATGACAATTTTGATGGGAAAATTCCAGTTCAGTTTGCAGCTATTACATCAACGATGGTTCAAAACAGTTCCAATTTTGATGTGATTTATACACTCGTTTCTGATCCAAGTCAGGTTTTGCCGAATTCATGGTCATTTTCTCAAGATACAGAGGTTCAAGTTGAGGTGAAAAGTAAAAACGGTTGTCCATCCGCCTTTGGGATTATTCATTTTAAGATTAAGCCAAGATTGTTGGTGGATTTGCAACGTCATTTTGATATTTGTGATTCAGATTTGAGTGGGAAAGAGGATGTTAATTTATTTGATTTAGCAAAACAAATCGCCAATTATTCCCAAGTTAGTTACTTTAAAACCCGATCAGATGCATGGCTGAATAAAAATTCAATTTCAGAAAATCAAACAATTTCTGCAGATTCTGATTTTTATTTTCGATGGAAAGATGCTTCCAGTTGCGATGAAATTACGCATGTAAGTGTTACGTTTAATCAAAGCAGAAAATCCGAAACCTTGAAAGATGTGGTGATTTGCCCAAGGGCCAAAACGAATTTAGATGCAGGTGCAGGTTATTCGGCGTACATATGGAGTAATGGTAGTAAAACGGCTAGTTCGGGCGATCTTGCGGTTGGGAAATATTGGGTCGATCTTTTTGTTGGAAACTGCAGTTATCGGCAGCATGTTGAAGTCTTCGCTGAATCTAGTTTGATAATTACAGATATTAAAGTTAAAAATAATACAGCAACCATATCCGTTGAAGGTGGTTCTTCAGCTTACGAATATTCTTTGGATGGTGTCCATTGGTTTTCATCTCCCGTTTTTACCGACTTAACATACGGAATTCATAAAGCTTATGTGCGAAATCAAATGAAATGTGAAGTCGTTTCTGCAGAGTTTTTGAATCTCAATTTGATAAACGCAATTACTCCCAACGATGATGGAATAAACGATCATCTTGATTTTTCTGGTTTGAAAATTAAAAAAGACGTTCGTTTTTTAGTGTTCGACCGATTTGGGAAAGAAGTGTTTCAAGCCAAAGAAAATTCTTTTATTTGGGACGGGAAAAGTGACTTGAAAAGACCGCTTCCTAGTGGTACGTATTGGTATATTTTAGAGTGGATAGAGCCGCTTTCAGGGGTGAAAATGCAATTTCATTCTTGGATTCTATTAAAAAATAGAAATTGACACGCATTTTTTTTCATAAAATGGCATCGATGAGATTGTTAAATAAAAATTTAATCTTATCTTTGCAGCCTTAATAATTAACCGGGACGAGTTCCCAAAAATCAAAATTATATGTCAGTAAAAATTAGATTACAAAGACACGGTAAAAAAGGAAAACCGTTTTTCCACATTGTAGTAGCAGATTCAAGAGCGAAAAGAGATGGTAAATTCATCGAAAAAATCGGAATCTACAACCCAATTACAAACCCTGCAACTATCGAATTAAATGTTGATTCTGCAGTAAAGTGGTTAAACAGCGGTGCACAGCCTACTGATACGGCTAGAGCAATCCTTTCTTACAAAGGAGCATTGTACAAAAAACACCTTCAAGGTGGTGTTGCTAAAGGTGCTTTTGACGAAGCTGAAGCTGAGAAGAGATTCGCGGCTTGGGTTGAGGCTAAAGATGCTAAAGTACAAGGTAAAGTTGAAGGTTTGGCTACAGCAAAATCGGATGCTAAAAAAGCAGCTTTCGAAGCTGAACAAAAAGTAAACGAAGCTAGAATCGCAGCTGCTGCTAAAGCAGAAGCTGACGCTCAAGCTGCTGACGTTGCAGAAGAAACTGCTGAAGCAACAGAAGAAGTTACAGAAGTTATCAATGAAGAGTCTGCTGAAGCTGGAGAAACTCCAGAAGCAGAAGCTTAATTAGATAGAAAATTAAGACTAAGTGAAAGACGCGATTATTCGCGTCTTTGCTTTTTATATCTTTGTTATTATACCTTTTTATTCGATTTCATGAAAAAAGAAGATTGCTATTTCTTAGGAAAAATTACGCGCCGTCATGGTTTGCAAGGAAATGTTATTTTAAAGTTAGACACCGATCAGCCAGAACTTTACAACAAGTTGGGTTCTATCTTGGTGGAAGTGAATGGTCTTTTGGTTCCGTTTTTTGTTGAAAAACAACAATGGCATAGAGAAGATAAAATTCTAACTTTCAAAAATGCATCCGAGGCAATGGTTGATCAAACGGTTGGGAAAAATGTTTTTCTACCACTAGATACGTTGCCGGTTTTAACAGGAAAGCAGTTTTATTATCATGAGATTAAAGCTTTTGAAATTGTTGATGAACAAGGACGAAGCTGCGGAAGAATTAAAGAAGTGAATGACCAAACAGCTCAACATTATTTTGTTTTGAATTTGAATGATAAAGACGTTATTATTCCGATTATTAAAGATTGGATTGATGAGGTTGATCGGGAAAAAAAACAAATCAAAATGCATCTTCCCGATGGTTTATTAGAAGTATTTCTAGATCCGCCAGGTAACGATGAAAACTAATACAACCGCTTCTTATGAAGCGGTTTTTTTATGACGATGATTTATTTTGCTTCAGAATGCTTTATCTTTGCACCTCACGAGAATTTCGGCCTGTTGATTCTCTTTTCGAAGAGGGTAGGAAAGTCCGGACTCCAAAGAGCAGCATAGCGGATAACATCCGTCCGTCGCAAGGCGAGGACAAGTGCAACAGAAAGCAAGTACAGTTCGGCTGTAGTGAAACCAGGTAAACTCTATGCGGAGCAATGATAAGTATATCGGGTTTTTGGTTCGCCAAAATAGAAGCGGCTCGTTTCGAATACCGAGGGGTAATCAGCTCAAGTCCTGTAGTAATGCAGAACGTAGATAAATAACAGGCATTTTGGCTTGTCCAAAATACAGAATCCGGCTTATAGATTTTCTCGTGTTTTTTCTGTATTCCTCCAAAAAATTTGGGCTGCAACTAGAAAAAGTAGCGTTCCCAATCCAAAAATCAACCAATACCAAAGGTTGTATTTCAAGTCGTAGAATGTATTCCAAAGATCAACTAAGTAAAACTGACCAATGAGAGCAAAAAGGTTGTTTACAAAATGAAAGAGGATGGAATACATGATTTTCCCTGTTCGGTAATAAATCAATGCAGAAGTACATCCAACCAAAAATGTAGAGACTAACTTATTCGCCATCGGAAGATGAATTAACGAAAAGTAAAATGACGAAACAAGAAGTGAAGTCATCAAGGTGTTTTCCTTCAGCATTTGTTTAAAAAATACTTTTCGAAAAAGGAGTTCCTCAAAAATTGGAGCAATAATCAAGGTTGGAATTAACGTCATGATAAATTCAGAATCGAATTTTACACCTGGACTTCCTTTTAAATTAGGAATATCAGGAAATCGTATATCATGATAGATATCTAGAAAAGGTTGTACAAAAATTTGAATCCCAATCACTAAAAAGAGCAACGGAATCCAAATTTTATCTTGAAGCGGAACTGTAAAATCTCGCCAACTGAAAAAAGCAAATTTCCTTTCTAAAATGAATTTCCAAATCAGGATATAAACCAAAGCAAAGATGATGATTGGTAAAATGTTGACAAATAATTTCCATGCATAATCAGGGACAATCCAATTGCCAACGCTGGAGACAACAATGCCAACAATGAGGAAAATACACCAACAAACAATAAAATAGAGAAAGGAATCTACAAGTTTCACGAGCCTTTCGAAAGTTGTTCTTTAGCTGCTTCTAGCCCTTTTTCTTCATCAGCTGAAAGAACAGGAAATTTCAAATCCATTCCTTTAAGTGTATCAATAATAATTTGGATGGCTGATAATCTTGAAAGCCATTTTTGATCCGCAGGAAGCACGTACCAAGGCGATTTATCCGTATTCGTTTCGCGAATTGCTTTTTCGTAGGCTTTCATATAGTCTTTCCAAAGCGCACGTTCTTTAAGGTCGCCCGAAGAGAATTTCCAATTTTTGTCTTTTTCATTAATTCGATCTAAGAAACGCTGCTTTTGCTCGTCTTGGGAAACATTCAAAAAGAATTTAATAACCGTCGTTCCATTTTGAGTTAGATGTTTTTCAAAATTCTGAATGGATTCATATCGGTTATCCCAAAATTTATCATCAAAATCGGAAACTTTTTTCCACGTTTTCTCACTAAGATTGTATTCTGGGTGCACTTTACAAACCAAAACACTTTCGTAATGACTGCGATTGAAAATTCCAATTTTTCCTTTTTCGGGTAGCGCAATATAGTGACGCCACAGGAAATCGTGTTCGTATTCGCTGGAATTGGGCGTTTTAAAACTATGAACTTCACAACCCTGAGGGTTAACTCCTCCAAAAACATGTTCTATTAAAGAATCTTTTCCCGCCGCATCCATCGCTTGAATGACGATAAGTAAGGCTTGGCTCCCATCAGCATACAATTTTTCTTGCAATGCCTTCAGTTCTTCTTTTAGTTCTATCAGAAGCTTTTCACCATCTTCTTTTTTTAATTTAGATTTAAACTCGGTATTGGCTTTTGAGATATCAAAATTGCTTTCAGCACGGAATAGTTTTTTGAAGTTGTAATTTTCCATAATTCAGGTTTTCAAGTATTAAAAATAAAAAAATCATCCTTAAAAAAGGATGATTTCGAAGACATTATTTTAGTATCGTCTTATTTTTTAGCTGCCGGTTCTACAATACCTTTAATGTGTACAACAGAACGGCTGTTTTTATCGTCGTTAGAATAAACTTCTACCATTTTCTGGAAACCATTCGGTTCTAATAATTCCGTATTGTAATGAACGGTGATTTTTCCTGATTTTCCAGGTAAGATAGGCTCTTTATTCCATTGTGGGATCGTACATCCACATGTAGATGTTACGTTAGAGATAATTAATGGCTTATCACCTGTATTTGTTACAGTAAAAACGCGGTTGCCATCGCTTCCTTGTTTTACTTTTCCGTAATCGATAATTGTTTTATCAAATGTTATAGTTTGAGCAGAAGCTAAAGCTGCGAAACCAACTAAGGCTAATCCTGCAATCATTTTTTTCATATCTGTTCGGTTTTTTAAATTGATATTTAAACTTGTTTTAAGGGTACAAAGTTAAAAATAATTCTAAAACTTTGTTTTAATTTTTTAGTTAGACTATTTTTGCAAATAGTAAGCCAAAAATTGAATTATGACGATTTCAGACAAATACAGTCCAAAAGAAACCGAACAGAAGTGGTATGAATACTGGATGGAGAACAAATTTTTCCATTCTACTCCCGATAACAGACCGCCGTATACTATTGTTATTCCACCACCAAACGTGACTGGAATCTTGCATATGGGGCATATGTTAAACAATACAATTCAGGATGTTTTGGTCAGAAGAGCTCGTATGCGTGGGTTTAACGCATGTTGGGTTCCAGGGACAGACCACGCCTCTATTGCAACAGAGGCGAAAGTGGTAGCGAAACTGAAGTCGGAAGGAATCAACAAATCGGATATTACAAGAGAAGAGTTTTTGAAACACGCTTGGGATTGGACGGACCAATATGGTGGAACCATTTTAGAGCAGTTGAAAAAACTAGGATGTTCTTGTGATTGGGATCGTACGCGTTTTACTTTAGAAGATAAATTATCACAACAGGTAATTAAAAGCTTTGTTGATTTATATAATAAAGGTTTGATTTATCGTGGCTACCGAATGGTAAACTGGGATCCCGAGGCAAAAACCAATATTTCCGATGAAGAAGTTATTTTCAAAGAACAAAACGGAAAATTGTTCTATTTGAAATATCAAATTGAAGGAAGTGAAGAGTTTTTAACGGTTGCTACAACGCGTCCTGAAACTATTTTTGGAGATACTGCAGTTTGTGTTAACCCTAATGATGAACGTTACACGCATTTGAAAGGTCAAAAAGTAATTGTACCTATTGCAAATCGTGTGATTCCTATAATTGAAGACGAATATGTTGATATTGAATTCGGAACAGGAGCATTGAAAATTACGCCTGCTCATGATACGAATGACTATGAAATTGGACAGAGACACCAACTTCCGATGATTGATTCGATGGATGATGATGCTAATTTGAATGAGCATGGATTGCATTATGCAGGACAAAACAGATTTGAAGTTCGTAAGCAAATCGTAAAAGAATTAGAAGAAAAAGGTCTTTTGTTGAAGGCAGAAGATTATGTAAATAAAGTAGGAACGTCGGAGCGTACAGGTGCGGTTATTGAGCCTAAAATTTCGCAACAATGGTTTTTGAAAATGGCAGACATTGCAAAACCTGCTTTGGATGTCGTGATGAATGATGAGGTAAGTTTTTACCCAGACAAATTCAAGAATACCTATAAATATTGGATGGAAAACATCCGCGATTGGAATATTTCTCGTCAGTTATGGTGGGGACAACAGATTCCAGCATTTTATTATGGAATTGGCGAAAATGATTTCGTTGTTGCCGAAACGATTGAAGAGGCTTTAATTTTAGCGATAGAAAAGTCTCAAAATCCAAATCTTGAAATTTCCAATTTGACTCAAGATGAAGATGCGCTAGATACCTGGTTTTCATCGTGGTTGTGGCCAATGTCGGTATTTGATGGAATGTTAGATCCAGAAAATAAAGATATTTCGTATTACTATCCAACATCGGATTTGGTTACGGGACCGGATATTATTTTCTTCTGGGTGGCTCGAATGATTATGGCCGGATTGGAATTCCGTGGAGAAGTACCGTTCAAAAATGTGTATTTTACAGGAATTGTACGTGATAAACAACGTCGTAAAATGTCCAAATCTTTAGGGAACTCTCCAGATCCTTTAGAATTGATTGAAAAATACGGAGCCGATAGCGTTCGTGTTGGGATTTTGTTGAGTTCGGCTGCTGGAAACGACTTGCTTTTTGATGAAGATTTAATGCTTCAAGGAAGAAACTTCGCAACAAAAATTTGGAATGCCTTCAAATTAACACAAAGTTGGAAGCAAGAAGAAAAAGCACCGAATGAAGCCGAACTTCAAACGATTGAATGGTTCAGAAATCAATTGAATAAAACAATTGCGGAAATCAACGATCAGTTTGAGAAATTTAGAATTTCGGATGCATTGCATTTGATTTATAAACTAATTTGGGACGACTTCTGTTCTTGGTATTTAGAGGCCGTGAAGCCAAATTATGGTGAAGCTATTTCTACAGAAGTATATCAAAAAACGATGGATTATTTCGGTGAATTATTGAAATTATTACATCCATTCATGCCGTTCTTATCGGAAGAGCTTTGGCAACATATTGCTCCGAGAAATACCGAGGAAGCGTTGATCATTACACAACAAATGACTTCTTCAACGTTTGATGGAGTTGCAATTGAAAATTTTGAAACCGCGAAAGAAATTATTTCTGGAGTTCGTAATTACAGACAAAGCAAAGGAATTTCACCGAGAGAAGTTGTTGAAGCATTTACCAATGCGGCTTCGTTTGCAAATCAAGCGGTTATCACGAAACTTGCGAATGTAGAAACCATTCATTTCAATACGAAAACCGACAAGCCGAGTTTTACATTCTTGGTAGGAGCAACAGAAGTTTCTATTCCACTAAGCGAAAGTTTAGATTTAGAAGAAGAAAAGAAGAAAACGGAAGAAGAACTTTCGTATTTGAAAGGATTTTTAATTTCGGTTCAGAAAAAACTATCGAACGAGAAGTTTGTAAGCGGAGCACCAGCGAATGTAGTTGATGTAGAACGTAAAAAACAAAAAGATACCGAAGAGAAAATTGCAATTCTAGAAGAAAAGCTAAAATCTCTATAAAAACGTATAAAATCATCATCGGAAAAGACTAATGAACGTTTGTTTTTTAGTCTTTTTCTTTACCTTTATTCCTTATTTTAAAGTCATGCACTACCCAGAAACTATAAAGAAATTGTTTACGAAAGATTTTGTTGAAAACCCAGCGATAGAGTCTTTTCAAGTTGGAGATTTGGTTATTAACAGTGGTAAATTGATCGCTTGTGACCCGTTGATTACGCACGATATGAAAGCGTTCAAAACGCAGTTTCCTTTGGGTAAATTTCCTGTAACCATTCATAAAGAGAGAGAAACCAACTGCATCGCCTATGTTGAAATTCGTTTTAATACGAATCCTGTTGTTGATTGGCAATTAGCAACGACAGAAGGTCAAAATGTGGATGATTTATCGGAAGGAGAAACTTTTGGATATCCTGTTGAAAGTGGTATGGGCGCTTGGATGGACGCATTGGCTCAAGAAGAATTGAATGGGCTGGAACAACATTTGTATCGAAGAAAGGGAAGTGATTTTATGGGAATCTATGAAGAGTTTTTCCATGATCATTTTTTTGATGCGAATGGTGCGATTGATCAATTTGCATTTTTAAAACCAAATGAGGAAAAAGAAGATAATCTTTTTGCATTCGAAACGGGTTATGGTGAAGGGTTTTATGCAAGTTATGTCGGTTTTGATAAAGACCATCAACCCGTGAAGATTATTAATGAATTTATCGAAATTTCTGCGGAATAATCCTGTTTTTTCGAATACCAAAATACCTTATATTTGTCCAAAAGCCAATTTGAATTATGAAATTCACCAGCGAGCAACCCAAGATTTTAGTAGTAGGAAGTTCTTCCATTGATTTGGTTCTGAATACGGAAACCTTTCCGTATCAAGGTCATACTGTTATGGCTCAGAAATGCGAAAGTTTTTTTGGAGGAAAAGGTGCTAATCAGGCTGTTGGAACAGCTCGTTTGGGCGGAAGCGTTTATTTTATTGGAAGCGTCGGGATGGATCCGCATGGTCAACAAATTATGCGTAATCTTATTGATGAAGGCGTGAATGTTGGTTTTGTCGTGGAGTCGGAAACAGAATCTACAGGTTCGGCTTATGTAACGGCTTCGCATGGAGAAAATGCGATCGTTGTGGTTCCCGCAGCTAATTATTATTTGAAGCCCGCTCATATTGATCACGCAGAGCGTTTGTTCACTACAACGGATATGGTTTTAGTTCAGTTGGAAATCCCAATGGATGTGGTGGTTCATACGATTCAATTAGCAAAATTGAACAATAAAAAAGTCATGCTTTATGCAGCGCCTGCAACACAATTACCGGAATATGTGATTGAAAATGCCGATTTTATTGTAGCAAAAAGCAATGAATTGGAGGTGATTTTTAAAGATCAAGAAAAGGACGCTGTTCTTAAAAAGTTTCCAAATAAATTATTTGTTCGCGATAACAATTCAACCACGTATTTTAATGGAAGCGAAATGCGCTACTACCGAAATGATGAGGTAGGATTTGCGAATAAAATGGGGATGGGCGATGCGTTCACTTCAGGTTTCAGCATTGCGTATTGCCATGGAAATGAAATTGACGAATGTGTAAAATTCGGCAACGAAGTGTCGCTTAAAGTCGCTAAAGTTCGTGGTTCACAAAAAGGCTTACCTTTGTTAAAAGACTTTCAGTAGAAGAAGATTCTATGTGTCGAATTTCAATTTTCGGCGTATGAGCTTATTTTTTGGATAAATTTGATTGGATATTTCACTACATGCAGTCAATAATCATACATACGGAGGATCAGTATCCTTTGCACGCAACGCTTTTCGAACCTCAACTTTCCAACAAATGTTTTCTCCTCATTGGTGGAGCTACAGGAGTTAAACAGCATATTTATTTTGGATTTGCGCAGTTTATGGCGGATCAGGGTTTTACCGTGTTGACTTTCGATTATCGTGGAATTGGATTGTCAAAACCAAAGAAAATGAAAGGTTTTGAAGCCAGCATGCGACTTTGGGGAAGTGAGGATTATCGGGCGATAACGTTTTATATTCGGAATCATTTTCCCGAAATGCACAAATACTATTTGGGGCATTCTTTGGGAGCTTTAATCCTAGGAATGAATGTCGATTCGCATATGTTCGAAGAATTTGTTTTTGTGGCGACTCAAAAAGCACATGTTTCTAATTTGAAATGGAAAACCCGAATGGAAGCTTATGTCGGTTTTGGACTTCTACAACCGGTTTCAACACAGATGTTTGGCTATTTTCCAGCGCATCGATTTGGGTTGGGCGAAAGTTTACCCAAAGGAAGTGCTTTTGATTGGAGAACGCTGATTTTAAACAAGAAATCAACCAATAAATTGTTGGAGCAAACCTTGGATATTTCGAAAGAACTGAAGCAAAACGTATTGGTACTTTCGATGGAAGACGATGCATGGGTAACGGATAAGGGCGTTCACGCTTTGTTGGAAGAAACCTACCCGAATATGAAACCTACCTACAGAAAAGTATTGGTTTCGGAATCCGAAGCGAAAAAAATTGGACATATTAATTTCTTTAGGAAATACAATAAAAAATTGTGGAACATTATTTTAAATGAAACGGAATGGCAGACATCATAAAAATAACGGTTAATTTTGTAAAAAAAGAGCTTGATGGAGCAGAAGCAGGGCATGACTGGTATCATATAGAGCGCGTTTGGAAGCTAGCGGAACATATTGGTGAGAAAGAAAACGCGAACACCCAAGTGGTGGCTTTAGCCGCTTTGTTGCATGATATTGCCGATCCGAAATTCCACAACGGGAACGAGACCTTGGCTTTGGAAATTTCCGAAGGTTTTTTAACGGAGAATAATGTTGAGGCGGATGTTATTCAGCAAGTACTTTATGTGATTCAGAATATTTCTTTTAAAAATAGAGCCGAAGCACCAAAGCAACCGAGTTTGGAACTTCAAATTGTGCAAGATGCCGATCGTTTGGACGCGATTGGGGCGATTGGGATTGCGAGAACCTTCAATTTTGGAGGTTTTAAAAATAATTTAATGTACGATCCTGAAATTCAACCAAAATTGAATATGGATAAAGAGGAATATAAAAAGTCGAACGGAACAACAATCAATCATTTCTATGAAAAATTGCTGTTGCTGAAAGATTTAATGAATACCGAAACCGGTAAGAAATTAGCCGAAGAACGCCACAATTATATGCTTGGTTTCTTAGATCAATTTTATAAAGAATGGAATGTAGAAGTGTGATTCCAAGATTATAAGTATATTTGCGGTGTCTATGGGGTTTATTTTATTTATTCTACTCATATTATTAAGTCTTTCGCTGTTTCTCTCTTTGTACAAAAAGGGGCCGCTTAAGCGTATCATTTATTCATTTCGTATCCTTACAGTGGTGTTGGGTGTCGCTTTTTTCACGTATTGGTTTGTTGAAAAAAGTTTAGACAAGTTTATGAAAAATGCCATCGGTTTGCAGCTGATTAATGAGTTGCCGCAACCTTTGGATTTTTACATTATCACGGTGGAAAAGAAGGATGGTGAGAAAGTCTATCAAACCGAGCATCTAGGAAAAATCAGAACCGATCATTATCGAATTAATTATTTGAAAATGGCCAATTCTAATGAATATTGGGTTGTTGGTTATTTAGGGAAAAATCTATCGTATTTTTCTGCTCAATTTGTGCCCAATAAAAGCATGGACCAGATTGTAAATGTGAATAACTACACTGTAGAAAGTGAACAGCTTTCTGAAATTGCAAAATTACATGTCGACGATTACCGAAGTAAAGATTTACGTACCGCCGTACGAGTTACTCTTGTATTGCTGCTTTTATTTCTGAATATCGGTTGGTTGATGACCAAAGATAAAGGAGATCATTAAGATCTCCTTTTTTATTTTGTTGACACCGATTTTTCAGATATTATTTTTGTTCCTTCAATTCTTTTTTGTCTTTGTCTGAAGGATTCCAAACTTTGACATCAGCATTTTTATCTAATCCAGAAATGATCTGAACGTTGATTCCATCGCTAGCTCCAAGTTTTACATAGACTTTTTTGAAGCTCCCATCTTTTTGTTTTACTTCTACAAAAGCTTTGTCTTTTCCACCTTGCTTTTCATACTGAATCAATGATTCGTCTAGTAATAAGGCGTTTTTTTGCGAACTTAAAACAATCTCCCCGTTTGCTGAGAATCCCGCACGAATGTATTCGTTGCTTGGGTTCATCACATCTCCTTCAATAGGGAATTTAATGGTTCCACTTTCGTCGGTTCCTTTAGGTGCGATCATCGTTACTTTTCCTGGGAAATTTTTGTTCTGAAGGGCTCCAATCACGATGTTCATGTTCATTCCTTCTTTAATTTTTCCTGCTTGTGCTTCATCAATTTTACCTTCAAAAATCAAGGAATTCAAATCTGCTACGGATGCAATCGTTGTTCCCGCGTTGAACGAGTTGGCTTCAATAACCTGGCTTCCCGCTTTTACGGGAACTTCCAAAATAGTTCCAGTTGCTTTAGAACGAATCTGTGTCGTCGCCATGCTTTGCAATTCTGGAGTAACCCCAGTTCTCGCAATTTGCAAGCCTTTTTGTGCCGTTGCCAGTTGTTGTTGTGCGTTTTTAACCGACTGCTGCATATTGTATAACGCTTGCTGAGCAGTTAAAAATTCTTGTTTCGAAATAACCCCTTGATTGAACAATTTTTGTTGCATCGCAAACTGTTGTTGCTGATTGGCAAGGTTAGAACGTGCGTTATTGATTTGCAAATTGGCATTAGCAACTTGTTGTTGAGCGTTGTTTACTTCGGCAACGTTGGGTACGATTCTCAATGTTGCAATTAATTGTCCAGCGACAACTTTATCGCCTTCTTTCACCATGATTTTTTCAATAATTCCCGGCATATTGGGTTTAATCTCAATTTCCTCACGAGGGACAATTTTTCCTGTTGCCATAACTTTGTCCTCCATATCTTTTACCATGGGCTTTCGGGTAAGAAACTCTTTACTTTCTTTGGTATTGGATTTTACCATATATCCGATGACCGAAACGAGAGCCACAGCTGCTATAAGGCCGAGAACGATATATAAAATCTTCTTCAAAGGGGACTTCTTTTTCATATGATCTAGTTTATTTAATTCTTTGTTAATCTGTTCTAAGTGCTTCGATTGGGCGAATACGTACCGCACGTTGCGCTGGAATCATCCCAATCACTAATCCTAAAAATACCATAATAGCCATGGCGCCAAATACGTTTCCGTAGTTCACTGTTGGGTTGTAGAACGGAAATTCGTCTTGATTGGCGAAAGCCGCATTAAGACCCATGAGCAATATCATTCCGAACATAAAACCAAGTAAGCCCGAAGAAAGCGTAATTACAACACTTTCCAGAAGGATTTGGTTACGTACTTCGGAAGGTTTTGCGCCTAAAGCGCGCCGAATTCCAATTTCCTTGGTACGTTCTTTTACCGTAATTAATAAGATGTTAGAAATCGCAATAACCCCAGCTATAATGGTTAATGCGCCAACCACGATGGTGAGAAGTTGCATTCCATCTAAGAATCCGGTGAGCTTCTTAAATTCTTTTCCAAGGTTGAAACTTCCATACGCATTGGTATCATCGGGAGATGCGTGGTATTTTTGTTTTAAAGCTGTTTTTACATCGTCTTCTACCAAAGCAACATCAGCTTCTGGTTTTGATACAATGGCAAAATATCCCACACGATCACCGTCGTTAAACATTTTTGTAAAAGTAGAAAGTGGAATGTACACCGAACGGTCGTTATTCAATCCGCCACCCGCTTTTACTGAGAAAACACCAATTACGTTGAAGAAAATTCCTTTAATATTAATGGATTTTCCGATTGGGTTTTCGTTTTTCTTTGCATCGAAAAAGTTTTTATAGACTTCTTCGCCAATGACTACAACGTTTTTATTTCCAGACACATCGGCATCGTTGAGATATCGACCAAACAAAAGTCTTTTCTCCGAAATTTTATTTCCAATTGGGTAATCGCCATTTAAAGTGTACACGGCCGTTTTGTTATTGCGATTCATCGATTCTCCAGGAGTTCCGAAGCTTCCGCGCGAGTTTTGTGGAGAAATGTAATCGATTTCGGGAACTTTCTTTTGCAGATAATCAATATCGGGTAAGCGAATTTCCATTGCTCGACCTTTAGGAAACCCATCAAATGGAATACTGGTATTTTGTGCCCAAAGGAAAATGGAGTTGGTTGCAAATCCAGAAAAAAGTTTATCAAAACCATTTTCCATCCCTTTTGCAGCGCCTAAAAGAGCTACATATAAGAACATTCCCCAACCCACACCGATCATGGTGAGGAAGGTACGTAGCTTATTATTCCGTAATGAATAATAAATCTCCTGCCAAGTATCTTGTTTAAATAGAATGTTCATTTTAATATTTCTAAAAACTTGAATTTGATATTATTCGGCTCTTAAGGCTTCAATAGGTTTAATTTTCGCGGCACGATAGGCAGGAACAAATCCAGCTAACAGCCCTGAAAAAATCAAACATAAGAAGGCTACCAAGATTAAACCCCATCCCACACTTGGATCCATAATGAAATATTCTTCCAAATTATTTCCGATGAGTTTTAAGGTTAAAATTCCTAACGCCACACCGATGAGTCCAGAAACTACGGTGATAACAATACTTTCCTGCATAATCAGTGCGATAATACTACGCGGTTTAGCGCCAATTGCTTTTCGCACACCAATTTCCTGCGTTCGCTCCTTCACGATATACACCATGATATTCGAAATACCAATGATTCCTGCCAAAAGAGTTCCCATCCCAATAAAACCAACGATCGCTGCAATTACTGCTAAGAAAGCAACGCTTTCGCCTTGGTTACGGGCGTTATTCCAGACCCAAACGCCATCTTCGTCATCGGGAGAAACTTTTTTTCGAGCTTTCAGCTTATCCTTAATGTCGTCACCGTATTTCATAGCTTGATCAGGTGTCATTTCAGGATTGTAGGCGATAAAAATGGTTGAAAGAGAATCGGAGCCTTTTTTCATTTGTTGAAGTGTACTTATCGGAACCGAAATATGTCTTTCATCCCAGTCGCCACCATCATCTGAGAATACGCCAACCACTTTAAAAATGGTACCGTTGATGTCTAATTCTTTACCTACTGGACTTCCATCTTTAATTAAATCTCGTTGAACCATTCGTCCTATGACCGCAACATTTCTTTTTTGTTCGATATCAATTGGGGAAAGGTATCTTCCTTCGAGTATTTTTCGATTTTCAATGTATTTTTCTTCGGTATTGGCGCCGTTTATTTGGTAATTTCCACTCTCGCGGCCGTATTTCACCATCCAACTCGATGAATATCGAGGTGTAGAATATTCTACTTTTTTCTTGTCGTCATTGATAATCGCATCGTAATCTTCATTATTCAAAGAAACCTCACGTCCCGATTGCAATCCACCGTACGCGATGCTGGTATTTCCTGTAGAAATTTGAATTAAATTTTGAGCATCTCTTGTAAAACCTTGTGTGAAGGCGTTTTTTAATCCATTTCCAAAACCAAAAAGCACAATAAAAATAAACAACCCCAAAGCTACGGTAAAGCCAGAAAGTACGGTACGCAAAACATTGGAGCGTATCGAACTGAATATTTCTTGCCAACGGTCTATATCAAACATGATGGGGTGGGTTTACGTGTTTATTCTCTGTTGAATTAGTTTTTATCATAGTCGCCTAAAACATGCTGTTTGATAAACTCATCACTTTCGATGATTCCATCTTTTAGAACAACGTTTCTTTTGGTTTGGGCTGCCACATCGGGTTCGTGCGTTACGACAATAATTGTTTTTCCTTCATTATTAATCTCTTGCAATAACTTCATGATATCATGCGTTGTTTTCGAATCTAAGGCACCGGTTGGTTCATCTGCTAAGATCACTTTCGGATTGGTAATCAACGCGCGAGCGATCGCTACTCTTTGTTTTTGTCCACCTGATAATTCGTTAGGAAGGTGATTTGCCCAAGGTCCTAAACCTACTTTTTCAAGGTATTCCATCGCTTTTAGGTTACGCTCTTTTCTATTGATGTTCTGATAGTAGAGTGGTAGCGCAACATTTTCTAATGCGGTCTTATAGCCAATAAGGTTAAATGATTGAAATACGAATCCCAAGAATTTACTACGATATTCCGCTGCTTTAACTTCGTTGAGGTGTTCGATGGGAATTCCATCCAGTTCATAGGTTCCAGAATCCTTTTCGTCCAAAATTCCGATAATGTTTAGCAGGGTAGATTTCCCTGAACCTGAAGAACCCATAATGGATACGAATTCGCCTTCGTCGATGTTGAGATCGATTCCTTTAAGAACATGAAGTTGGCTTTTCCCCGTGTCGTATGATTTGTTCAGATCCTTTATGAATAACATGGACGTCGTTTTTTCAATTCTAACAAATAGGTAGATTTTTTTTTTGGTTTGTTACATATTTTATTTAGAAATAAAACAAATATGGCAAATGTGGTTGCAAATAGTTCCTAAATCAAAATAATGTTTAACTTAGTGAGCGATAAGTGAGGTGAAACTCTCTATCAAAAAAACTAACTAACTAACCATGAAACCAATTCTATCACTGCTCAGTAGCATACTGGGTATCTTTTGCGTATTTGCACAATACGTGCCGCCACCACAAGTTGGTGACTTTGAATCCTAGACACATATCAAAAGCTAAGTTGACTTCAAACCATTAGGGAATAAGTAGGAGGTGTATATTTCCGTTGGTAAAGGTATTTTCTGCAATACAGACAAAGCTATGATTTTACCCAAAGTGAGTTCGCGTCATCTCAATATTGTAAATCCAGCGGCAGGTATGATTGTGTATGATACGCATGATAAACAATTAGCGATTTTTAACGGAACGCAATGGTCGTTCTTAAAACCTTAGAATAAAATTTAAAATTCACATGGTTATTAGTGGCGCCAAATCTTCTTCGGAAGTGAGGCGCTTTTTATTTGCTGGCTAATTTTCTATTTGTTTAATCGTAACACATTGGATTTCAGCTATAATATACAGTGTGTTTAATATTAATTCTCCACGTTGATGATGATCGAGGTAGAAATCATCCCAAACCGACACTCTTAGCGACTTCTGTGTCAATGTGGAAAACTTTTGCCTCCATAAGTCAGACTTTTACATTTTCAGCCTTTCAAATCTTAAAGGCATTCTCTATTTTTGTTTTTCAGTTCAAAAGCAAATGATGATTTTATTTTTGGTTTGATTGTCAATTTTATTTTATTGAAAATCAATTATTTGAACTGGATTCTAAAAACAAATTAAAAAAGGTATTAATTCTAAAAAAGAGACACAATTATGGGAATTTTTGATAAGAGAGTGAGTTACAAACCGTTTGAGTATCCTGAAGTTTTACAATTTGTAGAAGCGATTAACAAATCATTTTGGGTACATTCGGAAGTTGATTTTACAGCTGATGTTCAAGATTTCCATTCACAGTTAGAGCCGCACGAAAAAAATGCAGTTAAAAACGCTCTTTTAGCGATTGCTCAGATTGAAGTTTCTGTAAAAACCTTTTGGGGAAATTTATATACCCACTTGCCAAAACCAGAACTTAACGGTCTTGGGGCGACGTTTGCAGAATGCGAATTCCGTCATTCGGAGGCGTATTCTCGTTTGCTAGAAGTTTTAGGATACAACGAAGAGTTTAATCAAGTGATTGAAATTCCAGCCATTAAAAAGAGAATTGATTTCTTAACCAATGTGTTGAAGCATGCCAATTCAACAACGCCGAAAGAATATGTTTCCTCTTTGTTGTTGTTTTCAATCTTGATTGAGAACGTATCCTTATTCTCTCAGTTTGCGATTATTTTGTCGTTTACACGTTTCAAAGGTTTCATGAAAAATGTGTCTAACATCATTGCATGGACGTCCGTTGATGAGCAAATTCACGCGAATGCTGGGATTTATTTAATTAACAAAATTCGTGAAGAGCAACCTGATTTATTAACAGACAGCGATATCGAAGATATTTATACGTTGGTAGATCAGTCTATTGATTTGGAAGGTGAAATCCTAGATTGGATCTTCGAATTGGGTGAAATTGATAATTTCTCGAAAGAAGATTTATTGAATTTCATGAAATACAGAGTTGATGATTCTTTGAAGAAAATTAACATGGCAACTCGTTATAACGTAACGCCAGAGCAATACAGACCTATGGTTTGGTTCGAAGAAGAAGTTTTCGCTAATTCATTAGATGATTTCTTTGCAAAAAGACCGGTAGATTATACCAAGCACGACAAGAGTATTACCGCGAACGATTTGTTCTAAAAAAGACTCTAGATTCTAGAACGGAGAATCAAGATTTTATAAAGCGCGAGCGAAGCGAGCGTCAAAAAGCACAACGTTAGCGAACTCAAGTTTTAGAATCGCTAACTAGCTGAATTAAATAGTATCAAAACACAAGGTGCATTTTATCAAAGTGCCTTGTTCAAAAAAATAAAAATCATGGAAGAACAAAATACAGATATCTGGTGGCTGAATGAAGAATCAGAGCAAATGCTTAACCGAGGTTACCTTTTAAAAGGGGAAACTGTGGAAGGTGCTATTGATCGAATTACTTCGGCTGCGGCAAAGAGACTTTACAAACCAGAATTGCAACCCGCGTTCAAGGAAATGATCGTGAAAGGATGGATTTCTTTTTCGTCTCCCGTTTGGGCGAATATGGGTACGCAAAGAGGTCTTCCTATTTCGTGTTTCAACGTGCATATTCCAGATAGCATCGAAGGAATTACCCATAAAATGGGTGAAGTGATCATGCAAACCAAAATTGGTGGTGGTACTTCAGGTTATTTTGGTGAATTACGAAACCGTGGAACAGCTGTCACCGATAACGGAAAATCTTCGGGTGCCGTTTCGTTCATGAAATTGTTTGATACGGCTATGGATGTGGTTTCTCAAGGCGGTGTTCGTAGAGGTGCTTTTGCGGCGTATTTGGATATTGACCACGGTGATATTGAAGAATTCTTATCGATTAAAGATATCGGAAGTCCGATCCAGAACTTGTTTACCGGAATTTGTGTTCCAGATTATTGGATGCAAGATATGGTAGATGGTGATATGGAGAAGCGTAAAATTTGGGCACGTGTTCTAGAAAGCCGTCAGCAGAAAGGTCTTCCATATATTTTCTTTACCGATAATGTAAACCGTCATAAACCTCAAGTATATAAAGATAAAGGCTTAACAATTAACGCAAGTAACTTGTGTTCGGAGATTATGTTGCCTTCAACCATGGAAGAATCGTTCATTTGTTGTTTATCCTCTATGAACTTAGAGTTATTCGATGAGTGGAAAGATACCAATGCGGTTCAATTAGCTATTTACTTCTTGGATGCGGTACTTTCTGAATTTATTGAGAAAACAGAAGGAAACTACTACCTACAAGGAGCACGTAACTTCGCATTACGTCACAGAGCTTTAGGTTTGGGTGTTTTAGGATACCACTCGTATTTGCAGAAGAATATGATTCCTTTTGAAAGTTTCCAAGCAACGCAGTTCAATGCAAAAGCATTTAGACATATCAAAGAGCAAGCGGAAATCGCGTCTCGTGAATTAGCCAATATCTACGGCGAACCAGACATGTTGAAAGGCTACGGAATGCGTAACACCACGTTGATGGCGATTGCTCCAACAACTTCGAGTTCTGCTATTTTAGGTCAAACTTCACCAGGAATTGAGCCTTTTGCATCCAACTATTACAAAGCAGGTTTAGCAAAAGGAAACTTCATGCGTAAGAACAAATATCTGAAGAGATTATTAGAAGAAAAAGGTCTTGAGAACGAAGAGACGTGGAGAACGATTATGTTGAACCACGGTTCTGTTCAGCATTTAGAAGAGCTTACCGAAGACGAAAAAGCGGTGTTCAAAACGTTTAAAGAAATCTCTCCAATGGAAATTGTTTCTCAAGCGGCGCAAAGACAGCAGTATATTGATCAAGCGCAATCATTGAATCTTCAGATTCCTTCAACAATGCCCGTGAAAGACGTTAATTACGTGATGATCGAAGCATGGAAAAAAGGGGTGAAAACATTGTATTACCAAAGAAGTTCATCGGTTTCTAAAGAGTTGATGGTTAACTTCGTTTCGTGCTCTGCTTGTGAAGCGTAAGAAGAAGTTAGAAATTAGATTTTAGAGGTTAGAATCTGGAATCAAGAAATACTATAAAAACCGCAGAAAAAATCTGCGGTTTTTGTTTTTTGTCAAACTAACTCCATGTTTAAGGTTGAAATCTTTCCAAATTGTTATAAAAGCGAAAATTTGTTGTCCCAACTCTAAATGGAGGATGTTTTAGTTTTCGTATTTTGGTATAAAAATTCATCATGAAGAAATTAACTCCCAATTATGATGAAAGTATGTGGAAAGGAGCTCCTTCTTCTAGTTTTGAAAAGGGGCAGTTGCTGAGGCGAAATGCAACTCTTCCTGAGAAACTACTTTGGGATAAATTAAAAGATAATCAGCAGGGCGGATATAAATTTCGGAGACAACATCCCATCAATTTATATATCGCTGATTTTTATTGTCATAAGTTGAAATTAGTAATTGAAATTGATGGCGGATACCATACTCTTATGGAGCAAAATTTAAAAGATAAAGAACGAACAGAAGTGTTGAATTGTAGCGATATCAAGGTTATTCGTTTTACAAATGAAGATATTCTTGGCGATATCGAATCTGTTTTGCGAACAATATCAAAGCACTTTACCTAATTTTCCTTTACCCCGGCCCTAAAGGGAGGGGAAATTATTAGGAGAGGTGTTTTATTAGAGCTGCAATAATTTTCCATTTCCCTAGCCCTAAAGGGAAGGAAAATTATTAGGAGAGTTGTTTTGTTAGAGCTGCTATCATTTTCCTTTACCCCAGTCCTAAAGGGAGGGGGGATTATTAGGAGAGGTGTTTTATTAGAGCTAGTATAATTTTCCTTTTCCCCGGCCCTAAAGGGAGGGAAAATTATTAGATGGGTGTTTTATTAGAGCTGCAATAATTTTCCTTTACCCCAGCCCTAAAGGGAGGGGAAATTATTTTGAAATGCAGGTTTAAATTAATGTAGATTTTTTTGATGAAACACTAAATAGATTTTAATTCCCTTCCAAGTTTTTTTTCTACCTTTAAATCGTAATTTAAAAAAGAACGTAATGAAATTCGGACAAGTTGAGGATCCTTCCCATATCGATTTTACCCTTCCAAAAGACCATAAAAGAACAGCGGAACTATTTGAAACCAACAAAAAAGGGTTGCAATCTATTTCAATTGGTTGTGCAAAATGGAATAAAACCGATTTGAAAGGCTTTTATCCAAAAGGAACCAAAGATGAGTTAACGTATTATGCAACTCAATTTAATTCCATTGAGTTAAATGCCACTTTTTACGGAATGCCATCTGTGGAGCAAGTTCAAACTTGGAAAGAAAAGACACCGGCTAACTTTAAGTTTTTCCCGAAAATAACCAATACGGTTTCCCATTTCAGACGCTTGTTGAATATTACCGATGTAGTGACGCAATTTGCAACGGCGGTTCTCAATTTTGATGAAAAATTAGGAATGGTTTTCCTTCAATTGCATGATAACTTCAAACCGAAAGATTTTGATCGTTTGGAGAAGTTTGTTCAGGATTGGCCTCGCGAGATTCCATTAGGAATTGAACTTCGTAATACCGATTGGTTTACCGATGAAGAGGTTTTTAATACGGTTTGTGCTCTTTTTGAAAAGTATGGAATAACGAATGTTTTAGTGGATACGGCGGGACGACGAGATATGCTTCATATGCGCATGACGACCCCTAAAGTTTTTATCCGATATGTAGGTGCTAATGCCGAAAGCGATTATCAACGACTTGATGATTGGTTGGAACGATTAACCGAGTGGAAAGAGCAAGGAATGCAAGAATTGGACTTTTTTGTCCATCAAAATGTTGAGAAAGCATCGCCTTTATTGTCAGCGTATTTTATTGAAAAACTCAATGCGAAATGGGGAACGGATATTCATATTCCAACCATGGCGGAAGTTAAAACGAAGTTTTAAGTTAATCCTAAAAATAAACAAGAGTCGGCATCAAAGATGCCGACTCTTGTTGTATATGTATGACGAAAGTTACGCTAAAAACTTGATTTCCTTATCTTTAAAATCGTTTTTGTTTACCAATTTGTTGATGGTTTTCAGCATCTTTTTTCTCAAAGCGGCAATTTTTCTAATGTTTTTGTCTTCGCTATAATCGAAAATATTGTCTTCAAATGAAAAGGTATCCCCTTTTTTAAAATGGATGTTGTTTTTCTTCATTTCCTTCAAGATCATCATGGTGGTCATGTTTTCAAGAAGTGCATATTCGGAAATGGCAACATTTTTCAATGTTTTCAGAAGTGCTTTTTTATATTTCTTTTTGTTTTTCATAATTCTAATTTTTTGACGCTTCAAAGGTAGGCAAAATTCCTTTTAAATGCTTAAATTAGCGAAAATTTAAAGTCAATGCAAGATCCTATTTTTGAACTAATTGAAAGAGAAAATCAAAGACAATTACACGGTTTGGAGCTTATTGCTTCCGAGAATTTTGTTTCAGAAAACGTGATGAAGGCGATGGGCAGTATTCTTACGAACAAATATGCCGAAGGCTATCCAGGAAGAAGATACTATGGAGGTTGTGAAGTCGTAGATGAGGTAGAAAACCTAGCTATTGATCGTGCGAAGCAACTTTTTGGTGTTGATTATGTGAATGTGCAACCGCATTCGGGTTCTCAAGCGAATGCTGCTGTTTATTTGTCTTGTGTGAAACCTGGAGATACGGTGATGGGAATGGACTTGTCTATGGGAGGTCACCTTACGCACGGTTCTGCAGTTAATTTCTCTGGAATTCAGTACAATATTGTTTCTTACGGCGTTCAAAGAGATTCTGGACTTATTGATTATGATCAAATGCGTGAAGTTGCGCTACAGAATAAACCTAAAATGATTATTGCTGGTTTCTCGGCATATTCTAGAGATTTGGATTATGCAAAGTTTAGAGAAGTTGCCGATGAAATTGGAGCGACACTTTGGGCGGATATCGCGCACCCAGCAGGTTTGGTTGCTAAAGGTTTGTTGAACAATCCGTTTGAGCATTGCCACGTCGTTACAACAACAACGCACAAAACTTTGAGAGGTCCACGTGGTGGAATGATTATGGTGGGTAAGGATTTTGAAAATACCTACGGTCACAAAACACCAAAAGGAGAAACGAAATTGATGAGCGCTGTTTTGGATTCTGCGGTGTTCCCAGGAATTCAAGGTGGGCCATTAGAGCATGTAATCGCAGGAAAGGCGGTGGCTTTTGGTGAGGCATTGGACCAATCTTTTGAGGTGTATGCAAAACAAGTGAAAGCCAATGCACAAGCCTTAGCAAAAGCGATGATCGAACGTGGTTTTGATATCGTTAGTGGTGGAACTGATAATCACTTGATGTTAATTGACCTTAGAAATAAAGGTGTTAACGGTAAAGAAACCGAGAAAGCCTTGGTGAAAGCAGATATTACATGTAACAAAAATATGGTTCCATACGATGACAAATCACCATTTATTACATCAGGAATTCGTTTGGGTACGGCTGCGATTACCACACGAGGTTTGAAGGAAAACGATATGGAAACGATTGCTGAATTAATTAATTCAGCGGTTTCGGATTTGAAAAATGATGCGAATCTAGAATCTGTAAAAACGCAAGTCAATGCTTTAATGGAAGGCAAAGCGTTATTCAACTACTAAATTCGTTTAGAATATATAGCATAAAAAAACCATCCAATTTTGGATGGTTTTTTGTTTTGTGCAAGGTTGTTGAGACTTATACCAATTCAAAGAAATGGAGTTTTCCGATTTTGATTTTTGTTCCTTTAACAAGATTAATCATGCAATTCGGATCCGTTATTTTTTCGTGATTTACTTGCATACCGCCACCCAAAATAATTCTTCGAATGGCGGATTTTGAATCGTCCTTTTTCAAATGATGGCCCAAATCGACCATTGAAATGGAGTTTGAACTACCCAATTCAGCAATAGCGACGGGTTCAAATACCTTTTCTTCCTGATTTTTGTTTTGAAATTGATTGGTGAAAAAGGCTTCTGCCTCCAACGCTTCTTGTTCTGAGTGGTATTGGGTGATGATATTTTTCGCAATCTCTTTTTTGATGTTCATCGGGTTTTCTCCGTTGGCTAGTCGGCTCTTCAATTCACTCAATTCCGTTACTGAGAAATCCGTTGCCAAGTCCAAATACTCTTCGATGAGTGTATCGGGAATTGACATTGTTTTACCAAACATCTCTTGAGGTTCATCGGTTAATCCAATGATGTTATTCAAGGATTTACTCATTTTTTCTTTACCGTCTAAACCACGAAGTAGCGGCATGCACATCACAATTTGTGGGGACATTCCCATACTTTCTTGCAATTGGCGTCCCATGGTGCAATTAAACAACTGATCCGTTCCGCCCATTTCGATATCGCAGTTGATTTGGGTAGAATCGTAGCCTTGTAAGATTGGGTAAACCATTTCGTGCATGGCAATTGGGGTGTTCTCTTGGAATCGTTTGTTGAAATCGTTTCGATGCATGAGTTGGGCGACGGTCACTTTAGAAAGCAATTGAATCACCTCTGAAAAGTTTAATGCATCTAGCCAATCCGAGTTGAAGACGATTTTTGCTTTATTCACATCAATCACCTTCGAAAGTTGGTTGATGTAGGTTTGCGCGTTGTGTTGTACATCGTCTGAACTCAAGGGTTTACGAGCCTTATTTTTCCCTGTGGGATCTCCAATTCGGGCGGTAAAGCTTCCCACCAAAATGACAATTTGATGCCCTAGATTTTGAAATTCTCGAAGTTTTTTCAGAACAACGGCGTGTCCCAAATGGAGATCTGGTGCAGTAGGGTCGAATCCTAGCTTGATGATTAAAGGACGTTTTTCTGTTTCGGCTCGTTGAAGTTTCTCTTCTAATCCGTTTTCTGGTAGAATGATTTCTACGTTTTGTTTTAAAGTTGTTAACATGTTGTTGATTTAAATTTTAGTCAAAAAAAAATCCCGAAACGTAATGCTTCGGGATCGTATATGATGGTAAACGCAAATTGCGATTTAGGTCAATAGGAGATTTCCCGAGAAGTTATCGGGTAATAATACGTGCTGAAAAATGGCAGCCTTAGTATGGAATTCAATTTTTTCATTTCGAATGACAAAGGTACAAAATATTTTATAGCTTGCTTTTTTTGAAGTAATTTTGGGGGATGGCCGAGGAAAAGAAATCATATACGTTCGATGAAATCAAACTAAAACTGGTACACTATTGTGTGTATCAGGATCGGTGCCATTGGGAAGTGGAACAAAAGATGCGTGAGTTTTTATTGATTCCTGAAGCTAAAGAAGAGATTCTCCTGTACTTGATGCAAGAAAATTATCTCAATGAAGAGCGTTTTGCCCGAAGTTATGCCCGAGGTAAGTTTTATTTGAAGAAATGGGGGCGCAATAAGATTAAAATTCACCTTAAGCAAAAAGGAATTGGCGACAAACTGATTTCCAAAGGAATGGAAGAAATTGATGCGGATGATTATGAAAAGACGTTGCAAAAACTCTACGAATCCTACTATGAAAATTTGAAAGGATTGCAGGGTTATCAGAAGCGAACCAAGACCATCCGACATCTTATGGCTAAAGGATTTGAGTATGATTTGATTTTGGATTTTGCGACTTCCAACTAGGGAATTGTAAATGACCCATTTATATTCCAACAGATAATTTGCTTACGAATAAAGAACTCATTATTGCTACTGGGGATAATTTGACTAGAGAATGAATTACCAAAAGAATTGCTCCACTTTGTACATTTGCAAATATGGTAGATAATACAGCCTATATTTCGCGATTGACGTTTATGGGAGAAGGGACAGTTGTGATGCCAAAGGTGCGTATTAATTCTGAATTGCATATTGGCGATCCTTGTATCATCAATTCTTCCACTGTAATTGAGCACGAATGTATTATCGGAGATTTTGTTCATGTTTCACCCAATGCTTCACTTGCAGGGAATATTACTGTTAAAAAAGGAGAGCATATTGGGTTGGGAGCCCAAGTCGTTCAAGGGATTACGATTGGTGAAGATGCGATTGTAGGCGCGAGAGCGGTGATTTTAAGGGATGTGCCGGCGGATGCGATTGTTGTTGGTAATCCGGGTAAAATCATTAAATTTAGAGATGAATTAAAGGATGGAAACTAAGATTTGGCTTTCTTCACCCCACATGGGAGGTGGTGAAATGAAATATGTTCAGCAGGCTTTTGATGAAAATTGGATTGCGCCTCTGGGACCTAATGTCAATGCATTTGAGGCTGATCTGGAAGGTTTTCTAGAAAATAATGTACATGTTGCCGCATTGAGTTCAGGAACAGCAGCATTGCACTTGGCACTTGTTTTACTCGATGTTAAGGCTGGAGATGAGGTGATTTGTCAAAGTCTCACTTTTGCTGCTTCGGCAAATTGCATACGCTATTGCGGAGCAATTCCTGTTTTCATTGATAGCGAACGCGATACATGGAATATGTGTCCTATTCTTTTGGAAGAAGCAATTGTAGATCGTATTAAAAAGGGGAAAAAGCCTAAAGCAATTATGGTGGTGTGTTTGTATGGCATGCCTTATCAAGTAGAAGCTATTCACTCGGTTGCTCAGAAATATGAAATTCCCATAATAGAAGATAGTGCAGAAGCTTTAGGGAGTTCCTACAAAGGTCGGATGATGGGAACTTTTGGCGATTATTCTGTTTTAAGTTTTAACGGTAATAAAATCATTACCACGTCTGGTGGCGGTGCGTTGGTAACTAAAAGTAAAGAAAATAAGCAACGAGCTATTTTTTTTGCCACCCAAGCCAAAGAGAATACTGTTCATTACGAGCATACGGAGGTCGGTTATAATTATAGAATGAGTAATGTGGCAGCTGGAATCGGACGTGGACAAATGGAAGTGCTTTCAGAACGAATAAATCAAAGACGATCTTTAAATCAATTTTATGGTGATTTGCTTAAGTCGAAAGACGGAGTACAGGTTTTTAAAGAACCTTCAGGTTTGTTTTTTTCGAATCATTGGCTCACTGCTCTTGTTTTAGGTTCTGGGTTGGCATATACACCTGAAGATCTACGTCTTGAATTGGAAAGACATAACGTCGAAGCACGCCCTTTGTGGAAGCCGATGCATTTGCAACCTGTATTTGCCGCTTTCCCTAAATATGAAAATGGGATTTCTGAAAACCTCTTTAACTCTGGACTTTGTTTACCTTCTGGCTCAAATCTTACTGATTCTCAAAAGCAAAAAATCGGAAACATCCTTTTGGATTATTTAGTTTAATTCTAAAAGTAAACTCCCATTTTTTTTTCATTTTTCATCAATTCCTTATTTTATAATAAATTACAATTTTTGAGTTCATAATTTTTTAGAAATAATGAAATATCATGCAAATAATTCATTATTTCAATATAGATTTATCGTAGCTTTGTATTAATGAATATGCGGCTGTAAAAAATGGTTTGATATTTGTTAAGCAAATGAATTGGAAAGTATAGAATGAGTTTTATTCAAGATTTTAAGCGTAAAGTTTACCGCGGTGATAATATCATGAGTTTGTCTGATATTAGGTATTTGCCAAGATGGGTTATTTTATTACTGGATATTTTTATTGTTTTTATGGCAATATTGATAGCCTATTATATAGCAAAAAGATTTGCACCAAACTCTCAAATCTTTTTAGATACTTTTCAAGTAATCCTCTTTATTATTACGATTAGTTTATTGTTCATGTATGTATTTAAAACATACTCGGGGATTATTAGGCATTCTACTTTTATCGATTTATTTAAAATTTTCCTAGCGATTGCGTGCACTATCTTAGTTGTAGGTTTTGTGAATTCGGCTTTTTTTATCCTTGGAGAAATTAAACTAATAACACCATCATTTGCTTTTCTAGCTCTTTTTGGTGCTTTGTCTTGTACTTTTTTGTTCCTTTTTAGATTGGCAGTGAAAGAAGCTTTTCATTTTGCCCGTGAATTTAGAAGAAGTACCTTAAAGAAGAAATTGCTTGTTGTTGGTGTTGGTGAGCAATCTATTGCGATGGCAAGAGCCGTTTTAGATAACCCATCACTTCCGTATGATATTGTTGGTTTTATTACGCAACGAAACGATTCAAATTTGGCGAAGCTTTTAGGTAAACGAATTTTCACTAGGGAAAAACTTGAAAAATTGCACCCAGAAGATTTGGAAATAGATGGTGCTCTGTTAGTGAAAGAAATAATGAGTCGAGAAGAAATCGATTCTTGGGTGACTTTGTTTCTAGAAAAAGGTATTCAGATTTTTAAAGCTCCTTCAGTACAGAAATTGAGAGAAAGTGATTCACAAAATACGATTAAAAATCTACAGATTGAAGATTTACTTAATCGAAGACCGATTAAGATAACGAACGAGGAGGTAAAGAAAAGGCATTTCGGGAAAGCGATTTTGGTAACAGGTGGGGCAGGCTCTATCGGTAGCGAAATTGTAAGGCAAGTAGCCATGTTTGAGCCAGAACTGTTGGTGGTTTTAGATCAAGGTGAAACACCACTTTATGAGATAGAATTGGAAATGCGTCAGAAGTTTCCAGTATTAAAAATGAAATTCGTTATGATTGATATTTCAAATCGTTGTCGTTTGGAGCAACTTTTTGAAAAATATCAATTCTCAATGGTTTATCATGCTGCAGCCTATAAACATGTTCCTTTGGTTGAAGAAAACCCTCATGAAGGAGTACTTGTTAATGTTATGGGGACAAAGAATGTTGCGTCATTAGCAAGCAAGTATAAAGTAAATCGTTTTGTCATGGTTTCTACAGATAAGGCTGTAAATCCGACGAATGTAATGGGAGCAACGAAACGTACAGCCGAATTGTTTGTTCAAGCATTGCAAAACACAGAAAATAATACGACAAAGTTTATTACTACTAGATTTGGGAATGTTTTAGGTTCTAATGGATCTGTTATTCCTCATTTTAAAAAGCAAATTGAAGCAGGAGGACCAGTTACCATAACACATCCAGATATTGTTCGCTATTTTATGACGATTCCTGAAGCGTGTGAGCTTGTACTTGAGGCCGGAACAATGGGTAAAGGTGGCGAAATTTTTGTTTTTGATATGGGGGAACCTGTTAAAATCCTTGATTTAGCACGTAGAATGATTAAACTATCAGGGCTTGTACCGAACGAAGATATTCAAATTGTTTATACAGGACTTCGTCCAGGTGAAAAATTATATGAAGAGTTGTTAAGTGATGATACTAGAACTTTACCAACTCATCATGAGAAGATTATGATATCAAAAGATCCATCTTTAACTTTTCTTGAAATTGATGGTTACATAAATGACTTACTTATTGAAGCGGAGAAAAAAGATAAGAAGATGGTTGTTAAAGTATTAAAATCAATTGTACCCGAATTCAAAAGTAATAATTCGGTGTATGAATTATTAGATGCTCCTAATTAAAATTGTATATTTGCGGACTTTCTATATTATGAAAAAAATTCAATATTTACTTTTATTACTTGGTTTTGTGGCTGTTTCGTCTTGTCAACCAAAGAAAAATTTAAATTATCTACAGGATATTGATAAGATAGCCACAGAGGAAGCCATGCGCTTAGATCGTGCAACGTTACAGCCTGGGGATCAGATTGTAGTAACTGTGATGGCTAGAGATAACGATGTTGCTAAACCTTTTAATCAAAATTATTCAGCAGGACAGGTAATTCAGAATCCGCAAATAAGTGGTAATGCGACTCCAGCTATTCCAACAGTTGCTGGGCCAACGTATATAGTTGATAGTGAATATGATATTGATTTCCCTATATTGGGTAAAATAAATGTACGAGGTTTAACTGTTGATGGTTTTAAAACGGAACTAGTAAATCGTTTGAGAAGATATATAAAAGAGCCTACTGTTAGTTTACAAATGACCAATTTTAAGGTTTCCGTTATGGGGGATGTAAATAGGCCAGGAGAATTTACCTTGCCTGATGGAAAAGGGACATTATTAAGTGCATTAAGTATGGCAGGAGATCTTACTATTTATGGAAATAGAGAGGATGTTCTTGTAATTCGAAATATTGATGGGAAACTAGAGAAATCTAAAGTGGATTTAACGAAATCCGATTTTTTTACAAGTCCATTTTATAATTTACGTCAAGGTGATGTGATCTATGTTTCATCCAACGAAACAAAGCAAAAATCAGCACGTTTGGATCCAAATGCTGGTATTTACATTTCTGTCGCAAGTATCGTTGTTACCATACTTGCTTTAGTCTTTAAAAAATAATTTTTACTTTATCCGATACATATGTCTTCTGAAAATATTAACCAAGAAACCTCTGAAGAGATTAATCTTAATGAAATTCTAAAGCCTTATTTGCTTAAATGGCCTTGGTTTATTATTAGTGCTATTATAGCATTGATCATTGGTTATTTTGCATTGAAATTTATGACCCCTGTTTATAAGGTGCAAACAACTGTTCTTATTAAAGATGCTAAGAATAATTCTGGAAGTGGAGAAATGGGAGTCCTTCAAGATCTTTCTGGCTTTGGAGGAATGAAAACTAATAGTGTTGATAATGAAATTGAGATTTTAAAGTCAAAAAAATTAATGCGAGATGTTGTTACTGCAAGAAATTTACAGACTGACGTTTTTGCTGAACATAAATTTAAAGATACTGAACTTTATAAAGAATCGTCGCCAATTGAAATTAAAATCATTAATGAAAAGAAGTATCAGGAGTTTCCTAAGAAACCTATATTGCTAAGTATTTCTAATAATTCATTAATGTTATCTTCTGATGAATTGAAAAAGGAAATTAAGGGAACCTTTGGAAGTACAATCAGTTTACCATATGCTAATATCATCATTGTTAAAAATCCTAATTTTAATCCCTCTCTTGTAAAAGATACTGATCTTACTAATTTAGAATTGTTTATTTCTTCTACTGAAGGGAAGGTAAATGATCTTCAAGAGAAACTTGTGGTTAATTTGGTAAATAAAGACGCAACCGTTCTCGAGCTTGCGCTCAATTATCCAGAAACAAATAAAGCGAAAGATATCCTAAATGCTTTGGTAGTTGCTTATAATGATGATGCAATTTTGGATAAAAATTCTGAATCTAAAAGAACCTTGGAATTTATAGATGATCGAGTTTCCAAATTGCAAAATGAATTGGGAGTTGTAGAAAATGAAAAGGAGCAGTTTAAATCAAGGAATGGTTTAACAGATATTGAAACTGAAGCAAAAATTAGTTTGGAGACTTCAGCGGCGGCTAGGGCGAAACAAGTAGATATAGATGCCCAATTAGAGCTCACAAATGTATTGCTAGGTTTCGTTTCCAAACAAGGAAATTATCAAGTATTACCTTCAAATGTAGGTTTAAGTAACGCCGATGCAGCTGGTAATATTGCAACTTATAATCAGCTAGTTTTACAAAGAAGCAGATTGTTAGAATCAGCTACACCAGAAAATCCTACGGTAGTTGATGTAACGAAGCAGATTAATAGCATGAGATCATCTGTTCTTCAAAGTTTGCAAAAAAATAAACAAGGTTTAGAATTGGCGAGTCGTGAATATCAAGGAGAACAAAATTTAGTTTCTGGAAAAATATCTCGCTTACCTTCTTTGGAAAAGATGTTTCGTGGTATTGAAAGACAGCAGCAAATTAAAGAAAACCTATTTTTATTATTACTACAAAAAAGAGAAGAAACAGCAATAGCACAGTCAATTACGGCTCCAAAAGCAAGGGTGATTGATAAAGCATATTCATCAGAATTTCCTGTATCACCAAAGAGAATGATTATTTTATTGGGGGCTTTAGTGATTGGGCTTTTAATTCCATTCCTATTAATTTATTTGTCGGAGTTGTTTAATAATAAGGTTAAGACAAAACACGATCTTGAGAAGCTTTCACATGCACCTGTTTTAGGAGAATTACCTAGGGTGCAAAAAGGCCAACCTGACATAGTTGAGCTAAATGATCTTTCACCTATGGCTGAAGCTTTTAGAATTTTAATTACGAATTTGAATTTTATTCTTCCTAAAAAAGAAAAAGGAAAGATTGTTTTTGTTACATCATCAGTAAAAGGTGAAGGAAAAACGTTTACTTCGGTAAATTTAGCTTTAACTTTAGCTACACCTAGTAAGAAAGTTTTAATTATAGGTTCAGACGTGCGGAATCCGCAGTTAGCCCGTTATAATACGGCAAGAAAAGGTTTAGCAGGACTTACGGAGTATTTATACTCCGATTCTACTAAGATTGAAGATATAATTCATGTTTCTACTTTTAACCCTTATTTAGATGTTATTTATTCGGGAATGATTCCACCAAATCCGACCGAATTGCTAAGTAATGGTCGATATGAGAAATTGTTAAAAGAAGTAGGACCATTGTATGACTACATTATTTTAGATACGGCACCTTTAATGTTAGTAACAGATACTTTCCTAATTGCTGAATTAGCTGAAGCAACAATTTATGTGACAAGATCAGGGTATACTGAAAAGGCTTTAATTGAATTTGCAAATTCTAATATTGATTCAAAGAAAATTAAGAACGTAGGTTTTGTACTTAATGATGTGGAGAAAAATTACTTCGGGTATGGTAATAAGTATGGATACGGTTACGGAGCAAAGGAAAAAAGTTGGTTAGAAAAATTTAGAATGAAAATATAGCTTTGCCATTAAAAATGAAATTTTTAAGGAACACGGATAAAGAAGGGGATGCTGAGAAGAGGACTAGTGTCTTACAAAAAAATATATTTTATTCATTTTTTGTAAAGGGTTTTGGGATTTTAGTCTCTTTATTGTTGGTTCCTATTACTATTAAATTTTTGAATGAGACAGAATATGGAATTTGGTTGACACTAAATTCCGTTTTGTTATGGATTAATACTTTTGATATAGGACTTGGAAATGGTTTACGAAATAAATTAACTGAGGCTATTGCAAATGATGATTGGGCACGGGCAAGAAGTTATGTTTCAACTTCTTATGTTGTTGTGTCTTTATTAGTGCTAATTATTTTTTGTGTTTTTTTTATCATTAATAATTTAATAAATTGGTATGTAGTTCTCAATGTTAGTCCCACATTAGTTCCAAATCTAAAATCTATTATTTTAATGGCTTTTAGCTTTTTCTGTATTAGTTTTGTTTTGAAGCTAATAGGGAATGTGTTGTTGGCACTACAAAAGTCTGCAGTTGAAAATTTATTAATTATGTTAGGCCAATTTTTGGCGTTAATATTAATATATTTAATTTCTATTTACCAGAAAGGAACTTTATGGGATGTGGCTTTTATTTATTCAATTTCTCCAGTAATTGTTTATGCTATTTCTTACCCTTTTGTTTTCAATGGACAATATAAACAGATCCGACCAAGCATTGCTTACTATAAAGCAAAGTATGTTAGAGATATAATGGGTTTGGGAACCCAATTTTTTGTACTACAAATTGCATCATTAGTTATTTTTTCGACGTCAAATCTGATAATCTCTAACATGTTTGGACCTGATATGGTTACTAAATACAATGTTGCTTTTAGATATTTTAATGTAATTCCAATGCTGTTTACGATTGTTTTAACTCCTATATGGTCAGCAACCACAGAAGCTTATGCAAATAGGGAATACACATGGATATTAGAAAGTATGAAAAAGGTAAAATTGATGTTATTTGGGACTACTTTAGTTGTGGCACTTATGTTATTTCTGAGTGATTGGGTGTATTCAGTTTGGGTAGGGAAAGATATTCTTGTTCCTTTTAGTCTGTCAATGGCGATTGCGATTTATATTGTTATATTAGTAGCCAGCTTATCTTACTCTTCATTTTTGAACGGATTGGGAAAATTAAGGGTGCAAATGATTAATATTTTAGTATCGTCTATTCTGTTCCTTCCGATAACATTTGTTTTAGGAAATTTGTTTGGAATAACTGGAGTTGTAATTTCACTTACACTAGTTAATCTTTCAGGACTTGTGTTGAATATAATACAATTTAAATTAGTCCTGTCAGATAAGGCTAAAGGGGTTTGGAATAAATAATATTTGACCAGAAAAAGTAATTATGAAAAATTTTAGTGAACATAAACTAAGTGTGGCATTATGTACTTACAATGGTAGTAAGTATCTTAGAAAGCAATTAGATTCAATATTATCCCAGACATATGTGCCAGATGAAATTATTATTGTAGATGATTGCTCAACAGATAATACAAGAAATATTTTATCCGAGTATGCGTTAGCTAATTCAAAGATTAAGGTATATTTTAATGAAAAGAATTTAGGTTCTAATTTAACTTTTAGAAAGGCAATTTATTTAGCACAGGGTGATTTTATTGCGTTATGTGATCAAGATGATATCTGGTTTAATAATAAACTTGAAATACAAATGTTTGAAATTATGCAAGTGGACGATCCCTATTCTAAACCGTTATTGCATTTTCATGATTTGAGATTGATGTCTGATGATGAAGTTGTAATTGAAGATTCGTTTTGGAAGCTTCATAATTTTAATGCTAATACTTTTAGATTTCAAGATTTATTTCTTTTTAATATAGTTACTGGATGTACATGTATTATTAATGAGCAATTGAAAATTAATTTGTTGAAAAGTGATATGAGGAATATTATTATGCACGATTATTTAATTGCTTTAATTGCGTATGGCTTTGGCACTGTTCTATTCTCTAATTCACAATTGATGCTATATAGAAGTCATCATTCTAGTGTAACAACTAAAATAAAAATGACATATTCTAGCCGTATTCAAAGCTTTATTAAGAGAGTTAATGGTAATGAATATCTTAAGCCCAATATATTGCAAATGGATGCGTTTTTATCCTTGTTTTCTAATAAATTATCTGAAATATATCGTGCCGAGTCCGAGACTTTTGTTAGTCTTCTTAATACGTCTTTTATTAAGAGATTTAAATATAAATGGCATGATAGTAGACAAAAAAATAAAAATTCATGAGCATGAGTTTCAGTAATAAGAAAATTTTATTTATCTGTCCCAAGTTTCATGGGTATGAGACCATGATTATTAATAAACTTGAAAGTTTTGGAGCTTCAGTTACGTATTATCCGGAGAGATCATATAAAGCTGATTTCAGTATTATAAATAATTTTTATCCAAGTAAAATGGATAAATTTCAAGAGAGGCATTATAATAAAATTTTGAAAGACACAAAAGATAATGCATTTGATTACTTATTTGTAATAAGAGGATATAAATTGAGTAAAGTCTTTTTGGAAGGTTTTAGAAGACAAAACCCCTCGGCTAAAACTATTATGTATCAGTGGGATTCAGATCGTACAAATCATTTTTCACATCTAGTTTCGCAGTTTGACAAAGTATCGTCATTTGATTTTGAAGACTGTGAAAACTTAAAGTTAGAATACATACCTCTTTTTTATACTGATGACGTTTTAGAATATGTAAATAATAAAAAAATATATAAATATGATTTCTTTTTTATGGGCTTTTTTTTTGAAGAACGGTATGATGCAGTATTAAAATTTAGGGAATTTTGTAATCGAAATGGTTACTCTTTAAAAGCTTTTTTATATATGCCTTTTCAAACAAGAATTAAGTATTATTTTAAAAGAAAAAATATAGATTTGGATATTGTATCATTCAAACCAATGCCACGAAAAGAATATTTGACGACCCTATCTGAATCTAATATTATGGTGGATGTTAGTAATCCCGGACAAACAGGATTGGCGATGAGAGTTATTGAATCTCTCGCATGCAAAACGAAAATTTTAACAAATAACCATGATTTTGTTAAAGATCAAGATGTTGCAAACTCGGGAATGGTAGCCCAATTTTCTATATCTGATATTAATGTTGATGAAGATTTTTTTAATCTACCTGCAAATAAAGTAAGCAATGTTGTGTTACCACTTAGTGATTGGTTAGGAAAAATATTTAAAGATTATGAAGCATAAGTTGCTTTACATGCCAAGTTTTGTTTATGCAATTGCATTTATTCCCCTCCTGTTAATATATCAGATTGGATGGTCAGACATGTATCCGGAACTTCACGGTTTTCTCCTTTGGTTTCTAATAGGCAGTAGCTTATTTGCAATTTTTTTAGGTGTTTATCAGGCACGGACTTTAAGAATTCCTATTACTCCAATTAATTTATCAGAGAAGTTTATTAAAAGATCCTTTTATATTATAATCATTGGTTATATTTTGGATTTTGCTTTTGAAATGACTATTCCTTTATTTAGAACATTTTATGATTCTAATTTTAGTTATGATGATTTTACTGGTATTCCGACAATACACGTAATTTTATCAACATTTAGTATTTTCTTTTCTATCTTAATGTTTGACGTTTATATGTGTAATAAGAAAAGAAAATCTTTAGTCTTGTTTCTCTCAAGTCTCATTCCTTATCTGCTTGTGTTGAATAGAGGGGCGTTTATGATTGTTTTCTGTGCCATAATTTTTATTTACCTTATAAGGACTAAAAATGTAAAAATTAGAAACCTCTTTAAATCTATTTTTATAATTGGAGTGGTTTTATACTTCTTCGGACTCATTGGTAATATTAGGCAAACACAAACAAAAAGCGATGGCGAGTTTGTATTAAGAATTGCTGGTGCAACGGATAAATTCTTAAACAGTGGTGTTCCTGCTGAGTTTTATTGGAGTTATATTTATGTAACGTCTCCGGTAGGAAACTTGCAAAATATTATCGATAAAAAACAGGACGAGTTTGATGAAAAAAAATTAGGTTTATTCATTTCATCAGAATTATTGCCTGACTTTCTTAGTAAGAGGGTAAGTGCCCTTTTGGGATATGACAAGATACTCGCAAGGAATTACGGTAGCAGATATCTTGTTACAATTAATTTAAATGCTCCTACAACATATTATAATGCTTACTTAAATCTTGGTTCATCGGGTATGTATATAATGTTTTTTGCGATAATGTTTAGTGCCTTGTTTTATCCAAAAGTTTTAAACAAAAAACAACCATTCTATATAACAGGTATTGCATCTCTTAATTCTATAATATTATTGAGTATGTTTAATAATATGTGGTTTAATACAGGTACAATCCTTTTATGGCCGATTATTATTGGAATTGGAAGTAGATTAACTATTAAGTAATAAATTAGTATAATGAACTCCATTGTTAGTATAATAGGACCATTTTGCAACGTTGAAAATTATTTTGGAGTTTTTCTCGGTAGGTTGTTTTCAAGATATAATTATGACGAGGTGGTTTTATAAAGAATGAAATTATAATTTTTAAAAAAAAAGTGAAAGAACAAACTCAATTAAATAAAGTATCTGTAGTTATACCCATGTATAATGCCGAAAAAACAATAGAGCGTGCTCTCAATTCTGTACTTGAACAAACATATCAGGGACAAATAGAAATTATTGTAGTCAATGATGGCTCAAAAGATAATTCTGAAAAGGTGACTGAAAATTTTATTAAGCTACATCCTAATTTTCATATAAAATTAATAAACCAATCTAACGGAGGAGTGTCAAAAGCAAGAAATACTGGTTTAAGGAATGTTACAGGAGATTATATAGCACTTCTTGATTCTGATGATGCATGGTACCATGAGAAGCTAGATAGGCAAATAAGTTTGCTAAGTGTCAATTTAGCTATTGATTTTTTAGGTGCTTCATTTGAAGGTTTTGGATTAAAAAATAGAAAAATAGGAGAGCTAGTAAAAATTGAGTTTAAGGATTTATTATTTAAAAATTACTTTCAGCCATCAACTATTATTTTTAAAAAAAATGTTTTAGAGGTGATAGGATTTTTTGATGAAACCCAGAGGTATGCTGAAGAAGGAAACTACTTCATGAGGGTCGCAAGGTATTTTAATTGCTATTTTGTTAATGAAAATCTTATTATTTTTGGAGATGGAAAAGCTGGATTTGGTGAGAGTGGATTAAGCGCAAATCTAAAAGAAATGGAAAAAGGTGAACTTAAAAACCTAAAATTCGTTTTTAAGCAGGGTTGGATTAGTCCTTTTCTTTATTTTAGTACTGTTATCTTTTCCTTATTGAAATATGCAAGAAGAATGATAATTGTAAAACTTAGATAATGGATTTGTTTAAACGATACTCTTTTTCACAATTAATGATTCTTTTTTATTTTAAATTAAGAACATTATTAATTTTCTCACAGGCACGTATTATTCGTTTTCCAATAGATATTAGAGGTAAAAAGTATATCGTCGTGAATAAAGGATTCACCACAGGAGTTGGTTGTAGAATTGAAGCGTATCCAGATAATAATAAACAAACTTTGTTTTTTGGAGAAAATTTTCAAATGAATGACTACGTCCATATTACAGCAATGGAAAGCGTGAAAATTGGTAGGAATGTTTTATTAGCTAGTAAAATTTATATTTCAGATTGCTCTCATGGAACTTATGTGGGAGACGAACACGATAGTAGTCCTACAAGCATTCCAAAGGAAAGAAAAATGTATTCTAAACCTGTAGTTATAGAGGACAATGTTTGGCTTGGTGAATTTGTCTCGGTACTTCCTGGAGTAACAATAGGAAAAGGAACAATTGTCGGTGCAAACTCAGTTGTTTCGAAAAGTTTACCTCCCAATGTAATTGCAGTAGGTACTCCCGCAAAACCAATAAAAAAATACAATTTCGAAACCCAACGTTGGGAAAAAATATAGCGATAAATTTATAAAAAATTCAAAATAATGAAAAACATACTAATTACAGGAGGAGCAGGTTTTATTGGCTCAAATCTAGCGTTAAAATTAATTGATAAAGGTTATACTATTACCGTAATGGATAATTTATCGCCTCAAATACATGGAGATAATCCTGAAGTGAGTTCGCCTCTTTACTTAAGTATTAAGGATAAAGTAAAGTTTATTTTAGGTACTGTAACTTCCGAAGAAGATTGGAAGAAAGCAATCGAAGGTCAAGATGCTATTGTGCATTATGCTGCCGAAACTGGTACTGGACAATCCATGTATGAAGTTAAAAAATATATAGATGTTAATATCAACGGAACAGCCTTACTGTTGGATCTTTTGGTAAATACGCCACATACTATCAAGAAAGTTGTAGTTGCCTCTTCGCGTTCTATTTATGGAGAAGGTAAATATATAAGCCAGGAATTAGGAGCAGTATATCCAACACAACGTACGGCAGATTATATGGATCAAGGCGATTTTGAAGTGAAATATCCAGGATCTTCTGCTTTGGAATTAGTAGGTACAGACGAAACTTCAAAAATTCACCCTTCTTCTGTGTATGGAATAACAAAGCAAAATCAAGAACAAATGGTTCTTACTGTTTGTCCTACGATTGGGATTGCTGGGGTCGCTTTCCGTTACCAAAATGTATATGGACCTGGACAATCGCTTAAAAATCCTTACACAGGAATATTATCTATTTTCTCGACTCAAATTAAAAACGGAAATGGAATTAATATTTTCGAAGATGGTAAAGAAACACGTGACTTTGTTTTCATTGATGATGTTGTTGATGCTACAATTTTAGGATTAGAGAAAGAAGAAGCAAATAATCAAGTTTTTAATGTAGGAACCGGTGTTGCAACGGATGTTTTGCAAGTTGCCAACGGGTTAATTAAACATTATGGCGTTGATGTTCCTATAACGGTTTCTGGTAATTATCGTTTAGGAGATATTCGTCACAATTATGCAGATTTAACAAAGATAAAAGCAGCATTAGGTTTTGAACCAAAAGTTTCTTTTGATCAAGGTTTAGCGAAGTTTACAGCTTGGGTTAATACACAAGAAGTGCAAGAAGATCAATACCAAAAGTCTATTGACGAAATGAAAGCTAAAGGCTTGTATAAATAGGGACTGATGCTTAAAAATAAAAAAGTACTCTTAATTTCGGTAAAGTTTTTTAACTACGAAGCGCTCATCAAGCAAGAGCTTGAAAAGAAGGGAGCTTCAGTTATGTTATTTGATGAAAGGCCTTCTAATTCTTTCTTTAGTAAAGCGATTATAAGAGTTAAGAAAGAATTTTATAAAACCAAAATTAATAGTTATTATAGAAAATTAATACAACAGCTAGACCGCGAGAAGTTTGATTACTTTTTGTTGATAAAGGGAGAAGCTGTTCCTAAATTTTTTATAGAGTTTTTACGTTCAAAAAATCCTAATATCCAGTTATTTTATTACACTTATGATTCTTTTAAGAATAATAAAAATGGTTTAGAAATAATGGACTTATTTGATGCAAAATTTACTTTTGATAGTAATGATGCTATAAAATATAATATGGGTTTTCGTCCTTTATTTTTTGCAACAGATTATTCGGATTTGTACTCCAATCCTAAAAAAAGTTTCAATTATGATTTGGCTTTTATTGGGACGGCTCATTCCGATCGTTATATAATCGCTGAAGATGCTAGTAAATGGTGCCTAAAAAACGGGTTTAAAATGTTTACATTTTACTTTTCGCCAAGTGAGCTATTGTTTAAGATAAAAAAGGTAACCGAGAAATCATTCAAAGATTTTGATAAAGCTAAAATTTCTTTCAAAAGCCTATCACATAAAGAGATTATTTCTATTTATAATGATTCAAAATCAATTTTAGATATTAACCATCCTGGACAAAATGGACTTACCATGCGTACTTTCGAGACCTTAGGAGCAGGTCGAAAATTGATTACAACTAACGAAAATGTAAAGAAATATCCGTTCTATAATCCTCAAAATATTTGCATAATTGATCGTGCTAAACCTCACTATAACAAATCTTTTTTTGAAACTGATTTTGTTCCGATTAGTGATGACGTTTATAAGAGTATGTCTTTAGCAGGTTGGATCGAGGAGGTTTTTGGGTTAAAATCAACGAAAATTTGGGCGAATGCTTTAGAAAAGTAAATATGGAAAGCGTAATAATTTTTGGAGCGTCTGGTTTTATTGGTCAAAATTTATTAAAAAATTTATCAAGTAGTTTTAATGTTAAAGCTATTTCTTTAAGAAATGATGGTTGGAAAACTACAAATAAAGATTCTGACATTTTTATAAATCTTGTTGGAAAAGCTCATGACCATAAAGGAACCGCTACTGAGGCCGATTATTTTTACGCAAATCTTGATTTGGCAAAGGAAATCTTCAATGAGTTTATACAGTCAAATGCGAAGTTATTAATACATATAAGTTCCTTAGCAGCAATTGAGGAATTTGAAAGTAATAATCCTTTGTCAGAAAGTCAAAAGGCTAATCCGGAGTCTTTCTATGGAAAATCTAAAAGAGCAGCAGAAGAATGGCTTTTGGCACAAGACTTACCACAAAATAAAAAGATAGTTATTCTAAGACCTCCGATGGTCCATGGTCCTGGTGATAAAGGAAATCTTGGATTACTATATAAGTTAATTTCTAAAGGTATTCCTTATCCTTTGGCTTCTTTTGATAATAGTAGATCTTTTATTTCTATTGACAATTTTTCGTTTTTTATTAAAGAGATTATTAAGAAACAAAATCAAATAGTATCAGGCATTTATCACATTTCTGATGACGAACCTATTTCAACTAATCAAATAATAGAAATTATTAAAAAAGTTGAGAATAAAAACGTGATGAATCTTAGCATACCGAAAGTCATTATGAAAGGCTTGGCTAAAGTTGGTGACGTTATTCCGATACCGTTAAATACGAAGAGGTTGAAAAAAATGACGAGTAATTTAATACTTTCTAATCAAAAAATTAAAAAAGCCTTAAAAATTGAAAAGCTACCTTTGTCAGCTGAACAAGGTTTGGAATTAACCATAAAAAGTTTTAAAAAGTAAACAATGCAATACCTATTCGTAATAATCACTTTATTTGTTTTGGAGCTTATTTACTTCAAAATAGCAGATAAGTTTAATATTATTGATAAACCCAATGAAAGAAGTTCCCATACGCAGATTACGTTGCGTGGGGGTGGCATTATTTTTTATGTTGGTGCAGCAATTTATTTTTTGGTTTCTGGTTTTGAATATCCTTACTTTTTCTTGGGATTAACGTTAATTACGGTTGTTAGTTTTATGGATGATGTCATGACGTTGTCCAATAAAATACGTTTGCTCGTTCAGTTAGTAAGTATGTTATTGATGTTTTATCAGGTAGGAATGTTCTCTTTGGCTTCGTGGATAATTCCTGTTGCTTTGGTGGTTTCTGTGGGAACGATTAATGCTTACAACTTTATGGACGGAATTAATGGAATAACGGTCTCTAATAGTTTAGCAGTTCTTATTTTACTAGCTATTGTCAATAATTCTTTAAGTTTTGTAGATCAAAATCTAATCTATTATACGATTTTGTCTTGTCTTGTTTTTGGTTTTTTTAATTTTAGAAATAAAGCAAAATGCTTTGCAGGTGATGTGGGGTCGGTTGCGATGGCATTTATTATTCTTTTTCTATTGGCTAAACTAATTGTACAAACAGGAAACATTATTTATATTTTATTTTTATTAGTTTACGGATTAGATACCGTTTTAACAATTGTAAGAAGGCTTCGAAAAAAGGAGAATATCTTTAAGGCGCACCGCTCGCATTTATATCAATTCTTCGCGAATGAAAATAAAACCAATAGACTTTTAATTTCAAGCATTTATGGAATTATTCAATTAGTAGCTGGTTTTTTTATTATTTATGCTGCATCTCAATCCGTAACTTTTCAATGGTTGACAGCGGTTGGATTGATGGTTATTGGCGCTTTAGTTTATTTAGGATTAAAGCAAAATCTTATCAAGAAACATCAAATTGTATAAATTTTAGATGAAATGAAGCAATACATCCTATACGGAAATGGCGGTCACGCAAGAGTTCTAAAAGATTTAATTCATCTTTTAGGAGGTGAGGTTGTGCATGTTTTTGATAATGAAAATCCTTACAATCCAGAAATTTTTCCGAATATTGAATTAATCATTGCGATTGGAAATTCAGAAATTCGAGAAAAGATAAGCCAAGAAGTTTCTCACCAATTTGGAAAACTTATTCATCCAAAAGCAGTTTTAGCAAACGATGTAGAAGTTGGCGAAGGAACTGTAATTCTAGCAAACGCAGTTATACAAGCAGGGTCAAAGATTGGTAAGCACTGTATTATTAATTCTTCAATTGTTATTGATCACGATGTTATTATTGGAAATTTTGTATCCATTTATCCAAACTCTTACATCGGTGGTGAAGCTCAAATAACAAATCATCGTACAATAGAGCCTAATTCGGTTGTCATTAGAAAGAAAATACTATAAATTTTATTCTTTAGTGTCGTTGTGAAAAGATCGCTTTTCACTATTATTTTAACTATTATTTGTATAGTTAATAGATTTGAACATGGATAATTCGGGTTTATAAGGTTCTTTTATTCCAAAAATCAATCTACCAACATACGTTCTGCTAAAAAGAATATACAAGAATATACTTTCGACGTAAGTTAATGTCGAAGCAAATACGAATTGAAGGTAAAAATCTGAAAAATAATTATTTACAAGTAGGCAATTAAGAAAGACTAATGGTTGATGAACCAAGTATATCGTAAAGGATGAATTAACAAAAAATGAAATGGTTTTATTATTTGATATATTCAAATCGACAAAAAAATTAAAAATCATTAATATTAACGAAGATACAATGATAAAATATAGACATCTTAAAACTAATTTTAGTACAAAATCAAACTCTAGCAGAGCTGGTGAAGTGAAAATTGTATGAAATAATATAAAAAATATTATGATGATGTAATTATATTTTTTAGGAATAAATTTTCTTTTATAGTATAGAGAAGAGCCTAATAGGACAGGTAATACGTTTATAAGGGGGTTGAAAATAATATTTTGAAAGAATATATTGGTATACACTAAATCATGTGATATCATTACCTTATAAACAATAATATTTGAGTAGTATAAAAGGCCATAATAAACTAATGCAAAAAGCATTATTTTTATGACACTTAGGTTAGAAATTTTTAAAATTATAAATTTTAATTTTTCATAAAATAAATAATAAAAAGATAAAATTATGGATAATGTTATAAGGAACCATAGGTGCCAAAACGAAAAAACATAATCTCCGCTGTATTTGTATATAATGTAATTCGTAATTGGTAGAATTAGTAATGTGCTAAAAATAAGCGGAATGAAAATTTTTTCAATTCGACTTTTTTTAAAATATTTAATACCTTTTTTTTCAATTAGTAATGTTGAAAAAAAACCTGCTAAAAGGAAAAATGCTTCCATTCTAAATGGATGAGTAAACGAAAAAAGATCGTATATAAAATCGTTACTATCTTTAATTAGTAAGTTTGATGAGTGGTACACATGGGAAACATGATATATTGGACCAATAAGCATTAGTACTGCTCTAAGAAAATCTAACCCAACAAGCCTTTTAAATTGCGCATCTTAATTAATGAAATATTTTGAAAAGTCGCAAATTTAGGTAATTATTTTGTAATACTTGATTTTATTGTATTAGTTTTAATTAGGTGGTTCTTTTTTGTAATTTTTTTACAATTTGCAAATAGTGATTGTATTAAAAAAATAAAGTAAATTTGATTTGTCATATTTTAGCATTTTAAGTGAATAGTAGATATTTGATAGTAAAAGAGGTAATTGATAGATTAATTGCTTTAGTCTTAATTGCGATTATGTTGCCTATTTTGCTACTTATAGGTATTTTAGTGTCTTTTGATACCAGTTCATTTGGGGTTTTCACTCAAAAAAGAGTAGGGCAGTTTGGAAAACTATTTATAATTTATAAATTCAAAACGATTCATTCAAAGACAAGGAATGTCTCTACGATCGGAAAGTTTTTGAGAAAGTCCAAAATAGATGAACTTCCCCAATTGTTCAATATTATAAAGGGGGAAATGAGTTTTGTGGGGCCTAGGCCAGATGTTGAAGGTTATTATGATAGGTTGGTTGGAGAAGAAAGAATGGTTCTGCAATTAAAACCTGGTCTAACAAGCGAAGCAAGTATAAAATACAGAAATGAAGGATGTCTTTTAGCACAGCAAAAAGATCCCCGAAAGTACAATGATGAAGTTTTGTTTCCAGATAAAGTGAAGTTGAATTTGGAATATTTGGAGAAAATGAGCCTTAAAGAGGATCTATGGATTGTAAGTAAAACCATTTTAGTATTGTAAATTTTAATTTTTTTTATTTTTAGGAATTGAACTTTATTTCACTTTAGGTTTCTACATTTTTTATTACTTTTGTTAAAATAATTTCAAATTGAAAACACAAAAAATAGGAATAACATTTTCAGCATTTGATCTATTACATGCTGGTCACATAAAAATGCTAGAGGAAGCGAAAACGGTATGCGATTATTTGATCGTTGCACTGCAGTTAGATCCTACGTTAGATCGTCCTCATAAAAACAAACCCACTCAGTCAATTGTTGAACGTTATATTCAATTAAAAGCGTGCCGTTCTGTAGATGAAATCGTACCATATAATACAGAAGAAGATTTGTTGGATATTTTAAAATCATTTGTCATTGATGTTCGAATTATTGGTGATGATTATCGCGATAAAGAATTTACAGGAAAGCAATATTGTGAAGAAAAGGGAATTGAAATTTATTACAATAAAAGAGATCATCGTTTTTCAACTTCTGGTTTAAAGAAATCGGTTTTCGAACAAGAATTAAAAAAAATTGAAGTCAATAAATAATGAAAATAAAAGAAACTCCACTTAAAGACTGTTACATAATAGAACCTACTTTGTTTGAAGACGAAAGAGGTTATTTTTTTGAAAAGTATAACGAAAAACGTTTTGAAGAATTGACTGGAATGAACGGTCATTTTGTTCAAGACAATATTTCAAAATCATCATATGGTGTTCTTCGTGGTCTTCATTTGCAAAAAGGAGAACATGCTCAAGCGAAATTGGTTTCTTGTTTAGAAGGAAAAGTTTGGGATATTGCTGTTGATCTTCGCGAAGATTCTCCAAGTTTTGGAAAATGGTTTGGAGTGGAGCTAACAGAAGAAAATAAAGTTCAATTTTATGTTCCAAGAGGGTTTGCCCATGGTTTTGTTGTTCTAAGTGAAACCGCTGTTTTTGCTTATAAATGCGATAATTTCTACAACAAAGAATCGGAAGGTTCTGTAAAATTCAATGATGCTGATTTAAATATCGATTGGAAAATTACGGAAGCTGATATGATTCTTTCTGAAAAAGATCAAAATGCATCAAGCTTTAAAGACCATAATTATTAAAAACATTCAATGAAAAATATTATTATCACCGGAGGTGCTGGTTTTATCGGTTCTCACGTAGTTCGAGAATTTGTAAAAAATAATCCAGACTCTAAAATCATCAACCTTGATGCTTTAACGTATGCTGGAAATCTTGAAAATTTAAAAGATATCGAAAACGAACCTAATTACGTTTTCGAAAAAACAGATATCACAAAACCGGAAGAACTTCGCAAGGTTTTTGAGAAATATAATCCAGATGCAGTAGTGCATTTAGCTGCTGAATCTCATGTAGATAGAAGTATTACAGATCCAAATGCGTTCATTAATACCAACGTAAACGGAACGGCTAACCTTTTGAATCTTTGTATTGAGTTTTGGACATTAAATCCAGATCACACACACGGAAGATTCCCAAATGAACCAAGAAAAAACTTGTTCTATCACGTTTCAACCGATGAGGTTTACGGAAGTTTAGGTGAAACTGGTTTCTTTTTAGAGACGACTCCTTACGATCCACAATCTCCGTATTCGGCTTCTAAAGCGGCTTCTGATCATTTGGTGAGAGCGTACGGAAACACGTATGGAATGCCATTTATTTTGTCAAATTGTTCAAATAATTATGGTCCAAACCATTTTCCGGAGAAGTTGATTCCGCTTTGTTTATCCAATATTTTAAATGAAAAACCGCTTCCAATCTATGGAGACGGAAAATATACGCGTGATTGGTTATTTGTAATTGACCATGCAAAAGCGATTCATCAAATTTTCAATGAGTCTAAAACAGGTGAAACTTACAATATTGGAGGTTTCAACGAGTGGCAAAATATTGATTTGGTGAAAGAATTAATCAAGCAACTGGATGCTAAATTGGGTAAACCAGAAGGTTATTCAGAAAAATTAATCACTTTTGTGAAAGACAGACCAGGTCACGACAAGCGTTATGCAATTGATGCAACAAAACTAAATCGCGATTTAGGTTGGAAACCATCTGTTACTTTTGAAGAAGGTTTAGCAAAAACTATTGATTGGTATTTAGAAAACAAAGAATGGTTGGAGAACGTTACCTCTGGCGATTACCAAAAATATTACGATCAACAATACAATTAATTGTTACACTACACAATACTAAATTGACACATTAATTAGCATGAAAGGAATTATTTTAGCCGGAGGTTCCGGAACTCGATTATATCCATTGACGATTGCAGTGAGCAAGCAGTTGATGCCAGTTTACGACAAACCAATGATTTATTATCCGTTGTCAACATTACTTTTGGCTGGGATTAAAGATATTTTGATTATCACGACTCCACACGACCAAGAAGGATTTATCAAACTTTTAGGTGATGGTTCACAAATCGGTTGTAATATTGAATATAAAGTTCAGCCAAGTCCAGACGGATTAGCGCAAGCGTTTATTTTAGGTGAGCAATTTATAGGAAATGATGCGGCAGCCTTGGTTTTAGGAGATAATATTTTCTACGGAAACGGAATGGGAAGAATGCTGAAAAATAAAACCAATCCAAATGGTGGAGTGGTGTTCGCTTATCACGTTTCAGATCCTGAAAGATACGGAGTTGTAGAATTTGATGATAACTTCAAAGCTTTATCAATTGAAGAGAAGCCAACTTCTCCAAAATCAAATTATGCCGTTCCAGGATTGTATTTCTATGATAATAATGTAGTTGAAATCGCTAAAAATATCAAACCATCACCTCGTGGAGAGTTAGAAATTACCGATGTAAACAATGTTTATTTAAAAGAAGGAAAGCTTGAGGTTGGTGTTTTAGACCGTGGTACTGCTTGGTTGGATACGGGAACTTTCGATTCTTTGCATGAAGCATCAGAGTTTGTGAGTGTTATTGAGAAACGTCAAGGTTTTAAAATCGGATGTATCGAGGAAATTGCTTTTAACAATGGTTTTATTAATGAAGAAAAACTATTAGAAACGGCTGCTAAATATGGTAAAAGCGGTTATGGAGCTTATTTGAAACAATTAATCAAATAAATTCAAAGCAAAATATAAATTTAAAAGAACCGAATGCGGTTCTTTTTTTATTCCTAAATTTGCAAACTTAAATTAATCAAGAAGATGCGTACAAAATCCACTGGAAAAAAGAAAATAAATGTAATCACTTTGGGATGTTCCAAAAATGTTTACGATTCAGAAGTATTGATGAGTCAGCTCAAAGCCAATGGAAAAGAAGTGGTGCATGAGAAAAAAGGGGATATCGTCGTAATTAATACGTGCGGTTTTATCGACAATGCGAAGGAAGAATCTATCAACACGATTTTAGATTATGTTGAGGCGAAAAAGAATGGGGAAGTGGAGAAGGTTTTCGTTACGGGATGCCTTTCGGAGCGTTACAAGCCTGATTTAATTAAAGAAATTCCAGATGTTGACCAATATTTCGGAACGCGTGATTTACCGATTTTGTTGAAACATTTAGGTGCGGATTATAAGCATGAATTAGTTGGTGAGCGTTTAACGACGACACCAAAACACTACGCATATTTAAAAATTTCAGAAGGTTGCGACCGTCCATGTTCGTTTTGTGCGATTCCGTTGATGCGTGGTGGACACGTTTCTACACCGATTGAAAAGTTAATTGATGAAGCGAAAAGTCTTGCTAAAGTTGGTGTTAAAGAATTGATTTTAATTGCTCAAGATTTAACGTATTACGGTTTAGATATTTACAAAAAGAGAGCTTTAGGCGATTTGTTGAAGGAATTAATTAAAGTGGAAGGAATCGAGTGGATTCGTTTGCATTATGCGTTCCCGACTGGTTTTCCGGAAGATGTTTTGGATATTATTCGTGAAGAACCGAAGGTTTGTAACTATATCGATATTCCTTTGCAGCACATCAATACAGAGTTGTTGAAATCAATGCGTCGTGGAACAACTCATGAAAAAACCGATGCTTTATTGGATAAATTCCGTGAGAAAGTTCCAAATATGGCAATTAGAACGACTTTAATCGTTGGTTATCCTGGAGAAACAGAAGAAATTTTCCAAGAATTAAAAGATTGGGTTCGTGAACAAAGATTCGACAGATTGGGATGTTTCACATATTCGCATGAAGAAAATACGCATGCTCATTTGTTGGAAGATACCATTCCACAAGAAGTGAAAGAAGCTCGTGTAGAGGAAATCATGGAATTGCAAGCTCAAATTTCTTGGGAGAAAAATCAAGAAAAAGTTGGAAAGGTTTTGAAATGTATTTTCGATCGTAAAGAAGGAAATTACTTCGTTGGTCGTTCAGAATACGATTCGCCAGACGTTGATAACACGATTTTGGTGGATGCGAAAGATGCTTACATTCCATTAGGAGAGTTTTCGAATATTAAAATTACTTCCGCTGAGGAGTTCGATTTATACGGAGAATTGGTTTAAAAATCAATTAATACAAGCTTAAGTCCTTCATTTTTGAAGGACTTTTTTTAAATTTAATTTTCAAAATAAAAAATCATAAATGAAAAGATTGCTTTTACTCATTTTGCTAAGTTTTCAGGCGTACATTTTCGCGCAACAAATTCCCATTACGGGAAAGGTTTTGTCGGGAAACGTTCCAATTGGCAACGCAACTATTTATCTTTTAAAGGAAAGCGATAGCACGATTATCAATTATACGAGCTCCAGTGAAGCAGGAAATTTCAATTTGAAAGTTGATAAAATCTCGCAACCAACGATTTTGAAGGTGAATTCTGATGATTATGACGAGTATTTTACCCGTTTTGAAAAGATTGAAGGTCCAATTTCTCTTGGAAACATCAGCCTTGAAAAGATGAAATCAATGGAAATTCAAGAAGTGGTCATTCAATCTGCGGCGCCGCCTGTAAAAATTAAAAAAGATACAGTGGAGTTTAATGCAGCGTCATTTCCTGTTCGCCCCGATTCGAATATTGAACAGTTGATAAAGGGTTTACCAGGTTTTGATATTGATGCAGACGGAAAAATTACAGCAAACGGAAAAGATGTAGATCAGATTTTGGTGAATGGAAAACCGTTTTTTGATAAAGATGGACAAGTTGCTTTAAAAAATATTCCTGCGGACATTATTAAAAAAGTTCAAGTAACAGGAACCAAAACCAAAGAAGAAGAATTGAATGGTGAGCCTGCAAAATCTGAAAATTTAACCTTGAATTTCGCGATTGATGAAAAGAAAAATTTGGGTTATATGATTCGTTTGACGGGCGGTTACGGCACGGATGATCGCTATGAAGCCAGCGGAATCGCCAGTTATTTTAAAAATAATACGAAAATTAGCCTTTTAGGAGCTTCAAATAATATCAATTCATCAGGTTTTTCGAACGATGAAGTTTTTGATAGCATGGGAAATGGCCGTAATTCACGTTTGCTTTCGGGAAGTTTAAGCGGCGGAAATACTACAAAAGGAATTCAAAAATCATCCACTTTTGGGATTAATTATGCGGATAAAATTAGTGATAATGCCGATTTGGATAATTTGAGCGTGATGGTTACGGATAATAATTTGGAGACCAGTTCAACCGTTTCTCGAGAAACGTATTTGCCGAGTGATATTTTAAAAACCGATTCTAAAAATTCTGGTTTTAATGAAAATAAAGATGTGAAATTCAATGGTGCAGCTCGAATTAAGTTTGATAAACGTACGGATTTGTACATTTCTACAGGTTTCACCAACTCCAATGGAAATGCTACAAACGAATCGTCATCATCTACATTTAGCAATAATGCAAACGATTTGTTGAATCAGTCAACTTCGAAAACGCAAAGCGATTCCAACCAAAATAATGCAAACGTCAGCGCCCTCTTTTCAAAGCGATTTATGAAAAAAGGTAGAGTTTTAAGCGCTTCGTTGGCTGGAGTTGTCGGACAATCCAACACGGATAAAATTTCTTTGTTGGACACGGAATTTTTTCAAACTGGGAATAACGATTTTAGAAATCAGCTTTCCAAAAATCGTACTACGAGCAATAATTTCACGTATGGATTCGATTATTCTGAGCCCATTTCAGATTCTGCTAGAGTTGCCATTGGAGTTGATTTTCGTACGGATTACAGCAACGCAGTTCGTGATGTAAACGATTTTGATCAACTTACAGGCGGTTACGATTCTCACAATTCCTTGCTTTCTAACTCTATGTTGCAGGAGAAAAGTTCTTTGGTTCCCGAGCTTTCATATCGTTTAGAAAAGAAAAAATATTCCGTTCGTGCGTTTTTCAATGTTGATATATTGAAAATGGATGTTGATGCTCAATACAACGGTGTTTCCTACGGTTTGTCGAAAGATTTTATCCTTCCAGAATACAATTTTGGTTTCAATTATAAATTCAGTGATAAATCGAGATTGAACCTTAATCATAGTGCGAATTATTCTACTCCAACAGCGGTTCAATTGACGCCGTATCAAGATGTTTCAAATCCATTGTTAACTCAAACGGGAAATCCAGATCTTAAAAATACGTGGATGAACAGCACGAGACTTAATTTCAACGATTTTAACCAAGTGAAAAACCTCAATCTCTTTGCCAATGCAAATTTCAACTACTATAATAATCAAATTACGTCACAACGGTCGTATGATTCCGAAGGAAAGCAGTTTTTAACGTACGCGAATATCAGCGGAAACAAAAACGCAAGTTTAGGATTTGGAGCAACTAAAACCTACAAATTTGGAGCAAATAAACTGAGTATTAGTCCACGTTTTAGGATGAGTTACAGTTATCAAAAGGGTTTTATTGATCAAGAAATTTATAGCAGTAAAACGTACAGTATTACGCCAAGCATTGGTTTGAGTTATGAGATTAAAGACAAATTATTGCTGAAGCCAAGTTACAATTTCAGCTATAATAGCTCGAAATACGACAATTACACGGTTGATGGTCGAAATACAAGCACGAACCGTTTTAAATTGGAAATGACGAACTATATTGGCGAAAATTTGGTTATTGGAAACGATTTTGATTATTCTACGAACAGCAATATTGCAGCAGGTTTTAAAAAGAACTTCTATTTCTGGAATGCAAGTGTTGGTTATACCTTTCTCCAAAAGCAGTTGACGGCGAAAGTAAAGGTTTACGATATGCTTAATCAAAACCAAAGCGTACAACGAATTATTACCGACACATATATTGAAGACCGCGATGATTTAATCCTCAAAAGATACATTATGTTTTCGCTAACTTATAAACTGAATAAGTTTGGTGGGAAAAATGTAGCAAAAAGGAGAGGTTAATTTATAAAATTAGATCAATTTTGTTGAATAATTGGTTTAAAAAACCAAATAAAAAAATAGGAAATCCCGAATTGTCAAAATTTCGGGATTTTTATTTGTTAAAGAATCTTAAAATAAAGTATGAAAATCGGGTCGAGATGTATTTTAAACTTTATTTTCATCACCATTATATGTTTTGCATAGGAGCTAGATAAATTTTAATTTTAGTATTTTGATTAAAATATAAATGATTGACTAACAGGTTTTTGGATTAATTTTAAGGCCTCTAAATAGTGCAAAATGTTAATGTTTTTAACATTTTAACAATCTATTTAACATTTTTTAACATGTTTTATTTTTTCCTTTATTTATGGGTATTAGCGAAGGTGTTTAACAAAATGTTAACATAAAATTAAGAAACGTTAAGAAAGTGGATTGAGTTCGCTAGAGATCGACAATATCTTTGCCACGTCAAAACCCCTAAAATTCAAAATGATGAAGAGATTTATCCTCGTAATCATAATGATGATTTCAACACTAGGTCTTTATTCTTTCAAGAATAATGCCACAGAAGCGAGAACAAGTTTTGCCTCGTATTACCATGATAAGTTCAATGGTAAGAAAACAGCCAGCGGAGAGATTTTCGATAATGATAAATTGACTGCGGCACACAGAAGTTTACCTTTTGGTACCCAAGTTAAGGTGACCAACCTTAAGAACGGAGAAAGCGTTGTTGTTCGTGTAAACGACAGAGGTCCTTTCCATTCTTCTAGAGTTTTAGATGTTTCTAAAGCTGCTTTTGAAGAAATAAGTGACATCAAACACGGCGTAGTACCAATTGAGTACGAAATTATTGAATAAGGAAATAATCATCTTATGTACAAAAGCCAACCGATTTCGGTTGGCTTTTTTTATTTCTGCAAAACTTAAGATTAAGAAAAGAGTAGGTTAAGTTTATGTTCTGGTGTTGCCTCGAGGTATCTTTGTTTCACTAAGGCAAATAAACACAATTGAAACAAAAAGCTTTAATACGTTCTTGTATTAAGGCTTTTTTGGATTTATGATGTCATTGAAATCGGGATTGTAATTATCCCAAATTCGGTAACCTGTTTTGCCCTTTCTAATATAGTACGTTTGCTCACCTTTTTTATGAAATGGAAAATGGTTTCCATTTTTCTCGAAAATCATATTCCAAAATTCGTCGGTCGCAAAGATGAGCGTTTCATTTTCGTAAGCAACAAAACGAACGTTATAGATTTCGATATTACTCAGTTCACGGTTCATGACAATCTCTGTCGATTTCAGTTTCTCTAGATAGAGCTTAATTCGCTTCAAATATGGGCCGCTTTCATCAATAAACTCCTTGAACTTGTCCAGATCATACGAATCCAAATTCTGCATGCATTTGTACTCGTACAAGCAGCAATCGGTAATGATATTTTTAATCTCATTAAAATCCGCTTTCGTAAGGGTGAAACTATTTTCGTCTTGCGTAGTGGGTTGGGTTCCGTTGGTTACTTCGATAAAATGATTTAAATTATCGTAGCCTAAGAATATGGCAATTTTATCTAACGTTTTTAAGAAACGTAAATCATGATATGCCGTAGGCTTTATTTGACCTTCGTACAAACGCTTGATGGTAATCGGTGAAATACTATTTCCTAAAGAGAAGAAATGTTCGCTTTCGGTGGTAATTTTAGAGGAAAGTCCATCATTAACAATGTTCGTAAGAACCTCATAGTGGTTGTTTTTCCACACTGGAGCTGCTCCAAGTATCGAATTTTTTACTTTGTCGTGTTGGACAATTTCTTTTTTTAAACTTTCAATAATATCTTTCATGGCACAAAATCAAAACATTAAAGCTCTACTAAAACTGGACAGTGATCCGAGTGAAAAACTTCTTTCAATATAACGGATCTACTTAGCTTTTCTTTCAAAGAGTAGGTGACGAAATTATAATCCAAACGCCAACCTTTATTTTTGGCTCTAGAGTTTTGACGGTAACTCCACCAAGAATAATTGTCGGGTTGATCATTGAAGAATCGGAAACTATCGATTAATTCACATTCGTTCATAAAATTTGTCATCCATTCGCGTTCCATTGGTAGAAATCCAGAAACGTTTTTCAGACGAACAGGATCATGAATATCAATAGCTTCGTGACAAATATTAAAATCTCCACAAATTACAAGATTCGGAATCGTTTTTTTGAGTTCTTTTATATAGTGTAGGAAATCATAACAGAACTGCATTTTAAACTCTAAACGATCAATATTAGACGCGCTCGGAACATATACTGAAATTACCGAAAAATTATCAAAATCGGCACGAATGACACGACCTTCATTGTCATAGGATTCTATTCCGCAACCGTATTCAACATGATTTGGTTGAATTTTAGATGCAATACCTACACCGCTATAGCCTTTTCGCTGTGCGGAAAACCAATACGAATGATACCCAATTTGCTCAAAACTTTGAATGTCAATTTGGTCATTCCCAGCCTTACTTTCCTGAATACAAATGACATCGGGGTTTGCACTAGAAAGCCATCCAACAAAATCTTTGGTAAAGGCAGCCCGAATTCCGTTGACATTATAAGATATAATTCGCATACTTTATTTTGAATGGATAAAAATACGAAATATGTACAAATTAAAAGTGCGGAAGAGATGATGAACATCTTTTCCTTAATCTGTTCAGTGATTACAAAAGAAAACTTGTTAAATTAGTTTTCTAAGGATTAAAAAAATTATTTAATTTCTGTTATTTGAAACGGGTTAACAGTTGCTGCATGGACTGCTTTTTTGGATAAGGTGACGCTTTCCAGCAGCATTCCACTGGGGTTATAATTATTTCTTAGAATATTTCTTCCAGTTAAAGTTTCGTACCAAGCTCCAGCTGCTATAAAACGGCCTATGTTGTAATCGAGATGATAGCCATCTCTAGTTAAATTATTTCCTAAGGAGCTTGTTCTAGCATTTTGAATAGCAGTGCCTGAAGGAACAATTTTGTATATGGGAATAAGATTTATTGCAACTTTATAACTATTTATTATGGCATTATACATAACCATTTGGTCGTTATTGTAGTATGCAAAACCAGGATGTGTACTATTGGAAGCGTATGCCCATGTTTGATGAAGCAAATATTTAGTTTTCGGGGTTTGATTAATGCTCTTTATATAATTGTAAAATTGTGGGAGACTATTAATAAAGGTTTCTACCTTTCCTGATTCAGGGCTAGCTTGCTGAAAAGAAATAAAATCCCAATCTTCGTCGCGAATGATATTACCTAATGTTTGATTTTCAACAACTGTTTTTTCTCCAAATAAATTAATTTTGCGATAGCTATATAAAGGAAGGTTATTTAATCCATTGTTTAAATGGGTAGCTAAATTGCATCCAGGAATCATAGCATTGCCAATAACTACATCTTGTTTCTTTTCTTTTAGTAAATCATAAAGGTAAAACTCAACTGCATCCTCTGAGAAACTATTACCAATTGCTAAAATTTTAATTAAGTTGGGGTCTGCTATGTGTATAACACATGAGTCTTTAATAACTCCAGAATCTCTTAAATAAGCAGTGTTAGCTCCAACTTCTTCAGCAGAAAATCTAAATGATTTAACATTGGTTTCAATAATATTAATACTTGTTGGATTCTTGATTGTAATTGTTAGATTAGGGAATTCATTTAGTATTGAGTTGTCCTTTAACAATAATGTTGCTGTGTCTCCAATTTTAATGGTGATATCCTTTTTAGAAAATTCAATTTTGGTTTCTTCATCGTTCGACTCTTTACATGATGTAGTGAATAACAAAACGCTAAAAAGAATAAGATAAATTAATTTCACTTCGGTACTTTTTTGCAAAAGTAATAAAAAAGTGCGGAAGAGATGATGAACATCTTTTCCGCACGTACCCAAATTAAATAAACTATGAAAAAAACTATTTGGGTTCTAATATACTGATCGGGATTATACATTCTTCTAGAGAAATCCCGCCATGTTGATAGGTATCTTTGTAGTAATTTACAAAGTGATTGTAGTTTTTTGGATAGGCTAAAAACGTATTGTTTTTTGCGAAAATATATTTGGAACTCAAATTTCCTTTCGGTAAAAACAGTTTTTCAGGTTGGGAAATTGCCCAAACTTCTTTGTCTTCGTATGTTAAACTCTTTCCAGTTTTGTATCGGATGTTAGTTGACGTTTCGCGGTCGCCAACTACTTGACTTGGTTTTTTTACATAAATTGTTCCGTGATCGGTTGTGATAACAAGTTTGAATCCGTTTTCCGAAGCGTTTTTAATGATTCGCATTAACGAGGAATTTTCAAACCAATTTAATGTTAGGGAACGGAAAGTCTTATCATCTCGGATTAATTGATCAACGATATGGTTGTCTGTTTTTGCATGCGATAAAATATCGATGAAATTGTAAACAATTGCCACCAAATCGGTGTTTTTGTATTGGTTAAAATCATCCGCAATCTTTCTTTCGAAATCTGCATTTAGGATTTTAATATATTTCATCGTTTTATAACCAAGACCAAGGCGCTTCATCTGATCTTCTAGAAACTCTTTCTCATGCTCATTTTTGTTTCCATCTTCATTATCGTTAAACCATTTATCTGGGAAACGTTTCTGGATTTCCGATGGCATTAAACCCGAAAAGAAAGCATTTCGAGCATACTGAGTCGCTGTTGGAAGAATGCTGTAATAATAATCTTCCGATGTTTTATTGTAAAATCTTGTGAAAAGTGGTTCAATAACTTTCCATTGATCGTAACGAAGGTTGTCAATCATCAACAAAAGAACCTTATCGTTTTCTACTTCAGGTTTTACTTTGTCCTTAAACAACGTGTGGCTCATCATGGGTTTATCGTTGGTATGCAACCAATCTTCGTAATTGTTCTCTACAAATTTGGAAAACTGAATATTCGCTTCTTCTTTTTGAGACTGCAACAAATCAGAAAACTCATTATCAATGATTTTATCAAATTTGATTTCCCAATTCATGATTTTCTTATAGTATTCCGCCCATTCTTCAAAGCTTTTCAAATAGGAAAGTTCCATAGAAAGGTTTCGAAATTCTTGCTGATACTCCAAAATCGTTTTCTGTTCCACCAAATTATCTTCTTGAAGATTCTTTTTTAAAGAAAGCAAGATTTGATTTGGGTTGACTGGTTTAAGAATATAATCCGCAATTTGAGAACCGATGGCTTGTTCCATAATGTGCTCTTCTTCACTTTTGGTCACCATCACGATTTTCATCGAAGAATCTTTAGATTTCAGCATCGGAATGGCTTCCAAACCTGATATTCCGGGCATGTTTTCATCAATTAAAGCCAATTGATGTTTGTCATCGTCCAAGATTTCAAGGGCTTCGTTTACGTTGTTCACGGGCGTTACTTGGTAGCCTTTGTTTTCTAAAAAAACGATGTGGGGTTTTAGTAAATCAACTTCATCATCTATCCAAAGTATTTTCGACATATATGTAATTTTAATTAAAATTTGTTGTTTAGAATCCATCAAAAATACGACCAAATGCTCTTAAAATCTCGCTAAAAAACCCGTGATTATCGTTAAATATTCGTTAAGGTTTATTTATTTTGGAAGTCGAAGGAGATTTTTTGGATATTGACTTGTTGAACTTTAATTAATAAAACCTTAAAGCTTTTTTGAGTATTTTTGCAGCAGAATACTTTCTATGCAGAACAAGCTGAAAATTATCAACGATCCGGTTCACGGTTTTATCAAGATTCCTCATGAAATTTTATTTGATGTTATTGAACATCCTTATTTTCAAAGATTGCGTCGGATTTCGCAAACCGGTTTATTGAATTTGATTTTTCCTGGAGCAACTCATACACGATTTCATCATGCTATGGGTGCGATGCATTTGATGTTTACAGCGCTTGAAACGTTGAAATTGAAAGGTGTTGAAATTTCCAAAGAAGAAGAACAAGGCGCGTTGCTTGCTATTTTACTTCACGATATTGGTCATGGACCGTTTTCGCACGCTTTGGAAAGTATGCTAATGGCCGACTGGCATCACGAGAAACTTTCTCTTTTGTTGATGCACGAATTGAATTCCGAATTTGATGGTCAGCTTTCTATTGCTATAGAAATGTTTCAAGGGAAATACCATCGCAAGTTTTTTAATCAATTGATTTCGTCTCAATTGGATGTTGATCGTTTGGATTATTTGAAGCGTGATAGCTTTTATACGGGCGTTTCGGAAGGGAATGTCAATACGCAACGAATTATTTCTATGATGAACGTATCTCAGGATGAATTGGTCGTGGATTCTAAAGGAGTGTATTCTATTGAAAATTACTTAACGGCTCGAATGTTCATGTACTGGCAAGTGTATTACCATAAAACGGCGGCTTTGGGGGAACATATGTTGGTAAAAGTGTTGAGGCGCGCAAAAGATCTAGCATCGAAAGGCGTGAAATTGGAAGCGCCAGAAAACTTGCAATATTTTCTGTATCGCGAAAAAGACATGCAATCTTCCAAAGAAGATATTTTGCGATTTACCCAATTAGATGACAATGACGTAATTCAAGCAATGAAGCTATGGCAATATCATGATGATTTTGTATTGGCTTATTTTTGCCGTTCGGTGATGCAAAGACAATTTCCAAGAACTGTTATTTCTTCGCAGCCTTTTAGTGAAGAAAAAATTGCCGAATTAATCGTAAAAACCAATGAACAATTCGGGATAACGGATGGCGAACTTTTGGTGGATCAATTTACACGAACTTTACTTCCGTATAATGCAGAAAAGCAACCGATTTATTTGCTTCAAAAAAATGGCGAAAAAGTAAAATTAAACGAGTCGGAAAATCAGATTTTATCGTCTTCCATAACGTCAGCAAACGAAAAATACATTTTGTCGTTCCCAAGAGAATTGTAGAACGTTATTTTGCTGCAAAAAACGATTGGGCGTTTTCGGGATTTTTATATCTTTGCACGATATGGAATTTACAGCCTCACAAATAGCCGGACTGATCAACGGTAAAATTATAGGCGATGAAAACAAGATGATTACGGGAGTTTCACCTATCGAGCATGGTGAGGAGGGTCATCTTTCTTTTATCGGACAAAGCCGATTTGCTCATTATTTGGATGATACCAAATGTTCTGTAATTATTGTTTCGGAAGAGCTCGTTACTCGAGAAAACTATCAACCCACGATTATCGTTGTAGAAGACGCGTATCTTTCTTTTCAGGTCTTGATGAATTTGTATCAAGAAATGCAAGGGAAGAGGTCAGGCATTGAGGAGGGTTCTTTCTTCCATGAAACGGCGCAAGTTGGGGAAGGTGTTTACATCGGGGCCTTTTCGTATATTTCTGAGAAAGCCAAAATTGGTGAAGGAACCATGATTTACCCGCAAGTGTATATCGGTAAAGGCGTTCGCATCGGGAAAAATTGCAAAATTGACAGCGGCGTTCGTATTTACGATTATTGTATTGTTGGAGATAACTGTGTGATCCATTCTAATACCGTTGTTGGTGGTGATGGATTTGGTTACCAGCCAACTGCTGATGGCTTCAAAAAAATTCCACAATTAGGAAATGTCATCCTAGAAGATTTTGTAGAAATTGGTTCTAATTGTTCTATAGACCGCGCTACGATTGGTTCTACCATTATTGGGAAAGGAACTAAAATCGATAATTTAATTCAAATTGCACATAATGTAAAGATTGGTCAACACAATGTAATTGCGGCTCAGGCTGGAATTGCGGGATCAACAATTATTGGTGATTGGAATCAAATCGGTGGTCAAGTAGGCATTGTTGGGCATATCAAGATCGGAAATCAAGTGAAAATTCAAGCGCAAAGTGGTGTGAACAGCAATCTTGATGATCAGGAAGTTGTTTATGGGTCGCCAGCTATCGCAGCAGGGGATTTTAGAAGAAGCTATGTGCATTTTAAAAATTTAACGAACATCGTTGAAAAAATAAATAAACTGGAGAAAAACTCTAAAAACGAATCGAATGAGTGATCTACAAAAAACACTTAAAGAAGAAGTAACCCTTTCGGGGATAGGTTTGCATACCGGAAAACATGTTAATTTAACGATTAAACCGGCGAAAGAAAATACAGGTTTTGTATTTGTAAGAACCGATTTAGAAGGGAATCCTCAAGTAGAAGCGGATGTTAATTATGTAACAACTACGGAAAGAGGGACAACATTAGAGAAATTAGGCGTTCGCATTCATACATGCGAGCATTTATTGGCCGCTTTGGTTGGTTGTGATGTGGATAATGCCATATTGGAAATGGATAGCGCAGAGCCACCAATTTTAGATGGCTCTTCTAAATATTTTGTAGAAGCTATCAACAAAGTTGGTTTAGAAGAACAAGAAAAAGCGAGAGAATACCTTGTAATTAAGGAAGTTCTTAACTATATCGATCCTGCGACTGGATCAGAGTTAACGATTATTCCGTCGGAAAACTACGAAGTGACAACGATGGTTGATTTTGGGACTAAAGTTTTAGGAACTCAAAACGCCACGTTAAAAGATATTGCAGATTTCCAAGAAGAAATCGCTTCAGCACGTACATTCAGCTTTTTGCATGAATTGGAAATGTTGATTGATGCAGGACTAATCAAAGGTGGAGATATCTCGAATGCCATTGTTTATGTGGATAAAGAATTAACGCCGGAAACTGCAGAAAAACTGAAAAAAGCCTTCGGTAAAGAAGATGTTTCTATCCGTCCGAATGGTATTTTAGATAATTTGACTTTGAATTATCCTAACGAAGCTGCTCGTCATAAACTGTTAGACGTTATTGGAGATTTGGCTTTGGTTGGAGTAAAAATCAAAGGAAAAGTGATTGCAAACAAGCCTGGACATTTTGTTAACACGCAGTTTGCAAAGAAATTGAACCGTCAATGGAAACTTCAAAAGAAGAAAAACGTTCCTGATTTTGATCTTTCAAAACCACCACGTTTTGATATCAATGGAATTATGAAACTTCTTCCGCATAGACCACCATTTTTGTTGATTGACAAAGTTTTAGAACTTTCGGAAACGCATGTGGTTGGTTTGAAAAACGTTTCCATGAACGAACCGTTTTTCGTTGGACATTTCCCGAAAGAGCCTGTATTCCCTGGAGTTCTTCAGGTTGAAGCGATGGCACAAACGGGTGGAATTTTGGTTTTAGCCAATGTTCCAGATCCAGAAAATTATTCCACATATTTCGTGAAAATGGATAATGTGAAATTCAAACGAAAAATCGTTCCTGGTGATACGATTATCTTTAAAATTGAGTTAATTGAACCAATTAGAAGAGGTATTGTTCACATGCAAGGATATGGATATGTAGGTGATCAAGTAGCTGTTGAAGCAGAATTGATGGCCCAAGTAGCTAAAAATAAAGTAGACTAAATGGTACATCAACTTTCCGCTGTAGATAAAAGAGCCAAAATTGGTAAAAATGTAGTTGTAGAAGCTTTTACAACCATTGCTGGTGATGTAGAAATTGGTGAAGGAACTTGGATTGGTCCTAACGTAACCATCATGGATGGTGCGCGTATTGGTAAAAATTGCAAGATTTTTCCCGGAACCGTGATTTCTGCAATTCCTCAAGATTTAAAATTTGATGGGGAAGATACGCAAGTGATCATTGGCGACCATTCTACTATTCGTGAATGTGTGACTATTAACCGTGGAACGAAAGCTTTAGGTTATACCAAAATCGGAAATCATTGTTTGATTATGGCAACTACGCATATCGCACATGACTGTGTGCTAGGAGATCACGTAATCATCGTAAACGGTTGCGGAATTGCTGGTCACGTAGAAATCGGTGATTATACAGTGATGGGTGGCCTTTCAGCAGTTCATCAATTTGGGAAAATCGGAAATCATGTGATGATTTCAGGAGGTTCTATGATTCGTAAAGATATTCCACCGTATGTAAAAGTAGCTCGTGATCCGATTTCGTATGCGGGAATCAACTCAGTTGGATTGCGAAGAAGAGGTTTTACCAACGACAAGATTTTCGAAATTCAGAAAATTTATCGCTATATCTTTCAAATGAAGATGAATACGTCTCAGGCGATTTCAATCATTGAAAAAGAAATGCTTCCAACAGTGGAACGTGATGAAATTTTGACATTTATTCAAAATTCACCTCGCGGAATTGTAAAAGGATACGGAACAGGAAAAGAATAAAATTAAATTATACACAAAAAATAAGAATGGCAACAACAGCTGATATTAGAAAAGGACTTTGTATTGAATACAGTAATGATATTTATAAAATCATCGATTTTCAACACGTAAAACCAGGGAAAGGTCCAGCTTTCGTTAGAACGAAATTAAAGTCGGTTACAAACGGAAAAGTTTTGGATAACACATTTTCTGCAGGTCACAAAATTGATGAAGTTAAAGTAATTACACGTAAATTTCAATATTTATATGATGATGAAAATGGTTTCCATTTTATGAATAACGACGATTACTCTCAAATCTACATCAACAAAGAGATGATTGAAAACGCACAATTCATGAAAGCAGGAGAAGAAGTTACGATTATCTTGAAAGAAGCTGATGAAACGCCACTTTCTGCGGAAATTCCGCAATCTGTTTTCCTAGAAGTTATCGAAGCAGATCCAGGTGTGAAAGGAAATACTGCAACCAACGCGTTGAAAAACTCAATTGTAGAGACAGGCGCTAGAGTTATGGTTCCTTTGTTTATTGAGCCAGGAGACAAAATTAAAGTAAATACCGAAGACGGTTCATACGTTGAAAGGGTAAAATAAAAACAACGACAAATTCTTAAGGTTCAGATGTTCAGGCATGCTGAACCTTGTTTTATACATCAGATTATGACTTTTCATCAACCTCAGAATTTAGAACATATTGCTCAATTAATTGGAGCACGTTTTGTAGGTCCGGCAGATTTTCAGGTTTTCGGGACCAACGAAATTCACCGTGTGAAGCAGGGCGAAATCGTTTTTGTTAATCATCCCAAATACTACGATAAAGCCTTAAATTCGGATGCAACGATTATTTTAATTGATAAAGAAGTTGAGTGTCCCGAAGGAAAAGCTTTGTTGATTTCTGAAGATCCGTTTGGAGATTTCAATAAAATTAATACCCATTTTACGAAGATTTATAACTTTTCTGAAACGCTTCATGATGTTGAAATAGGTGAAGGAACTTTTATTCATCCTTCTGTGGTTCTCGGGAATAACGTAAAAATAGGGAAGAATTGCCATATTTTTCCAAATGTGGTCATTGGCGATCGTACGATTATTGGTGATAATGTTATTATCCAAAGTGGAACGGTGATTGGAGGTGATGCTTTTTATTATCGAAAACTAAATGGTGAATTTGATCGTTTAATTTCGGTGGGAAATGTCATTATCGAAGATCGTGTAGAAATCGGAAATTTATGTGCGATTGATCGCGGTGTAACGGATTCAACAATTATTGGGGAAGGTTCAGTTTTAGATAATCAAATTCAAATTGGACACGATACCGTAATCGGAAAACGAGTTTTGATTGCTTCTCAGACAGGTATCGCAGGATGTTGTATTATCGAAGATGAAGTGACTATTTGGGGACAAGTGGGTATGGCTTCTGGAGTTACTGTGGAGAAAGGAACGGTTTTATTAGCGAAGGCAGGAGTAAACCGAGATCTGAAAAAAGGAACGTATTTCGGACCAATTGCAGAAGAATTTCGAGATTATCTACGCAAAGAAGTGGTGATAAAAAACATGAGTAAGAAAGGTCTTTAATTGAGAGAAAAATAGTATTTTTACAACATTCATTTTTTTCGCAGAAGAAAGTCAAGTTGGCTTTTTCTGATTCAAAAAATGAGTTCAATTAGAAATCATCATAATTTAAAATTCAATAAATAATATAAAATGTCAGTATTAGTAAACAAAGATTCTAAGGTAGTAGTACAAGGATTTACAGGAAACGAAGGTACTTTCCACGCAGAGCAAATGATCGCTTACGGAACAAACGTTATCGGAGGAGTTACTCCAGGAAAAGGAGGTTCTGAGCATTTAGGAAAGCCAGTTTTCAACACTGTGGCTGAAGCAGTAGAAAAAGCAGGAGCAAACGTAAGTATTATTTTCGTACCGCCAGCATTCGCTGCAGATGCTATTATGGAAGCTGCACAAGCTGGAATTAAAGTAATCGTATGTATTACAGAAGGTATTCCTGTGGCTGACATGGTGAAAGTAAAAGCGTATATCGCGGATAAAGATTGCCGTCTTATCGGACCAAACTGTCCAGGTATTATCACGTCTGACGAAGCGAAAATCGGTATTATGCCAGGTTTCGTTTTCAAAAAAGGAAAAGTAGGTATCGTTTCAAAATCAGGAACGTTAACATACGAAGCTGCTGACCAAGTTGTAAGAGCTGGTTACGGAGTTTCTACAGCAATCGGTATTGGTGGAGACCCAATTATCGGTACAACAACAAAAGAAGCTTTAGAATTGTTCATCAACGATCCAGAAACAGAAGCAGTTGTTATGATTGGTGAGATCGGTGGTTCTCTTGAAGCGGAAGCAGCAAGATGGTACAAAGAGAGCGGTTCTAAAAAACCAGTTGTTGGTTTCATCGCGGGACAAACAGCGCCTAAAGGTAGAACAATGGGGCACGCTGGTGCAATCGTTGGTGGAGATGAAGATACAGCTCAAGCTAAAATGGCTATTATGAGAGAATGCGGAATTAACGTTGTAGACTCTCCAGCAGATATCGGTGAAACGGTAGCTAAAGTTTTAGGATAAAAAACACTAAAAACACACATACAAATGAAAAAAGTTTTTTTAGGTCTTGCAATTGCTATGGCGACTGGGGTTTCGGCTCAAGTTGATTTTAGCAGTACTAGATTTGGTCTTACAGCTGGTGTGAACTATTCCCGTGTTAGGAATGCGCACAACCCTTCAGGACCAATTTGGGGATTCCAAGCTGGTGGTTTAGCATTGATTCCTATCGATAGTGACGATCAGTTTTATATTCAGCCAGAAGTATTGTATTATACAGCGGGTGAGTCTGGGAAAGATAAAGATATGAAAGGGAAGAATGGTTATAATGCAAAATATGCAAATAACTACATCAGTGTACCGATCTATTTTAAAGGCTATTTTTCAGAAGCTGAAAGCGAATTTTTCGGTATGGTAGGGCCAAGGTTCAATTTTTTGATGAGTCAAAAAGTAACGAATCCAGCTCGTGATTATTACGATCCGAATGTTGTAAATCCTGATTATCCTAATATCAATGGAAAAGCCAATAAATTTAACTTTGGTATTGGATTAGGTTTAGGATATAGTTATAAACGTCAGGTTGAACTATCATTAAAATACGATATCGGTATTTCTAATACGTATCCGAATATGGTTGAAGGTTGGACAGGTGATCCAAACACGCAGAAAAGAAAGTCCGAGCAAGTTTTAAGCGTAGGCTTAAGTTATATTTTCGAATAGTAAATTCTAAAATAACATAAAAAAAATCGAGTGCATTTGCACTCGATTTTTTGTTTTATGCCTTTTGAAATTAGCTTCCTTTAATCCATTTCCACATTTCTTTCATACTTGCTTTATTGCCGTACAACAAAATCCCTATTCTGTAGATTTTACCTGCCAAATAGATGGTTAAGATTGTTGTTCCGAGTAATAAGAGAAGCGAAACAATAATTTGCCATACAGGTACTCCAAACGGAATTCTAGCAACCATAGCAACAGGTGAAGTAAATGGAATCATCGATAACCAAAATGCCATCGGTCCATCTGGATTATTCATAATCGTCATACTTCCGTACATCCCCACAGTAAGCGGAATAATCGCAAATAAAGTGAACTGTTGGGTTTCCGTTTCATTATCTACAGCTGAGCCTACAGCGGCGTAAATCGAGCTATAAAAGATGTATCCTAAAAGGAAAAATAAGATAAACACTCCAATAACCATGGGGATATTTAAATTCAATAAAACATGGGAAATTTCACTTGCGTATTGTTGAAAGTTGAATGCTTCTGCAACTTCAGGATTTTGATCCATTTGAGTTTGAACGGCCGAAAATCCAGTATTGAAAAATACCGCCGCAATTACAGTCATTAAGATCCAAATAACAAATTGCGTTAACGCAACCAAAGTTACACCAAGGATTTTCCCAACCATCAAATCAAATGGTTTTACCGATGAGATAATGATTTCGACAACGCGGTTATTTTTCTCTTCTAATACGCTTCGCATCACACGAACGCCATAAATAATGATGAACATGAACGTTGCATAGGTTAACAGCATGGCAAGTCCACTTTTTACAGCAAATGCCATATTAGAGTCACCTTGATCGCCTGAATTGATGTTTTCTACCTTCAAGTCGAACGATTTATCCAACGCTTTTATCTGAGCTTCATTAACACCTAAATCCTTTACTTTTTGTTTTTGAATAACTTGTTTTAGATCGTTTGCGACTTCTTTTTTCGTGTCGAATCCAATTTTTTTATTCACCAAAAGTAATGTCTGTTTCTCTAAAAGATCGTACTGATTACCCTGCAATTCAGGAATAATTAAGATGCCGTCGATTTCCTGATCTTCTTTTGAAAGTTCGGTTTTAACTTTAGATTCTTCAGCTGTCGGAATGAAGTTGTAGGCAACCGTTTTGGTTGATTTAATTTCATCTTTAAACAAGCCACTTTTATCAACCACTTGAATAACGGAAGACGACTCATTGGCTTTGAACATCACCGAAATCAAAACTCCGAAACCAACCATCAATAGAGGCGCCAATATCGTCATCACGATAAAGGATTTCTTTTTTACTTGGGTAAGATATTCCCTTTTTGTAATTAATAGAATGTTTTTCATGATGGATTTGTTTGGCTTACCGCTTTAATAAAAACTTCGTTCATACTTGGGATTCTTTCGTCAAAACTTCTAACATTTCCGATAGAAACAAGGTCTTTTACGATTTGATTTTGAGATGAAATATTCGAAATGTCAAAATTCAAAATTCCATTTTCTAAAGTTACTTGATTCAGTTGATGTTGATTTTTAAATGCCTCAAATGCTTCTTGATTAACATCAGAAAGAGCTACTTTGAATATATTTTGTTTGAATTGTTCGCGTACATCAAAGACTTTTCCATCCAAAACCTTTCTCGAGTTGTTGATTAATGCAACATAATCGCACATTTCCTCCACGCTTTCCATTCGGTGAGTGGAAAGAATAATGGTGGTTCCTTCGTTTTTCAGACGGATGATTTGGTCTTTAATTAAATTAGCATTTACGGGGTCGAATCCAGAAAAAGGCTCATCTAAAATCAACAATTCCGGACGGTGTAAAACCGTTACCACAAACTGAATTTTTTGAGCCATCCCTTTGGAAAGTTCAGCTAGTTTTTTCTTCCACCAATGATCGATGTGAAGAATGTCAAACCATTTTTGAGCTTCTGCAAGTGCGTCGCTTTTGCTCATTCCTTTCAATTCACCAAAATACAAAAGCTGATCTCCGACGGTCATATTTTTATACAAACCACGTTCTTCAGGCATATAACCGATGTTTTTGATGTGATCTGCATTCAATAATTGGTCGTTGATATAGACTTGCCCCGCATCGGGTTTCGTAATTTGATTAACGATTCGGATGAAAGATGTTTTTCCCGCTCCGTTTGGTCCAAGAAGTCCATAAATACTGGATTTTGGAACTTTGATAGAAAAATCTTGCAACGCAATTTTTTTCCCAGAGTCGTAGGTTTTAAGAATATTTTCTGCTCTAAGCATGTTCATTAATTTCAAGTAATTAGTGTACGCTTACCTCAGATTGTTACAGTTTTTAAAGGTTTTTTCTTGTATAGAAAAGCTTTAGCTGAGGTTATTCGCGTAGAAATCTTCGTAGAAAAATTGCGTTTCTTCAATTAACGCATCCATTTCTTCTAAAGTGAAAACTTCTAGAAAACGTTTTTTGAATTCTTTAAAATGCGGAATTCCTCGGAAATAATTGCTATAATGTTGGCGCATTTCCACCAAACCAATACGTTCACCTTTCCATTCTGTACTCCACAAAGCATGGTTTTTTACGGCTTCTAAGCGGTCTTTTATCGTAGGTTCAGGTAGAATTTCGCCCGTTTCAAAATAATGTTTGATTTCATTAAAAATCCATGGATATCCAATCGCGCCACGACCGATCATCACACCGTCGCAAGCGTATTTGTCTTTGTATTCTTTGGCTTTTTCAGGAGAATCAATATCGCCATTTCCAAAAATTGGAATTTCAATATTTGGATTGTTTTTGATTCGTGAAATATGCTCCCAATCGGCTTCACCTTTATACATTTGAGCACGCGTTCGCGCATGGATTGTTAAGGCTTTAATTCCAGTGTCTTGCAAACGTTCAGCAACTTCATCAATGTTGATAGAATCGTTGTCCCAGCCTAAACGAGTTTTTACGGTTACGGGCAAATGGGTTGATGTAACAACGGCTTTAGTCAAACGAACCATCAAATCAATATCTTTCAAAACACCGGCTCCAGCTCCTTTGCAAACCACTTTCTTAACAGGACAACCGAAATTAATATCGACCAAATCGGGTTCAACGGTTTCTACAATCCGAGCAGACATCGCCATAGCCTCTTCATCTCCACCAAAAATTTGGATTCCAACGGGACGCTCATAATCGAAAATATCAAGCTTTTTTCGGCTTTTTATGGCATCACGAATTAGTCCTTCCGACGAAATAAATTCCGAATACATCAAATCGGCACCATGCATTTTGCAAAGCTTTCGAAAAGGTGGATCACTTACGTCTTCCATTGGAGCAAGTAAGAGTGGGAATTCAGGAAGTTCTATGTTGCCAATTTTTACCATGCTGCAAAGATACGAAATGAAAAAAAAGTAGCAGCAACGTCTAGAAACTTGCTTTGATTTGTACCGAACCGATGTGAATGGTTCTGTCTGTGGAGTTTCTGCCTTCGTAATTAATATTCATAATAATAAACGAAGTAATGTTTTGTTGAATAAACAAACTCCAAACCTGATTTTTTCCGGCTTTCAATCCATCTAACATTTGATTTCCAACGACTGAAAACGAATTTCCTGTAAAATTGTTTTGGATAAATGAGAAACTTCCCCGAATGGACGTTTTTTTATGTTCCCATTGCAAAGCACCCGTTAGATCTACTGTTTTTAAAGCTTCTTCGCCATCTCTTCGGTCTTTGTTAATCCACGCGGTAGAAAGTTCGGCTTGCAAGCTTTCCGCGAATTTGTAAGTTGCTTTTGGGCGCGTTTCCAAAATATCCAAAAGATAGTTTCGTGTCGAGAATAATTGGGAAGTATTTGAGTTTTTAGCGAAACTTGTTTCCCAATCTAAACGCAAGTTCTTTTGAAATTTGTATCCGAAGTTCACAAAATGGCTATTTCTGTTACTTTCCTCCAAACTAAAATTGGCGTTGATCATGTTGAGGTTGTTTATCCAGCGATAATTGGCATTCCAACCTGATTTTTCGGAAGGATTAAACATCGCCGAAAACAATACATTTTGATTTTTTAGAATTTGATCGTTTTCTTTTTTAAATGGATTCAGAATAACAACTTGTTCTTTTTTGAAGAAGGAATTTTGTGAAAGCAAAGAGAAATTAAAATTCCAGCGTTTTAAGAACTGATTTTCCGATTTGAAAATAATATACGGATTGACAAACAAAGACAATTGTAATTTGTTTTTATTGGAAGGCGTGTAGGTCACCATATTGGTGTAAACACGGATGTATTGCGCAAGATCTGAGTATTCAGCAACCTCGAATTCATCCAATTGTTGAACGCCATCGCCGTTGTAATCGGTCCACTTGTAAACGCCTTGTCCATCGGTTACTTTAATGTATTGAAAAGCTCGTTGGGCTTCCTGTCCATTTCCAAGTTCATAAAAGGCTTGCAAACGCATTCCGTTATTGAAAAGTTGCTGATTGTAAACGATATTTCCAACAATGAAATCTTGATTTCCAGACCAAACATCATTTTCTTGTTGATAGAAAAACTTACGATAATGGAGTAGGGCGCTTAATTGTGTTTTCTCGGTTTTGATTAATTCACTTTCGGCAACAAAGCCAATGATATGGTTGAAATCTTGTAGATGATTGTCCAAAATAGAATCATTATCTCGGAAGTAGACTTTCGTCATTAATTTGGTTCGAGAAGAATCACCAATTTTCTTCTGAACGAATACTTCCTTCCAACTAAAACTAGAAAGATCGTACTGATTGGTTTCATTGACTTTCTTCAAATTATGCTCCATGCTTCCTCCAATCGCCCAACTTCCTTTTCTACCATGATATTCGGCAACAGCTTGTCCGCGTATGAATTCCGTATCGAGACTGGTACTTTTGGTACTCAAATAGGATGCTTGCACTTTGGTTTCCACAGATTTGAATTTCCATCCAAAATCAAAATCATTTTTTAGACCTCGATATGAATCTTGTTCATCTAAATAATTGAGACGATAATTGGCAAAACCTTTGTTTTTCCATGTATTCAAAAATGAGAAAATAAAGCGATTTTGTGTTTTTTGGTTGAATTCTTGAGCCAAATTAAAATCACGCGAAAATTCAACATCATTAATTCGATCCAGAATATGGAATCGAGAGCTGATTCGCTGATATTCAAACGTTGGCGTTCCTTTCCAATCTCCTTTTTTAAAAGTCTTTTCTCCAAAAATCCGACCTGCATAACCGACGTTTTCTTTTTGATCTAGACTAGAAAATAAGTTAATGTCGTAGTTACTTAATGAAAAATCGGCTCCAACTTTTCCATCCTGAATTTCATAAGCCGCATTTGCTGAAATAACTTGTGTTTTCACAGGAGACGGAAGCTTTCGCACTGCGGAATAATCACCTAAATGAGTTCCAACAAATTCAAATACACGTCCGTTGTTCGTGGTTTGCGTCAATTTGTAATCGCCTTTTCCCGTTCCAAAATAGGTAAAAGCAACTTCATAAAGAGTTTCATTAGGATCAGTAGAAAACTCGTAAAAATCCCCATTAGCATTGGCTATTTTACGATATAGAATTTTATTGACATCGTACTCAACTACTTTTCCCGAAGGCGCAAACATAAGGTCAGGATTATTCCCAGCTTGTGAAAGGATTTGCTCATCCTCTTTACTTAAATTCAATGCCAGTGGTGAATTCTTGTTGTCATTTTCCAAAAACCAAGATAACCCAGCTTGGAAGCGTTCTTTCTTATGTTGAAGTTCTCCCGTAATCAAAAATCGAGAATAATTTCGATTGGTGTAATTGTAGGAAATGGTAATGAAATTTTGTTTGTAAATCGGTCGGAACGATGTAAATGTAATTTCACCCGTGTTGTAATTGATGATGTAATCTAGATTTTCGCCACGTTTCATCAGAACTCCATCAATAAAAACCTGTTCCGAACCTGAAATAATCGTAATGAAATTTTCGCCATTCCTACCTGTTAAGCGATATGGACCTTGGTTGCCTTCAATTCCTTGAAATCGAATTCGGTGAAATTCGGCTCGCGCAACTCCCGCAGATAGATTAAGATAAGTGTTGTTGTCCTTTCCAAAGCGAGTTTCAAATTGAAGTCCCATGCTTCGTCTTTGGTATCTTCCGAAATACGTTTTTTCGTCTTGCAAATCCAAATGTCCCGCTCGTAAAATTGAATTTTTACGGATGTTTAACTGTATATAAATTTTATCAAATTCTTCTAAAGTTTGCGTATATCCATCTGCTTGAATCGGTAAATTATGATCAGAAATACTTGCTAGAATAGAAACGTCAGGCGCAAGTTTTCCGCTAATTTGCATATCCATCGTACTTTGTACGGAAGAACCTTGGTTGTTCCCGAAAGTTACTCCACGAATAATGGAACCTTTGGATTGTAAATCTCCCAATATTTTGGAACGGTCATTTTTTACTTTTAATTCTTCCTCAATATATCGAGTATGCTGCTTTTTAATGAAATCTAATGTGTCTTTTTGAAAGACATCTTTATTGATTTTGGATGCTATAAGACTGTCTTTTTTGAGGCTGTCTTTTGTGTTTGGATTTTGCCAACGAAAAACCTGAGCTCTAATGCTTATCAGACCCAAGAAAAGAATAAATAAGAGGCAGTAAATCTTCTTCAAACCAAACTATCCAAATTCGTTGTAAAATAACGGAATATCTTGTTGATTATTGAGCTGATTTTACAATTTATTAATATGAAAAGTTTGGGAACCCTAATTAATAGGGATATTTTTGAGGAGTTAATTTAAAATTTTATTTATGAAAAAACTTTATTCTTTATTTGCGGCTGTTGTTTTTTCAGCTGCTGTCTTTGCACAAACAACGGTAACATACACTTTTTCAGGTGCAAATGCTTCAGAGGTAACATCAGGAACCATTGATTCAAACATTTCTTTTACAACCGATAAGGGAGAAGGGGGTCAGTTTCCAACTTTTTATTCGGGCGCTCCAGCAGGTGTACGTATTTATTCTGTTCGTGCAACTGGAAATGGAAATTTTTTTACCATTGTACCTGCAGAAGGATTTGAAATTACTGAGCTAACTTTTACTGCTCACAGTGGATATGCACCGGCAGTTACCTATAGTGTTAATGGTGGAACTAACCAAGCGGTGCCTTTGGCGGGAACAACCTACACTATTAGTGGTATAAAAGCAGATAAATCATTGAAATTTACCAATGCTCACGTAGGTGGGAGTTCTAACTTGCAATTACGAATTCCTTCAATTACAATCACCTATCAACAAAAATCATTAGGATTAAATGATGTAAATGGTAAAAAAGTTCAATTAGTTAAAAATACTAGGGTTACTAATGAGCTTGTTTTTGCTGCAAAGTCTGAAGTTAAAATTATCAACATGAATGGGCAAGTTGTAAAAACTGCTTCAGTAAATGAAGGAACGACTATTGATGTGTCTTCATTATCAAATGGTATCTATTTAGTTTCTGGTGTTGTTAATGGTAAAGCATTGACACAGAAAGTAATTAAGAAATAAGTTCGTATTTTTTTTGAACTAAAACAGCTACTCGTCAAGTAGCTGTTTTTTTTGTTTATAAAACTTAAATTTAACCTTAAGAAAGGTAAATAATTTTGTAACTTTACGATAATATAACTTTAAATTTTACTTTATGAAAAAACTTTATTCTTTATTAGCAATTGCAGCAATTGGTTTTAGTGCGAATGCACAAATTGTTATTAGTGAGGTGTATGGCGGCGGCGGCGGTGCTACAGCAGTTTATATTAACGATTTTGTTGAATTGAAAAATATTGGTACTACTGTACAAACATTAAATGGAGCTTCTTTGCAGTATGCAGCTACAGCAGGAACGTTCAATTCTTATGTTGCATTACCATCAATTACACTAAATCCGGGACAGAAGTATTTAATTGAAATGGTACCTTCAACTCCAGCGACTGCTGGTGCAGCATTACCAACGGCTGATTTTCAAGCTACGACCAACACTAGTTTGACTAACGGAAATACATACAATGGAGGTTTTAATATGGCTGCAGCAAATGGTAAAGTAGCTTTATCAAAAGACTTAACACAAGTATCTAGTCCAAGTGGTGCTAATGTTTTAGATTTTGTTGGTTATGGAACGGCAAATGCTTTTGAAGGCACTGGAGCTGCTCCAGCTTTAGACACTGCAAGTTCTGCGACTAGAGCTGGTGGTGATACGAACGATAATGCCGCAGATTTTGTAAAAGCGACTCCTACTCCTGAAAATTCATCAACACTTTCTACTTCTGATGTTGCTAAAGGAAAAGCTACTTTGGTTAAAAATAGTTTAGTGGGTAATGAACTTCAATTTGCTGCAAAAGGGGATATCAAAATTGTAAACGTTAACGGTCAAGTTGTAAAGGCGGCTGCTGTTAATGATGGAACGATTTTGAATGTGTCTAACCTTGCAAAAGGAATGTACATTGTTACAGGAAATGTAAATGGAGAAAATGTTTCTCAGAAAATCATCAAAAAATAATCTTTTTTAAGATTTTTATACTTATAAGCAACTCGAAAGGGTTGCTTATTTTTTTAAAACCAACCTCTTCTAAAATAGCTTGTTACAGCTCCAAGATCAAAAACTAAAGTATAACGAATTCGTTTACCGTAATCTTTAAATGAGGGTTCGAATCCTAAACTGGATTGGATGGGGAAATAGATTTCCAGAAAATCAGGAATAACTTTTAGTTTTACACCGCTATCCCATATAAATTGCGGATTTTGCTGTTTACTTTTATAAACTCCGGCGTCGCCATACAGATTAAACCATTTCCAAACATGAGCGTCAACATTGGTGCTGAAAATCCATTGGTTGGCCGATTTTCCAACATCCGATTTAAAACCTCCTTCAGCTAGAATAAACTGTTGAGCCAAGATTCCATCGGTTGCACTTTGTCCTAAAAGTCCATACGAAAAGGCATAATTCGAGATTCTAGAAATCCCGAAATCGAATAAATCATTTCTGGTTTTGTTATTGATAAAGGCTCCTCCAAAAACTCGGAAAGCTATTTTTTTATCTCTAGCGTATTCAAAACGATAGGATGCTTCTGCAGATAACTTCTTATAATCTTCCATAAATTGGACATTTCCGCCAAATGCAAATTCATGAATCATTCGGTTTTCCGAGTATCCATAACCAATGCTAAACAAATTATAACGGTCATAATCTTTGTTTAGAATCATTTCTTGTGAAAGATCTTTGTCAAAAAAGTTATAAGAAACACTTAAGTTTCGGTTAATTGTACTCCTTGGATCCTTGGTGAAATTCATACTTCCCAATAACGAAAGTTTTCGGTAGCCTAAATTATAATCGTAATGGAAAGTAGAGCCTGCTGCACCAAAAGTTAGCGACCGAAAGAAACTATTTAACGGTCTATAACTGTAGGCAACACTTGCAGAACCCATCATTTTACTTGTTCCTGTACTAAAATAAGGCGTTGCCGAATAAACAAAGTCTTGATCAAACAACGATTTGTTTCTAAAATTCAAACCTAATAAAACCTTGTCATAAGCATTGAATGTAAAACGCGGATTGATATAGATTTCTGTATATTCTGGGTTTGGAATGTCCTGAAAAAGTTTAAACTTTAGTTTTTTCATATTTGAAAACAAGCCAGAACTATAAAGGTAGTTGTCTCCCAATTTCTTTTCAGGAAAGGAGTAGTCATCATTAACGATGATTTTTTTTACCTCGTTGTCAGGAACTTCTACTAAAGTATGTTTTTCATTTTGTTTCGTATCAAACCAATATTCTTGCGTTCCGTTTTCACTTTCTGTCTTTATACGAAATGGAATTGCATGCGGTGTATTTCGGGTAACCTTCAACTGAAGGTTACCATTCGGAAGATTTTTAAAGTTTTTTAATTTAAAATTAAGGTGGTTTCGCTCGTCAATTATTGGTTCGAGATAGCTGCTTTTTTGATCTGAAATGATTGAAAGTTGATTTAAAAATTCATCATTTGTAAATCCATTTTTATGTTCACCGATAAAACTCGTTAAGAAATTTTGAAATCGATTTTCGCCTAATTCATGTGAAATGTTTGAAAATAATAAGCCTGTTTCAAACTGACTTATTGCCATTTCATTGAAGTTGCTCATCGTCGGGAAATCTTCACCAATTTTTTGATCAAAATTCTGAGAAGCTATGTATTGATAGGTGATTCCGTATCGGTCTAGTAAATTTAGTTTGGAAGCATGAGACACTTTTAGTGGACGAATTCCTAATACTTTGACATTCTCCGTTAAATCGCCTAAAAGCTTTCTATCCTTATAAAACGTTTCTAAATATTCCTTTTCTAAAAAGGTTTTTATACCATTCTGAATCCAATGTTGTTCTTTCTTATAATTCGCAAAACTTGCGTCTACAGCTGCTGCAGAAATGATGCTAAAATAATCCAAATCGACTTTTTCTCCTTCCGAAAACATCGGAAATTTGAACTTCCAAAACTTAATATCATCGTTTCCGAAAAAATCGTTTTTATCTTTGAATTTTTTAGAAATGAAGAGTTTTTCTGGTAGGGTTCCAACTTGTTTTTTGATGAATTTTAATTGTAACGGAAGATAGAATTCCAGATTCGTTTTTTCCGCTGGAGTTAATGGATATCCAAAATGAACGGGGATTGTTGTTCCATCAATTTCCGTCAAAATACGATCGTTTTCAATTAATGAAATGTAGAAAATTGGTTCTGTATAAAGTTGCCCTTCAAAATGCGTTGAGGTTGTTTTCGGAAGATTAGATTCTGACGAATACATTTCTGGAAGCGAAAAATCAATGCTCCAAAATCGGCTTCCCGAAGGCTTTTCTTCAATATCAAGATAGTATTGATTTTCTGGATGATCTTTTTCAAACTGATCGGGAACCAAGAAAAAATATTTCAACAATACTTTCGCTTCATCCGAACCATAGCCTGTAAAGTTTGATTTTGGCAAAACTAAAGAATACGTTAAATCCAGTTCTGTACTTTTTCCTTCTTCTAGTGGCTCGTTCAGAGGGATTCGAAGATTTTCATTTTTCAAATCACCTTGGTAAGGTGACGAATTCAATTCTAAATTTACTAAATGCCCTAAGTCCTTCGTTTTAGAAAAATAAAGGTCTTTTTTTCGATCTTCTAGCTTTCTTTTGGCAAGTGGAGTCCCTGTTTTTTGATAGGCCGAAATCCAATTGAGCAATTTAATTTCATTAATTGGCTTATCAAACGGATTTGTATACCGCATTTTTTGATGAATGCGGACCGTTTTTAGGTCATTTTCTAAGGTAGCATGAATGTAAATGCTGTCGGTTTGGGCATTTACAAAAAATCCCATCAATAAAAATAAGCCGATAAAACACTTCATTTTCGTCATACAGATGCCAAATATACTTGAAATCTTAAAATCATCCGCTTTAAGTTGAGAAGGAATCTGAATATTTTCTCTAATTTTGAATAAAATCAGGTTATTGAAGGCATTTTTACTTTTTATTGGACTCATTTTTACTTTTCAAATGGCTTATAGTCAGGTTGAAGAAGAAGTACGACCATTTGCCTATAATCCTTCCGAATCTACGATTCGAAACCGTTTTGTACCACCGAAAGGTTTTGCTTGGCAAACGGAAAATGCGGGAACTTTTGCAGATTTTTTAATTCATCAAACCTTATTGCCCGAAGGGTTTCCAGTCCGTAATTTTAAAAATGAACCCACACCTTATCAAATGTTTCATGCAGCAATTTTAGACATTGATGTTGGTGATCGGGATTTACAACAATGCGCCGATGCTTGGATTCGTTTGTATGCGGAGTTTCTATGGAAGCAAAAACATTTTGATGAGATTACATTTCAATTTACAAGTGGGCAATCCCTCTCTTGGAATGATTTCAAAAAAGGTATTCGAACTCTAGAAGAAGGGGAGCGTGTACGTTTCGTTTCTAAAGCGAAATTTGATGATTCGTACACTAATTTTCGCAAATATTTGGATTTGGTTTTTCAGTATGCAGGAACTATTTCACTTGATCGAGAAAGTGTGTTGGTGAAAAATAATCGCGATATTCAAGTTGGTGACATGATTATTACGCCTGGAAGTCCTGGTCATTGCGTGATTATTGTTGGCATTGCTAAAGACAAAAATGGCAAGAAGTTGTATCTTCTTGCCGAAAGTTTTATGCCTGCTCAGGACATTCACATTATTAAAAATCCAAAATCAAGGTTGTCTCCTTGGTACGAATTGGATGTTAATGCGCCTGTAACCGTCACTGCAAAATATCATTTTAAGCCAACGACAATCAAGCGATTTTATCAATTGGCTAATAATCAAGAATAAGCTAAGCTAAAGAACTTAAATACGCTTCCCAACCTGCAATTTTATATTCTAAAGCAGCTTTTTCAGGTTCGCCCGCTTTATAAATTCCTCGTCCAACAATAATGAAATCGGTTCCTAAATTGTTGAAAACGTGCTCTGGCGTATTGTATTGTTGCCCTTTTCCATCACCTGCGGAATCTAAATTAACTCCCGGAGTGAAAAGTAATAAATCTTCAGAAACCGGTTTTTGAGAAACTCCACCAATAACATTTGGATGCGATTGAGCGATATTTAAAGCTTGCTCAAAATAGTTTTGATCTGTTAAAGTTCCTTTTGAAGACATACTTAAAATAGCAATAACACCGGAATTCAAGAAGAAATCCAAAGATTGATAACCGCCAATAACTTGAGAAGTGATTAAGTCTGCCCAAGACGAAATTTTATAGGTTCCGTACGAGTATTGCAGTTCTTGCGTACTTCCAATGTCGGCAAACTTGCGGTCTTCCATTAACAGGAAATTATGTTTTTCAGCAATATCGCGAAGTGGAAGAATGGTCGTATCAAAATCAAAATCCGTAATTATATCGATGTGCGTTTTTAACGCAACGATGTGTGGACCAACCTTTTCGGCAAGAGCCAATAATTCGGCGGTCGTGATTACATCAGCCGAAGCGATTAGATTTGATTTTTTTTGAAGTGTAATATCTAGAAGTTTTTTAGCAGCCGAATGTTGGCAGCTTTCTAGTTTCTGCTCGTATGTTGGTCTTTTCTTTTCTTCGAATTGAACTTTATTTCCTGCCAAAAAGTCTTTGATACGTTGAATATCATCAGCACTTAATTGATTTTCTTCTTTCAATATTTCGCAAACTTCAGAAATCGTAAACAATGTATGAACATTGAATCCTTTGCTTTGTAGAAGCTCTTTTCCGCCTTGTTCACGATCCAAAACAACAACAATATCCGAAACTTTAAGATCTTCTTGTTCAACTTCAGCAATGGTTTCTACAAGAGACTTTCCAGAAGTAATCACATCTTCCACCAATAAGCAATTTTGTCCTTTTTGGTAAATTCCTTCAATCATCTTCTTTGTACCGTATTCTTTCGCTTCTTTTCGCTTGATAATTAGCGGAATATAACTTTCTAAAGACATCGCCGTAGCCATAGGTAAAGCCGCGTAAGGAACCCCACAAATAAGATCAAAATTATCCAAAGGAAGCATTTCCAAAAGATAATTTGCAAGGCTTTTTAAGATTTTAGGATCGGATGCCAAAGGGCGTAAATCCACATAAAATGGACTTTCGATACCACTTTTTAGGGTAAACCTTCCAAACTTAATGATGCCCAATTTGTAGCATTCTAAGAAAAACTCTTTTTTCGTTTCCATTTACTTTCTAGATTTTTACAAAGTTAAGTATTTCGTTATCTTTGGGAAAATAAATCTAGAGAATGAAACGCATATTTACGCTGACTTTTGTCGCTTTCTCCATTGCTTCGGCTTACGCGCAAGTAGAAGAGAAAAAAATGGATGAACTAATTCAGAATACTTTAAAGACTTTTGATGTCCCCGGAATTTCCGTTGGAGTTATCAAAGATGGCAAAACGGTTTACGCCAAAGGTTTTGGGAAAAGATCTTTGAAAACCAATCAAGCGATGAATGATGAAACGTTGGTGGGAATTGCGTCGAATTCGAAAGGTTTTACATGTGTTGCGTTAGCGATTTTAGCAGATGAAGGTAAACTAAATTGGAATGATCCCGTTACCAAACACATTCCAGAATTTCAAATGTATGATCCGTATGTTTCGAGTCAAGTAACCATTAAGGATTTAGTAACGCATCGTGCTGGATTAGGATTAGGACAAGGAGATTTAATGTTTTTCCCTGAAGGCGGTCCGTTGTCGGTAAACGACATCGTTCATAATGTTCGTTATTTGAAACCAGAAAATGGTTTTAGAGATAAGTTAGACTATAATAATATCATGTTTATTGTTGCTGGCGAAGTTATCCATCGTGTTTCTGGACTTTCTTGGGCTGATTTTATTGAGCAACGAATTTTGAAACCGGTTGGGATGAAAGCAAGTTTTGGTTCGTATAATCGTGCAGTAGCTGCAAAGTCGGCGAATATTATTGATGCTCATGCTCCTGTAGATGGAAAAGCAATTGCAGTTCCTCATGATTGGAATGAAACGGCAAATGCTGCGGGCGGAATCATGTCCAATGTGGATGATATGATGATTTGGGCAGATTGTTTGATGAATGGGTTTACAACGAAAGATGGAAAGAAATTGGTTTCGGATAAGCAGATTCAGCAATTGTGGCAAATTCAGCAACCGGCTCCAATGGCTTTAAAAAATCCGTACGATTCTAATTTCTACGGTTACGGTTTGGGTTGGTTTATTTCTGATGTTAAAGGGCATCGTCAAGTTCAACATACAGGTGGTTTAATTGGTACGGTAACTCAATTTACGATGATTCCAGATCTTAAATTAGGAATTGTTGTGCTAACAAATCAACAATCGGGTGCCGCTTTTAATACGATTACAAATACCGTAAAAGACTCGTATTTAGGAATTGAAGATCGCAATTGGTTAAAAACATACGGTGATCGAATGAGTAAATACAACGAAGATGTTGAAAAAGGGAAGAAAGAAATTTTCGCAAAATCAGCTGAGTTTGCAAAAAATAAAACCTTGCAACCAAAAGCAGAACAGTTTGTAGGAACGTATCGTGATGCTTGGTTTGGAAATGTTGTCATTACTCAAAATGGAAATGACTATCGACTAATATGTGAAAAATCTCCGCGTTTAAAAGGAAGTTTGTTGCCTTATACCAACAACACGTTTATTATTAAATGGGACGATCGTAGTTATGATGCGGATGCTTTTATCAATTTCGATTATGATGAAAAAGGTGTAGCGCAAAGTGCGAGTATTAAAGCCATTTCAGATATTACAGATTTCAGTTTTGATTTTGATGACTTGGATTTGAAACGTGTTAACCCGAAAAAATAGTCATCTTGATTTAAAAATACAAAAGCGACCAATTCGGTCGCTTTTTTTACTTTTTTTAATTGTCGAAAACCTCTTTTGGTTTGTAAAAGGCTAGTAATTTTTTATTGGCTCTTTCAAACTGAGACCATTCGTCACAATCTATTTCGAAGATCGCGACTGCGCAAGTACTCAATTCGAGCATGTTTTCCGTTAAAGACGAAGCGTAATCTGAAATTCCAGGATTGTGGGAGAACAAAGCAATCGATTGAAGTTCATCATTCGCCTCTAAAATGGTATTCAGAAAATCTTCAGGATGAGGTTCATAAAGATCTTCTACTTTCTTAATTTTTGGTTTTCCATACGTTTCTGCAAAATAACGACACGTTGTTAAGGCACGCTTTGCAGGGCTACTTATAAATTGATCGATAGCCACGGAATTGTCAAGAAGAAATTTCGCCATTTTAGGCGCAGTTTGGTGTCCTCTTTCATTCAGTGGACGATCAAAATCAGGAACATCGTGTGTCCAATCACTTTTAGCGTGGCGTACAAGAATCAGTGTTTTCATAAATTCTTAAAACATAAAAATAACACAAAAGTTCTATTTTTTTTTCAATTCTAAAGAATTAGTTTTACACAAGTGGAAACTAAGATGTCGCTTGTGACGCTTTCAAAAGTATGATTATTAAAAACTTACGTCAAAATTAAAAACCCTACGCTTGTGGATAAAAACTACCAACTAACCATGTAACGATACGTCATTTAATTTTCACATTAATTTCTGAGAAGGCTTCTTTCATAGAAGTCTTTTCTATATTCTGTAGGTTGGTATAATTTTATTAAATTTGCAGCCTATGGCACAAATACTTGCAGTAGATTACGGGAAAGCACGTTGTGGTATTGCTGCAACGGACGATATGCAAATTATTGCAAGCGGGTTGGAGACCGTGAAAACACCTCTAATCTTTGATTTTTTGAAATCGTATTTTCAATTAAACAAAGTAGAAACCCTGGTTGTTGGTCAACCAACGGATTTACGAGGAAATATGTCGGCAGTAGAAACCGATATTTTGATGTTTATTGCTGAGTTTGAAAAGCAATTTCCAACGATTCCTGTCGTTCGTTTTGATGAACGTTTTACTTCGAAAATGGCTTCTTTTTTTATTAGCCAAAGTGGGAAGAACAAGAAACAAAGAGAGCAAAAGGAGCTTATTGATAAAGTAAGTGCCACGATTATTTTACAAAATTATTTGGAACAGAAGCAAAGATGATATTACCCATTAGAGCATTTGGAGACCCCGTTCTCCGCAAAGTAGGAAAAGATATCGATCAAGATTATCCCGAGCTGAAAACGCTTATTGATAATATGTTCGAAACCATGAATGGTGCCAACGGAATTGGTTTGGCAGCGCCACAAATTGGTTTGGATATTCGTCTTTTTATTGTGGATATTACGCCATTAGCAGAAGACGAGGATTATGAAGATATTGCGGAGGAATTAAAAACCTTCAAAAAAGTCTTTATTAACGCACAAATTTTGGAAGAAAGCGGAGAAGAGTGGAAGTTCAACGAAGGTTGTCTTTCTATTCCTGACGTTCGTGAAGATGTGAAGCGTAAAGAGACTATTGTTATTGAATATTACGATGAAAATTTCGTAAAACATACCGATACTTTTTCGGATATTCGTGCCCGTGTAATTCAGCATGAATACGATCATATTGACGGAATTCTGTTTACTGATCATTTAAGCGCTTTGAAAAAGAAGTTGGTGAAAGGTAAATTACAGCGAATTGCCGGCGGTGATGTTGGTGTGAATTATAAAATGAGATTTCCAAAATAGGTTTTGGTGTCTTATTTGATACAAAAATGTACAATTTGAATACTTAAGAATTAAAAATATGCAATTAGAAAAAATCATTTCTATTTCTGGAAAACCAGGATTATTTAAGTTGGTTTCTCAATTAAGAAACGGATTTATTATTGAGGACGTGACTAGCAAGAAGAAAATCAGCATCGGAAACTCGTCTCAAGTTAGTCTATTAGACAATATTTCAATGTATACGTTTGAAAAGGAAGTTCCTTTATTTGAAGTTTTTGAAAACATCGCAAAAGCAAATGAATATAAAGAAACGCTTTCTCACAAGTCTTCTGAAGGTGAGTTGAAGGATTTCATGTCAACTGCACTTCCAAACTACGATACAGAGCGTGTTTATATTTCAGATATCAAGAAATTGGCGCAATGGTATAACATCTTAAGCAAAGCAGGATATGTAACGCCAGAAAGCTTTGTAAAAGCAGAACCAGAAACTTTGGATCCAGAAAATCCAGCGGAAGCAAAATCAGAAAAAGAAGCTCCAAAGAAAGCAGCAGCTAAACCAAAAACAGTTGCTCCTAAAGTAAAAGCAACTTCTACTGCAAAATCTACTGCAAAAAGCACACAAAGAAAGCAAGGATAAGTCTTTGTCACTTTAAAATAATACCTTTGCCTAAGTTTAATCTTAGGCATTTTTTTGTCATAATTTTAGAGAGAATATGAATACGAAAGAACAAAAATTGGAAGCATTTGGAAAGTTGTTGGATATTATGGATGATCTTCGTGAGAAGTGTCCTTGGGATCAGAAACAGACCTTACAATCGCTTAGGCATCTTACTTTGGAAGAAACCTACGAACTTTCGGATGCCTTGCTTAATGAAGATTTAAACGAGATTAAGAAAGAATTAGGTGATGTGCTTTTGCATTTGGTTTTTTATTCAAAAATCGGATCAGAAAAGGGGAGTTTTGATATTGCTGATGTTATTAATTCTTTGAACGAGAAACTTATTTTTCGTCATCCTCATATTTATGGTGATGTTGAGGTGAAAGATGAAGAAGAAGTGAAGAAGAATTGGGAAAAACTAAAGTTGAAAGAAGGTAATAAATCGATTCTTGCAGGTGTTCCCAAAGGATTACCGAGTATGGTAAAAGCCTATCGAATTCAAGATAAAGTAAAAGGAATTGGTTTCGATTTTGAAAACGAGCACGATGCCTGGAAGAAAGTAGAAGAGGAGTTTGCTGAATTTCTAGAAGCAGATTCGCAAGAAGAGAAGGAAAATGAACTAGGTGATGTTTTCTTTTCGCTCATTAATTATGCGCGAATTACCGATTTAAATCCAGATTCGGCGTTGGAAAAGACGAATACGAAATTTATTTCACGTTTCCAATTGATGGAAGAATTGGCTAATCAGCGAAATTTAAAATTAGCTGATTTGTCGCTCCAAGAAATGGATGTACTATGGGAAGAAGCTAAGATTTTGAAGAATTCAAAATAGAAGATATTTAGTGAGGTTTCGGTTCCACAGAAACTGGTGTTAACACTTCGGGGCGTGCTTTGCATGCCCCGAAGT
>JAFAFC010000002.1 GCA_023423715.1 Bacteroidota bacterium
GTGTGAGTGCCTGCGACTGGACTCGAACCAGCACATCCATAGGAAACCACCCCCTCAAGATGGCGTGTCTACCAATTTCACCACACAGGCGAGAAAAAATTCAAAATAAAGAACGTTTTTCTAAAAGTGACCCGGCTGGGATTCGAACCCAGGACCCATACATTAAAAGTGTATTGCTCTACCAGCTGAGCTACCGAGTCGGCCACTGTATCACGAGGTTTCCCCCGTTTCAAAAGTGGTGCAAAGATATGTCTTTTTTTTGAATCTCAAAATTTTTTATCACATTTGTGCAAAATAAAATTATGATTATTTCTCTAGCAGGATACATGGGTAGCGGCAAATCTCACATTGCCAAATTATTAAGCGAAAAAATAAATTTTGAACTTATTGACTTAGACAAGGAAATAATTTTGAAAAACAAATCCAGTATCGCAGAAATCTTCGAAAAGAAAGGTGAAATCTACTTTAGAAAGCTAGAAAGAGAAACTTTAGAAGAGATTCTAGCAACACGAGAAAATAGCATTCTAAGTTTGGGCGGTGGAACTCCTGTATATTACAATAACATTGAAGTTATTAACAATCGATCGGAAAGTATTTATTTAAGGGCAAATATTCCCACTTTAGTCCAACGCTTGGCTCCTAACAAGGCAAAACGTCCGTTGATTGCTAAATTAGAAGACGATGCGCTCCCTGAGTTTATTGCAAAACATCTATTCGAGCGCACGCCGTATTATTCTAAATGCAAATACACTGTATCAACCGACAACAAAGAGCCAGAAGAAGTGATTGCAGAAATTATTCAGATTCTTGATCTTCCTCAAGCGAAGTAAAGAATGTATCCCAATCTTCTTCGCTAAAGCTGATCATGGCATCATCTTCCATATAATCGGAAATCTCCCGACGGTCTTTCTTCGTTGGGCGACCTTCACCTTTGGCACGGTAATAATTCTGCTGCATTCGTTTCAGCTTGAGGATTTCGTATTGTTCTTTTTCGGTTCTGTCTTCAATAAGATCCGGAACCAACTTCGCCCCTACCCGACTTTTTGGAATATCTTTTACTTTAATTCGAAAATCAATTTGATTCTTCCGAATCTTTATTAAATCTCCAATTTTTACTTCACGAGAACTTTTAACTTGCTGATCTCCAATTGTCACTTTGTTTTTTTTAATCTCATCGGCAGCGATACTTCGTGTTTTATAAACCCGAACACTCCATAAAAATTTATCTATTCTCATATTTTTTGTCTACTTTTGTGCTTCAAAAATACTTAATTTCATGAAAAAAGCATGGATATGCCTACTTACAATCGGTATTGCGTTACATTCTTGTAAGGAAGATGACACTAATGATATTGAAATAATCGAGGAACCTAGCAATATTGCAGATCAAAATGCAAATGACGATAAGGCTATTGCTAAATATTTGGATGATCATTATCTTGATACACAAGGGGTGATTAAAGCATTTAGTAGCACCGATGCAGCTGATGATAATTACACCAAGCTTTCTGCAATGGATAAAACCACTTTGGAAAACGGTGTTGTGATTATTAAAAGAGCTGGTGCACAGCCAGATGCTGCGACAGCAACTACAATTGGAGCTACAGATATCCTACGTTTTATGTCAAAAAGTTCAACATTTCTTTCGAAAGTTGAAAAAGACAATTCGGTAACCTACGCTTCTGAATATAGTTTTAGAAATACGATTGATGGATCTGGAGTTCCAGAAATTGATCCGTATTATTATTATGTGAAGAAAGATGTAATGGAAAAGGCAACAGTTGAAGACGCTAAAAAAAGAAGCTACTACGAAATTGAAGGTTTACAACAAGGTTTGCAAGCTTTCAAAAGCTTTAATATAAGTGATTCCAGCAACTTTAATTTGCAAGGTGTAATCATTGTTCCATCAAGAGCCGCTTACGCGAGAGACACACATTATACCTCAACATTTAGAAACAGAAGTTTTGTATTTAACTTCCAAGTGTATAAATCGACTGCTAGACCAGCGTCACAAGAATAAGAATTTAGAAAAATTCGACGTAAAAAAAGGTTCCAATAAATTGGAACCTTTTTTAGTATCATTACGTGAAAAATTAATTCTTCACATTCTTTAAAATATCTGGGAAGTATTGATCTGCTAGATGCTCAAACTCGTCTCCACGCATAAATAATGACGCGTCCACTTCGGAATACGAGTTCTTACCAGCGGCACCAATCAGTTCATTACACATACGAAGTGTATTTTTATGGAAATGGTACACACGCTCACTTTTATCTGTCACATCAAGACCTTTAATTAACATCTTATTTTGAGTTGCAACCCCAGCAGGACATTCATTCGTATTACAACGTAATGCTTGAATACATCCTAACGAGAACATAAATCCTCTCGCATTGTTACACAAATCTGCGCCCATCGCGATTGCTCTTAGAATATCAAGAGACGTTAATACTTTTCCACTCGCAATCACTCTAATTTTATCACGAACTTGGAAATTTTTCAGAGTTCTATTCACAAAAATCAAAGCAGGCTCTAAAGGCATACCAACACCGTCTGAAAATTCTGGCGGAGCAGCTCCTGTTCCACCTTCAGCACCATCGACTGTAATGAAATCTGGGAAAATTTTCAGAATATTCATTTGAGCACAGATATCTTCAAACTCCTTTGTATCACCAATACAAATTTTGAAACCAATTGGTTTCCCACCCGACAATTCTCTTAATTGTTGAACAAATTTCAATAAACCAGCTGCGTCAGAAAAAGCAGTATGTGATGGTGGCGAAATAATTGTCATCCCAGGCTGTACGTGTCTAATTGCAGCAATCTCCGGTGTATTTTTCACTCCAGGTAAAACCCCACCATGACCAGGTTTTGCACCTTGAGAAAGTTTAATTTCAACCATCTTCACTGTTGGCAACGCCGAATTTTTAGCAAATAAATCGGGGGAGAATTTCCCTTGATCATCACGACATCCGAAATATCCTGTTCCTACCTGCCAAACCAAATCTCCACCAGCAGAAAGGTGATATGGAGAAATCCCTCCTTCTCCCGTATTGTGATAAAAGTTTCCTTTTTTAGCCCCTCTATTTAAAGCTGTTTGTGCACGATCACTTAACGAACCGAAACTCATAGCCGAAATATTAAACAAAGACGCATTATATGGATGTGTACATTGGTGATTCCCAACCACAACTCTAGGCAGCTCTTCTACAGGTGATTTTGCATAAATAGAATGCTTAATTCCTTCGTATTTTCTGTGATTTAATTCTAATTGCGTTCCGAACGCTACTGTATCACTGATATTTTTTGATCTACGATACGCTGCAGATCTTTGATTTCTTGGAAAAGGTTTCCCATCGGTTTCTCTTTCGATAAAATACTGCTGCATTTCTGGAGAAATCATCTCAAAGAAATACCGAAAATACCCTAAAACAGGGAAATTACTAAGAATTGCATGTTTCTTCTGAAACACATTCTGAACGCCCACAGCGTAAATAATTGTAAAAATTGCTGGGACCCAATACGTGGAGCTTGTAAAATAGCCGATTGCCCAACTTGCAACGACAACAATAGCACCAAAAAGCAAAAATTGTTTTCTCATAAAAAAGTATTAACCTTCCTGACCAAAGATAGGAAATTCACATTGAACAATAAAAGTTTTAAAAAATTGTCTAATTAGTTGATGCCTGCAAGAAATGCAGCAAAAGAGGGCGAGACGGAAACCGTCCCATCGGACTCGATTTTTTTAAGTTCGACCCACTCGATTTCGTTAACAGAATGAACATCATACGGTTTTTGAACGCGAACATAGTTCTCCGTAAACCCATACATCATTCCCTCTTTATTTTCATGCTCCCAAAGTACAGGGAATGTTTTCCCTAATTGAGATTCGTAAAATTCATGTTTTTTCTTCTCGGATAAAATTCGCAACATTTTATTCCGTTTTTTACGTTCAGCAATAGGCACAACGCCTTCCATTTCTACCGCTTCCGTATTGTCTCTTTCCGAATAGGTGAAGACATGCAAATACGAAATTGGTAAGCTATTCAAATACGAATAGGTTTCTAAAAAAAGCTCTTCCGTTTCACCTGGAAAACCAACAATAACATCAACACCAATAGCTGCATCGGGCATTACATCCTTGATTTTCGCAATACGATTGGAATACAATTGCGTTAAATATCGACGCTTCATCTTCTTCAGCAAATCATCAGAACCACTTTGTAATGGAATATGAAAATGCGGAACAAAACTTTCACTTTTTGACACCAATTCAATCGCTTCATCTTTCAACAAATTCGGTTCAATTGATGAAATTCGAATTCGTTCGATTCCGTTAACTGTATTTAGTTCTGAAATTAAATCTAAGAAAGTATGTTCGTGACGTTTGTTTCCAAATTCACCTTTTCCATAATCACCAATATTAACTCCCGTAAGAACGATTTCTTTAATACCTTTTTCTGAAATTTCTTTGGCATTTTTCAATACATTTGAAATTGTATCCGAACGAGAAATCCCTCTAGCTAAAGGAATTGTGCAATACGTACATTTATAATCGCAACCGTCTTGAACCTTTAAAAAAGCCCTTGTACGGTCACCAAATGAATAACTTCCAATAAAAGAATCCGCCTCTTCAATTTCGCAAGAATGAACAACACCTTCATCCGATTTTTGCAAATCTTCAAGGTAACGTAACACATTAAACTTTTCCTTGGCACCAAGAACCAAATCAACTCCAGGAATCGAAGCGATTTCTTCAGGTTTCAATTGTGCATAGCAACCCACCACGACCACCAAACCATCAGGATTCGCTTTCATCGCGCGTTTTACATGCAATTTACATTCACGATCCGCATTTTCAGTCACCGAACATGTGTTAATTACATACACATTTGCCGATTGATCAAAATCCACACGATCATATCCTGCCGAAGTTAGTTCTCGGGCAATAGTGGATGTTTCTGCAAAGTTTAATTTGCATCCAAGTGTGTGATATGCTGCTTTTTTGGTCATGAATTCCAACAAAATTTGCGATTGCAAAGTTAGCAAAAAAAATAGTATTTGAACTCTTCTTAACCTTCAAAAATCTGTTGCAGAACTTCTAACGATTCGGGCGTTTTAAAACCAGGGATATGAAGTTGATAGTAAATAAGTAAAGAATCCATCATCATTTTCCGATTTTGGTTCTTTATTTCAATTTTGAATGGCTCTTGAGATTGTAAAATATTTTTCCAAATTGTCGAAATTTCTTCAGAAAAATACCGATTATACATTTGATTGACAAAAGCACCTTCCTCAGGATCAAGAAAAGTATGTTCAGAAAGTAATGGCGAAGCTCCTAAATTCTTTAACATAACAACCAAAAGAATTAGATGACAATGATAATGTTCATTTTCTAGTTGATGTCGTAGCTCAATAATATTCTCATAAAACCAATTGGAACTTTCTTCGTTTCGTAAAATCGAATTAAATACTTCCGAAATAAAAAAAACAATAGACTGAGCTTTAAAATCTGTTGCGACTTGTAATTCTGAAACCAAATCTAACTTGCTAGCGAATTTCAAATTTCCTTTTGAAAAACCTTTACTCGTAACGATTTGCAACTCATTTAGCAGACTTAAATACGGTTTTTTCTTATTCTTTTTCGCATAAATATTCTTCACGTAAAAAGACTGAAAACCCGCTTCATTGGTAATCAAATGCAAAATTGCATCTTGATCTCCATATTTGGTAAGTGAAACTAAAAAACCGGTATACGTATCCATTAATTAACTACTGCAATTTTCGCTGTAGCTTTATCCGTTCCATCGGCATTGGTCATTAATACGAAATAAATTCCGGAAGCCACTCGTTTTCCACGATTTGTAAGATCCCATTCGTAAAAACCACCGCGACAAACGGCTTGATGAACTAAATTTCCTGCAGCATCTGTAATCCGAATATTCGTTTTTTCTGCCAAACCTTTAATACGAACATTCCCTTTATAATTTGCATAAACAACAGGATTCGGATATACTAAAACGTCACCAAAATTACTAGAAACATTTGCCACATCACCTTGATAGACTACAATTCCGTCTAGAGTAACAAAATAAACTTTACCCGTTTTTTCATCCACTTTGACATCTGTCACATTATTTGTTGGCAATGGCGAATTTTCTTTCGTAAAATGATTAATCGTTCTTTCACCATTCGAACTTAAATAAAAAACACCACCATTATCAATAGAAACCCATTTTTGGTTTCCAGAATCAACTTCAATTTGAAGTATATTAGAGTCTCTAAACAATTCTTCGCCAATTCCATTTTCTTCGATAATAATAGGATCAACTTGCGGATTTGGCTCCGAGATAGATGTAACCGCATTATGTAAAACCCTTAACCCCGTATCACCACCAATCCAAAGATCTCCAGATTGATCCAGATCCGCACTAATGCTTCCCGACCCGTTCGCAGGCAAACCATTGTTTCCAGAAATTTCATAAACTTTATCATCATTCAAATTAAGTGGAGAGTTCATTGGATCAATAGCCATGAAGTAATTTCTTCTTGGACTAGGAAGCCAAATAATACCTTCTTTGACAAAAGGTTTTTGAGCTCCATTTGCACCAATTTGCTTTTGATTAAATACTTGAAGAGCTCTATCAAAGGAATACAAAAAAGTACTATTTACTCCTGGGTTTTTCTCGTCCATTTGAGAAGTCCCGTACAGATTTCCAAGCTCATCATATTCTAGACCTACAGCCCACGTTCGACGACCAATATTATGTAATTTTACAAATTCAAAATCGTTTGTTGTAGAGTTGTATTTAAATTGTAAAAAACCATTATTAACATCACCTCCACCATTATAAACAGCAACAAACGTTTCTTCCAAATCCACCGGGTTTGAAACCGCATCTAAAATATTGTATCGTGAACTATTATTCTTAAAAAATGATGGAAAAATCCATTCTGAACCATTAAAATAATAAAATCCTCTATTAGGAGCAAAAAAAAGTGGCGAATTATAACGACCTGTTCTTGCTCCAGTAGAAACAAGAATCTTATCTTTAACTAGAGAGATTTTATAAGATGTATTAAAATACGGACCACTAGGTTTAAACTTTTGATCTGACTCGTTTAAAAGTCCCTCAAATTTTGATCCTAAAAACAATTGAGAATTGGAAAACCATCCTGTATTTAATTCTTCAGAACTTGATTTCACTTTAACCTGTGTTCCTGAAGCATTAAAAACTGAAACCGACGTGCTTGTTGCAACCAGAGTTTCGTCATTTTTAATAACTAAATCTTTTATTGATGTAAATGTTTGCGGAATTGGTGAAAACAAATTTCCATCACCAACAAAAACTTGAGTTGCAGAAGTATATCCAATCTTTGTAGATGATGCTGAAATATTTGAAAAAGTTCCTGTTGCATTCTGTGTCCACGTTGAATTTATTGGAAAACTCACATTAATATCGTGTGATTTCAACCCTGAATTGGTAACCGCAAAAACTTTGTTATTGAAAATAACAGCTTCTTTAGCTGCGTCATAAGAACCGGAAGCTCCAAAAAACGCCGTATCTCCAAATTCTTTCTTATCTAATCGGAATAACGAAACCCCATAGCCAACAGAAATCACTGCTAAATTTCCAGAAATTGAAATATGATTAATACGCTTAGAACCCGTATATCCGGTAGCTAAAGGAATATCGACAACAAAAGTAATTCCATCAGGGGAAATCACATCCATCGTTCCATTTTCATATCCAACTAGTCCAATCTTTGTTTCAGGATTATAGTCAAAAGCTGAAATTTTCACTTCGTGAAGCCCATTCGCCTTGGAAAGCTTTGAAATTTCACCTGTTGCAGGTGTATAATAAAAAATTCCGTTTTCTGTTGCTGCAATGAGTTTTCCTTGATCTTCACGAATCTGAAGAACATTGTTATAGGAAAACAAATCTGACCAACGATTGGAAGAAATCTTTTGGGCTGAAATGCCAAAAGCAGCCATAATAAAAGCAAACAGATAAATTCTTTTCATAGACTATGCTAAAATCTTTTCATCAATAACGTGATTGTTCCAAGCAATATTTTTGATTTGCTTGTTTTTATCAAAATAAAAATCAATTCTACCCAAAAGTAAGCCCGCCCAACCAACTTGGTTAATCAAGACATTTTTTCCTTGTCTATTGGTGTACGTCTGAGGTTCTGGTAAAAATGTATGTGTGTGACCACCCAAAATCAAATCGATATTTTCAGTTTGTGGTGCTAATTTCACATCACAAATTTTATCTTCATCGAATTTATATCCAAGATGCGAAAGACAAATAACCAAATCGCATTTCTTCTCATTCTTCAAAAAATTAGAATAGTGTTGAGCTACAGAAACGGGGTCATTATAAACTGTTTCTTGATATTCTTTTTTTCCAACTAAACCGTCCAATTCAATTCCGACACCGAAAATTCCAACTCTAATTCCGTCTTTATTAAAAATCTTATACGGCAAGGTTTTACCATCTAAAATGGTGTTTTTAAAATCGTAATTCGAACAAATAAAAGGGAATTTCGCATTCGGAAGAACGTTCAAAAAACCTTTCAAACCATTATCGAAATCATGATTCCCCATTGTTGAAGCATCATATCCCATCATGGACATCAGTTTAAACTCCAACTCACCACCAAACATGTTGAAATAGGGAGTTCCCTGAAAAATATCTCCAGAATCCACTAACAAAACGTTGGATTCTTGTTTTCTGATTTCAGAAATCAAATGGGCACGCCGCGCAAAGCCACCTTGATTTGGGTTTCGTGTATATGACGCATCAAAAGGCTCAATACGACTGTGCTGATCGTTGGTATGTAAAATCGTTAATTTCTTTTCGCTTCCATCCAAAATAAGAGATTTCCCAAACATGGTATTCGGAACTAAAGACATTCCCACACCGCCCGCTGCTGCTATTTTTAAAAACTGCTTTCTATCCATTTCTCTGCTTATTTTTTTAGGGTCAAACGAATATCTTTTGGAACAACCGTGTTCTGATGCGCTTTAAACTCTTCAATATAAAGGTCTCTCAATTTTAACCCCGTCATAATCATTGTCCCTTTTTTGAAAAAACTCATATTATCACCACCCATAGCAAGATAATCCGAGGTTGCAATATAATAGGTTTTTGCTGGATCTACTTTTTTCCCATCAATTAAAGCCGTTAAAAGTTGACCACCTTTGGTTTCAATTGTAATTCTCGAAACCGGATTATTTTTCAAATTTTCTAAATAATAGGCAAAAAGATCTTGAATTTCCTTTCCTGATAATTTAACGACAACCAATTCGTTTTCAAAAGGCATCACTTCGAAAACATTCTTCAACAAAATATCTCCTTGTCCAATCGTTGAACGGATTCCGCCAATGTTAATCAACGCGGCATCAATCGCTGGTTGATTATTATTTTTTGCCCACTTTACAGCCGCATCATAAGTATAATCTGCCAATAAATTTCCCAAACTGGAATTATCGCCTTGCTTCGTTAATTCCACTTCAGTGTACGAAAGTTTTGCGCTCATCTGTTTTTCTAACGACTCTTTGTAAGGAGCGATTACGTTTTTCATCGTCGCATCCTCTTCTAAATCAATAGAAATAGAGGTGTTTTTTTGAGGCTGAACTTGATTCAGACTCCAATTTGTTTTGCAAGAAACGAGTGTTAAAGCCAAAACTGGATACACCCAAAACCTTTTCATCATAACAATCATTCTAATACGTGCAAATATAACTATATGTATGTTAAAACTCATTTTTTTTCCACTTTTTAAAAGAATAAAATCCTAAATTTGTTTTTTAATTATCTGTATTTATGAGCAATTTAACTGGAGTAGGCGTTGCATTGGTTACGCCTTTTCATGAAGATCTATCCATTGATTTTGAATCGCTAACGAGACTAGTAGATTACAATATCGAAAATGGAACTAATTTCCTTGTAGTTCTGGGAACTACAGCAGAATCTGCAACACTTTCTAAGGACGAAAAGAAACAGGTAACAGACCATATTATTAAGGCTAATAATGGTAGATTACCTTTGGTATTAGGAATTGGCGGCAATAACACGCTCGAAGTAAAGAAACAGATAGAAGAAACGGACCTTTCTGCTTTTGCAGCCGTACTTTCCGTTTCTCCATATTACAACAAACCAAATCAGGAAGGGCTTTACCAACATTATAAAGCTTTAGCTGAAACCGGTAAAAACATTATCATTTACAACGTTCCTGGAAGAACAGGACAAAACCTAGAAGCAAGCACAACATTGCGTTTGGCGAATGACTTCCCGAATCTATTTATGATTAAAGAAGCGGCTCCGAATATGACTCAATATTTCGATATTCTTCGTAAAAAACCAGCAAATTTTAGTTTGGTTTCTGGTGATGATGAATATACACTTCCTGTGACTTTAGCTGGTGGAGACGGTGTAATTTCTGTGATTGGACAAGCTTATCCAAAACAATTTTCAACAATGGTTCAGTTAGGTTTGGAGAGAAAAGTTGATGAAGCGTATAAAATCCACAACAATATGGTTGAAATAACGCGTTTAATTTTTGCTGAAGGAAATCCTGCCGGCGTAAAAACGGTTCTTTCGGAAATGGGAATTATTAAAAACTACCTTCGTCTTCCTCTTGTAAAAGCTTCTGAAGAATTGCAAGCGAAGATTAAAGCGGAAATGAAAAACATTCAGTAATCGATGCCGTTACGACCAGCAACTTTAGATGATGTCACGCTTATTCAAGATTTAGCGAATGAATCTTGGAAAGACACCTATGGTAAAATTTTAAGTAAAGAACAATTGGAATATATGTTAGACTTGATGTATTCTACGCAAAACATCGTCAAACAGATGAACCAAGAAACGTATCATTACCATATCATCCAAAACCAACAGCTTGATCCTGTTGGTTTTATTGGTTTTGAAACCAATTATGAAGACAACACAACCAAACTACATCGTTTGTATCTTATTCCGTCCGCTAAAGGATTAGGATTAGGAAAAACAACAATGAATCAACTAAAAATTTGGACAAAAGTGTACAACAACAACCGCATCATTCTCACCGTAAATAAAAACAACACGGCGAAAGAGATGTATGAAAAACAAGGTTTCAAGGTCTATCACGAAGGTATTTTCGATATTGGGAACGGCTACGTGATGGATGATTATTTAATGGAATATACCTTTGGAGAATAATATTAATCCATAAAAATGTTCGTAGAAAAAAAATAAACACAAGCGACCGAAATTTGAAATAATCGGTTATATTTGTTAACAAGAAAAAAAGAACTCAATGAAGATTTTTGTAAAATTTGATTTCAACACCTTGTGTAAAAAAGTTTTGGAAGAACAATTTCAGAAAATGAGCATCCGTTACAAAATGCTTAATTTTGGTGAAATCGAATTCCTAGAGCCCCTGAATAAAGAAACGCAAAAAAGTGTTATTGGGAACCTTGAGAACTACGGAATTGAAGTTATCGAAAATCAGAAAACTGCGTTGGTTCAAAAAATTAAGGATGCCATTGTAGAGATGGTTTTTTCGGATGTACCAGTCAATGTAAAATCATCCATTTATCTTTCTGAAAAACTGAACCACAGCTACGGGTATATTTCCAATGTTTTTTCGGAAGTCACCTATTCTTCAATTGAAAATTTCATTATTTTACAGAAAATAGAATATGCAAAACACCTGCTTGTTATTGGCCATTTATCTTTAACCGAAATCGCTAACAAGCTGAATTATTCCAGCGTTGCACACTTGAGTACACAGTTTAAAAATACAACTGGGATTACGCCTACGCAATTTCAGAAAATCGTTAAAAAAAGAAGAGAATTATCGTACAAAACCCAGATTACTAATGAATAAGGACTATACTTTTATCATTCTAGCAGATGATGACCAAGATGATAGAATGTTATTTACCGATGCTTTCGACGAGCTAAAGATTTCTACCAAAGTACAAACTTTTTGTGACGGAGCAGAGCTAATGACCTATTTGAATAGTGAAAACGCCATATTGCCCGAAATTTTATTTCTTGACCTCAACATGCCGAAAAAGAACGGAATCGAGTGTTTGAAAGAGATAAAAGCAAATGAAAAACTTGATAAAATAGCCGTTGCCATCTACTCCACATCGTCTTCCGAAGAGCATATCGAAGAAACGTTTGTTATTGGCGCCAATATTTACATCAAAAAACCAAACGATTTTAACGCTTTGAAAAAAGTATTGCAGGACGTGGTTACCATGAACTGGCAATACCATACATCAGGCATGAATATGGAAAATTTCCTGCTGAGAATTTAATTTCCGCATGAAGAAAATCAAAATAGACCGTTCCAACTTTCTATTAACGCTCATCTGCGTTATGGCGTTGGCATTGGTTTTCTTTTTGATGGCTCTCACCTACAAACATGTTGAAAAACTCAACCAAAACTCAGCGCAAGTACACAATTCTTTAGAAGCCGCGCTAAAACTTGAAATCCTATATGCCGATCTTAAAGACATCGAGGTAGAAAGACGTAATTACGTTATCCTAAAAGATGAAAATTCGCGCATTCAGATTTTAAAAAACATGAAGGAAATTAATTTAAATTACGAATTCCTTCAGTCGTATTTCAAAACCAATCCTGCTCAAGAAAAAAATTTCGTACAACTTGGAAACCTCATCCAAAAGAAATACGAAATTGTTAATCGAGTTGTGAGTCCAAAATTTAATTTCAAAGACAAAGCCGAACTTCAAAAATCACTACAAGAAGGAGAAAACATCATGTCAGCCATCCATAAAACGATGAATACGATGTTAAAAACCGAAAGTAATTTACTGAAGAATAAAAAAAATGAATTCGATTTTCGCCAAAAATCAACACCATTTTATTTGTACGTTATTGCACTTTGTTCGCTTGGTTTAATTGCATTTGCTTTCTTTAGAATGTTGAAAGAATCGCGTTTAATAAAAAAAACCAATGAAGAACTTGAGCTTGCATTCAAGAAATCAACATTAGCAGAAACCGTTGGAAATTTTGGAATTTGGACATTGGATAGCGATAATAATAAATTTCATTTTTCGGATAATTTATATCGTCTTTTCGGTTATAATCCCAATTACAAAACATCAAACGATGCACAAGTTTTCGGAAAACACATTCATCCAGAAAAAAAAGATGAAATCGCAGAATTTGTAAAAACCTTATCTCTAGACCCCATTGTATCAAAAATAACGACTAAAGACGGCGATACAAAAATCGTACGAATTAGCCAGCGTCAGTTTACCGATTCCACAGGAAAAGTATTCATTCTTGGGATCACAACGGACATTAGTAACGAAATTAAGAATAAAGAAAATCTCGTGAGCGTAAGTAAGGAGGTTTTATTCTACAACTATATGAGTAAAGATGCCGAACAAATTGGCGGATTTGGCTTCTGGAGGTGGTTTCTTAATAACGATTCGTTTATTTTTTCGGATAATCTAAAGCAGATTTATGGTTTTGGTTACAACAGAATGGTTAAAGATCTGTATGATCTAAACTCCCGATTACATCCCGATGACGTCGCAAAAGTGCAGCAAATCTACGAGCGAATGCATAAGGGCGAATCTAATATCGAAATTTTTACCCATCGAATTTATCGTGAAGACAATGATCAGCTTCGGTATTTACGAATCATTAACAAACTCATTCGTGATAAAGAATTAGGCTCGTATTATTTAGTTTTCACTCAAGATATTACCGAAGAAACACTTCGTAACGAAAATATTGAAGAAAAAAACCGCGCCTTAGAAATTCAAAATAAGGAGTTGATGGCTTTCAATTACGTTGCCAGTCACGATTTGCAAGAACCTCTTCGTAAAATTGAAACCTTCCTTTCGAGATTATGTGACAAAGAATACGACCACTTATCGGACAACGGAAAACAGTACGTCGATCGTATTTTAGCATCTGCTGGACGAATGCGAAAACTTATTGATGATCTTTTGCAATTTTCGAGAACAACTCGTTCAGAACAAGTCTATGAATTGGCGGATCTTAACCAACTTTTTGAATTGTCTTTAGACAGTCTTCACGATAAAATTGAAGAAACGCACGCCGTTATCCAACGAGATAAATTCCCAGTATTAAAGGTTATTCCTTTTCAAATCCAACAGTTATTCACCAACCTCATCAGCAATTCTCTAAAATACAGTAAAGACAATGTTGTCCCACACATCAACATCTCTTGCGAAATCGTTAAGGCGCCTAAAGAATTAAGCGAAAGAGCTCAGTCCATCGAGCGCTATTACAAATTTGAATTCAAGGACAATGGCGTTGGCTACGATCATATTTATTCCCCTCAAATTTTTGATTTATTCACTCGTTTACACGGAAAATCTGAATACGAGGGAACAGGAATCGGGCTTGCTATTTGTAAGAAAATCGTAGAAAATCATCACGGGATTATTCTAGCCTATGGTGAAGAAAATGTGGGTGCCAAATTCACCATTTATCTTCCCGAAATCACTTCCTAATTTGATGTGAAAATTCAAGCAAAAGCCTATCAATAGGACATCCGTTGTAATTCTATAAGCTTTCGTACAAATATTGTAATAGCAATTCTACCGAAGATTTGCAATTTTGCTACGTTCAATCGCATGAAACGATAGGTATGAAAAATAAAGATGGATTAATTGTAGGAGCATTAGTTGGAGTCGCAGTTGCTGTTTATTTTATCGCCAAAAGGAAAGGCAAAGGAACACAATGGAAAGATGACCTATCAGAAAAAGTAAACCAGTTTTCTGAAAATGTAAAAACGGAGTTTAATGAAAAACGTACAGAAGTAAAACAGAATATTGCTGATAAAGTTTTTGATTTCGCTGTGGAAAACAGACAATCAATTGCCCAAGTTGCAAGTTACGTTATGCCGTACGTATTGAAAAACTTCGTTAAAAAGAAACTATAAAACACAAATGATTATCGCAAATACATCGCTCTCACTCAACTGATGTATTTGCGGAAAACCGCGATATTATCGCACTTTCTAATGAAGCGTATGTTTTACATTTTAAGCGCCATATTCTTTGTATTATGGTATTATGGATTTATGATAAAGAATATTAGTGGGTGGATACATTTCATATTCTTACTTGGTATTTTTTCATTAATCATCCAAATTTATTTAGATAATCGAAAAGTGAATCATGATAACAAATGATCTTTTCATTAGATAATCAATTCTCTCTTTTTTTTAAAGCTTGTCAAAATTTGATAAGCTTTTTTTATGAAATCTTTCCCCAACTATAGCGCTTGCTGAAGAAACGCATATAATGATTTCGGATTCGTAGATGATCAGGATGCTGCAACTGAGGATCGGTTTTTAATAAAATATCCACCAAATCTTTAGACGCTTTGATAATCTTAGAATCTGCCACCAAATCCAATTTTTTAAAATCAACCACACCACTTTGCTGCGTTCCCAAAATATCTCCAGGACCACGCAGTTGCATATCTACTTCTGAAATTTTGAATCCGTCCGTTGTTTCCACCATGGTCTTTATTCGTTTTCGACTATCTGCGGAAAGCTTATCGGAAGACATTAAAACACAAAAACTTTGCTCCGCACCACGACCTACTCGACCTCGAAGCTGATGAAGCTGAGACAAACCAAAACGTTCCGCACTTTCAATAATCATTACGGAAGCGTTGGGAACATTCACTCCCACTTCAATTACCGTTGTAGCAACCATGATTTGCGCTTTTCCGCTCGCGAAATAATTCATGTTCGCATCTTTATCTTCAGGCTTCATTTTTCCATGAACCATCGTCACATTGTAGCCTTGAAAGAAATCGGTAACATGCTCAAAACCTTCCATCAAATTTTTATAATCCAAGGTTTCAGATTCCTCAATTAATGGGTAAACAAAGTAAATTTGACGTCCTTTTTCGATTTCTTCTTTTGCAAATTTAAACACCGAAAGTCGATCTTTTTCCTTTCGGTGTGCCGTAATAATTGGTTTTCTCCCCACAGGAAGTTCATCAATCACCGAAACATCCAAATCCGAATAGAAACTCATCGCTAACGTCCTCGGAATCGGCGTTGCGGTCATCACTAAAATATGCGGAGGAATTTTATTTTTCGCCCATAATTTCGCTCTCTGAGCGACACCAAAACGATGCTGCTCATCAATAATAGCTAAACCTAAATTTTTAAACTTCACAACATCCTCCAAAACTGCATGCGTACCTACTAAAATAGACAAACTTCCATCTAACAAACTTTCGTGAATCAAGCGGCGTTCCTTGGTTTTTGTAGAACCTGTAAGAAGTTTAATTTCAACTGAAGTGTCTTTTAAAAGCTCTTTTAAACCGGTAAAATGCTGTTGAGCCAAAATCTCTGTTGGCGCCATTAAAACACTCTGAAAACCATTATCCAAAGCCACTAACATCGAAAGTAAAGCCACCATGGTTTTTCCAGAACCAACATCACCTTGCAATAAACGATTCATTTGAATCGGCTTTTTCATATCATTTCGGATTTCCTTGACCACTCTTTTCTGAGCATTGGTCAATTCAAACGGTAAATGATCTTGATAAAAACCCGTAAAATGCTCACCGACCAAAGGAAAAGGATTTCCAATTGCGGTTACTTCATGCTTTTTCTTTTTCAAACCATAACTCAACTGAAAAAAGAAAGCTTCTTCAAATTTCAAACGTCGATTTGCATGTTCATAATGCTCCCAATCTTTTGGGAAATGGATATTAATAAAAGAATGCAATCGAGACATCAACTGCAACTTTTTCATCAGAACATCAGGCAGATTCTCTTCAATTAAATTAGGAATTTCGGCACAGATTTTCTTTAAAATTCCTTGAAAAAATTTTTGCCCTAATCCTCTTTTCGTTAGCTTTTCCGAACTTGGATAAATGGGACGTAGGCGCGTTTCTTCTTCACGACTTTCCACTGCTTCAATTTCGGGATGCGCCATCGAAAATCGATGATTAAATACATTTACTTTTCCAAAAATATAAACTTCTTTGTCTTGCGGAATTTGCTCTTTCATCCATTGGCTGTACTGAAACCAAACCAAATCCATCGTTCCCGTTTCATCGGTAAATTTTGCGCTTAGACGCTTCATTTTTCCGTGTTTAATTTCTTGAAGTTGAGTAATTTTACCTTTCAATTGAATATCCAACGTTTCAGATTCTACCAAATCTTTTACGAGATAGACTTTGCTTTTATCCAAATAACGCAGCGGATAAAAATGGAGCAGATCTTCTATCGTTGATAAACCCAAAACAGATTTAATGATTTTGGCCCGATCGGGACCAATACCTTTTAGAAATTCAATAGAAGTTTCGAGTGTCATCATGAGAAGATTCGAATTTCGGGAAAATAATCATAACTAAAAAGCCTGCAACTGAAAAAATCAGCTACAGGCTCAAAAAACAACCCTGTTTAAAAGCTTTGCAGCCTTTTTTGGTTCCATTTGAAAATAATAAATTATGAAAGAAAAATGAACTGAATCAATTGGTGAGTGCCATATTAAAAACGAGGTTCAAGTGGTCTTTTACGACGATCATCCCGCCCATTTTTTTTGGAGGCACAATGCCAAAATCGCTAAACTTCACCGTTTCTTGACCTATTAATCGGTTCTTAGAACTCACAAAGTCAATGGTATATTTTACGGTTTTCGTCATCATCTTCACCTCTACTGTAGCGATATACTTATTATTTTCTTTTTTTGAAAAATTTAAAAATTTGATATGTAAATTAGGGTACTGAGTTGCATTTAATGTTTTTTGAAAATCCTTGGTCATCGTTCCGTTTCCGCAATCAAAATCTTTGACCAATAATTTTATTTTTGGGAGATCATTTCCAGTAAACGAAGGCTTGTTATTGTCAAAATAAAAATCATAATTGGCGCATTTAAATTTATTAACATTTGTACTTCCGTTTATCTGAAGGCTATTCTCTTGTGCATTTATCAATATTACTCCCAAAAACCAGCTGGCTAGTAATATGAATTTTTTCATTTTATCTTTCGTAAAAATGAAGGGGCGAGGCTTGTCGCCCCTTCGGATTATTTTGGGTTGTTTTGTCTTAGAAAGCAATTACTGCTTCTAATACAAATCCATTGAATTTACCACCGTTCAAAATACTTGTAGATGCGTATCCGTCGTATTTTTGGTTTACATACTCTGCTTTTGCAAGAATGTTTTTCGTCATAAACCAACCTCCTCCGATATTGAAACGATCTACTTTGATATCATTTCCAGAGATTAATTCTCCTTTTACTTGGTTGTATTTACCACCGATATAGATGTTTTCATCTGCACCGAATCTGTATAGTAATTCAGCCGCATATTGGTTATAGCTTCTTCTATCTGTTTCTGAGAAGTTACGTCCAGAAGCATTTTCATAGGTTCCGAAGAATTCTAATCCTTTGTATCTTACAAATGGATTCACCATGAAAGAAGTTGTTTTGTTCTTGAAATCTGGAACAACGGCACCTGATAAGAAATTCCCTTTAGAAGTCGCTGCTGCATTTTCCATTACGAAATAGTATCTAGAACCTGCTCTATCACCATCGTACAAGTAAATACTCTTACTGTGTGCACTGTTGTAAACCGATCCTGTTAAACGAACTCGTAAATCATCATTCACTTGCTTGTCATAACCTACTTTCGCGTAAACCGATGGGCTAGATCCTCCACTTGTTGCATCTTGGTTCAACTTACCATTACTTACCCCAACCATCCCTAAGAATCCGTCTCTTTGGTAGTACGCTTCCGCAAATACAAACGTTGCATAAGAATCCATTAATAAGTTTCCAACGAATGGATTTTTAATTGCGTACGCGTTATCCGTTCTTCTGAAATGCGCATCACCATAGTTAATCTCATCGTGACCAAATTTTAATGTTGAGTACTTCATTACATCCTTCAAGAAGTCTTTTTTAATGAAGTCTAACTTGTCAATTTGCAAATAACCTCCTTTTACGTATGGTTCTGGGTGGTGTCTTGAAGACAAGAACGTTCGCAAGTGCAAATTAACACCATCATACAAAGCGACATCGATATCTAAATTTGCTGTTGCAAGGTTGAAGTTATTACCAATATCATACAACTTCGTTGCTGGAACATTTTGATCAGCTTTTGACTCGTGTTGTAAAGCTTGGAACTGAAGTGCAAATGCACCACCAACTCGTACTTTTAGTCCGTCGAAATTAGAAATAGAATCCTTCTTGTTTTCGAACATATTAACTGCTCTTTGATCTCTAGGATTCATATTATCAATTGGGAACTCTTGCGCATTTGCAAAGCTTACCGCTGCCATTGATAGAGCTAAACCTGCTTTTAATAGGGTTGATTTCATAGTATAAAAATATATTGGTTACTTAATTTGATAATACTTATTCAGCTTGGATAGTTACTTTTACCGTTACTACATCTCCTGTTTTTACTCCCATAAAACCTGGACGACTCATTCCAAACTCAGACATTTTAATAGTCTCTGTACCTTCGATTACATACGCTGCTCCTTTTTTCGTTACACTCACTGGGAAAGAAACATTTTTAGAAACACCTGCGATTGTCATTTTTCCAGATACGGTAGATTTACCAATACTGATTGTTGACGCTTGAAAAGAAATGTTTGGTGCTTTAGAAGCGTTTAATGCATCATAGGCCTTATTATCCATCATTTTCCCTTTTGCGCTTTTTAGATTCTTAACCGGAACAGAAAAACTTACGTTGGTAATTGCGTTTCCATTAACTACTCCAGAAAAAGTAGCGTTGGATCCTGACATTTCCCAGTCGTGAAGACTTGAAGTTCCAGATACTTTAATCACGGATGATTTCTGATCAATTTTTTGCGCACTAATTGCTGTTGCAAAGAATAAAGGAAGGACCAATAAACTTGATTTCAGGGTTGCTTTTAGAACTTTCATTTTCTTAATAATTTATAGTTAATACTTGGTTTTTGTTGTCTTATTTTTACATACCAAAGATAGAAACATTCATTATTATATTGAAATTTTATTAAATGATAAATATCGTATTAACTAATTTTTATATAAATAATACATAATTTAAATTATATTATTATCAATTCAATAATTTTTTTTACAACTTTATAAAGAAAATTTTATTGAGCGAAGATTAGTCTACCAATTAGGTATTTTACTTTAAAAAATTAAAGCAAAAAACGCTGACAAATGTCAATTATAAACGATTGGTATACTCCTAGAATTTCAATATATTCTATATCCGAAAAAGGGAAATCGGAATATTATTTTTGATTAATGGAATCTATTTTATTTTCGAGCAAATGGAAATCTTGCGAAAAAAGCAACAAAAAAGCCACCCAAATTGGGTGGCTTTTTTAGTATTTAATTAAAATTATTCTCGAATTTTTGACTTAAATTTTTTCTGGAAATCGGACCATTGTGCACGATTCGTAATTTTTCGATGCGAATCTTGTGAAATAAAGCCCAAATAAGGCTCCAATTCCTTTGCACTAAGTTTTCCTTGCAGCTTGGTAATAACGGATCCACTTTCATCCAAAAAGATAATGGTAGGGGCTGCGGTTACGTTCATATAACTTGCAAATTCATTAAAACCATTAACTTGAGGTTTCAGATTGAAATCTTGACCGTACAATTTCAAAACCGAAAGGTCGCTCGCATTGTATTTCACAGGATAAAAACCTTCGTTAATTTGGTTTTCAATAACGGGATGCGAAAACGTATTCTGCTCCATATCACCGCAAACCTCACAAGGTTCTTTATAAATCATCATGAGTATTTTCTTAGGTTGCTCTTTTTGTTTCGAAACAGCATCCGAAACATTCATCCATTTCACCTGTGCTTGTAAAGATGAAACTAGTAAAATCGATAAAAAAAACAATCCCTTTTTCATACGTATGAATTAAAGGGGCAAATATTACTTTACTCCCTGCATTAATTTTTTCACCCAAGGTGATATCAAAATCAATACCACTCCCGCGATTAAAGCATAAACACCCAGCATTTTATACCCTTCGGTATAGTTCATTAAGGTTACAGCTGGGGCAGCATGCTCATCGGTATCGGCCATACTTGCTCCGATCAACCCAGCAACATATTGTCCATAAGCAGACGCCAAAAACCACATTCCCATCATAATTCCTTGCAACTTCGCCGGAGACAATTTGGTCATAATAGACAATCCGATAGGCGACAAACATAATTCACCAATAGTAATCACCAATAAAGCTAATGTGAAAATATCTAAAGAACTAATCCCGCTATCAGCAAAGAATCGAGTTGCGAACAAGACATAATATCCTAAACCTAAAAAGATAAATCCAAGACCAAATTTGATAATCGTATTCGGCTCGAATCCTTTTTTCCCCATCCACAGCCAAAGCAAACCAAATAAAGGTGCTAAAGCGATAATAAAGAACGCTCCCGCTGAGTTATTCACCCCATTCGGGTCTACCGTCATGCCCACCAAGGAATCATTCAAATTCTTCGCAGCAAAAATACTTAAAGAACCTCCACTTTGTTCGTAAATACCCCAAAATACAATAGAGAAAAGAATGAATACCAAAGCAGCAATAAGTTTCTTACGTTCTGCTAAAGTCACTTTCGACATTTCATAAAACAAATAAACTAGCGTTGCTGGACCAATGATATACATGAAATAATCCGTGTACTCCGGTTTTGAAACCATAATTTGAATCAAAGGAATACATAATAATGTTCCGATATAAACTGCATATTCCACCCATTTTGGAAGCGCTTTTGTTTTAACAATCGCTTCTTGATGACCAGGCTGAAGTCCAATAGGACCTAATTGTCTTTTCGTAAAATGAAAATTAATTAAACTAACAATCATCCCAACCGCTGCAAGACCAAAAGCAACATTCCAACGATGCGCCTCGTCAATAAGATCAGCGAACATATAACCTTTCCCAATCGCCACACAAATGTAACCACCTAAGAAAGCACCTAAATTAATCCCTGCATAAAACAAAGAAAAACCCGCATCTGTTCTTTTGTCACCTGCTTTATACAATTCGCCCACCATCGTGGAGATATTCGGTTTGAAAAAACCAGTACCAATAATAATAAAGGACAAGCCTAAAAAAAAGAATTTATGAGGATCGGTCGCCAACAAAGCACTCCCAGCAATCATTAACAATCCACCCCAAAATAGAGATTTACGGAAACCCAAGATTTTATCTGCAAATAAACCTCCAATAAAGGTAAATGCATAAACAAACGCTTGAGTTGCACCATATTGCAAATTGGCTTCTTTTTCCTGAAAACTCAATTGATGAATCATGAAAAACACCAACATACCGCGCATTCCGTAAAAACAGAAACGCTCCCACATCTCAGAAAAAAACAAGCTCCAAATCTGCTTTGGATACTTTCCTTTAAAATCTTGTATTTGTTCTAAAGTATACATAAATGAAAAATGGTTGCTTCGCTAATGAAACAACCTCGCTAATTTATAAAAAAACCTCTTATTACTAAGAGGTTTTTCGTATTTTTTACAAGATGAAAGCCTTAGCTTACACCATGCATCATCTTTTTCAATTTTGGTGAAATAAGCATTAAAATAACTCCAGCGATACCACAAAGTACTACGAATACCATGAAGAATTCATACAAGTTCGAAATTTCAAATCCTGCAAACGAATGGTTTTCCAATGGAATTTGATTCGAAGAAAGCAATTCTGTCTGTTGTGGAGTAAGTGTTACTTTCTTATCCAAAACATCTTGAAGGTTAATTCCTAGTTCTTGCGCTTTTTTATGCTTGTCACCCGTAGCTGGAAGAATCGCTCCCAACGTTCCTGCTAAAGCATAACCTGCTGCATTCGAAATAAAGAAAACTCCATACAATAAAGAAGCAAAACGCTTTGGAGAAAGTTTCCCTACTAATGACAAACCAATTGGAGACAAACAAAGTTCCCCACACGTTTGTAAGAAATATAGTAATACTAACCATTTGATTGCTAACAATCCACTATTTCCAAGGTCTTTTACATTATGTGCGATAATGAAATACGCCAAAGCCATAATTAACAATCCAATAGCTTGTTTGAATGGCGACGCTGGTTCTTTTCCACCCGCTCTCAATTTATCCCAAAGGATAGAGAAAGGAACGGCAAGCATCACAACGAAGATTCCGTTAAAAATCTGAACCATCGAAGCTGGCATTTCCCAACCAAACAAGAACGTTCTGTCTGTTTGATAATCGGCAATAAATGTCAATGAAGATCCAGCCTGCTCAAATGCAGCCCAAAAGAAAATAATAAAGAATGAAACGATATAGATAACTAAAATTCGTTGTGTTTCAATTTTCGTTAATTGTTTATCTAAAAGAATTAAAATCGCTAACGAAATCCCTGATGAATAGATAATTGGATAAATAATTCCCTTTACTAAAGTTCCGATTTCGAAATTCGAGAATCCAAATTCACCAACAGAAAAATATCGGAACGCAAAGAATAAAACAAAGAACAAGATTCCAGTTCCCAATAACGCACTTGGAGCGAATTTCGCCTGATCCTCAGCTGAAACCTCTGTTTTTGATTTCTTTGGAAGACCACCAATAGGATTTCCTTGTGGATCTACAACATATTTGTTTTTAAGAATAATGAAAATCACCGTTCCTAAAATCATTGCGATACCCGCTAGTAAATACCCCCATTTGAAGGCGTGAACATCTCTTTGTCCATCAACAACAACATCAGCAAAAAGTGGAACAAAATACTGGCTTAAAAGCGCACCAATATTAATTCCCATATAGAAAATCGTAAATGCCGAGTCTAATTTCGTTTTCTCTTCCGCAGGATATAAACTTCCCACCATCGAAGAAATATTCGGTTTGAAGAAACCGTTACCAAAGACAATAACCAATAGACCGAGCCAGAACACCATTTTTGATGATTCTAAGCTACTTTCAAACGTTACCGCACTATAGAACAACAAAAACTGACCGATCGCCATTAGGGTTCCTCCTAAAATAATACAATAGCGATTTCCTAAATATTTATCTGCGATAAAACCACCCAAAAGCGGCGTCAAATAACATAATGCCAAGAAACCACCGTAGATAATAGAAGCATTCGCTTCACCAAGCATTAATGAGTTTACCATGAAAAGCGTAAGAATCGCTCGCATTCCGTAGAAATTGAAACGCTCCCACATTTCGGTACTAAACAACACCCAAAGGCCCTTAGGATGTTTTGTTTTCGTTTGAACTGTATCCATTGTTAATTGTTAAATTTTCGTTAAGAATGACAAATATAACTTTTTTCTCCTTTTGACAAAGGGATTTACAAAAAAAGGAGTGATTAATTCACTCCTTTTTCTTTCATAATCTTATTTAAACTTTTCAAGATCAATAATCCTATGACGAAAGCAACCATCAGTAAACCGAAGTTTACCCAGAAGAAATTCGCTTTATTATCATAATCATACCACATACTTGCTAAGATACCAGACAATTTGTTACCAATTGAAATCGCAAGGAAGTTTCCTCCCATCATCAACGCCGTTAATCTTGGTGGTGATAATTTAGACACCAAAGAAAGCCCCATTGGTGATAGACATAGTTCTCCAATTGTAATTACACCATAAGCTGCTACAAGCCATAAAGCCGAAACTTTCATCGCGCCATTGTCTCCCGCGTAAACCGCTGCAACCATTACCAAACAAGATAATGCGGAAATAAAGATTCCTAAGATAATTTTACTCGCCGTTGTTGGTTCTTTACCACGACTTCGAAGTAAAGCGAAAAAGCCGACCACTATTGGCGTTAAAACTATTACCCAAAACGGGTTGATGGACTGAAATAACTCCGTGTTATACAAGAAAACTTTAGAATCAGGATGCGAATCCAAGGTTGCTTTTTGTTCTGGTGAAATATTTTTAAAATACACATCTTTCCCCATTTCTTTGATTCCATCACCTTTCTCGTCTTTTTGAGCACGATATTGATCATCATAAACAGGAACTTCAGCATCTTTGTATTCTTTTGTATCAACCAAATAAATGCTTTCTAAAGGCTTTTCTGCTGCTTTTGGAACTGCACGATCAGTGTAGTAATTTGCCCAACGTGTCAAAGCCGTTCCATTTTGCTTGAAAACAGCCCAGAACATAATACCTACGGCAAAAATTGCTAATAAAGCTCCAATAGGTTTTTTATCTTCTTTGCTTGCACGCAAATACAAAGACAAATAAAATCCAATTACTGGCAAACATGCAAAGATAAAGGCATCTGTAGAATCACTTCCAAAAATATTTCCAGGAATAATCCAGCCTAAACCACCCACAAGAATTGCAGGAAGGAAAACTTTTAATAAAATTCCACCAATACCCACGTCGCCTTCTTGTTTTGGTTTTAAAACATTGGCAGATTTTACATGTTTCAATCCGATGGTGAAAACAATTAAGCCAATATACATTCCGACTCCGGCCGTGATAAAGGCTTCACCCCAACCGAATTTATTACGCATAAACGCCGCAATAATATTACAAATGAAGGCTCCAACGTTAATTCCCATATAGAAAATATTGTACCCCGCATCTTTATTCGCCTTGTACGGTTCTTCTGAATATAAATTGCCTAAAAGTGTTGAAATACTTGGTTTAAAAAATCCATTTCCGATGATAATTAAAGCCATAGAAAGGTAGAATGTCGCCATTTCTTGAGACAATCCCAAACCAATATAACCAGCTCCCATTAAAGCACCACCGATGTAAATTGCTTTCACATAGCCTAAAATACGGTCTGCTAAAAATCCACCCAAAAAGGGCGTTAAATATGTAAGGGCAATAAAAGTTCCGAAAATATCATCTGCACTTTTATCTGGAATGGCTAATCCGCCAGTTTCTTTAGGGTCAATCATATAGAGAACGAATATCCCGAGAATCAAATAATAACCAAACCTTTCCCACATTTCTGTGAAAAACAAATACGGTAAACCCTTAGGGTGCTTGCTTTTCATTGCTGTTATTTTTCAAATTTTTCAAAAATAAGATTTTTATTTGATTGACCTAACAAACAACAGAATGTTTTCCTAGTTTTTCTTCTAAAAATAAAAAAAATCATTCCGTTTTTAGGAATGATTGGAAGGTTTATCTATAGTTTTTACTTTTCGAGAATTCTACTTCTTCTTTTTTTCGAAGGCTGGTTTATACGCTTCATAATACTCATTAATTCGGTCGATCATTTCTTTTCTTCCTTCTTGTATTTCTGCAATATCTTTTGGTTTTATCGTACTAAGTGCTTTCACCAACTCCCGATATTCATTTTCAACAGGTTGTTTTTTGTAACCTTTAGCATTCTTCACTAAAAAAGTGTATGGGTTTTTCTCATAAAAATCAATCGCCATTTGAATGATTCTTTTATAATTGTCAACATCCGCTGAGAGAAACAAATAAACGGATTCATCAAGAAGATGTCCTTTTTCACCTTTTGCAAAATATCCTAAATCACAATTGTTAAAATCCGTAGCTCTCATTTTTCCAAGGTAATTCAAAAAACCACTTTCATTATATTTCCCTTTTTCATAATACTCCTGCGCTTTTTCAAAATAAAACATAGGATGCGATTGGGTATCGAGTTTTTTAGCTTCCGCAAAAACACTTTTTGTATCAAATTCAACCGATTTTGTTTTGGCTTGAATAGAATCTGCGGCATCAACCAAGCGCTTGTAATACAGCCAGAAATCAACGTCTTTATTTCCAGTAGGCTCAGCTTGGGCTAAAAAACTTTGGCTAAAAATTAAAAAGCCAAATACGAAAATCCATTTTTTCATCATTCGTTGTGAATTTGAGCAAAGATAGGTTTTAAAAGAAAAAGCCGACTTCAAAATTTGAAATCGGCTTCTGTTTTTTATAGATTTTGAAGGATGTAATCCGTCATTTTTTTGTACAATTGTGGTCGGGTATTTCCACCGTAGATTCCGTGATCTTTGTCTGGATACGCCATAAAATCGAATTGTTTGTTATTTTGAATCAAAGCTTCAGAAAATTCCAATGCATTTTGAAAATGCACGTTATCATCTGCTGTTCCGTGAATCATTAAGAATTTCCCTTTCAACAATTTCGCATGCGTTGTTGGTGAATTATCATCATAACCAGAAGGGTTTTCTTGCGGCGTCAACATGAAACGCTCCGTATAAACCGAATCGTAATATCTCCAGTTGGTAACTGGCGCTACAGCTATTCCTAATTTAAATACATCAGCTCCTTTTGTCAAAGCTAAACTCGCCATATAGCCACCAAAGCTCCATCCGAAAATCCCGATTCTTGATGCATCAACATAGGATTGTTTTCCTAACCATTTTGCCGCAGCAATTTGATCTTCAATTTCGTATTTCCCAAGTTGTTTATAAGTAACTTTTTTATACTCTGTTCCTCTATTTCCTGTTCCACGTCCATCAACGCAAACTACGATATAGCCTTTCTGAACTAAATGACCAAACCAAAATCCATTTCCTTGATCCCAAGAATTAGAAACCGACTGCGATCCTGGACCCGAATACTGATACATGAAAACCGGATATTTCTTCGTAGGATCGAAGTTTTTCGGCTTCATGATGTAGGCATTCATTTGATCACCAACTTCATTTGGAATTGTTGTAAATTCTTTAATTGGAAGGTTATCCGCTTGCAATTTTTCCAATTGCGCTTTGTTATTCCTAAGCTCGCGAAGTGATTTTCCGTTTGCATCTTTCAGCGTATACGTACTTGGCTGCGCCGCAGAAGATGAATTCTCGATGAAATAATGGAAGTTCTTTGAGAAATTAGCCGAATTGGTTCCGTCTTTTGCCGAAATCACTTCGATTTTTCCAGAGTTGATATTAACTTTAGAAATAACTTTATTGATACTTCCGTTTTGTGTTGTTTGGATGAAAGCTTCCTTCGTTTTTGGGTTGTATCCATAATAATTCAGTACTTCCCATTTCCCTTTGGTTACTTGTTTTTTCAACTTTCCACTTTCATCATACCAATACAAATGTTTGAAACCATCACGTTCAGAAGCCCAAAGGAATGAGTTATCATCCAAAAATTCCATGGTTACGTTATCCGTTTCAATCCATTTCGGATCAGTTTCCGTAAATAATTTCTTTACGGCTCCGGTTTTCGTATTTACCTTCAAAACATCCGATGCATTCTGCGTTCTCTGAGACGTAATCAAAACGATTTCATCGGCTTTTGCAGTTTGAATTACATTCGGGATATAGTAGTTTTTGAATGCACTTAAATCAATATTGGACACTTTTCCTTGATCCAAACGGAACAAATGAGCGGAAACTTTTGAGTTCTCCTCACCCGCTTTTGGATATTTGAAACGCATTTCGGTAGGATACAATTGTCCTTTGTAAAGCGGAATGTACATTTCGCGTACATTAGACTCGTCGAAACGAACAAAAACTAACGCATCTGAATTTTTTGTCCATGCAAATTGTCGTGCATGACCAAATTCTTCTTCATAAACCCAGTCTGACAAACCATTAATGATTGAATTTTTCTTTCCATCATTCGTAATTTGCGTGATTTTACCCGAAGCTAAATCCTGATAAAACATATTATTATCGGCAACGAAAGCGACTTTGGTTCCATCTGGAGAGAACTGAGGTTCTTGAACGTAGTTTCCGTTGTTTAGTTCAACTACTTTTCCAGATTTCAAATCTTTAACATCAAATTTTCCTAAAAAAGAATGTCTGTAAATCGACTCCGATTTTTTTAGCAATAAAATTTTGGACTCATCATCTGAAAATTCATAACTCATAAATTTTCCATCCACAATATTTCCTTCTTTCTGGGACGTGTTGTAGGAATATTTTGCGATACCACCACTTTCGATAACGGCGTAGTTTTCGCCATTTTTAAGCGACGCAATTCCTGCAATCCCTTGTCCTCTGTAGTATCCTGAATAGATTTTATCTAAGGTAATTTCTTGTGCAAAGAAACTTTGAGTAACTGCAAAAATCGCAGCCGAAATAAAAAACTTTTTCATATAAAACGCTAAATGATTATGAAGTTTCCAAATATAGTACTTTTAGTAGATATTTCTCGAAATTTGAAGTTGAATCTCTCCACAAACCTTAAACGCATTTGAAAATAAAAAAGCCCGACATACATCGAGCTTTTATATATTTTAAAATTCTAAATTTCTAAGAATTGTAAATCAATTTGTAATATTCATCGGCCATACGGTCGCTTCCGAATTGAATTTTCACATCATCCATCGCCGTTTGCGTGATTTTGCGCCATTCGGTTGGATTTTCATAATAGGTTGGAATAATTTGATTTTCCAAAATATCATATAGTTGCTCCAAATCGTAGTTATCCTGATCGTAAACCGACATATTTTCATAATCGCAAATAGGCACGACAAATGAGTTTTCACCTGGTTTTGCAAATTCCGGAATCCATCCATCATCGGTAGAAAAATTCACAGAACCATTCATCGCTGCTGTCATACCCGAAGTTCCCGAAGCTTCTCTTGGAACACGTGGATTGTTCAACCAAACGTCAGAACCTTGCTTCAACGATTTACTTAAAGCCAATTCGTAACCTGTAAGCACCGCCATATTGTTTTGAACTTTACTTTCTTCTACCAAAGAATTAAACACCGAAATCGCAGAATAATCCATTGGATACGGCTTTCCTGCCCAAATAATCTGAACTGGATATTTCGGATTGTTCAATAATCTTGTGAAACGCTCTTTATCTTTCAACAATAAATCGGCTCTTTTGTATCCAGCAAAACGTCTTGCCCAAACAATCGTTAAAACCTCAGGATTGAAGAGTTTTCCGCATTGATCCGCAACGATTTTAAACAATCTTTTCTTCAAATGTTTTTTACGGTAATCAAATACTTCTGTATCGTCTTCATCTTTTGCAGAATACAAAGGCTTATCTGCCCAATATTTGAATTCTTGCGCATTCGTGATTGACTTAATCTCACAAATTCCGTCGTATTTTCCCCACATTTGTCGAGAAACTTTTCCGTGAAGTTGAGAAACACCATTCGCAATTCGAGCCATTTTCAAAGCACAAAGCGAGTGATTGAACATATTTTCTTGAACGCCACCGATTGCTTGAACCTCATCCATTGACAAACCTGAAAAATACGTCATATCATAACAAAGATTGACATTGTGCTTTTCGTTCCCCGCTTCTTCTGGAGTATGTGTAGTGAAAACCAATTTTTCTTTCACTTTAGCTAAATCGCCACCATACTTTTTCAATAAATAAAATGCTGCTGGTAAACCGTGCGCCTCATTCAAATGATACACGTCACGTTGCAAACCAATTTCGTCCAACAATTTTGCACCTCCTTTTCCTAAAAGAATATATTGCGCCAATTTTGTCGCTTCATTAGCGTCATACAAGCGATGACAAATTGTTTTTGAAATATGATCGTTTTCTGGAACGTCCGTCGAAAGGAAAAACATCGGCGCCGTATGGAAAACTTCCGGATCAAGATACCAAACTTTCACCCAAACTGGTGCGCTGTGAATCTCAATTTGGAATTTGATCCCCGTATCTTGAAGATAGCTGTACATTTTTTTTGTCCAAACTGGATTCAACGTTTGATCGTGGTTTCGCGCTTGATCGTAGTAGCCAAACTTCCAAAGAATCCCGATTCCAACTAAATCTTGCTTCAAATTATATGCACTTCGCATATGCGACCCTGCCAAAAATCCCAAACCTCCTGAATATATTTTTAAAGCCTGATCTATCGCAAACTCCATTGAAAAATAAGCCACTTTCGTAGAATATTCCGAGTTAATCGGAAAAGGCATCTGATAGTTTTTAAAATCCATACTTCCTGATATTAAAATTATAATAGTACAAATGTAGCATTTTATCTGCACTACGTAAGTGTCTCAAATACTGAAAAATATCAATATTTAAAGCGTTTTCGAGCTTTATGCAAGACATAGAATTTTCGTTTCGTTTATGAACTTTTTGTTAAAAAAGAGCAATTCGTATTTCACTATCAAAATAAGTTGTACATTTAGTAGGTAATTATTTGAATATCAAAATATTCTATAATGAAAAAAACATTTTCTGATGAAGATTTAGTGAAAAACCTTTCACTTTATTATCTAAACCAGCATCTCAAAAAGAAGCCGATAGGGCGTTATCACGACCAAATTGATCAATCGGCCCTCCACGAACGAGAAAAGTATAAAAAGAAATCTGAAATCTTGCTTCTCAATGCTTTCATGCACCATTTCCCACAAATACATTTTGAGAATCTTACCTGTGAAAGCCCCGATTTTATCGCGACGTTTAATGGAAAAAAGCTAGGAATAGAGCTTACCGAAGTGATTAATCATTTGGAAATGAAAAAAATTGAGGGCATTTTGAATAAATTATTCCGTCAAGCTGAAATCGAATTAGAAAAGGAAAACACCGCGAAATTTCGTGGTGTTTATTTTTTACAATTTCGTGAGAATTTAGAAGAACATGTTTTTCATAATTACGATAAACTATTGAGTGACATTTGCAAAAGCGTCCAAAAACAAAAGCCTTTTGGCTGTGTAAAAACTTTAAAAAAGTCGCACCATCGCAGAAATGTTTTCATTACACATGATTACACGCAAAATCTTTTCGACACGCTTTGTTCTGAGAAAATTCTTGAACTTATCCAAAAAAAGAATTTAAAATTTCCATTCTATGATCAATCGGTTGACGAACATTGGTTGGTGATGGTTTCGAACATGAATTCTTTAGCTTCTCGCTATTCTATTATTCAAAACAAAGAAAATCTCAATGCTATTCAATCACCTTTCCACAAAATTGTTCACCTTGAAAATCTGTGCGGAAACATGACGTATATAAAGTAATCTAACCTTTTATTAGTCCAAAAACAAAACCTCCTATAACACCAAGGACTACTACCGCGATATAAAGAACAAAAACAAGTCCATAAATAAGCATTACTCTTGCGCCAATCTCCACCCAGCCTTTATTTGGATAAAAACCTTTGAAAAACCAAACATACAAAAATGCAGCAGCAACTAAGCCTATAAAAGAGACTATACCAATAGCTGTAAAATTGTCAGAAAAAAGATAATAAAAAGGATATAAAATGACAATCGTCACGATTGTATAAATTGCTTGAAAAAAAGCATTCATAACTACATGTTCGTAGTAATTATTCTTCCAACTTTTAAATGCTATATAAGAAAACAATGCAAAGATAGGAATCAACAACACCATAATAAAGTTGTTATAACTTTGAAACAAATGCATTATTTCTTGATAAATATTAAAAAAGCGATTCGTATTACCGCTTAACATACCATTTTCAACATAAGCATTACCCATATTCTGGGTAAACTTTGGCATATCAATCAATTTGAAAGACAAAAATGCAGAAAATGTTGCTAAAACAAAAGCTAATAAAATCGGTTTGTAATGCTTAGCTCTATTGCCTTCTATGTAATCTCTAGCTGTTTTCCCAGGATTGATTATTAAACTCTTTATAGTGTATAAAAATCCTTTGTTCATATGAAGAAATGAGTATTGAAACTCATCCATAATGTACTTCCGGTCTATTCTAGCGTATTTTTTCTGACCGCAATTGCTGCAAAAATTTCCAGATAACGCTTCGCCACAGCTTTTACAGCTTGATAAATTCTCCATTAATACCGTTTTTGTTTTCAGATTTAGAGCAAAAATATCACTTTTTAGCAGAATAAAAACTAATTTTAAATATTAAATAAAGCAGTATGAAAGATCTATTTATTAAGCGATTTTTATATTATAAAACGCTAGGAGATCAAACTTTTGATCAAATTTCAGAAGAAGATTTCTTTTGGCAGTATAATGAAGAAAGTAATTCGATTGCAATAATTGTAAAACATATTGCTGGGAATATGCTTTCGCGGTGGACAAACTTTTTACAAGAAGATGGTGAAAAACCGTGGCGCAATAGAGATCAAGAGTTTGAAAATACCTTTACAACCAAAGCCGAAGTCATCGAATATTGGGAAAAAGGCTGGACTTGTCTTTTGGAGGCTTTAGAACAGATCACGGAAGAGAATATCAACTATGTTATTTTTATTCGAGGGGAAAAACACACCGTTTTGGATGCGGTTTTACGCCAACTAGCTCATTATCCGTATCATGTTGGGCAACTAATTTACATTGCAAAAATGCGGAAAGATCAGTCTTGGAAATCGCTTTCCATCCCGAGAAATCAATCGGAATCCTTCAATCAACAAATGAAGGAAAATCTGAATGACAATGCATCGCCCGTTTGTTATGCGCAAAGCAAAGACGTCCGCGACGAGTATAAATCTTAGTGAAAATAAATATCATCGTACATGACACCTGCTTCTATTCGGGCTGAAATCCAGTTTTCTCGAGGAACAATTGGACACGAATAATCGTATGCATTATACGCACAGTACGGATGATACGATTGGTTAAAATCAATAACCATCGTATTTCCTTTAGGAATTGTTAAATCCAAATACTTTCCACCGCCGTAGGTTTCTGTTCCCGCCGTTTCATCTTTAAAAGGCAGGAATAGATGATCTGCATATTCCGGCTTTTTAATCAATGTTAAGTTTTGATAAAGTGTCACCGTGTGCTTTTTTCCGTTTAAAGTAAAAGTCGCTTTACCATATTCTACATACGGGCGAGTTTTTCCCGATGACGTATTCATATCGAATGGAATCGCATTTGGAGTTCGCACAAAATCGGCAACGACACGATATTTCAAATCAATTGGAAAGAACGGATGCGCTTTAAAATTGGTGTAATTTTCACCGCGTAATGGCGTATCCTCTTTGCTTAGATAGCCCTCGTTCAATTCCTTTTGAAATTTTAGAATTTCTTTTTTCTGCTTTTTAATTGATTGTCCAAACACCAATGTTGAACTCATCAAAAGTAGAATAAAACCAAATATTTTATGTTTGAAATTCATTTTATGAAATTTTAATTCGATAGACATCTGTTTCGTTACGACGAATATTTTCAACAAAAAAACCATGCTCTTCTGGGATAATTTCGGCAAAATCAAAGGATTTGCAGTCTTTGGGTAAACCCGAAAAAATAAGGGTAAACCAATAATCCTTCATCGGCGGAACTTCCGTCCAATACGGAAAAATCGTAATATTATCTGCAAAAAGCAACTTACTTTTATGATCGCTTCCTTTATCCAAAAGAAAAGTCGTTTGCCAAATCCGAATTAGATTACCCCACATCGGCGATTTAGGAAAACAACAATGAACAATCACTTGCTTCTCCTCCTCTACTTGGGTTTTGAATTCGAGTAAAAGTTCTTCTGCTATAAAAGGTTTCTCAATGGTTGCCATAACTAATCAAAGGTATGAAAAAGAAAAAGCATCCCAAAAGATGCTTTTTACTTTCTATGTTGATTGGAGTTTTAATTTAGTATTCCAACTCTAATTTCTCTTTACTGAACGCACGAACTTGATCTGTAAGTTCTTTATTCTCTGCTAATTTCTGTCCATAAGAAGGAATCATTTCCTCCAATTTAGCCTTCCATTCGCCATTCAATTTTTCAGGGAAACATTTTTCAAGAACCGTCAACATCGCTGCAACTGCCGTAGAAGCCCCCGGAGAAGCACCTAAAAGTGATGCTAAATTCCCTTTGCTATTCACCACGACTTCGGTTCCAAATTCTAATTTCCCGCCTTTCACTTCATCTTTTTTGATGATTTGTACACGTTGTCCTGCAACTTTCAATTCCCAATCTTCTTCTTTTGCATCTTTCACAAAATCACGAAGAGCCGCCATACGTTGGTTCTTATTCATCGCAACCTGCTGAATCAAATATTTCGTCAACGGTAAATTATGCCACCATGCACCAAACAAAGAACGAATATTTTTAAAATTCACACTTTCGGGTAAATCTAAATAACTTCCTTCCTTTAAAAATTTCGTTGAGAAACCGGCGAATGGACCAAAAAGCAACGCTTTTTTACCATCAATAATTCGTAAATCCAAATGTGGAACCGACATTGGCGGCGCATCAACTGTCGCTTGTGTGTACACTTTGGCTTGATGTTTTTCTACCAATTCCTGGTTATGCGTAACCAACCATTGTCCAGAAACAGGGAAACCTCCGTAGCCTTCACTTTCTTTAATATCTGAGCTATCCAAAAGTGGCAACGAGTAACCACCCGCACCGATAAATACAAATTTAGCCGAAACGGTTTGTTTATGATTATTCAAACGATCTTTCACCTCAGCAGTCCAAGAGCCATCTTCTTTTACATCCAAATCCTTCACTTCATGGTATAAGAAAACCTCAACGGCTGAATCTTCTACAAGAAAACGCCCCATTTTACGAGTCAAAGAACCGAAATTAACATCCGTCCCCATATCCATTTTGGTTGCTGCTATCACTTCATTTTCCTTTCTCTTACTCATAATCAACGGAACCCATTCCGCCAATTGCTTATGATCTTGAGAAAATTTCATTCCTTGAAACAAATGTGATTTTGTAAGCGCTTCATGTCTTTTCGTTAAATACTGTGCATCATGCTCACCAAAAACCAATGACATATGCGGACACGAATTAATGAAATCTTTAGGCTCATTAATATGTCCTTTTTCAATTAAATATGACCAAAACTGCTTGGAAACCTCGAATTGTTCTACAATTTTTTCCGCTTTGGAAATATCTATACTTCCGTCTTCTTTTTCGGGTGTGTAATTCAATTCGCAGAAGGCAGAGTGCCCTGTTCCTGCATTATTCCATGCTGCGGTGCTTTCTTTGGCAAAACGTCCCAATCGTTCGAAAATCGCAATCTCCAAATTGGGATCAAATTCATGAAGCAAAGTTGCCAAAGTCACACTCATAATTCCACCACCAATCAGTACAACATCGTATTCTGGTTTTGGAGTTCTTGTCTTGATCTTTCTATGCATAACTTTATTTTATGCAAATTTCGGAAATCCTACTAAAATAGCTTGCGAAATTAGATAGAAATTCTCGGTTGAACGTATAGGTATATTGATAAAAAGTGGCAAAAAGTGCCTATTAGAACAAAAAAATGAAAAATCGCATGGTTAAAATGCAACTTTTTAATTGAATAACATAAAGCGCCAATGGTATAAGCTGCGCCACCGGCCAACAACCAAAAAACACCCTGTTCGCCTAAGTTTTTAGATAAATTATCGAAAGAAAAAACGATGATCCAGCCCATACCAACATAGAGTAAGGTTGATAATATCTTAAATCGACCGGTAAAGAAAACCTTTAATAATGTTCCGAATAAAGCAATTCCCCAAACGGTAAGCAGAATTAAGTTCCCTCCTTGGCCTTTGAGCGTAACCATCGCGTATGGAGTATAACTTCCTGCAATAAATATGAATATTGCGATATGATCGAAAATTTTATATCGATATCGGTTTCTAGGTTTTGTTGATGCATGGTACACGGTAGAAGCCGTATACAAAAGGATCATTGTAAATCCGAATATAAAAAAGCTTACCCAAACCCGCCAATCTTGATAATGAGATGCTTTAATCATCAACAAAATCAAAGCGACAACGCTTAAGAGAATTCCCGCAAAATGCGATCGAATATTCAACCTTTCCTCCAAAGGAGCGTAAGGTTTTAGCATTTTTCGAAGTTTGGATGTCTTCAACGAAAAAGAAAAATTAGTTTAAGATCGTTGTTAATTTCTGGAACTGCTTTTCTGCATTACGTTCTTCGTAAAGAATACGATACACCGTATCAATAATTGGTGTATTCATATTTTTTTCTTTCGACGTTTGATAAATGGAATCGGCAGCGTAATATCCTTCTGCAATCATATTCATAGATTGAATCGCAGATTTCACCGTATACCCTTTTCCAATTAAGTTTCCTAAACTTCGGTTACGGGAAAACAGCGAGTATGCCGTTACCAGTAAATCTCCCAAGTATGCACTTTCATTAACATCACGAGGTGCTTCGTAAATTCCTTCTAAAAAGGTTTCCATCTCACGGATTGCATTCGACACAAAGACCGCCGTAAAGTTGTCTCCGTAACCCAATCCACTCGCTATACCCGCACCAATTGCATAAATATTTTTTAAAATAGCGCTGTATTCATTCCCTAAAATGTCACGGCTGCAATGCACATTAATAAAATGAGAAGAGAAAAGTTCAGACAACAAATCAGAAGTTTCTGCTTCAGCCGTTGCAATCGTTAAATACGACAAACGCTCCATAGCAACTTCTTCCGCGTGACATGGTCCCGCCAAAACCGCCTGACATTTGAAGCCAATATTAAAATCTTCTTTTAAATAGGTAGCGACAATATCATTCACTTTGGGAACAATCCCTTTAATTGCAGAAACAAAAATCTTATCTGCGTAATCGGCCGTAAGATGCTTCATACTTTCCTCCAAATAAATAGAAGGTGTCGCCAAAACAACCACGTCACAAGCCGTAACCAACTCATTAATATCCGTTGTAATAGCCAGTTTTTTTGTATCAAAATGAACCGCCGTAAGATAGTTCGGGTTGTGACCACGAGATTCGATAGCGCCTTTTACAAACTCATTTCTAACGCACCAATGCACGACTTTCGAGTTTTCTAAAAGCATCTTTACAATCGCTGTTGCAAATGACCCACTTCCAACAACACCTACTTGCGCTTTTGGATTTATTGGGGTTGATTTTTTAGCTCTTGTTTTCTTTTCCACTTTCGGTTCTGGTTTTGATTTTTTCTTTGCCATGATGTACGATTGCCCACAAAGATAGCAAGATTATTATATCTAAACCCGCATCTGAATTAAACAGCGTAGGATAATCGTTAAAAAATATATTTAAAATGAATAAAATCAAGCTTACATTTTCTTAAACATAGTAAAGCAATGCATACAAAGCGAATGAGAATCAATCCGTTATTCAGATGACAAGCATATCTCTTATTTCTTCAAAACTTTATGAAAACCTTAACATTATTTTATTTAAAATTTACGTTTTAAGAGTAGAATATTAGATTTCATAAAAAATAAAAATTTTAACTTTGCACCCATTTTTTAATTAGCAAATGAAAAAATTAAAGAAAAATCAGCTTTTATTGGGAATCCTTCTTGCCGTAACCTTTACTCAAGCCTTGGTTATTGCTGGATTAGTAAGCAAAAAAGATGATAAGACCTACGAAGTAAATCTGGTAAAAATCAATACTCAAAAAGATAGTATTGATTATTTACGTATGAAAAACGACCTCAACCAAATTGATTTTACTGTAAATCAATTGAATCGTTTTTTAATCACGAAGAACATTCCAAACGAACGAATTCAAGCATTAGATAAAGATAGTTTGTCGGATGCCGTATATCTTGCAAAGCAAAGCAACCGCTACAGTCAGTATTTAGTGGACTTGCAGCAAAAATTGCAAACCATTCCTTTAGGACATCCAACTGGTGGTTATATTTCATCTAATTTTGGAGTTCGTAAAAACCCAATTCCTCCTAAAACGCCACAAATCTTAATGGCTTCTGTAAAGCCGGTGAAAACGGAAGAGGTGAAAAAAGACAGTTTAGGAAATCCAATTCCAAATCAACCTCAAGTTGCAAATGCAAAAAAAGCAGCTCCAGCTGCAGAACCTGATCAAATGCAATTCCATAAAGGAATGGATTATGCGGTTGCGTACGGATCGGATGTACAATGTACAGCAACAGGAAAAGTAATTTTTGCTGGGCAAAAAGGCGGCTATGGAAATTGCGTGATTATTTCTCACGGGAATGGATTAGCAACTTTATACGGACATCTTTCTAGCATCATGGTTAAAGCAAATGATGATGTGAAAGTTGGCCAAGTGATTGCAAAAAGTGGAAACTCAGGACGTTCAACCGGACCCCATTTACATTATGAAGTACACAAAAATAACACACCGGTAAACCCGAAATTATTTTTGAATTTATAATAATATAAGATAGAACAAAGCCTCCAAAATTGGAGGCTTTGTTTTTGAAAATATGAAAGTAAATTAGTTCAATTTATAACGGGTTTGCGTAGAAATAATTTTCCCAGTTACCCGTGTCAAACTGCCATACCGCTCCGTTATTTGGTGTACCTGCTGGAACCGTACGATTAGGAAAGTTCTCTATCATTAAGTAAAGAGTCACTTCGGGATCAGTAACTTCAATAATATTAGATCCATTTATGTAGTTATTTGAGTTCGCCTCAAAGAACTGAAAATTATTACTGCTATCATAAACCGCACTACCGAACAATGTTCCTGCATATGACGTATTATTATTTGCGGTTCCCAAGTTTTTCCATCCAACATAATCTACTCCCGTATTGGATGAAGAAATTCTTAAATGCACCCACTGACCATCATTATTCCTAATAAATGACTTTATCGTAAGTCCCAAATTAACCATCCATACTCCCTTTGTCAACTTTATTGAAACATTAGAATACTTATATCCTCCGCCATTTGATGTTTGAACACCAGGTGTAAAGGTCCCAACAATAACACTTTTTAAAGCATTTGGTAAAACCCACTGTCCAACGCCGTCTGCATTACTCATTAAAAGTTTGCCAGCACCTTGAGTACCATCAACAATCTTTATCGCTCCATTTGTAGACCCATTATTAATATCCAAACGCCTTGTTGGAGTCGTAATTCCAGTTCCTACATTCCCATCTTTTGTGATTACCACATCATCAACTTGTTGAGGCGCAGTTGGCGCTCCTGTAGTAGGATTCGTTGTAGCCGCACTACTCTTACCATCGATGTGGAATTTTTGCTGAGGGTTTTTAGTATTCACCCCAACTTGAGCGTATCCGCTCAAGCCAATAGCTATAAATAATAATGATATATATTTTTTCATAATATTAATCTAAATAGTTGTTGAATTAGTTTACTGGGACTGCATATAAATAGTTTTCCCAAAAACCACTGGTTGTATAGAATTTTCTACCCGTATTTACGCCGTTAACTGTAGTAGCTAGGTTTTCAATCATCAAATTTAAAACAAGCGTGTCGCTAGTCACTTCAATAAGACTCGATCCACTAACAAAATTATCATTATCAGCTCCTCCTGGATTCACATCTTTATATCCGTGAATTTGGCCAGCATAAGCTGTTTTATCTGCTGCCGGACCTAAATGTGTAAAACCAGATTGATCAATTGTCGATGTTGATACAGATGATGACAAATACATATGTACCCAAACTATTTGTCCGTTTGCAAGATTAGATTTCAATGTACTTCCTGCATTTACAATCCATTTTCCTTTGGTTAAAGTAATGCTTGCATGTAAATCTTTGTATTTATCTGTTGAGTCATCGGAGCCAGCATAAATTTCTCCACCTCCAGAATCCCTTCTAAAAACCCCTCTTACGACATCTTTTAGCGCCGAAGGCATCTGCCATGTTCCTACTCCATTAGCGTCACTCATTAACACTTTTTCATCACCTTGCGTTCCATCTACAATTTTGATAGCTCCAGGTGTAGCACTATAAATTTCGACTCTCTTTGTTGGTGCTGACGTGCCAATACCTATATATCCATCTTTAGTAACTACAACATCATCCACTTGTTGTGCAGCACTAGGAGTACCAGTTGTTGGGTTTGTAGTTGATGAAGAACTTTTTCCGTCAATATGGAAAACCTGTTGAGGATTTGTGGTGTTAACGCCTACTTGTGCATTAGCAGTGAAGGCTAACGATAATCCAATTAGTATACTATATTTTTTCATGATATTTAAAATTTTTAAAATTATTCAACAGGAATTGCGTGAAAGTAGTTTTCGTAAGCATCTGTGCTGAAAACAAAAGAACCGACTCTTTCGTCATCTCTAGGCAATCTGTTAGAATTATCTATTAGCAAATAAAGTCTCACATTAGCTGTAACATTAATAACCGAAGATCCGCTAATAAAATTAGAACCTTGATTCCCATAAGGATTACTAGCCGTATTTGGATTGGCAAAAATTAAATTTGCGTAGGTTGTTGTAGTTCCAGCAGGACCTAGATGCGTAAACCCATTTTGAACAACTGAAGTCTGAGAGGTTGATAAATAGGCATGCATCCAAAATCTAGCCCCTAAAGCTTCTGTAGCACGAACAGTAAGACCTGCATTTACAATCCATTTTCCTGGGGTAAGATCAATATAAATTTGTGTATATAGTTTTTCACCAATATAATTTGCAGTACCATTAGAGGTGATTACAACCGCCGTTTTTGGGTATACTCCTAATGCTGTAGATTTAAATGAGTTCGGCATTACCCATGTCCCAACACCATTTGCATCACTCATCAGAACTTTTCCATCACCTTGTGTTCCATCTACGATTTTTATGGCTCCATTTGTTGTACCATTATAAATATCCAATTTTGTGGCTGGGGTAATATTTGCTATACCTACGTTACCAGAGGTTGTTACCACAACATCATTGGCAACTTGAGCAGGAGTAAGTGCTGTTGCTGGGTTTTTAGGATTATCTTTTCCACCATCCACATGGAAAAGTGCTTTTGGCGCAGGGGTATCAATACCAACCTGATTTGTTTGAGCATAAAACATGCTTCCTATGCTCAAAAACGAGCAAAGAATGTATTTTTTCATATAAGGTTTTTTTAATTAAAATGAATAATTTCTAGCTTATGTATTTAACAACAGAAATCGGAGGAGGCCGAACTCTAAAAGTTCGATGTTGTGTGTTTGCAAGAAATTGACTTTGATTATCAACAATAACATCATCATTAATAACCAAAACTATTTTTATTGAAATTGGAGACAGAATAGCAACAGCTGCTCGTTGTACACGATCTCCAAGTTTAGATATCGAATTTGAATTTTTAAAAACCGAAGTTTCACCGCTGTTTTCCAAAGCATAACGAACCCGATTTACTTTATTTTTTTCAACTAAAACAGACTGCTTTTCAACTTTTTTTGAAACTAAAGCTTCAATTTCTTTAGTCTTTGTTGCAATTTTGGCGATTTCCTTATTCTCAATTTGAGGCTTTACAAAAACTTCCTTTAAACCAACAACTTGAGCCCCCTCACTTATATATAAAACATTCGAAATGTTTTCAACTTCAGAAATTTCCTGTTGCTCGATCGCATCCGAATCATTTGAAGTTTGTAGAGAGTCTTGGAAAGAATATGTTTCTGCCGATAAAAAAGATAGTGCAAATAAAACACAAAAGGCACTAACCAATTTCTTTGGCTGTGCTATACTAAAAGAGGAAAAATAAATAGGTAAATATTTTCTCATCAATTGTGTTTATAATAATCTCTATTTATCGACTATTAGACATACTAATGAAAAACAAAAAAATCTGGATTAAGAAGAACCTAACGGTACCCAAACAAAAATCCCCAGCTAAAAATTTGCACTAACAATTAAGGAATGCAAATTTCACTTAATCCAGAATTTAAATCGATTGAATAATTCAACCGCATCACTTGTGTTTTTCTGCTTCCAAAAGTAGCACTTCCTATATAGTACACCAAGTGTTTGCCTTTCAAAAATCCAGAATAAACACAACAAAATAACAAACACATTAACCTGATTATCAATTAATTAAAATGTATTTTAGATATATTTAATGGTCAAATTTTTGAAATAGAATAAGCTTCCATTTCTATTCAAATTTTGAAAAAAATTAAATTAAAATTTTCTTTAGAAAAATATCAAATTATGAAAAATAACTTTTTGCAATTGATTTTCGATACAATGAAAACAAACCTTGACGTAGTGGTCATTTTAGAATATATAGAAACTTTATATCAAATTCAAATAAAGTCTATTTTACAAAAAACAAATACTGATTAACAATACTTTAAATAAAAATAATGTTTTCATTTAAGCGATTTATCAAAACTATAAAATTTGAATTCCTTTTCAATTATACCTTAATTTGTATTTAATACAAAAGAGGTTTAAGAACACAAATGATGGAATGAAATATTCCAGTAAAAAAGCGCACTCTTCTAGGTAAGAATCAACTAGAAAAGAGTGCGTTTTATGGTTTAAGTGTATAATGATCAAAATTATATCTCAAAATCCTAAAACTTATCCAGAGAAAATTTCGAAAAAAATCGTGAAAACTATATTTATACTAGTTAGATAAAATCAAAAATGTGAATTTACAAAACATTGAAAAATAAAAAAGTCGCCAATAGGCGACTTTTTTCGTGTGTGGTCCCACCTGGGCTCGAACCAGGGACCACCTGATTATGAGTCAGGTGCTCTAACCAACTGAGCTATAGGACCTCAAAACTTGGTTAAATTTTGTGTGTGCAAAAATACTATTTTTTAGGAATAATCAAAATAAATTAGGGTTTTTCTTGGCATAATTCTACCAAAACACCATTTGTAGATTTCGGATGTAAGAATACTACTAATTTATTATCAGCGCCATCTTTCGGTACTTCCGAAATAAATTCAAATCCCGCTTCTTTTAATCGCGAGATTTCAGTCTGAATATCATCCACACCAAAAGCAATGTGATTAATTCCCTCTCCTCTTTTTTCAATGAATTTTGAAATTGGACTTTCAGCAGTACTTGCTTCAAGAAGTTCAATTTTACTTTCGCCAACTTCATAAAATGAAGTGACAACACCTTCTCGCTCTACAGATTCTTGTTTATAGTTTCGCTTTCCTAAAAGTCGAGCAAATAAATTATCCGAGGTTTCTAAGGATTTTACCGCGATTCCTAAATGTTCTATTTTCATAAATATTATTTAATACGTTACAAAGCGTGAGGGCGAAGTGCATTGTTGGAGCTCTTTTCTAGCGGCGGCTTCGCCGCCGCTGGAAAAAGCGACTGCACGTAGACCGACTTTTTTCTTTCAGGAAACTCGCTTGGAGAAAAAAGACACGCCCAAAAAGTCAAACAAAAGTACTAAATTTGCGCCATGAACGAATCGAACAGACAGAGAAAAGTTGCCCAAATTATCCAAGAGGATTTTGCCGAGCTCTTCAGAAAGCAAGCTGCTGATAGCAAACAAAATTTCTTGGTAAGCGTATCGGACGTGAAAGTGACCGCCGATTTGGGTATTGCTAAGATCTACTTAAGTATTTTCCCACAAGAATATCGTAAACCAATTATGAAAGAAATTGAGGACAATAAGCCTCAGTATCGTAATTTCATTGGTCAAAAAATGGGAAAACAAGTACGTATTATTCCGGAACTTAATTTCTATCTAGACACAACGTTAGATGATGTTGAAAAGCTAGAAAAAGAATTGCGAGGCGAAGGCGATAATCCTAAACTTTAATCGATCTTGCCAAGCACGTCGTATTACATAGCGAGAAGATACCTTATTGCCAAAAAAGGAAACACAGCGGTGACGTTTATTACGTGGCTTGCGGCTTTTGCTATGACTACTGCGGTTGCTTGTATGTTTATTATCCTGTCGGTTTTTTCCGGATTGGAAGATCTTAACAAGGATATGATTGCGAATCTCCATGCGGATATTACCATCAGTTCTAAAGTGGGAAAATCGCTTCCAGACATTCCAAAACTAGAGAAAGCATTAAAAAATCAGAAAAAAATCGCTCATTTCTCTAAAGTAATTGAGGAAAAAGCATACATCTCGTATAATAATATTGGTGAAATTGGTTATTTGCGCGGGGTTGATTCAGCGTACACGAGTGTAAATCCTATTGACAAAAAAATATTCTTTGGAAAATATCCAAGTTTCACCTATCAAAACGAAGTTATCCTTGAAAACAATTTGGATGTTCGATTAGGAATTCCAGTTGGTGAAAACACCGATTACGCTATGCTTATGATGCCGAAGCCAGGTTCTGGGATGATTAGCAAAGAAGAAGACATTTTCAACAAAAAAGAAATTTTCGTTACGGGAATTTTCCCAAGTCAAGATCAATTAGACAATTATATTATTGCACCACTTGAACTTGCCCAAAGTTTATTAAATCTTCCAAAAAATTCGGCATACACCATTGTTATCAAATTAAATGATGCAAATGACGCAGACCAAGTTCGGGATGATTTGCTGAAAGAGCTAGGAACCAAATACAATATCAAAACCAAAAAAGAAGAAAACGCTGCTTTTTGGAAAATGATTAACACAGAGAAACTGATGATTTATCTAATTTTCTCGTTAGTTATTTTCATTACAACTTTTAATTTAGCAGGTGCCATTACCATTCTTCAACTCGATAAAAAAGAACAATCAAAAGCGCTAATTTCTTTAGGTTTTTCTAAAGTAAAACTACGCCGAATCTACTTCTATACAGGAATGCTGATCGTTGGCTTAGGAATCATTGGTGGACTGATTATCGGTTCTATCATTTGTTATATTCAGATGAATACAGGGGTTTTCAAAGCAAACGCATCACTGCCTTTCCCTGTCGAAATCACATTTAACAATTATTTAATAGTTGCACTAATCACGCTAATATTCGGGGTTTCAATCTCTTGGATTTTCTCAAAAATCAATAAAAACCTATTACAAGGTTAGAAAGGTTCATTTCAATCTGTTTTCGATTTTATTCTGCTAACTTTGTCTTTCAATTGCAAGTGAAATTTTGAATTTTAAAATGCATCAAGGTCAAATTGTAGAAATACCAGAAAACGCCTCTATTTATGAGCGATTGGATCAAATGAAATTCGATTCGAAAGCGGATGAATTAGAAGAATTGGCAAAAAAATTCCAATACACATTGTATGACGGAATTCTTTTGGATGGACATTTCGGAATAGAACAATTTGAGTTATGTCAAAGAAAAGGGGTTACGAAAGGTGGCCATCCAAAACCTTTGTACGTGATCTCTATTGATCAAGAAGCGAAACGTGTTTTTGTTGGCGCTGGAAAAAACCATCCTGGATTATTCACCAAGGTCGTTTTATTAGATAACAGCCAACTTACTTGGAACATCAACAATTCAAAAATAGAATTCCCAATTTCATGTGAAATTCAGCTTGCAACAGAAGAAAAAAACGAAAAACTAAAAGCCATACTATATCAATTTGATGAAAAAATGTATTTGGAATTTCAACATAAAGTCAAATGTTTTTATAGAAACAAAGATTTGCTGATTTTCCAAAATGAAAACGTACTAGCAACCTATCTAATACATAATTAAAAATCGATATTTATGAAGCTAAAACTATTTTTTATTGCATTAATAACCTCTGCACTTGCTATAGCGCAATCTGCACCAAGTTATTATAACAGCATTGATTTCACAAAAACGAATAATGATCTAAAAAATCAACTCGCGACTTTAATCACCAGTACACATACAACCCAAATATCGTATGATAGATTGAAGGATGAGTATCGCTACTCAGACGCCGATCCTGCAATTCCAGGAAATATTCTTTTAGTTTATGGATATACTCAATCGGGCGGTATAGACCAAAGAAGTAGAGCATATTCTGGTTCTTGGAACCGAGAGCATGTTTATCCAAATTCAAAAGGTGTTCCAGAATTAGGACAATCTGGACCAGGATCAGATGGTCATCATTTAAGACCTTCTGACATTCAAAAAAATAGCAACAGAGGAAATTTACCATTTGCAGATGGTTCTGGAGCAGGAGCATACTCTACAAATGGAGGTTGGTTTCCGGGAGACGAATGGAAAGGTGATGTTGCTAGAATAATGATGTACATGTATGTGCGCTACAACACAAGATGTTTACCATCAAGAGTAGCAACTGGTTCTTATACATACTCTTCTGATTTTCCTGATATTTTCTTAAAATGGAATATTGAGGATCCTGTTTCTGATTTTGAAAAACAACGTAATGAACATTTTTTTTCGGTGCAAGGAAATAGAAATCCATTTATTGACAACCCGTATTTAGCAACGGTGATTTGGAATGGTGACGCAGCTGAAAACACTTGGCCAGACACGTTCGCAGGAGGCGGAACTCCAGATACAGAAGCTCCGACAACTCCAACGAATTTGGCAGCAGGAACAATTACGACATCATCAATTGCCTTAACTTGGACAGCTTCTACAGATAACGTAGCAGTAACATCATACGACATCTTTGTGGATGGTGTTTTTAAAGCAAATTCTACAACAACTTCAGCGACAATTACAGGATTAACACCAGAAACAACGTATTCTATTTATGTTATTGCAAAAGATGCTAAAGCAAACAAATCGACAGCAAGCAGCCCAATTACGGCAACAACGTTAGCTGGAACTCCTGTACAAACATCTTGTGGAACGGAAGACTTTGAAAACATCCCAAATTCCGGATCTAGTTATGGTGAAAGAACATGGACAAACAATAACATTACGTGGACGGCAACTAATGCGAGAACAGACCAATCAATCAATGGTAAATCTATTAATATAAAAGGCCTTGGAAAACTGACGTCGTCTAGCATATCAGGTGGCATCGGAAGCTTAAGTTTCAAAACGTATTTACCATTTTCTGATTCGTCTGCAAATCTTACTATAAAAGTAAATGATGTTGTTAAAGGAACTATTACAGTAACAAAAGAAAGTACAGCTAAAACGTACACTTTATCTGATATTAATGTAGATGGTAATTTCACTTTAGAAATTTCAAATGGATCTTCGGGCTCCCGTTTAACTATTGATGATCTCTCTTGGACATGCTACTCTACATTAGGGACTTCAGAAGTTGGTGTTTCTAAAAACTTAAAAGTTTATCCAAATCCAGTTAAAAACCAAGAAGTTATCGTAGATGGTTTAGAGAAAAACGACACCATCAAAATCTATTCAATGAATGGGCAGCTGGTACAAACTATCGAAAAAGTAAACAATAAAGAGAAAGTTCATTTGAAAAAACTTTCAAAAGGAATTTACATTCTCAAATCGCAAAAGAAAACAACAAAAATAATTGTTGAATAAATTACAAAAAGACCGATTTTCATCGGTCTTTTTTATAATTTTACAGTATGGAAACTAAAAAATTCGGATTGGTAGGTAAGAATATTTCGTATTCTTTTTCTAAAAAATACTTTACAGAAAAGTTTAAAACATTGCATCTAGCAAATCATTCGTACGAGGTTTTTGACCTTTCGGAGATCAATCAAATTCAAACCATTTTTTCCAATCCAAATTTGAAAGGTTTCAACGTAACCATTCCGTATAAAGAGCAAATTATTCCTTTATTGGACGAACTCAGTGACGAAGCAAAAAGCATCGGCGCCGTAAATACCGTCGTGTTAAAAGACGGAAAAAGCATTGGTTATAACACCGACACCTATGGCTTTGAAAAAACCTTGCTTCTTCATCGAAAACAGCAACATACATCAGCAATAATCATTGGAAACGGCGGAGCTGCGAAAGCCGTAAAATACGTTTTAAATAAGCATCAAATTCCATTCATCACGGTTTCGAGAAAGTCGGATATCAACTTTGATAATTTAACGCTTGAACAAGTCCAAGAACATACGATTATCATTCAATGTACGCCAGTAGGAACTTTTCCGAATATTGACGATACCGTTCCATTTCCGTTTGATGGCATCACTGACCAGCATTTAATTATCGATTTGATTTACAATCCTGAATACACCGCTTTCATAAAAAAGGCGTACGAAAATGGCGCAAAATGTGTAAACGGCTATTATATGCTCGAACAACAAGCAGAAAAAGCTTGGGAAATTTGGAATTTTTAAAAAAAATCAGTTAATTTAGTGCATCTTTTGAATTATTGTAAGACCTTCACCGCGATTTGCGGAAAACCGAATTGATATGACACCAGAAAACACCAGTCCATCACAAAACGAAGAAAACAAGCCCGTTTCGGCAGAAAATTCAACAAATGAGCAAGCAGAAGAAACGACGCCAACTTCTCAAGAAAATCTAGAAAGCGCTCCTGAAGTTGAAACTTCTCACGAAGAAGAGGATCACGAACATGAAGAAGCTTCTGGATTATCTTTGAATGAAATTTTACAGGAATTGGAAAAAATGGTGAATGCAAAAGATGTCGGAATCGTAAGTAAGAAATTCAACCAGCTGAGGCAAGAGGCCTTGCATATCATTGCAGACGAAACGGAGGACAAAAAACATGAATTCGAAGAGGCGGGAAACAATGTAGAACATTTCACATGGGAACATCCGCAATTGGCCAAAGTTTCTGGTTTGGCATCAATTTTCAAAGAAAAACTGGATCAATATCATAAAGTTCAAGAAGAAGAACAAAAGGAAAATTTAGACAAAAGACAAGAGATTATCGAACGTTTGAAAAACCTCTACACCACTTCTACTCCAGAAACCAATTTATTCAAAGAAATTAGAAAAATTAAAGAAGACTGGATGCAAGCTGGTCAAGTTGCGAAGAAGGATTTCAAAATCTTGAATAGCAATTACTTCTTTCATTTGAATCAGTTTTATGCTCTTTTAGACTTGAATAAAGAATATTTAGAGCAAGAATACTCTCATAATCTTGAAAAACGTAACCACATTATCGCAAGAGCGAAAGAATTGGAAGCAGAACCCGTAATTCAAAAAGCATTAAACGAGCTTCAGTATCTCCATAAATTATGGAAAGAAGAAGCGGAACCTGTTGCGGAGGAATTTAGAGAAAGTACGTGGGAGGAATTCAAGAATATTTCTAATAAAATTCACGAAAGGAAATCGGAACTTTCTGCTCAAATAGAAGGTGCACAAACCGAAAATTTAGAAAAGAAAAACGCGATTATTGAAGAAATTAAGACGTTTGTAGCCAATCAAAAAGAAAACAACCATAATTTCTGGCAAAACTCGATTAAACGTGTTGAAGAACTTCGTTTGGAGTTTTTAAAATTAGGGAGCGTTCCAAGGAAATTATCCAACCAAAACTGGACAGATTTCAAACAAACGTTACGTGATTTCAATTCGAAAAAGAATTCCTTCTACAAAGGATTGAAGGAAAATCAAATCACCAATTTAGAACAAAAACTTGCGTTAATTCAAACCGCGAAGGACAATATGCTTTCAGAAGATTGGGAAACAACGGTACCTTTATTCAAAAAACTTCAAGACGATTGGAAGAAAATTGGTCACGTTCCTAGAAGTCATGCTAATAAAATTTGGGATGAATTCCGCGATGCGTGCAACACGTTTTTCAACAATTTTAGAGAGAAAAATAATGCTGTTTCCGATAATTGGAAAGAGAATTATAAAAATAAAAAAGCACTTTTAGAAGAGCTAAAACAAGTTTCTGACGATGAAGGAAGCGTAGAAACCATTGAGCGAATCAAAAACTCGTGGAATGCGATTGGAAAAGTTCCTCGTGACAAAATGAACATCAATAAAGACTTCAACCAAGCATTACGTGAGAAATTAAAACTTAATAAAGTTTCGGAATATTCATTGAAAGAAGAAGGCCTATCTGGAGATCGATTGACTGATAAAGCGAGAAAAATCAAAAATCAGATTTCGGAATTAGAAGCTGAAATCGTGAAACTAGAAAATAATTTAGGTTTCTTCACCAATCCATCGCGTGAAAATCCTTTGTTAAAAGATACGTTCGATAAAATTGATGAGAAGAAAGAGGTTTTAGAAACCTTGAAACAAAATCTTCATCAGATAATCGCAGGCGAATAAAAGACACCAAAATTCAAATTCAATAGGGTCACTTGACAGTTTTTTGTCAAGTGATTTTTTTAAAATGACTGACCAAAACTACATACAACGTTGTATTTTCTTAGCGCAAAAAGCGTTAGGAAACACCTATCCCAACCCGATGGTCGGGAGCGTCATTGTTCATAATGGAAAAATTATTGGCGAAGGATTTCATCAAAAAGCAGGTGAACCACATGCTGAAATCAATGCTATTAATTCGGTTCAAAACCCCGAACTCATTCCTAATTCGACGATTTACGTTTCGCTGGAACCTTGTGCTCATTTTGGAAAAACGCCGCCATGTGCTTTAAAGATTAAAGAACTTGGTTTCAAAAAAGTGGTTATTGGCGCCATGGATCCGCATGATAAAGTCAACGGAAAAGGAAAACAAATTATTACCGATGCAGGAATTGAGGTGATTTCTGGAATTTTAGCCGAGGAATGTTTTCAACTTAATAAGCGTTTCAATACGTTTCATCAAAAGAAAAGACCGTATATCATTTTAAAATGGGCTGAATCTGAAGACGGTTTTCTTGATAAAAACGGAAAACCAGTCGCTATTGGAAATGCATTAACGAAACAATGGGTTCACCGAGTTCGCAGTCAAGAACACGCTATTTTAGTAGGCACAACAACGGTTCTTCATGACAATCCGACTTTAACAACTCGAGAAGTTGAAGGCAGAAATCCGATTCGAATTGTTATTGATCGTCAACTTAAATTGGATGGAAACGCTTCGGTATTTAACATCGAAGCGGAAACCATTATTTTGAATGAAATCAAAGATGAAAAAAATGGACATCTTCATTTCGTAAAAGTTGAACCGAATCGTTTTTTAGAAAATGCTTTGGAGAAGTTGTATGAACTTCAAATTCAATCTATCTTAATTGAAGGTGGCCGATATACTCATCAACAATTCATCGATTCTGGAATTTGGGATGAAGCTTTTATCATTCAAAATCCAATTTTGAAATTAACAGAAGGAACTCCCGCTCCAAAACTGATTGACGCTGAAAAGTTGGAAGAAATTGCTTTCGAAGATAATATCATTACCCATTTCAAGAATTCGAAAAACTAATGCAGTCGGAATTTCAATATCAAACCATCAACAAACCGATTGAAAACACCCTTATCAAAGAAAAAGGAAGTAAGTTCATTGGTTTTGCATTTCCCGTAATCAATGAGGAGGAAGTAAAAGAATGTTTGATAAAAATTCGAGAAGAACATCCGAAAGCAACGCACCATTGCTACGCTTTTCGGCTAGGTTTACAAGGTGAAAACTATCGCGCAAATGATGACGGTGAACCTTCTGGAAGTGCTGGGTTACCGATTTACAACCAATTATTAGCGCATGAAATCACCAACGTTTTGGTTATTTCGGTTCGGTATTATGGAGGTGTTAAATTAGGCGTTGGCGGTTTAGTAAAAACCTACAAAGAATCGGCAAAACTCACTTTAGACGAAGCCGAAATCGTTATCAAAGAATTAGAAACTCAAATCGAACTGAATTTCGATTATGAACATCAAAACACAGTTTTCACATTGCTAAATAAATTTGATGCGAAAATTTTAGATTTCACATCAACCGATCAATGTTCTATTGTAGCGAATATCAAACTAGCCCAAAAAGAAAACATCTCGGAACAACTGTCCGAGATGCATTATCTTTCTTATGATTTTTTGTAATTAGTCTCTTCTTCCGAAAAGCATTGACGCCCAATAAAGAAGTTGAGCTAGCGAACCTAAAGCCGCTACAACATACGTACGAGCTGCCCATTTCAAACTATCTTGTACACCAACGTACTCTTCCGAAGTTACCGTTCCCGTATCTTTCAACCATTTCATCGCACGATTACTTGCATCGTATTCTACCGGCAACGTAATGAAAGCAAACAATGTTGTTACCGCGAAAAGCGCTACACCAATTGCAAGAACCCATGTATTTCCTGTCGGATTTTCAATACTTCGAGAGGCAATCATTACCCCAATACCTGCCATAATAACGAATTGCGATAAAGTTGAACTAATATTCACCATCGGAACTAGCTTAGATCGTAATTGCAACATAGAATATCCAACAGCATGCTGAACTGCGTGACCTACTTCGTGTGCCGCAACTGCCGCCGCCGCCGCATTTCTTTGCATATAAACACCTTCGGAAAGGTTAACAGTTTTATTTGCTGGATTATAGTGGTCAGTTAATTGTCCTGGAACGGAAATCACCTGTACATCGTTAACTCCATTGTCACGTAACATTTTTTCGGCGATTTCTTTCCCTGAAAGTCCGTTACGTAAATGCACTTGAGAATAATGTGCAAATTTAGATTTTAATCTTGCCGAAACCATCCAGCTCAAAAGCATGGTAAGTCCGATAATAATGTAATAACCTGTCATTTTAAATACTATTTTAAGTTCTTAAAAGTATAAAAATTATGCCAAACTTCATACTTTTAAAGGCATTTCCAGTATATTTGTACTTTTGTTCCAAACATGAGCAATATTGTCATAAAAACAGTAACAAACGAATCGGAATTAATGGCATTCATTAAATTCCCGATGACCTTATATAAAAACAATCCCTACTTTGTACCATCTCTGATATCCGATGAAAAAGACATTTGGGACCCCAAACAAAACGCAGCTCTAGCCTACTCTGAGTCCAAACAATTTTTAGCTTACAAAAACAATGAAGTTGTTGGAAGAATTGCCGTGATGATTAATCATAAAGAGTCTGAAGAATTAGGAATTAAGAAAGTTCGATTCGGGTGGATTGATTTTATTGATGATTTGGAGGTTTCAAAAGCGCTTATCCAAACCGCAATTGATTATGCAAAATCAAAAAACATAGAAACCATCGAAGGCCCAATGGGATTTACGAATTTGGATAAAGCAGGAATGTTGACGATGGGATTTGACAAATTGGCAACGATGATTGGGATTTATAATTTTGAATACTATCCGCAACATCTTGAAAAATTAGGATTAACAAAAGAAAAAGAATGGGTAGAATTTGAACTGATGTTCCCTGAAATTTTACCAGAAAAAGTTCTAAAATTTAACCAATTAATCGCTGAAAAATACAAACTCAAAGTTCTTGAATTCAAAAGTAAACAGGAAATTATTCCATTAGTAGAACCCATGTTCAAACTTTTGGACGAAACCTACAAAGGTCTTTCTACGTACACTCCGATTACGGACGAGCAAATCAAAACATACAAAGAAAAATACTTCAATTTTATTGATAAAGATTATATTGTTTGTATTGAAAATGATCAAAACGAATTGGTTTCATTTGCGATTACCATGCCTTCTTATTCGAAAGCCTTGCAAAAAGCAAAAGGCAAACTTTTCCCTTTCGGTTGGTGGCATTTCCTACAAGCTGGAAAGAAAAACGATCGTGCGAATTTTTATTTAATTGGAATTCATCCCGACTACCAAAGACGCGGCGTTACCTCAATGATTTTCAAAGGAATACATGATGTTTTCAAAAAGAAAGGTGTTAAGTTTTTAGAAACAAACCCAGAACTGGAAGACAACAAAAACATCCAACTTCTTTGGCAAGATTACAACCCAACGAACCATAAGAGAAGGCGCACATACATCATAAAAACAACCGACTGGAACTAAATAATCAGCTATGGAGAATCTATTCCAAACCCTACTAATGCTCGTTGCTCAGATCCCTCAATTAGCAATTACAATTGCAGCAATCGCATTCTATGCTAAGTACAAACACATCTCAAGTTTAATACTCATGATAGGAAGTATATTGAGTATTCTAAGTGGATTAGCTCACACACTGATTTTTTCAAGCTTTATCTTAAACTTAAATTCCACATCGATAAGTTCGCAATCCTTTCAAACCACAATGAGCGTCATGTCTGTTGTTCAGGTTCTTTCCAACTGCATTTTTGCATTAGGCTTTGTTCTTTTTATCATTCACATCATCAAAAAAATTAAATGAAAAAGCACTTAATAATATACGCTATTTTGGTGATCATTTTCATCGCTTTTAATACCTTTGTTAAACTGGATGATGTACGACTGAATACCGCAATTAATATTTTGTTCGGAAGTGTCATTTTCGGATACATCGCCTTCATGGCCTTCATTCTCCTTAAGAAACTGGGGAAAAAGAAGTAATTTAAAATCATTCTAAATTACTCGTTACCGCTAATAATAATCATATTTGTAGGGCGTAAACTTCGTTATAAAGTTATATTTAACTAAATTTGCACATTGAAATAATTGTGCAAAATTATGAACCTACCAGAACATTATATTCCCGTACTAATTCAAGCTGCTGTAGCTCTTGGATTTGTGGCGGTTTCACTTTTGGGAGCTCACTTTCTTGGACCTAGACAAAAGAAAACTACCACAGTAAAAAACTCCAGTTGGGAATGTGGAGTTGAAGTTGAAGGGAACGCAAGAACGCCTTTCTCCATCAAGTATTTCCTAACAGCGATTCTTTTTGTTTTGTTTGATATTGAAATCGTTTTCTTTTATCCTTACGCAGTGAATTTTAGAGAATTCGGTATGGAAGGCTTTTTAGCTGTACTTACTTTCGTTGGGGTGTTCTTTGTGGGATTCTTTTATGTTTTGAAACGAGGTGCCTTAGATTGGAATAAATAAGCGAAACCTCAATTAACTTAAATCAGAAATTATGTCAGATAACACCAATAAACCCGTAATTAGAACCGACGCTCCGGCTCCAGAAGGATACGAAGGAGAAGGTTTCTTTGCGACGAAATTAAGCAGCGTTATCGGAATGGCGAGAAAATATTCTCTTTGGCCACTTCCTTTTGCAACGTCTTGTTGTGGAATTGAGTTCATGGCAACCTTGAACCCAAATTACGATGCTGGTAGATACGGAATGGAAAGAAACTCCTTTTCGCCACGTCAAGCCGACATGTTAATGGTTTGTGGAACCATTTCTAAAAAATTAGCTCCAATCTTGAAACAAGTATATACCCAAATGGCAGAACCAAAATGGGTTATTGCTGTTGGTGCATGTGCTTCTAGTGGAGGTATTTTCGATACGTATTCTGTTCTTCAAGGAATTGATAAAATTATCCCTGTTGACGTGTACGTTCCAGGATGCCCACCAAGACCAGAGCAAATTATCGAAGGTGTATTGCAAGTGCAAACCCTTTGTGAAAATGAAAGTTTAAGACGAAGAGATTCTGCGGAATATCAGAAATTATTGGAGTCTTACGATATAAATTAATCCGAAAGCAAACTATTGCTTTGCAAGTGACCTAAGAATTATGACAAACGAATTTGTTCTTGAAGCCATTAACAGAGAGTTCCCAGAAGCGGTTTTAGCAACCTCGGAGCCGTATGGTTTATTGACACTTGAGATCAAGAAGGAAGAAATCAAAAAGGTGATTCATCATTTAAAGAGTTCTTCACTCAACTTTATGTTCCTAACGGATATTTGCGGTATTCACTACCCAGAAAATAAAGAAAAAGAACTTGGGGTAATCTACCACCTTCACAATTTGGAAACCAATGTGAGAATCCGATTAAAAACCTTCATGCCTAGAGAAAATGCAGAAGTAGATTCTTTAGTTGATTTGTATGCAGGAGCCAATTGGATGGAGCGTGAAACGTTTGATTTTTACGGAATCAACTTCAAAGGACACCCGGATTTACGTGTGATTCTTAATATGCCAGAATTGGGCTACCACCCAATGCTAAAAGAATATCGTTTGGAAGATGGAACAAGATTGGATAAAGACGATGCGATGTTCGGTAGATAAAAATAACGCTCAAAGCATCAAGCAAACCGCTTAACGCCGAAAGCTAAAGCACTACTATTATGAAAGACAACGAATTATCAAACATACTTAATCAATACGAATCGGAAGAACAAATTGACGGGCAATTGTACACCCTGAATTTGGGACCCACCCACCCTGCTACTCACGGTATTTTCCAAAATATCTTGACGATGGATGGGGAAAAGATTCTTCACTCGGAACAAACTGTTGGATATATCCATAGAGCGTTTGAAAAAATTTCGGAAAGAAGAAACTTTACTCAGATTACAACGCTTACCGATCGTTTGAACTACTGTTCGGCTCCGATTAATAATTTCGGATGGCATATGACCGTTGAAAAACTTTTAGGTATTGAAACTCCCAAAAGAGTTGATTATCTACGAGTAATTATTATGGAATTAGCGCGTATTGGTGACCACTTAATCTGTAACGGAGTAACCGGAATGGATGCGGGAGCGATTACGGGTTTAACGTATATGTTCATCGACAGAGAGCGTATTTACGATATGTACGAGCAGATTTGTGGAGCAAGAATGACTACCAATATGGGTAGAATTGGTGGTTTCGAAAGAGACATCAATGCAAAATTCCACGAACTGATTCAAGAATTCATTAAAAATTTCCCGAAACGTTTTGGAGAATTCTGTTCACTTCTAGAAAGAAACAGAATCTTCATGGATCGTACGATTGGCGTTGGTGGAATTTCAGCTGAAAGAGCATTAAGCTACGGATTTACTGGTCCAAACTTGAGAGCTGCAGGAGTTGATTATGATGTTCGTGTTGCGAACCCTTATTCTTCGTACCAAGATTTCGATTTCACCATTCCAGTAGGAACTGCAGGTGATACCTACGACCGTTTCATGGTTCGTCAACAAGAAATCTGGGAATCTATTAAAATCATTAAACAAGCATACGAAAACCTTCCAGACGGGCCATTCCACGCGGATGTTCCAGAGTTTTATCTTCCAGAAAAGGCGGATGTGTATTCTAAAATGGAAGCGCTTATTTACCACTTTAAAATCGTAATGGGTGAAACGCAAATCCCGAAAGGCGAAATATATCACGCTGTTGAAGGTGGAAATGGTGAGTTAGGATTCTATCTTGTAAGTGATGGAGGAAGAAGTCCTTACAGATTGCATTTCAGAAGACCTTGTTTTATTTATTACCAAGCCTACCCTGAAATGATTACAGGATCTGTAATCTCTGACGCGATTGTTACCATGTGTAGCATGAACGTTATTGCTGGGGAGTTAGATGCATAGTTTGTACACTGTACAACGTAAAATGTAAAAAGATTTAAATATTATTAAGTACACTGTACATTGTACATTGTACATTTTACAAGATAAAAAAATGAGCGAAACTATTGCTTTTACACCTGACGCTTTAGAACAGGTAAAGAAAATTATCGCAAGATATCCAGAAGGAAGACAAAAATCAGCATTGATTCCTGTTCTTCATGTTGCGCAAAAAGAATTCGGCGGGTGGCTAGATGTTCCCGTGATGGATTATGTTGCTCAGATTTTGGACATCAAACCTATTGAAGTATATGAAGTAGCAACTTTCTATACCATGTTCAACATGAAGCCTGTAGGAAAATACGTACTTGAAGTATGTAGAACAGGTCCTTGTATGGTAAGAGGAAGCGAAAAAATCCTAGATCATATCCGTACCAAACTGAATATCAAAGACGGTGAAACCACTGCTGATGGCTTGTTCACTTTGAAACCAGCGGAATGTCTTGGAGCTTGCGGATATGCACCGATGTTGCAATTAGGCAAGTTTTATCATGAAAATTTAACTATCGAAAAAGTAGACGAAATCCTTGAGCTTTGCAAACAAGGAACGATTGCTTTAGACTAATAAATCAGTACAATGAGTAAAAAACTTTTACTTAAAAACGCTCACGTAGAAGGCATTAGATATTTCGATGTTTATCGAAAGCATGGCGGATACGAAGCAGCTGAAAAAGCTTTAAAAATGACTCCAGATGAAATCCTTGAAGAAGTAAAAGCTTCAGGATTGAGAGGTCGTGGTGGAGCCGGTTTCCCAACCGGAATGAAGTGGAGCTTCCTAGCAAAACCTGAAGGCGTGCCAAGACACTTGGTCGTTAATGCCGATGAATCTGAGCCTGGAACATTCAAAGACCGTTACTTAATGGAGTTCTTGCCGCATTTGCTTATCGAAGGAATGTTGATTTCTTCGTATTGTTTAGGTTCCAATGCGTCATACATCTACATCCGTGGAGAATATTCGTGGATTCCTGACATTTTAGAAGAAGCCATTGAAGAAGCTAAAAAAGCAGGTTTCCTTGGTAAAAATATTTTAGGAACAGGTTACGATTTAGAAATCTATGTTCAAAGAGGAGCTGGAGCTTACATCTGTGGTGAAGAAACAGCGCTTTTAGAATCTCTAGAAGGAAAAAGAGGAAATCCAAGACTAAAACCACCTTTCCCAGCTGTTAAAGGTTTATGGGAAAGACCAACGGTAGTAAATAACGTTGAATCCATTGCTGCGATTGTTCCAATCATTGATATCACGGGTGCCGAATATGCAAAAATCGGTGTCGGTAGATCAACTGGAACAAAATTAATTTCAGCTTGTGGAAACATCAACAAACCGGGAGTTTACGAAATTGATATGACCATTTCGGTTGAAGAATTTATTTATTCTGATGAATATTGTGGTGGTATTCCGAATGGTAAAAAGCTAAAAGCTTGTATTCCTGGAGGAAGTTCAGTTCCGATTCTTCCAGCAAATTTATTGCTAAGAACAATCAACGGTGAACCTCGTTTAATGAATTACGAATCCCTTGCTGATGGTGGTTTTGCTACCGGTACGATGATGGGTTCTGGAGGTTTTGAAGTTTTAGATGAAGATCAATGTGTGGTTGAACATACAATGACTCTAGCAAGATTTTACAATCATGAAAGTTGTGGACAATGTACACCTTGCCGTGAAGGTACAGGATGGATGTACAAAATCCTTAAGAAAATAGAAAATGGACAAGGAACCCTTGAAGACATTGATTTGCTTTGGGATATCCAGAGAAAAATTGAAGGAAATACGATCTGTCCATTAGGAGACGCTGCAGCATGGCCTGTAGCAGCAGCTATTCGTCATTTTAGAGATGAGTTCGAATGGCATGTGAAAAACCCTGAATTATGTAAAACTCAGAATTACGGTTTAGCAAATTATGCAGACCCAATTCCAGTTCCAACAGCAAATTCATAGGAAAAATAAGGTTGACTATTCAATCTTGAGTATTAATTAAAAAGCTTTTGCTTTACGCATACCCAAATGCTAATTTTATGAGCGAAGAAGTAAAAAAGTTTACATTTACGATTGACGGACAAACCACGGAAGTGATGCCCGGAACATCGATATTAAACGCCGCAAGACAAATCGGAGGTCCTTCTGTTCCTCCAGCAATGTGCTATTATACGAAGTTGGAAACTAGTGGTGGAAGATGCCGTACTTGTCTTGTAGAAGTTTCTAAAGGTTCTGAAGCCGATCCTAGACCGATGCCAAAATTGGTTGCAAGCTGCCGTACCAACGTTATGGACGGAATGGAAGTTAAAAATTTAACATCCGAAAAAACGCAGGAAGCTAGAAAAGCCGTAACCGAATTTTTATTGGTAAATCACCCGTTAGATTGTCCAGTTTGTGACCAAGCGGGAGAATGTCATCTTCAGGATTTAGGTTATGAGCACGGTGTTGTGAATACCAGAACCGAATTCGAAAGAAATACCTACGAAGCTGATGATTTAGGTCCACACATCAAGTTGAACATGAATCGTTGTATTCTTTGTGCACGATGTGTCTTGGCTGCCAATCAATTAACTGGCGAGAGAGAACACGGAATCCTTTTCAGAGGAGATCATGCCGAAATTTCTACGTATTTAAATAAAGCTTTAGATAACGATTTCATCGGAAACGTAATCGATGTTTGTCCAGTTGGTGCACTTACCGATAGAACATCTCGTTTCGCAAGCCGTGTTTGGTTTACCAATCCGCTTAATGCAACGTGCAAGTGTGATAAATGTTCTGGTAAAGCCGTTCTTTGGATGAAAGGGGGAGAAGTTATGAGAGTTACTGCTCGTAAAGATCAATGGGGAGAAGTGGAAGAATGGATTTGCGATGAATGTCGTTTCGAAAGAAAAAATCCTGCAGATTGGACAATTGAAGGACCAAGAAACATCGACCGTCATTCGGTTATTTCATTGAATCATTATGAGAAACCAAAATACGAGCACCGTTTGCTTGACAATTCGGATGCGAAGGAAATAAGTTCTCACGATGAACAAGAAGCAGAAAAGAAAATAGATAATCAATAAGAATCAATTTGTTTTAATTTCAGTTTAGAAAAAAAACAAATTTAAATTCAAACCAATTATAATGGATTTATTAACGTTTAAAGTAGTACTCGTACTGTCACTTTTCTTATTGTCACTTACCGTTGCAGCCTACTCTACTTGGGCAGAACGTAAAGTTGCAGCCATCATGCAAGACCGTGTTGGGCCAAACAAAGCTGGACCATTCGGATTATTGCAACCTTTAGCAGATGGAGGAAAATTTTTCTTTAAAGAAGATTTTACACCTGCCAATGCCGAAAGATTCCTGTTTATCCTCGGACCAGCCTTAGTGATGTTTATTTCATTACTTACGGGAGCTGTTATTCCATGGGGCAAAACATTAAACATTGGTGGTCAGTCATTTGATTTGCAAGTTGCCAACATCGATATTGGTGTTCTTTATATTATGGGTCTTGCCTCGGTTTCCGTTTATGGAATGATGATTGGAGGTTGGGCTTCGAACAACAAATATTCCCTAATTGGAGCTATTCGTGCGAGTTCTCAGATGATTTCGTATGAATTGGCGATGGGACTTGCATTGCTTTCGATTATTATGATGAGCGGATCACTCGATCTAAAAGTTATTGTTGAAGGACAAACCCACGGTAAAATTTGGGGAATTATCCCTGAAGTATCCGGTTTGAACTGGAATATCTTCTACCAACCTGTAGCATTCGTTATTTTCTTAATCGCTTCATTAGCTGAAGCAAACAGACACCCATTCGATTTACCTGAATGTGAATCTGAATTGGTAACAGGATATTCAACCGAATATTCGTCAATGAAATTAGGATTGTACATGTTTGGTGAATATGTGAATATGTTTATCGGTAATGCATTAATCGCCGTTCTATTCTTCGGTGGATACAACTATCCAGGAATTGATTGGGTAACTGAAAATTGGGGCGAAAACGTCGCTGGAATTTTGAGTATCTTCTCTTTCTTAGCGAAAGTTTTCTTCGGAATCTTCTTGTTTATGTGGATTCGTTGGACGCTACCAAGATTCCGTTACGATCAATTGATGCATATCGGTTGGAAAAAAATGATTCCGTTCGCGTTGGTGAATTTAATTGTCACTGCTGCGGTAATCTTATTCTTTATGAATAAATAAAAGTAAAATTTCATTTGAATAAAGGCGAAAAGCCAATAATCAAATCAAAATAAGATCAAAAATGAAGTTAACCAATAGATCTAAAGTTGTTTCGAACAAAAAAATGACTTTTGCGGAAAGCATCTACTTCCCTGCTATTATTCAGGGAATGGGAATTACGCTGAAGCATATGTTCAAAAAACCAGCTACTGTAGATTATCCTAATGAAGAAAGACCTAGAGCAAAGGTTTGGAGAGGACAGCACGTGCTGAAAAGAGATGATGAAGGTAGAGAGCGTTGTACTGCTTGCGGATTGTGCGCTGTTGCATGTCCTGCAGAAGCGATTACAATGACCGCTGCCGAAAGAAATAAAGACGAAAAACATTTGTATCGCGAAGAAAAATACGCTTCGGTATACGAAATCAATATGTTGCGTTGTATTTTCTGCGGAATGTGTGAAGAAGCATGTCCGAAATCTGCAATCTATCTTACGGATAGATTAGTAGATACCGAACAAAACAGAGGTTCTTTCATCTATGGTAAAGACAAATTGGTAGAGACATTGGAACAACGAATTGACGTTTCCGATAGACAAAGTGAACAACAGAAAAACTCATTAAAATAATGGATCAGATACTATTTTATTTGATTGCTGGAATCGCGTTATTGAGTGCTGGGTATTTCGTATTAGCAAGAAACCCGTTATATGCTATCCTTTCTTTGATTGTAACGTTTTTTTCAATCGCTGGAATGTATGTATTACTTAATGCACAATTTTTAGGAATCATCCAAATCATCGTGTATGCGGGAGCTATTATGGTATTGTTCCTTTATATTCTAATGATGCTTAATCTGAATAAAGAAGATGAAAGCCGCAAACAAAACGTCAACAAAATTGGTGGTTTCTTAGCAGCGGGTATTCTTTTTATTGGGATGTTAGGCGCGTACAAAGGTCTTACAGGAACTAGCGTTGCTGGTGACGGTGTAGATTCTTCTGTAGGTCTTACCAAAAACCTTGGAAAATTATTGTTTAACGAATATGTACTTCCTTTCGAGTTTGCATCAATCTTGATTCTTGCAGGTATCGTAGGAGCCGTATTAATCGGAAAAAAAGATTTATAAGATATGGATTCTGCAAATACATTTATACAAAGCGTTCCGCTAGAGCATTTCATTATCTTGAGCACCGTACTTTTCTGTATGGGAGTTTTAGGAGTGTTGCTTCGTAAAAACGCCATCATCATCTTAGGATGTGTGGAGTTGATGCTGAATTCGGTAAATCTTTTACTGGCTGCATTTTCAGCTTACAAAGGCGATGGAGATGGACAAATATTGGTTTTCTTTATCATGGTTGTTGCCGCTGCAGAAGTTGCAGTAGGACTAGCAATTATTTCCATGATTTACAGAAATACCCGTTCGGTGGATGTAAGTATTTTTAACAAATTAAGAGGATAAGCAGGTATGGAAAATTTGGTTTACGCAATTATACTTTTACCCCTTTTTGGATTTCTTTTCAACGGTTTGTTGGGGAAGAATCTTCCGAAAATTGTGGTTGGTAGTGTCGCGACTTTAGTCGTATTTAGTTCATTTTGCATTGCTCTTTCTTTGTTTTTCAATTTTGATACTGCAGGTGGACCTGTTATTGTAAAAGCATTTGAATGGTTCCGTGTGAACGGTGTTCAGGTTAATTTTGCATTTCAGATCGATCAACTTTCGTTGATGATGATTTTAATTATCACTGGAATTGGATCACTTATTCATTTGTATTCTATTGGATACATGAGCCATGACAAAGGTTTTTATAAATTCTTCACGTATTTAAACTTATTCATCTTCTCCATGCTTTTATTAGTAATGGGAAGCAACTATTTGATTTTGTTTATCGGATGGGAAGGCGTAGGAGTTTGTTCGTATCTATTGATCGGATTCTGGTTCCAGAATTGGGAATACGGAAAAGCAGCTCGTAAAGCATTTATTATGAACCGTATTGGGGATTTAGGTTTGTTAATCGGTATTTTCCTTTTAGCAAAAGAAACCAACGCGGTAGATTATATCAGTATTGCAAACAATGCTTCTCATTTTGAAATGGACGGATTCATCATCCTTTTCATCACAGGAAGTTTATTTATTGGAGCGATCGGAAAATCAGCTCAGGTGCCATTATATACATGGTTACCCGATGCAATGGCTGGTCCAACACCTGTTTCAGCGTTAATTCACGCGGCAACGATGGTTACGGCTGGTATTTACTTAATCGTTCGTTCTAATTTCTTGTATACATTAGCGCCTTCAATGCAATCCGTAATCTTATTAGTAGGATTATTAACTGCCGCAATTGCTGCATTCTACGCATTGAGACAAAATGATATCAAAAAAGTTCTTGCCTACTCTACTGTTTCTCAATTAGGGTTTATGTTTGTAGCATTAGGTTTGGGAGCATATACAACAGCGATGTTCCACTTGATGACACATGCTTTCTTCAAAGCGTTGTTATTCTTAGGATCAGGATCTGTGATTCACGCAATGAGTGGCGAACAAGATATGCGTTCTATGGGAGGTTTGAAAAAATACATTCCAATTACGCATTGGACATTCCTTATCGGAACCTTTGCTATTGCAGGAATGCCGTTCTTTTCAGGGATGATTTCGAAAGATGAAATTTTAGTTGCTGCATATGCGAAAAGTCCAGTTTTTTGGATAATTCTATTCATCATTGCGGCGACAACGGCAACGTATATGTTTAGATTGTATTATTTAACATTCCACGGAGAGTTCAGAGGAACTAAGGACCAAAAATCTCATTTGCACGAAAGTCCAATGAACATGACGTTACCATTAATCGTATTAGCGATCCTTTCCGTTGTTGGTGGATTCATCAATTTACCGCACTTCATCGGTCACGGCGAATATCAAAATTTAGCAAAATGGATTCAACCTTTGATTACAGAACAAGGTTGGAGCCAGCATGAAGCAAATATTGCTTCGGTAAACTTCACAACAGAAATGATTTTATTGGTGATTACCATTGCGATGTTCTTTGCGGTTTGGTATTTGGTAAGAAACATCTATGTAACCAAGAAAAAAGTTGCCCTACCGGAAGATCAATATCAAGGTTGGGAAAAGCTTTCTGCTCGTACATTGTACGACAATAAAATATACAATGTCTTGTTTGTAAAAACCGTAGAAGGCCTTGGTCGTGCTGGAAAAATGTTTGATAAAGACGTTTTGGATCCTGCGGTTGATTTTATTGGTGATGGAGCCGAAGATTCGGGTAAAGCTATGAAGAAAATCCAAAACGGAAATGTAGAAAACTACGTTCTGGTAATGGCTTTGGCGATAGGAATTTTATTAATTGTTAATTTTATACTACAATAATGTATCAGTTATTAGCATTATTACTAATACCTCTTGTAGGTTCGGGATTGATTTTCGCTTTCAGAAATTCAAGTAGCAAATACTTGGCTTTAGCGATTGCGTTTATCCAAATGTTTTTTTCATTCTATTTACTAGCTCATTTTAATTACGGGCCAACGGTAGATGCACCATTACAATACGAAATCCAACAACCTTGGACAACGTTTATAAAAAGTACCATTCACTTCGGTATCGATGGAATGAGTATGTTGATGGTTCTTTTAACCAATATTTTGGTGCCGTTTATTATACTTTCTGCATTCAACAGAGAAAAGCCTTATCCAAATAGCTTTTACGCATTGGTATTGCTAATGCAATTTGGGTTAATCGGAGTTTTCACAGCACTAGACGGATTGCTGTTCTACGTGTTCTGGGAAATTACGTTAATTCCGATTTGGTTTATCGCAGGACTTTGGGGTCAGGAGGATAAGAAATTCAAATTCACAACTAAATTCTTCGTTTATACGTTTGTAGGGTCACTGTTTATGCTTGCTGGATTAATCTACGTTTATGCACTACCAGGAACGGCTTCTTTCGCTGTAACGGATTTGTATAACGCACAGATGAATTTCAATCAGCAGACTTTGGTATTTTGGTTTATTTTCTTTGCTTTTGCAGTGAAATTACCGATTTTCCCTTTCCACACGTGGCAGCCTGATACCTATACCTATTCGCCAACACAAGGTTCCATGCTACTTTCAGGTATCATGTTGAAAATGGCGGTGTACGGATTATTACGTTATTTATTACCAATCACACCGGATGCCATCCAAGGCGTTTCAGGAGGAATTGTGATGATGCTTTGTGTATTCGGAGTTGTTTACGGAGCGTTAATCGCTATTGTACAAAACGATGCAAAACGTTTAATCGCTTACTCTTCCCTATCTCACGTTGGTTTAATTGCTGCAGGTATTTTTGCTTCGGCATTACTAACGGTCAATGGAACGTTCACGATTGAAGGTGGAGACGGAGCGATGGTACAAACATTTGCACACGGGATCAACGTTGTTGGTTTATTCTATTGTGCAGATATTTTGACAAAGAGATTCAAAACAAGAGATATTAGAGAAATGGGAGGTATTGCTCGTGTAGCACCGAAATTTGCCGTTTTGTTTATGATTATTTTATTTGGATCCCTAGGTGTTCCATTAACGAATGGTTTCATTGGGGAATTCATCTTGATTAAATCCGTTTTTGATTATAGTACTTTATTAGGAATTCTTTCGGGAATCACGATCATTCTTGCTGCCGTATACTTACTACGTTTTTATGCGAAAGCGATGTTCGGAAAAGGAAAAGAAGAAGTTTTGGCTACGGCAAAAGACTTGTCTAATGTAGAATTTACGGTACTTGCAAGTTTGTCAGTATTCGTAATCATCTTTGGTATTTTCCCTCAAAGTATTTTGGATTTAGTAAACAGTTCACTGAAGTTCATCTACCTATCGATGGTAAATTAATTTTGATATTAAAGAAATGAATGTATTAATTATTGTTTTTCTTACCGCAATAGTAACCCTATTTACAGGAGTTTTCGATAAAGGCAAATTTGCTCGTTATGTCGGGATTCTAGGTTTACTTATCGCTTTTAGCGTAAGTTTTCAACCCGATTGCTCGTTTTTCGATCAGTACAAACACATGTTCGAATTCGGAGCCAATGCAGCCCTTTTTACTAAAATATCAATCATTGTTACCATTTTGATATTCTTCTTAGGAGGATTTGCTTTTAGCAACCACAGAAGCCACCAGTCTGAATTGTATGCATTAATGCTTTTCGCACTTTGTGGTGGGATTCTATTATTCTCATACCAGAATTTAACGGTATTGTTCTTAGGAATTGAAATCTTATCCATTCCGTTATACGTAATGGCGGGAAGTAATAAAACTGATCTTCGCTCTATCGAAGCTTCGTTGAAGTATTTCTTGATGGGAGCTTTTGCAACAGGATTTTTATTATTCGGTATTGCGTTGGTTTACGGTTCTACAGGAACATTTGATATTTACGAAATAAACCTTTACGGAGCACAGCATACTAAAGATGTGATGTTCATTATGGGAGCGATGTTAATGTTGGCAGGTTTAGCGTTCAAAGTATCGTTAGCACCTTTCCACATGTGGAGTCCGGATGTTTATCAAGGAGCTCCATCAATCATTACGACCTTTATGGCAACCGTTGTGAAAATTTCAGCATTTTTCGCTTTCTTTAAAATGATGACGATTTGTTTTGGTGGAATCTTACCAAGCTGGATCAATGTAATAGGTGTGTTAATCATCATTACGTTATTCTTAGCAAACGTTATGGGACTTGCACAATCCAATGCGAAACGTATGCTAGCCTACTCTTCCATTTCACACGCAGGGTATATCGCGATGATTTTCTTTGGAATGACTAGCCTTTCTGTATATACATTAGCATTTTACCTATTTGCGTATTCATTGTCAACAATTGGCGTATTTATGTGCCTAATTTGGGTAGAAAAAATCAAAAGAGAGACTTCATACAACGCATTTAAAGGTTTAGCAAAAACAGAACCTCTATTAGCTATTGTAACGGCTGTTTCTTTATTATCAATGGCAGGTTTACCACTTACAGCTGGTTTCATCGGGAAATTCGGAATCTTCGCTCAAGCGATTAAAACTGCTCCATTTATGGTGTTAGTTGGGGTTTTAGGTTCAGCAATTTCGATTGCGTATTATTTAAGAATTATCATTGCGATGTTCTTCTTTAAAGAAAGCAGTTTCAAAACAGCTGAAAAAGTAACCATTACGTACAATATTGTAGCGGTATTTATCATCATTGCGATTATCGTATTAGGAGTTTATCCGGATGCATTTATGATGCAATTTGGATTAAAATAAATTCCATTTTAAATAAAAAAAAAAGAACTCTTTTCAAAAAAGAGTTCTTTTTTTTGTGTCAAAATTTGAAATAGTGATATCGAATTCAAACAAAATAAGTACATTTAATAAAACTTTCATTCAATGAAAAAATTCGCTTTACTTGTATTCATCATATTTTCTGGCTTTTTATTCGCTCAAGAAAATTTTGTTAAAGAAAATTACACTAAAAAAGAAGTGTACATTCCCATGAGGGACGGCGTGAAATTGTTTACTTCTATTTACATACCGAAAGACATTTCAAAAAGTAGCAAATATCCTATCTTAATGCAGAGAACGTGTTATTCTGTTGCGCCTTATGGAGAAGACAAATACCGTAGTGGTCTTGGGCCAAACAAGTATTTAATGAATGACAAATACATTTTTGTGTATCAAGACGTTCGTGGTCGCTATATGAGTGAAGGTGTTTTCACGAATATGACGCCGCAAGTAGAACGAAAATCTAAAAAAGACGTCGACGAAAGTACAGATACCTACGACACGATTGAATGGTTGCTAAAAAACATTGCAAATAACAATGGAAATGTTGGTCAATACGGAACTTCCTATCCAGGTTTTTACACTGCAGCTGGAATTCTTGCTGATCATCCCGCGCTAAAAGCTTCATCACCGCAAGCACCAATTTCGGATTTTTGGTTTGATGATTTTCACCATAACGGAGCCTTCTTAATGGGCTATTTTAAAACGTTTCCCGTATTTGGAGTTCAGAAAACAAAAGCTGAGGACAAAGCTTGGTACACTGATAGTATGAAAAAACTGAACGAGAATGCATCTGCGGATGGTTCCCTATTCTACACCAACATGGGAACTTTGGAAGATGGCGTAAACAAATATTATCTAGATAACTTTTTCATGCAAGAAGTGGTTAATCACCCAAGCTACGATGAATTTTGGCAAAAAAGAAACCTTCTACCTCATCTGAAAAATGTAAAACATGCCGTAATGACTGTTGGTGGATGGTTTGATGCAGAAGATTTAGCAGGACCTTTAAAAATCTACAAAACCATTGAGAAAACAAGTCCTAAAAGTAAAAACTCAATCGTAATGGGACCTTTCTCACACGGCGGTTGGGGAAGAGAAACGGGAAAGCATTACCATAACGATATTTACTTTGGAGATTCCATTGCAACGTATTATCAAAAAAACTTAGAAACACCTTTCTTCACCCATTATTTGAAAGATTCAAAAACAGCAATAAACATTCCTGAAGCCGCTATGTATGATACAGGCAAAAAAGAGTGGAAATCTTTTGAAAATTGGCCACCAAAACAAGCGAAAAAAGTGAATTATTACCTGAGAGCAGATGGAGGATTGAGTCCGATAAACACAAGACAAATTGCAACAACGGAATATTTCTCAGATCCAAATAAACCCGTTCCTAGTAGTGAAAACAGAAAGGAAATGAACGGATTTACGCCGCGAAATTATATGAGCGAAGATCAACGTTTTACAGAAAATAGATCCGATGTTGCTACATTCACAACAGATATTTTAACGGAAGATTTAACGATTTCTGGCGAAATTCTAGCGAAGCTACGTATTGCAACGACAGGAACAGACGCTGATTTCTTTGTAAAACTTATTGATATTTATCCAGCAGATGAAAAAGCAAATCCTGATAAGCCGAACGTACTGTTAGCAAATTACCACCAAATGGTGCGTAGTGAAATTATGCCTGCGCGTTTCCGAAATTCATTTGAAAAACCTGAAGCGTTAGTTCCGAACCAAGAAACAGAGGTAAATGTACAATTACAAGATATTTTACACACATTCAAGAAAGGGCATCGCATGCAAATTCAAATTCAGAGTACAGCATTTCCGTTGTTTGCAATCAATCCGCAAAAATTTGTAGAAAACCAATACAAAGCGAAGAAAGAAGATTACACCAAAGCGATTATTAAGATATTCAATACGTCAACAATTGAAGTTG
>JAFAFC010000003.1 GCA_023423715.1 Bacteroidota bacterium
ACCGAAGGTTGCGCGACTTTTTTATTGCTATCTAGTTTTTTGAACTTAGTTCGGCATTACAAAACCTGTTGTTGTAATTCGACCGTATTCATCAACGTATTTTATGGAAACATTTCCTTTGTAGCCATTTAAGATTTTCTCTACATCTTTTTGACTGTTTACCGTTTTCCCGTTCACTTCGAAAACGATGTAATTATCAGAAATTCCTTTTTTGTCCAATTCACCTCCCGAAACAACGTTCTTAACGATAACTCCAGAATTCAAGCCGTAATCGGTTTTAATTCGATCACTTAACGGTTCAAACTCGGCACCAATTTTCTCTGTAACGGTTAGATCGGCTTTGCTTCTGAAACTTGTATTTCCTTTTTGATCTTTCAAAGTTACATTGGTTGTTGCTTCTCTACCATTTCTTGAATAGGTTACTGCAACACGATCTCCAGGTCTTTTGCTTCCGGTTACGAAAGATAAATCTGCATAACCACTAATCGTTGTGTTATCTACTTTCGTAATAACGTCTCCAACACGAATTCCGGCTTCTTCTGCACCACCGCTTCTAGAAACATCGGTTACGTAAACACCACTTCCTGTTTTCAGTTTTGCATTCTTCTCTTTATTGTAGTACGCCACTTGCTGGTCGTTCGATAAATCCAATGTAGATACACCTAGGAAACCTCTTTGTACCATTCCAAATTTCTTGATGTCCTCAATTACTTTTCGAGCCAAATTCGCTGGAACGGCAAATCCATAGCCTTCATAATAACCTGTGTTAGACGAAATAGCTGAGTTGATTCCAATTAAAGTTCCGTTGGTATCCACCAAAGCTCCACCAGAGTTTCCTGGGTTAATTGCCGCATCGGTTTGTAAGAAACTTTCAATTGGTGTTGCCGATTGTTGTCTCAACAAATCAATACTTCTTCCTTTTGCGGAGATAATTCCCGCCGTTACTGTGGAGTTCAATCCTAGCGGGTTTCCTACTGCCAATACCCATTGTCCAACTTCTACAGCGTCTGAATTTCCAAAATTCAAATACGGAAGTCCTTTTTCTTCAATTTTTAAAAGGGCAATATCCGTCATCGGATCGGTTCCTACCAATGTTGCGGTATAGGATTTTTTGTTGCTTAAAACCACTTCTAATTTATTAGCTCCTGCTACCACGTGGTTGTTAGAAATGATGTATCCATCAGGCGAGATAATCACCCCAGAACCCATTCCCGAAGGAACGTTTTGCGGTGGTTGCTGCTGTTGAGGTCTTTTTTGTTGGTTTCTTCCAAATGGATCACCAAAGAAAAAGTCCATCAAATCTTGGTCAGACGCTCTTCCTGTTGTTCTGTTCTGGTAATTTTTAATGGTTACTACTGCCGGAACCGTCATTTTAGATGCTTTCACAAAGTCATCACCAACGACTCCTGAGTTCATCCCTGCAAATTGGGATGTGGTATTTTTTGGAGCAAAAAACTCAAAATCTGCATCATTGTTTACATGGTCAAAAGTCTTAATAGCACCAAAAGTGGTGGCTCCCGAAATAACACCTACCAATGCGTAAGGCATAATGCTTTTCAATGTCTTCTTCATAGTATGTAATCTTATCTTTATAATTTACGATTTATTGTTATGATAAACAAATTTAATGCTAAATGAGTGTTTAATTCAAGGCAGTTGTTTCAGATTTAACTAAAGTTTAACGAGATTTATATCTATTTATAATTTCGAGTCTTAAAAAGCCCTATTTTTATGAATTGTTAAAGCATTTTAACCTGTCATTATGTATGATTAAAGTCAGCAGGAATGCCATTATTTCCATTTTTTACTCCATTATAAAAATCCGTACCTTTGTCGAAATTATTTTTCTCACTTAAAACGTTTATAGCATGCAACTGTACAACACATTAAGCGCAGAAGAAAGAGCTCAACTTATTGATGAAGCTGGTAAGGAACGTCTTACATTGTCTTTCTACGCGTACGCAAAAATTCAAGATCCCCAAAAATTTCGTGACGACTTATTCATAGCTTGGAATGCATTAGATGCACTTGGCCGAATTTATGTTGCTAAAGAAGGTATTAATGCTCAAATGAGTGTTCCTACTGAGAATTTTGAAGCGTTTCGCGATACGTTAGAACAATACGATTTCATGAAAGGTATTCGTTTGAATGTAGCTGTTGAGCAAGATAATCACTCGTTTTTAAAGCTAACTATTAAAGTCCGTAACAAAATTGTTGCTGACGGTTTAGATGATGAAACGTTTGACGTAACCAACAAAGGAATTCACCTAACAGCTCAAGAGTTTAATGATTTGTTGGAAGATCCAAATACGATTGTTGTGGATTTCAGAAATCATTATGAAAGCGAAGTTGGTCATTTTGAAGGTGCAATTACGCCAGATGTAGAAAACTTCCGTGAAAGTTTGCCGATTATAAACGATCAATTACAAGACTTCAAAGAAGATAAAAATTTGTTGATGTATTGTACAGGCGGAATTCGTTGTGAAAAAGCGAGTGCGTATTTCAAGCATCAAGGTTTCAAGAATGTTTATCAATTGGAAGGCGGAATTATTGAATATACCCGTCAAATAAAAGAAGAAAATATTCCAAGTAAGTTTATTGGAAAGAATTTTGTGTTCGATCACCGTTTAGGAGAGCGAATTACCGACGATATTATTTCGCAATGCCACCAATGCGGAAAACCGTGTGATAATCATACGAATTGCGCGAATGATGCTTGTCATTTGTTGTTTATTCAATGTGATGACTGTAAAGCAGCGATGGAAAACTGTTGTTCTACCGAATGTTTAGAAACGATTCATTTGCCTTGGGAAGAGCAAGTAGCAAAGCGAAAAGGCTTACAAGTTGGAAACAAGATTTTCAGAAAAGGTAAATCCGATTCTTTGAAGTTCAAAAAGTCAGGAGATTTATCTACAGTAACTTTAGCAAAAGCAACAGCAAAAGCTGAAACCAAAGATATTCGTCAGAAATTGAAGGTTAAAAAGATGTTGCTTGGAAAAGCGGAACATTATTTCACGAAATCTAAAATTGCTCAATTCTTAATTGAGAATAATGAAATTTCAGTAGGAGATAAAGTTTTAATTTCTGGACCAACAACTGGTGAACAAGAAGTTACTATTACAGAACTTTTTTCAAACGGAGTAGTTTGTGAAAAAGCAACAAAAGGAGATCAAATAACTTTTGCACTTCCTTTTAGAGTTCGTTTGTCAGATAAAATTTATAAGATATTAGACACAGAAAACGCATAATCCTATGTTGAAATCTGAACTTAGAAAACTATATTTAGAAAAAAGAAAAGCCTTTTCGAAAGAAGAGGTTTTGCTTTTTTCAGAACAAATCAAAAACCACTTTTTTGAACGTTTTCTGTTGCAGAAAGGCGATTGTGTTCACATTTTTCTGTCAATTGATAAGTTCAAAGAAGTTGATACTTCAGCGATTATTCAAGAATTATGGTTGCGAGAAGTTCGTGTTTTCGTTCCGAAAATGATTGGTGACAATCTGATAACCCTAGAAATTCTTCCCAATACCGTTTTTGAAACCAATTCATGGGGAATCCGCGAACCGTTGGGAAATGAAGATTCAAGTTCTGTAAATCTTAAATATTGCATTACGCCATTACTTTATTGCGATCCAAATGGACAACGAGTTGGCTACGGTAAAGGGTTTTATGATCGACTTTTTGCTAGTTTAAGTTCTAAACCAATTAAGATTGGGGTTGGATTTTTTAAACCTGAACAAGAGGTTTCAGACGCCTCCGATTGGGATGTTCCTATGGATTATCTAATTACGCCTACGGACGTCGTGTCTTTTACAGCCGATTTACCTTTTTTATAGAAGTTCTTAAAGAAAAACTTAAATTCTTTGTCACCTTTATTCGACGGTAATAGGGTGTATTCTGCGCTTCGATCAAACTTTCCAATGGATTTATTGTTTTTATCAAAGTATTCAACATTAAATTTTGCAATATCTACAGTATCGCTACCATTAATATTCTGCAAAACCTCTAGCTGACTCACTTTTGCGGTTTTAGGCTTTAAGCTGTCTAATTCCGAAAATAAAGGTTTAAAAGTCAACGAATCCGGTTGGTAGAAGTATTCTTGAAGTTGCTTATAAATCGCTTGATCAATTTGCGTTTTTCTATTTCCGCCCATATATAAGGTAGAAAGTTCTAGTAATTCTTGAACTTTTTGCTTCGTTATCGAGTTAATTGCTTGGATACTATCCATTTGTACCGCAGGATAGCTTATTTCATTGGTAGAATTTCGTAGTTTATCCAAATCGCTCATTTCTGGCGCTTTCTTGTCACAGGCAATGAAAAATAAGGCTAAGCAAACGATTGCTAGTAGGATATTAATTTTTTTCATGATCGGTGATTTTAAATTTGATGGAAATGATTTTCCCTTGATCATCTCGCTTCATCTCAATTAGGTTGAGATTTTTAAGAGAAGTTGTTGGAGTGGTTACTAGAGTGATGTATTTTTCTTTGCTAATATTTTCTACGCCATATAAATCCGAATCGTAAATCTGCTTAATAACCGCATTATTGCTGATTCTAGCTTCTAATTCTTTTCTTTTTTGATTAAGGTTTTGCTCTGATTGTCCAGAAACATTCATTTGCGAGAAATAATAGAGCGCAAATTTATAATCATCTGGTTTTAGTTCGATGCTTTCTTCCTTAGGTGCGTTTTCTAGATTTCGGTTAACGATGAGGTTTTCATAAAGGGGAGAGCTGATCTCCATAGAAAGACTTTGATCTTTTGTAGGATAATGGAAGCACTCACCCGGTTTTACGCGATAAAAGATGGGGGACTCATTCTCTTTAATGACTTTAATTTCGATATCCCACTTTAATTTGCTTCCACGATCGGCATCAGTAAAGCAGTACGTATAGTTTTTTCCAAAAATTTCATCTTTAAAACCTAAAAGTCCAGCTCCCGATCCAAAAATTAATGCTAAACCAAGCCATAAATACTTTTTTATCCAAGAAATTGCCCCTTTTTTTTCCAATTTTTCATTTTGAATAGTTGAAGTGGATTGAATAGTTTGTTTTTGGCTAATTTGCTGATTTTCATAATCTGTAATTTGTAAAATAGGTGATTTTGTCTCTGTTTTTGGTTCCAAAGTTGCCGATTTTTCATCCGTAACTTCAGATTTTGGTTGCTCAAAATCTAATAATTTAGGTTCGACCTCTTCATTTTTGCTTGAAGGAATATTTTCACCCGCAATTGGATTTTTTTTCTTAAATTCAGACCACGATTGATATCCTACATAAATCGCAAGCAAATTTAGCATATCAATTCTCGGGAGTTTTCCGTTAGAATTGTTCTTAAAGTAGGTGTAGAAAGACTTTTCGCTAATATTTCCTTTTGCGAGTTTTCGCAAATCTTCTTGGAAATAAACAATGTCTATCCCTTTCCAAGTAGAAATATTTTCGTTCTCAGGGGTGTGAGTCTCCAAATATTGAGCTTGAATATTCTTTTTTAACTGCTCAAAGTATAAAATCTCGAAATCTGTCAAAATAATTAAAAATATATAATTGCCTGATTGTCAGCGATAATTTTTTGTAAAACTATTTTACAAATGTATTACAATTATTTTTCTTAGACAAATTTAATTGCTGCCATACCTTTGTCCTGTTCAATTAGATGAACATTAGTGATCAAGAAAAAAATATTTAACAAAATTAAATTTAATTTATTATGAAAAAATCATTGTTCGTAGCTGGTATCGCTGCTTTAGCTCTTGTAGCTTGTAAAAAAACTGAATCAACTGAAGTAACTGCTGCTACAGATTCTATCGAAGCAACTGCAGATTCTGCAACTAACGCTATCGATTCTACAGCTAACGCTGCTACTGATTCTGTAAAAGTTGCTGCTGACTCTGCTACTGCTAAAGTAGAAGAAGTTGCTAAAGATGCTGCTGCTAAGTAATTATTACTGAACAAGTAAAAACAAGAACCGCTTCTCACAGAGAAGCGGTTTTTTTTTATGCCATTTTTTGTCGTAAAAATTCGTAGCAACTAATCGCCACAGCGTTACTCAAATTCAGGGAATCGATTGTTCCGCTCATTGGGATTAAACAGTTTTTCCCTTTATCCTTCCAATAGTCTGTTAAACCAGAATGTTCCGTTCCAAAAAATAACGCTGTTTTTGACTTTAAATCTACTTGAGGAAGTAGTTTTGCGTCGTCTGACATGAATGTCGTTTTTATTTCAACATTATTTTCTTTCAGAAACGTATGTAATTCTTCATTAGTAGATTCAAATAACTGCATTCCGAAAAGGCAACCAACACTAGATCGGATCACGTTAGGATTATAGAAATCTACTTTTGACTCCGTGATAACAAGCGCGTCAATTCCAAAAGCTTCACAGCTTCTTAGGATTGCACCAAGATTTCCTGGTTTTTCCATGCCCTCAACGACGATAATTGATGCGTTTTCAGGAACGTTAAAGTTTTCTAAAGCATGATCTTTCACCTCGTAAATACCTATAATACCTTCCGAAGTTCCACGATACGCTATTTTTTCATAGACTTTATCGGTAACTAAATGAACTTTGCCATTTGGATGTTCTTTTTGAAAATATACCTTACAGATAAAGAACTCTTGTGGTGAATAGCCGAATTGAATGGCTCTTTCGTTTTCTTGTTGGCCTTCAACAACGATAAATTTAGATTTTTTTCGGAATCGGTTATCCGTATTAAGTCGGTTTAGGTTTTTGATTTTTTCGTTTTGTAGGCTTTCAATCATGATGGAATCATTTCTAGATGCAAAAGTACAAAATTCTACTCTCCTTTAGTTGTTGTTTCTTCGTCTTCAAGCCAAGAATTGGGCAGTTCCTTTTTGTTTTTTATACCTAGATTCTTCATTTTTTCCGTTTGAAGCACGAGATTATCTTTTCCAGAAGTTAATGTCTTAAATGCGTCGTCGTACGAAGATTTTGCTTGATCGATGTTTTTTCCAATACGTTCTAAATGCTCGGTAAACGTAACAAACTTATCATATAATTTCGCCCCACGTGAAGCGATTTCTAGCGCATTTTTGTTTTGATTTTCACGTTTCCATAAATCTGAAACCAATTTTAAGGACGTGATTAAATTACTTGGATTTAAAAGTAAAATGCGTTTGTCGTAGGCATAATTCCACAAGTTAGAATCTAGCTGCATGGCTGTGATATACGCCGCTTCATTTGGTATGAACATCATGACAAAGTCCAATGAATTTTGATAATCGTCATAAGCTTTTGTTGATAGTTCATTGATATGATTTTTTATGGAGTTGAGATGTTTGTACAATAAAATTTCATGCGTTTCAGGATCGTTTTCATCTGAAATTTCGGAAAAGTGAGTTAACGAAACCTTGGAATCAATAATCACATGGCGATCATCCGGATACTTTACAACGGCATCGGGACGCATTTTTTTTCCTGAAAATTGACTAATCAATGGATTGTCGTCCTCGTTGGTTAGTTGATATTCTGAAAAATATTCTCGCCCTTTTGTTAATCCTGATTTTTCAAGGATTCGTTCTAGAATCATTTCGCCCCAATTTCCTTGGGTTTTAGAATCGCCTTTTAAAGCACGAGTGAGCTTTTTGGCGTCGTCCGAAATTTGTTGATTTAACGAAGCGAGTTCTTTTACCTTTTCAGCTAATGAAAAACGTTCTTTGTTTTCTTTTTCATAAACTTCGCTTACCTGCTTTTTAAAATCATTAATTTTTTCCTGAAACGGTTCTAGAATTTGTTTGAGTTGCTGACTGTTATTTAATGTGAATTTTTCAGACTTTTCTTCCAAGATTTTATTTGCTAGATTTTCAAATTGAAGTTGTGACTGCTCTTGTAATTTTTGGAAATCTTCATGCTGAGATTTTAATTTGTTACCTAGAATTTCTTTTTCAGCATTGGTTTTAAAATATTCATTTTTTAAATCCTCAATCAAATCAACTTTTTCAGCTAGCTCTGAGTTTGTTATTTCTAGTTTTTTTTCTGAAGAATTTAATTTCTCTTCTAGGATCGAGTTTCGAATAGTTTCTTCAGAAAGACGTTTTTGATTTTCAATTTGTAAGTTTTTAGAAACCCAAATCGTTTTGAGGTATAGAAAAGTGAATAAAGCGCCTAGAATTGCGGCAAAAATATAATAGAGGATTTCCATAATTCAAAAATAGAAAGAAAAATTGAGCCGTGTTTTGTTGTTTTGAATTATTATGAATTTTGTCATTATGTATTATGTAATTGTTTGATAAATAGTTAGTAAAGATTTTTTAGCTATTTGCTTTTATTTAAAATTCAAGCTGTAGAAAATTTTACTTTAGTATTTGAGTATATTTACGAAAATTTTAAACACAACATGAAAAAAACATTTCTTTTTGCCTGCCTAATTGCGGTAGGGCTTTCTTATGGTCAAGATTTCAAAGTGAAGAAAAACGAGGTTTTAATTGATGGAGCAGCAGCTGCAAAAATTTCGGATTCCAAAGGAATTTATACACTGACCGACTTAAATGGTAATCCTCTTTTTTCTGCAAGAATCGAATCGGCTGCCAAAATTGGTGGAACGGACGGAAGTTCTTGGATTGAGCTTACAGGTGCAAATGGAAAAGTGAAAGAGGTAAAAGATCTTTCAACTGCCATAACCTTTAGTAAAGAGAAGATTATCTTGGGAAATGTTATTCAAAATTACAAGTTAATTGGAACTTCTGGTCCTGACATGAGTGCGATTCAAGAGTTTTTCGCCACTGAAGATCGAGGTTTTTCTACTGCTATTCTTGAAAAGCTTGCCGCTTTAAAAGCAGAAAATGATGCGGATGACCAGATTGCTGCAGACAATAAAATTTCGTTTGACGAGAAAGGGAATATTTTGCAAGATGGTAAAAAGATTGGCGCAACGATCGTCACCAAATCCAATAATAATGGCGTGGGTTTAGTTGAAACCGAGGCGTCAATTGTTGATTTAAATAAAATGATTGTTGCCAAATACAAATACGCAAATTCACCGAGCCAAGTAAGTCTTGGGACGTATGATGGTGTTTTGATTCCAGCGTTTATCGGTCCACAAGATGTTTTGAGTCAGCGATTGGTTAAAAAACTCTACGCAAAAGGTTATAAATTGGGCGATATGAAGGCGGAGGCTGAAGGAAATTTGAAGGATAAAAATTCGCAACGAATTGCGGATGCACGTGCTAATTCTTTGAATCTTTATGATACTGCAGGTTATGTTATCGATGCTAAAGGGAACAAAACGGAAGGGTTGATAACTATTGAATTTGAATCTATTGATGCAATCCTTGGAGCGAATAAAGGTACTTCTGATTTGACTAATTACGGCGGAAGTGTTGAACTTAAAGATTCAACAGGAAAAAGTACGTTTTTTAAGGCGAAAGATGGAGTGAAGTTCTGTGCCGGAACACGTTGTTTCCTTGGAACTAAAGGTTCCGAAGATGGCGGAATTAATAGTGGGAGTGGTTCTCAGTTGTCTGTTTTAGGAGAATCTCAGTTCTTTGAGATTGCTTATGAAAAAGACGAAAACTATGTTTTGAATCATGTGAAAAGTAAGAATGCTTTTTATTTAAAGTTGAAGAAACAAGATAAAGCCGTTTATTTAGGAGATAAAGCGATGATTGGAAGTCGTTCTCAAGATAAGACTCAGAAGATTTTTGCTTCGTATATCAACTGTCCTTCATTGTCTTTTGGAGATTATGATCGATTGTCAAAAGAGGGAATGCAAAAACTTGTTGATGATTATGTAGTTAAATGTGTAAAATAATACAACGCAGATATAATTATTACAAGTTAACGGCGGCCAAAGGCCGCCGTTAACTTGTAATTAAAAAAAAATTAAGGTTTTTTCTGCTCAATTTTTTCGTGATATTTTAAATACATTGGAATAGCAGCCGAGCCAAACCAAGGTAAAACCTCATAACTGAAAACACCAGCAGCAATAGTTGGATCTTTTTCCACAAGTAGCTTTGCTTCGGCTTCAGTTTTAACGTCTAAAAGAAATAAGCCACGGTATTGAAGTTCATTTTTGGTTGCAAAAGGCCCAGCGATTTTCAGTTTACCAGCTTTTTGCATTTCTTCCATATTTGAAAAATGACCTTTGAAAAGTTCTGAACGTTTTTCTTTGTCCGTGATTTTCGAATCTTGAGGTCCGGTTTTCAAAATAACAAGCATATAGGTTTTCATTCCCATTGCATCAGCACCTAAAGAATCTGCTAGTTTTTTATTGGCAACTTCAGTTTCCTTCAACTTTTGAAGTCGAACTTCCTCACTTGTTTTTCCAGGTGCGCCATTTTGTTTTTTGACTCCGGTGATATTGATGGCACACGAAGTCAGCAAAAGTGCACAAAATAATGAATAGACAACTTTCATAACTAATCTTTAATGCGTAAAAATTCTTTTGCTAGTTCAATCATTTTAGGATCACCTGTATATTTTCCACGTTCGTCAGAAAGTTTTACGGTAGGAATCCATTCTTTATTGGATGCTTGTACACCGATAAGTTTCATAACGATATTCATGGGTTTTAAGCCAACATCGTTGGTTAAATTCGTTCCAATTCCAAATGAAATTCCGATTTTCCCTGTACAATATTTCGTTATTTCTTCAACTTTTTCAAGATTCAAACCATCAGAAAAAATAATGTATTTATATAAAGGATTAATTCCGTTGTTCTTGTAATGTTGAATTGTTTTGTCAGCAAATTCTAATGGATCGCCACTGTCATGACGAACACCATCAAACAATTTCGAGAATTTTTTATCGAATTGTTGGAAGAAAACATCTGTTGTATAGGTGTCCGAAAGTGCTACTCCTAAATCTCCACGATACACATCAACCCAGTGTTCAAGGGCGATTTCGTTTGCCATTTTGAATCCGTATTGAGCTGCATGGAACATAAACCATTCGTGAGCATGGGTTCCAATTGGTTTGATACCGTATTTCATTGCAAAATGAACGTTGGAAGAACCAATAAATGTTGTATTTGCCCTTTCTTTCAAGGCTTTTACAACCAAATCTTGTACGTTGTAGGAATGTCTTCTTCGTGTTCCGAATTCAGCAAACGTAACGCCAAGTTTATTTAATTGATCGGCTTTGTCTAACGTTTTTTCAATAACCAATTCATTAGAGTCGCGCTCCATGTGATTCATCACATAATGCAGCTCAGAAATCAAAGCTAGCAAAGGGACTTCCCATAAAATGGTGCGATACCAAAGTCCTTCAACACGCACATTTAGATCAGACCCATTTTGCTCGATATGAACTTCAGATGGGTCGTAGCGATAGCCTTCAAGGAAATCCAAATAAGGCAAATCAATATAAGGACAGGTTTTAGCCATATATGCTTTTTCTTCCTTGGATAGCTTTAGCTCAGCCATGGCATTTACAAGCTTTCGAAGCTCGACATCAAAACCTTCCGGGAAAAAATGTTTTCCACGATTGATGAATTCGTATTTTACGATTGGACTAGGAAAAAGTTTTACCACGGCATTTTGCATGGTAATTTTATAGAAATCGTTGTCCAGTATGGATTTTAAATGAATGTTGTGCATTTGCGCATTTTTGTAAGAATTCAAAAATACGGAAGTTTCACAATAAAAAAGGTAGAAACGATAGATTAAAGTTTAATCCATTTGTAAACTAAATTACCTTTCTCGGTATCGATCACTAGAAGGTAAGCGCCCGTAAGTAAAGTGCGAACGTCTATTTTATCTGATTTACTTTTCAATACGAGTTTACCCGATAGATCATAAATGGCTGATTCGTTAAAAGAAATTCCTTTAGAAAGGATGTTGAGATAATCTTTGGTCGGATTGGGGTAAATTGCTAGTTGTTTCTTGATGTCTTCAACCGCTAATTCATTTTCGATAAAAATCGGTTCTCTAAATAAAGAAAGTTCAAATAATTTTGATCCTAAATCTTGCTCCAAATATGCTTCGGCGGTGTAATACACAAAATCTGCTTCTTGAATGTTGTTTAAACTTAGACTTTCCGACTGTTTTTGAAGATTGGTGTCGAGATTTTTAAACCATGAAAATTTATACCCATCTTGACTGGGTAAGCTTTGCTTTAACAATGCATTTCCGCCAATCGATGCTTTGACGGTTGTGGCTTCGTCATAACGTTGTGGCGAATATCGAAAATCAACTATTTGAGGATTGGACGAAACGGCGTCTTGTAAGTTGGCCGTCGTAAAGCGATTATTACTCACATCAACCATTTCAGGCAGGGCTTGTGGTAAATTCCCCGTCAATTGATTACTTCGTAAAGCAAGCATTTGAAGGTTTTTCATTTGCTGAATTTCATTAGGGAAATTGCCATCAAACAAATTGTTGTGCAACCAAACTTGTTGAAGGTTTTTCAATTGGGTAAGCGAAGACAGGTTTCCTGAGATTCGGTTTCTTCCTAAATTTAGGTGAACTAGATTTTTTAGCATCAAAATTTCCGATGGAATTGTTGAAAATTGATTGTTTTCCAACGAAAGCCATTCCAAATTTTGAAGATTTGCTAACGATGGAATTTTAGAATTATCAATTTGATTTGAACTCAAATCCAATTCCACCAAAGATGAAAGCTGATTAATTTCTTTTGGTATTGCTGTTAGTTGATTATTTGCTAGATGAAGTTTTTTTAAACTTGTTAAGCCAACTAAATTTGTAAACCCCGTTTTAATTTGATTATTAGAAAGTTTTAACTCTTCTAATTGTGCGAAATTTTGAATAGAACTCGGAATTTCAATCAAATCAGAATTCGAAATATCCAATCTAGTTACTTGCTTGATGCTTTCAAGAAAGGAATTCGGATTGGTAAATTTCCAAAGATTATCCCCTAAATACAATTCTTTAAGCCTCTTATTTCCGTTAAATTCAGTTGAAATAGTCCCTGAAAATTCATTGGAACTAAAATCAGCGATTTCAAGAAAATTTAAACCAGCGATCCAAGCGATATTTCCTTGAAGTCTGTTGGAACTAACGTCCAAAACTTTCAAATTGGGAAGACCGGATAGACTTGGGAGATTTCCTTGTAGTAGATTTCCGTTCAAACGGAGTTCAACAACAGTTCCATTTTTTACTTTTACGCCGTACCAAAAACGAGGCTCTTTGGCTAAATCCCATTGGATAGACCAGTTTTCGCCATTGGTTTGTTGATGCAATTGGAGAAGCGCATTTTTCTCAGCCGAAGAAATTCCGGTTTGAGCAAAGTTGAAAATTGAAAAAAAGAGGAGAGAATAAAGTAACTTCAAATGCGTAAATTTTCGGCAAATATAAAAAATATTCTTTCGCATTGTGTTGACGATCAAATAAAAAACGCCCTTCCGAAGAAAAGCGTTTTTATACCTTATCTATAAGGAAGGTTATTTTCCTAAATAAGCGGAGTACATCCAAACTTCTTTCTCTTGTTCGGTAATGTAATCACTCATTTGTGAGTTGGTTCCTTCATCATTGGCTTTTTCGGTAACGTCTAAAAGGTCACGTTGCAAAGCAATTACCGTTTTGAACGAAGCTAGAATGTTTTCGACACATTTTGTTCCATCAACCACTTCTTTACTTTCCTTAATTGTGGAAAGTTTTAGATAATCAGAATAATTATGGTTTGGCGTTGATCCTAATGTTAAAATACGTTCTGCAATTTCATCGATTTTTAGAACTAGGTTATTGTAAAGTTCTTCAAATTTAGGGTGCAAAGTAAAAAATTGATCACCTTTAATGTTCCAGTGAGCACCTCTGGTGTTCTGATAGAAAATAGAGTAGTTGGCTAAAAGGACATTAAGTTGTTCTGATATTTTTTTGCAATCGGCTTCTTGGAGTCCGATAAAATTAGAATTCTTCATAAGCTTGTATTTATGTAACAAAGATATGGCTTTGTATTTCGGATACGAAGGAATCTTGATTGATACTGCCTATAGGACGTTTTTTGTATTTAGTTTGAATAAAGTTTTCTATTATTGCACAATATATAAATCTATAAAAAATGAAATATAAAATTTTGGCTGTAATTGTAATAGTAGTCTATTTTTTGCAGACTTTTTTTGTTTCATTTGGAGGGATTGGTGCAGATAGTTTGTCTTATTTTGGGATTGCAGCAGATTTACCTGATCTTAAAACAAATTTATTTCCATTGGGGTATCCAATTCTACTAAAAACTATGTTTTATTTTACTCAAGATTACTTTTGGGCTTCAAAAATATTGAACACAATTTTTGGAATTCTAATTTTAGCTTTTTCTTACAGTAAAAAATTTTATTTCAGAGAAACGGTTTTATTACTAGCAGCAAAGACTTTTTATTTTGCTTTTTTTGGAGCGATGTCTGAAGGACCATTTATATTCTTCATGTATTTTCTTCTTTATTTTTTACATCAATTGATGCATAATAAGAGTGGTTATTCTAATGCTTTACTAGCTTCTTTCATGTTGTTTTTTATGTTTACTTGTAGGTATTCAGCAATATATGTGTATTTAGGAATTACGTTGTTTTTTGTTTTGACGATTAGTAAAATGAGGAGCAAGGGTTATTTTTTACCATTCTTACTGTTTTTATGTGTTTCAGGTGTGGCAATTGGTTCTTATTTGATTTTTAATTACATGTATTTTGGAAGTTTTACGGGAGAAGTTATCCGTGGAAGCGAAAACGATTTATCTATGACTCAAACTTTTCGAAATGTCGTCGGGATGTTTAATGCTATTGATCCTTATATAGGTTTGAAGCCAAAATCGGATAGTTTTGGGAGCCTTGCCTTTCAGTTAATTTTATTTTTAATAGATATCGCTATTCTTCGTTTTATTATCATTTATTTTCGAAAAGCAAAAAATACAGAAAATTATTATTTTCATTTATTATTATGGGTGGTTTCTTTATTTTATGCAGTTGCAATATTTTTTTCATTTCGGTTTCAACAGATTGAAGAGTTGGGAATCCGATTAATGCTGGTTAGTAACATTTGTCTGTTTTTTTCATTTCTTATACTGTATTTTAAAAATACTACATCGGATATAATTGTTTGGAATACGAGCTGTCTATTTTTCATTTTTTTGGTTTTGTATGGATTAAAAGATCCAGGAAATTATTTGAAAAATAAAAGGGAAATAGAACCTCAAATGGCCCAATTTGCAAATAAAGAGTATCTTTTTAATAATGAGACCCACATCATTCAAGTCACAAATTATCAATTGCCGTTCTCTAATAAATCTTTTCAATATACACATACTAATAATCAGATAGGGAAATTGAAGGAGAGCTATGCTGGTACTATAAATCCTAAAATTAAGTGGTTAAAACAAGATACAGTACAAGACAAATCTAAAGTTTTGTATACCTCGCAGCTGAGATTAAAATGATAACCCATGTTTTTAATTCCATATTAAATCTTCAGATTATTTTTTCTAACTACTTGTGGATTAAAAAAATATTAGTATTTTTGCACCCTAAAATATAAAGCAATTAAATGCCTACTATTCAACAATTAGTAAGAAAAGGAAGAGCCACGCTTGCCAAGAAGAGCAAATCGGCTGCCCTTGATTCTTGTCCACAAAGACGAGGTGTATGTACAAGAGTATATACCACTACCCCTAAGAAACCTAACTCTGCACTTAGAAAAGTTGCAAGGGTAAGACTTTCTAATGGTAAAGAAGTTAACGCCTATATCCCGGGCGAAGGACATAATCTTCAAGAGCACTCGATAGTATTGGTAAGAGGCGGAAGGGTGAAAGACCTACCGGGAGTACGTTACCACATCGTAAGAGGTGCATTAGACACTGCAGGTGTTAATGGAAGAACACAAAGAAGATCTAAGTATGGAGCGAAGAGACCAAAACCAGGTCAAGCTGCAGCTACAACAGGTAAGAAAAAATAATCATTAAATAAGGTACAAAAGCAATGAGAAAGACAAAAGCGAAAAAAAGACCGTTGTTACCAGATCCGAAGTTTAATGATCAATTGGTAACAAGATTCGTAAACAACTTAATGTTAGACGGTAAAAAATCTATCGCATTCAAAATTTTTTATGATGCATTAGATATCGTTGAAGCTAAAAAAGGTGAAAACGAAAAAACTTCTCTAGAAATCTGGAAAGATGCATTAACTAACGTTATGCCTCACGTAGAAGTACGTTCTAGAAGAGTAGGAGGTGCAAACTTCCAAATTCCTATGCCAATCAGAGCTGATAGAAAAATTTCTATGGCTATGAAATGGTTAATCAAGTACTCTAAAGCAAGAAATGATAAGTCAATGGCTCAGAAATTAGCTGCTGAAGTTATCGCTGCTGCAAAAGAGGAAGGTGCTGCATATAAGAAGAAAACAGATACTCACAAAATGGCAGAAGCTAACAAAGCTTTCTCTCACTTTAAATTCTAATTAAGACAATGAGTAGAGATCTTAAATTAACTAGAAATATTGGTATTGCTGCGCACATTGATGCTGGTAAGACGACAACAACTGAACGTATCTTATTTTATTCAGGTAAAAATCACAAAATTGGGGAAACTCACGAAGGTGGTTCTACAACTGACTGGATGGAGCAAGAAGCAGAAAGAGGTATTACTATTACTTCTGCAGCTGTAACTGTTGATTGGAAATTCCCAACAGAGCAAGGTAAACCACTTCCTGATGCTAAAGATTACCATTTTAACGTAATCGATACACCAGGACACGTTGACTTTACTGTTGAGGTTAACCGTTCATTAAGAGTATTAGATGGTTTAGTGTTCTTGTTTTCTGCTGTTGATGGTGTTGAGCCACAATCAGAAACTAACTGGAGACTAGCAGATAATTACAAAGTTCCTAGAATGGGATTTGTAAACAAAATGGACCGTCAAGGTGCAGACTTCTTAAACGTTTGTAAGCAAGTTAAAGAAATGTTAGGTTCTAATGCAGTTCCTATCGTTTTACCAATCGGTGAAGAATCAGACTTTAAAGGAGTAGTAGACTTAGTAAAAAATAGAGCTATTGTTTGGCATGATGATAACTATGGTTCTACTTTTGACATCGTTGACATTCCAGAATCAATGTTAGACGAAGTTAAGCAATTCAGAGGTCAATTGATCGAAGAGATTGCAGCTTACGATGAAGAGTTATTAGAGAAATATATGGAAGATGAAAACTCTATTACAGAGGAAGAAATCCATACAGCTCTAAGAGCAGCAACTTTGGATATGTCTATCATTCCAATGACTTGTGGTTCTTCATTCAAGAACAAAGGTGTTCAGTTTATGTTAGATGCTGTTTGTCGTTATTTACCATCTCCGATGGATAAAGAAGCGATTCACGGTACTGATCCTAAAACAGATGAGCCTATCTCAAGAAAGCCTTCAGTATCTGAGCCATTTGCAGCTTTAGCATTTAAGATTGCAACTGACCCATTCGTAGGAAGATTAGCATTCTTCAGAGCTTATTCAGGAAGATTAGATGCTGGTTCTTACATTTTGAATACAAGATCTAACAACAGAGAAAGAATCTCTCGTATTTTCCAAATGCATGCTAATAAGCAAGAGCCTATCGAGTTTATCGAAGCTGGTGATATTGGTGCTGCTGTAGGATTTAAAGATATTAAAACAGGGGATACATTATGTGATGAAAAGAACCCAATCGTTCTTGAATCTATGGTTTTCCCAGATCCAGTAATTGGTATCGCAGTTGAGCCTAAAACGAAGGCTGACCAAGATAAAATGGGTAACGCTTTAGCAAAATTAGCTGAAGAAGATCCTACTTTCACGGTTAAAACTGACGAGGCTTCTGGACAAACGATCATCTCTGGTATGGGTGAGCTTCACTTAGATATCATTGTAGACCGTATGAGAAGAGAGTTCAAGGTTGAAGTTAACCAAGGACAACCTCAGGTAGAGTACAAAGAAGCTTTAACAGTTACTGCTAACCACAGAGAAGTTTACAAAAAACAATCAGGTGGTAGAGGTAAATTTGCTGATATTGTATTTACAATCGGTCCAGCAGACGAAGGTAAGCCAGGCCTAGAATTCGTAAACGAAATTAAAGGTGGTAACATTCCAAAAGAATTTATCCCTTCAGTTGAGAAAGGTTTCAAAGAATCAATGAAAAACGGTCCTTTGGCTGGTTTCGAAGTTGACTCAATGAAAATCGTTCTTAAAGATGGATCTTTCCACGCGGTTGACTCGGATCAGTTATCTTTCGAATTAGCTGCAAAAATGGGATTCAAAGAATCTGGAAGAGCTGCGAAAGCAGTTATCATGGAGCCAATCATGAAGTTAGAAGTTGTTACTCCAGAAGAGTACATGGGAGATATCGTAGGTGACCTTAACAGAAGAAGAGGTACGGTAAACGGTATGGATGACAGAAATAACGCTAAAGTTATTAAAGCATTCGTTCCACTTTCTGAAATGTTCGGTTATGTAACTTCACTAAGAACATTATCTTCAGGTAGAGCTACATCTTCTATGGAATTCGAAAAATACGAAGCAGCTCCACAGAATGTCGCTGAAGATGTAATCGCGAAGTCTAAAGCTTAATATTTAAATTAGATTAAAATGTCACAAAGAATCAGAATAAAACTTAAGTCTTACGATTACAATTTAGTAGATAAATCTGCTGAGAAAATCGTAAAAACTGTAAAAGCTACAGGTGCGGTAGTTAATGGTCCTATTCCATTGCCTACACACAAGAGAATCTTCACAGTGTTGAGATCTCCGCACGTAAACAAGAAAGCAAGAGAGCAGTTCCAATTATCAGCTCACAAGAGATTGATGGATATCTATTCTTCTTCTTCTAAAACTGTAGACGCATTAATGAAACTAGAACTTCCTTCAGGAGTTGACGTAGAAATTAAAGTGTGATACTAGCATACTTTGCTATGATTATAGAATCCCCTTTCGAAATGAAAGGGGATTTTTTGTTTAGGGTTGGTCATTATTTTTTCTTACTTTTATTAGGATGCATCTACTTGTAAAAATTTTATCTTTAGTTCTTACTCTTGTAAGCTTATATTGCTATAGTCAACAAAATAGGAAGAGTCATTTGTTTTATTATACGGTGGTTTATAATGGTTCTAAGAACGACTCTACTAGTATAAAAGGAGAAGCGAAATTCGTTCTTAGTGTACAGGATAGTATTTCTATATTTAGTAATGTTAAAAATGTTCATAAGGACTCAATATTACTTCATTGGAAAAATCTACCTAAGAATATTAAAGGTAATCTTTCAATGGCTGGAGTTCCAAGAACTCCTTTCACTTATTATATCAAGAAACATAATAGTAAAAATGATGTCACTACCTTTGACCTGATAGGAGGTAAGAATTTTTATTATAATGAGAACTTTCCTAAAGATCGGTGGATACTAAAAGAGGGGACGAGAATTATTGAGGGCTTTAATTGCTATAATGCGGAGATTACTATTTTTGGTAGGAATTTCATTGCATGGTATACACCAGAAATTCCTTTTCAAGATGGACCGTATAAATTTTCCGGATTACCAGGACTTATCGTTGAATTATACGATAGTGAAAATATGTACAAGTTTAAGTTAGTTGAGTATAATCCTAATGACCATCAATTCATTTCAATTCCTGAATTGAGGAAATATAAAATGTCTAAAACGGATAAGCTGACGTTTATAAAAGCAAAAGAAAATTATCAAGAAAACCTTGCTGAAGTCGCTAAGTCTATGGGGTTGCCAGTAAGTCAGGAACGAGCAAAACAAATTAGGGAGAGATCAAAGAATAAGGTTTCTCCACTTGAGGTTAGTGAATAATTTAACATTTATAATCCCCTTTCGAAATGAAAGGGGATTTTTTTTTATTCGTCTTAGGTATTTGTTTTTTTACTATTTTTAATTGCAAATACATTTCGATGAAAATTCTATCTTTTGTTTTAATTCTGGTTAGCCTAATTTCAAATGCGCAAACGCATCGTTTTTTTTACGAAGTTCAGTATAAAAAGGATTCTTTGGATGCTTTACTTACAAAAGAATTTTACCATTTGGATATCACGAAAGAAAGTCTTTTTTATGGGCGTGATTATTACATTATGGATTCTATAGTGAACAACAATATAGAATTGAATTCTGAAAATGCACCAAGCTTTACCAATATAACGTTTCATGATAAAGGAAGTTCAGAGTATACCGAATGTATTTTGGATGAGTATCAAATGTATAAGATGCCATCAAAAGATGTTCAAACTTGGAAATTGCATGACGAAAAGAAGAAAGTAGGACAATATACCTTACAAAAGGCGACCACAACTTGGGGCGGAAGAAAGTGGATAGCTTGGTTTACACCTGAAATCCCTTTTCAAGAAGGACCGTATAAATTTCATGGATTACCAGGTTTAATCATGGAGATTTCCGATGATAAGGCAAACTATTCGTTTAAAGTAATAAAATCCCAAAATATGGAAATGACCCAACCAAGTTTTAGATATTTTGGAATCTTCTACGAAAAGGCAGTTCCATTAAGTTGGGAAAAATTTAGAAAACTGAAACTTTCAAATTATGTCGATCCACTTAGTTTTATGAAAAATGGCGGTTTGGGTATAGAAGAAGGTGATGAGGTTTTATTAAATGATGGAACTTTGGTGACTTCTAAAAATCAAAATGAAGTTCGGGCAGATCAGCAACGAAAGTTGAGAAAGTACAATAATCCAATTGACTTAACGAAAGCGATTCCCTATCCTAGTAAATAGGTTTAGTTCACGCTAGAAAGATAAGGCTCCATAGCTTCACCATACTTCTTGCGAAGGCGCTGTTTTGCCTTTTTGATGCCTTCTACCGTAACACCAAGAATTCGGGTCATTTCATTATTTTTAAACCCTAGCTGACTTAATATGACAATCCTAAGATTAGAATCCGTAAGGTCAGGAAATAGATCTATTATTTTTAGATAGTCTTGGCTGTATTCACTCTGGTAAGCCAGTTTGCATTTTTCCCAATTTTCTTGCGTCATTAAATGCGATTGCAAGAGGTTTTCAAGTTCGGATTTTTTCGTTTCAAAATCGGGTGAAACGTCTTTAAGATTTTCTATTTCCGTTTCGAGGATTTCAATTTGTTTATTCTTTTCCGAAAGATAATCGGTGTATGATTTTATGGTTTGCTGCGATGCATGAAGTTTATTTTCCGAACTTATTTTATCCACCATCAGCCTCAATACTTTCTTCTCGTATTGCGCTTTTTCATTTTTTTGTTTGTTGCGAAGTGATCTTCTAATGACAAAGAAAATGATGGATAGTAAAACAATAAACGCAATGGCTGCTATTTTTTGTAATTTTTCTTTTGAAGCTTTGGCTTGCTCCGCTTCTATTTGATATTCGTAGGATTGTTTTTGCGCTTCCCAATAGACTTCGTTGGTAGTTTCTATACCGTCCATTGTCTTCAACTCTTCCCGAAGAATATCCATTTTTCGGCGAAGCTCTAATTCTGTTTTTGAATCTCCTTTTTGTTGAGCCAGATTTTTTTGAAGTTCTATAATTTCATAAAGATCCGATTTGTAGTACGTTGAAGAGGAAGCTATTTTTTCAGCATCTTTTAATGTTTTTTCTGCATTGCTGATTTTATTTTGTTTTAGATAGTTTTTAGCTAAAAGTACGGTCGCAAACATTTCATTCATTTCCATCTTTTCTTTTTTTGAAATAGAAATGTCTTCCAAGAGTAGTTTTTCTGCTTCTTGGTAGTTGCCTTCAAGAAGATTGATATTGCCCATATTCCCGAGAATTTTGGCATATCTAGATTTATCATTAATTTTCAATGCCACCGATTTAGCAACTTCTAGATTTTCTTTTGCTTTTTGAAGTTGATTCAGCTTAATAAGATTGACGGCAATATTATCTACAATTGCTGCATATTCACTTGAGTTATTTGGATACGAGCTTTTAGCCTTCTGCAAAAATTGGGTTGATTTTTCCAGTTCACCGATTGATGCAAGAAAATACCCAATCCGCATATAACTTTGTCCCGAGTCGATGATTTTGTTTTCGGGTAAGTTCTCTAGAATCTTAATTCCGATCATGTATTGCTCGAACGCATTTTTAAGGTGTCTGTACGTATATAGATAACGAGCGTATTGTAGCGTGGTCCAGGCGATAACATTGGGTTTTCCCAATTCTTTTGCATCTTCAATAGCTTTTAAATAATGTTTTGTACTTGTTGGATTTTCCTTTCCAATAAGATCAGCATATTTCTGTGCAACGAGAGCCGAAGTAAGTATTTCTTTTGGGATGAGATTACGTACTTCTTGATTATTTGTTATGGTTTGGTTTAAGGATGCTTTTAGTGATTGGGTATCCTTTTTGGATGCATAGACATTTGCAATTTCTTGGAACAAAGTCTTCTGCATTTTTCCCTCGTTTTGTAAATTGAAAAACTGAGAAAAATGAAAAATGGGAAGAAAAATGAAGAGTACTAATGCATAAAATTTAACCATATAAGTCTTTAACTTTCACTTTGATAAAATTAAATAAAAGGATTTTCTTGCACAATTGATTTTTTATCGATGCTTCAATAGCATGCTGTTTTTTCTAGAACTGTTTATTGATGGCGTTTTACGAGATGTCCACCCTTTTGTCCACCCTGATTTTTTGATTTTTTTTGCTTGCTTTTCTATTTTTGATGTACACAAAATCTTCCACCATAACTGTATTTAGATTTTGTATTGAGACCGAAAACACAATTTTATGAAGAAGGTAAAAACTAATAACCACAGTATATTGAATTAGAATTTAATGGTGAAAAAAAATAAGTAAAATTTTAGTTATGGTATCTTAATCGTTGTTACATCTTTTGTAACAACGATTTTTTTGCCTGTTTTTGCGAATTATGAGATATATCATAATTTATCTTTAATTAGAATAATTATAAATAATATATTTGCAAAAATATTTTACATGAAGAGATCAATAGTACTTTCATTAGTTGCATGCGGTGGTTTTTTTGCCAGCGCTCAAGACACGGATAATGATACCATCAGAAAAACAAATGCCATCGAAGAAGTAGAACTTTTCGGAGAACGAGGAAAAAGTCCCGAAAAGCTTGAAGTTATCACGCGTTTACCTTTAAAAACTCGTGATCAAATCCAAAGTATTTCGGTTATTTCTTATAAAGTAATTGAAGATTTGGGTGGGTTAACAATAACGGATGTTGCCAAGAATATCCCTGGCGTTACCCAGTTTGGTAGTTATGGTGGTGTAAAAGAAAGTATGTCTATTCGTGGTTATCGCGGTGTTCCCGTTTTGAAGAATGGTGTCATGATGGATTCCGATTTCAGAACCGGTTCTATGCTTACGGAAATGCAAGGTGTAGAGAGTATCCAAGTTATAAAAGGATCTGCAGCGGTTACGCAAGGAATTGGTGATGGACTTGGTGCTGCAGGAGGGGTTATTAATGTAGTGACGAAAGTTCCGAAGTTTCAAAATTTAACGAATGTTGGTTTCCGATATGGTTCTTGGGATTTGTATCGTCCAACTTTAGATTTTCAAAGAGTTTTAGATGCTAATGGTCGAGTAGCTGTACGTTTTAATGCGGCGTATCAAAATAGCAATTCTTTTAGAAAGCACGTCTCAACGGAACGTATTTATGTAAATCCTTCGATTGCATTTCGTCCTGATGACAAAACAGAAATTGTTGTTGAGATGGATTATATGAATAACGATACGACGCCTGATCGTGGTACCGTTAATCTTGCGAGCGGAACGGTTAATGCTCTTTATGAAATGCCAAAAGGGAAATTCCTTGGGTTTTCATCAGATAATGCAAATACAGAAACCTTTAACTTCTCTACCTCGGCGACACGAAAATTAACGGATAAGTTGAAATTGCGTACCGCTTTTATCAATTCTAATTATGATACAGAAAGTATAGGAGCATCTTTATCGCCGGTTGATTCCAAAAATCCAAATGAACTTCGAAATAGAACGCTTGCTAAAAGTGGAAGAAAAGACTTGAACAAAGTTTTCCAATTTGACTTTATCGGACAAGATTTGCAAACTGGTTTCTTAAAACATACCTTCCAAGTAGGAATGGATTGGAAGCAAACCGATGTTACTACTACGTCGTACAAAGCATACAAAGGTAGTATTGCTCCTGCAAATGCAATAAAAAGCATCGATCAGATTAATGTTTTACAAGATGTTAGCAATACATTACCTTACGATGTTGTATTTGAAGGTACAGAAAGTACTCCTGTTAGCACGCCTACCGTAGGATTCATGGCTCAAGATGTAGTTTCTGTCGGTAAATATGTAAAAGCTCACTTAGGATTACGTTATAGTAAAGTTAATGGTTCTTCTAGTGTTGATACAGATGCTTGGAATCCGTCATTTGGATTAATGTTATTCCCAATTGAGAATTTAAATGTTTTCGGATCTTACACAACGACTACTTCATTGCGATCTGCAAATAATGCACTGATTTCTGGTGGTAACGTAGGAGCTTCAGATACCAAGCAGTGGGAATTCGGAATCAAATCCGATTGGTTAGGAGAAAAACTACGTTTTAATGTGACGTATTTTGATATCAAAACAGATAATCTGTCTTTCGGAATTCTAGATGAAAATTACAATCCTGTGATTGTTGATGGACAAACGATGTATGGTTTAGCAGGAAGTCTTCGTAGAAGCGGGGTTGAAGTGGAATTAATCGGTCGAATTCTACCAAATCTTCAGGTTATGTCAGGATGGGCTTTATTAAATGCTAAATATCAAGACAGTCCATCTTATGTGAATGGTTCTTCACCAATGAATGCGCCAAAACATACCGCGAATGCATGGTTGAATTACAAATTTGAAGGTGCATTACGAGGTTTGGACATTGGTGCCGGAGTTTATTATGTTGGCGAAAGACCAGTTGATGAGTGGACGCAAAAATCCTTTACAGCAGGACATGTAAATAGCGTACAACCTGGTGAAAAACCTTTCATGATGAAAGAGTACACAACTGTTGATGCACAAATAGGTTATAATCTTAATAATAAATATAACTTAAGAGTATTCTTTAATAATATTTTCGATACGGTGGGTTATAATTCGTATTTCCGTGGTGGTTATATCGATCAAATCAATCCTCGAAATATCGCAGTTCAGTTTAATTACAAGTTTTAGTAAACGCAATCGCCATTTCGAAAATGAAACGGCGATTTTTTCTCAGTTATTTAAGATGAAAAGCACCTCGCAAGAGGTGCTTTTTGTTTATTTCATATAGTATTCAAAATAAAGACAGTTGCCCATCAGTTCTTTGACTTTTTCGGTATTGCGATAGTTTTGTTTTAGTTGTGCGAAATACGTTTTGTATTCTTTATTCTTAACAGCTAACAAATGGTCTTCACGCTTTTTCAGTCGTTCGCTCCAGTCCTCGCCTGTATAATCGATTTCAGGTTGTTTCATTTCCCATTGGTAGTATTTTCCTTGTTCAGCACTTGCTAATTGGAAAAGAATTTGCGCTTTCTGATCTTGGTTTGTCGCTGTTTTCAACGCTTTTTCATAATATTTCATCGGAGTGTTGAAGTTATCAGGTCTTAAATACTGCTCCCAAGCATAATTTTTATAGTACACAATTCGATTGTAATTTGTTCCCCAATCCCTGAACTTAGGCCCGTTAGAATTATCAACGTCCATCACAAATAGATGACGATAATAGCCAAGCTTCGACGTGTTGTATAACACATTTCCGATAAGTTGATTGGCTTGAGCTGCTTTTTCATCGGTTCCATTTCCGATTTTTGATAATTCAACCAAAACATTTGCAATTTCTAGTTTGTTCATGTTGGCTTTAACCATTGGGAATTGGCTCACAAAAGGTTCTGCTTGCATTGTTTCGTCATCAGCACTTCCATAACTTACCATGGTGTTGTGACCAAACACAAGCCCAGGAATATTTTTGAACCCATTATAACCTTCCGTTTTTTGAGGGACAATCTCCGTTTTTTGAGTTTCTGTGTTATAGAAATAATCTGGACCACGACTAATTCCTGCAAAGTTTTGTGCTTTCTCATAATGCTTTTTCGCATTTAGGAAGTTTGCATTTTTCATTTCACCATCACCATAAATGATATTGAAAAACGCATTAACATCACCTACTTGATCTACATTGAAAGCGATAATGTTGGTTTCGAAATCATTTTTACCAGGTTTGTTCACAAAAGCTTCCACTTGTTTTACCAACTGTAAATCTGGGTTGGATTGTAGGTCTGAAAGTTTGTTGGACATTAAGAACGATTTTCCATGTTCGCCTTGCAAGAAATAACGGTTCGCTAATATATCTTGGATAAACTCACCTGTGGATGGTCTCATGGCTTCATAATCATAGTTTCCTAAAGAATCTACAGCAGCCGTGGTTTCTTCTTTAACAAATTCTTTTGGATAGGTACGATATAAATGCTGTTCAAATTCATTTGTAATTCTTGGTTGAGATACAATTTCGTTCAGCATCTTCATTTTATTCGTTTGGGCAACGTACTCAGGATTTTTAGAATTTATTTTAGATAAAATATCCGAACTGCCTTCGTAATCCTGCTTCATGAATTTCACATAAGCCAAAGCGATTTTCCAGTATTCATCTGGAGATTCGTCTTGAGTTTTATCTAAAAACTTTTCTAAACTTTCTAAATAGTCTTTTTCTGTGGCTTTGGTGTCGTCTCCATTGTAATATCGGTTGTTATCAGTAAAAAATGGAATTCGATTTGGGTTGTTTAAAAGTTCTTTATCAGATGATTTAGCGCCTGTTTCAGTAGTTCCTTTCTCTTTTTTAGAACTGAATAAATTTCTAAAGAAACGGACGATCTTATCCCAAATTCCTAGCTTTTTTTCTTCTGCTTTAACTTCGGTAGTCGTTGTTCCTGTTTTAGCATCACCTTCAGATCCGACGCGGTAATCAGGGTTGTAAAATGTTGGAAGATAGCTTCGCTCCAATTCGTTTATAGCTCGCGTTGCCAATACTTTTAATTCGTTCGAATTAGGGTCAATAGCATACATTTTTTCCATCATCGGTAACGGATTGTTGAAATCCTGATAGCCCAAAAGGAAATAGGCCATGTTTTTTTCAGGATTGGTTTTTACCCGATTGAGCAAATCATCAAAGGATGCGTGATCATAAAATGTCATCGATGTATAAGCGCTTTCCTTCGTCCAATTAGAGTGTAAGAAGACTTGAAAGAAATTCCAGTTGGCATCCTCTTTTTTTCCTAAGCCGCGCAAAGCCCCTGCATATTGATCCAAAGCCATGTAATACGGGATTCCGCGAGCAGAGATAGGTTCTACATATTTTTTAAAAGCATCAACGGCTTTTTGATATTGATGGGTGTAATGATTAAGACGCACCATTTGGAAACCATACCGCTGTTTGATTTCTGGATTTTTCGCTTCATTATAAAAAGATTCTAAAGCGGCAATTGTTTTTGGATATTCCAAATCTGTTGCGTTTAGTGTATTTTCTGGCGCCGAATAAAAAGAGTCCGAAGGAGTTCCGCCACCGATATACATGAACGGTTCCATGTATTTGGCTTCCATTAAATAATCAATAGCTTCGGAGTTCTTTTTGTAAAAACCTGTCCCTAATTTTTTAAGCAAAGGTCGATTTAGTACTCCATCCCGCATCTGTCTCAACTCGTCTAATGTGACCTCATTGACCAATTCATTGGTTTGGTCGTAGGTTAACTGATTTCCAAAAAACGATTTCCACGATTGGATATTATCATCATTAATTCTGAATTTATGAGGATAGTATTTGGAATCGTAGGTGAGAAGAAAAGGCGCATAGGCTTTTTCGGGAATTATGGTTTGGGTGAATAAATTAAAGTATTCATATTCCGGATCGTACCAAGCGCAGGCATCATAGGTTTGGTAGGTTGCGGCTACTAAAGCCAAACTTAAAATACACTTTTTCATCATTTTGGGATTTGGTTTTTAACAAATTTACGGTCTAATTGATAATATACTATATCGTAATTTTTTACTTTTTTATCAAGATATGCAGTTGTTTCACTTAATTGATCTGCAGTTATTTCTTCTATTTTAATGTGAAATCCTTTATTAAGGAAGTATCCAAAATAGAAGCCATCTTTTTCAACTTCGGCTTCATTGGTGGAAATTTTTTTTAATCCATCTGTGTTTAAATCTTCAGAAGATAATGCATTGATGAGTTTATGTTTCCCAACATGATTGGTAATAATTCCCCACGAGTAAATGGGTAGTGCTATGCTCATGTTTTTAATGGGGTAGTCCTCAAGTTTTGCCGTATAGTTTTTCAGCAAAGAAAAATCCAATATCGAGTTTTTTGTTGAATTTTCTAAAGGCGATGAAGTGGAGTAGCACATAAGATATACTTTTTCCACGGGCGGAACGCCCATTGCTTTTTTGTCTTTTACTTGATGCAAACGTAAGGTGCTCGTAATTTCTTTTCCAGATTGTTTTTTCAACTCTTCAAGAAAGGCAAAATAATCCGCTTTTGTTCCTGCTGTCCAATCGCAATCGATTTGGATTTCATTGGATGTTTGAAGTTGCAATTCCGTATTTTTTTTCTGAATTAAATCCAAAATACTTTTCGCTAAAAACGGAATTTCATCTCGTTTAATATTAAGAAGCGACCGATTGGTTAAAAAGATAGTAGGAACAATTTTTTTATTGGTTTCGAAACTTTCATTTTTTGTAATGACTCCAACGGGTTGAAATTGACTTCCTATTTTATCAACATCAAAATAGCGAACGTAGAGAAAAGGAATTTCCGCTTCCGTTAATGCTTTTTTCTCAACTTCATCCAAAGCGAGTTTTGTTTTCCAATAATAATACGTGTGTTGGTGCTTCTTTGGCTCTGCGCAGTGCAAGAGCAGGAAACAAAAACAGATGCCGATAAGGTATTTCATAGGATAAAAATAGGATACTTTTTTCTTTAACGAAGAGTTTTTCAGATTGTTTTGTATATTTCAATCCAAATTAGAAAAAATATGAAACGAGGATTTCTTTTGACAATAATGTTGTTTTTTGGGTTTGCGGTTGCGCAACAAGAAAAAGTAGTGGATAAACTAATGACGGATTGGCATCACGCCGCTGCGGTTGCCGATTTTGATGGGTATTTTAATCCGATGCATGAAAAATCTATTTATATGGGAACGGACGCTACAGAACGTTGGACCAAAACCGAATTTATTTCTTTTGCTAAACCTTATTTTGATCGCACAAAACGGAAGTCGGCTTGGGATTTTAAAGCGATTGATCGTCATGTGGTGATTTCAAAAGACGGAAAAACAGCTTGGGTAGATGAGCTTCTGGAAGGGCATATGAAGATTTGTAGAGGTTCTGGGGTTTTGGTTAAAGAAAAAAATGGTTGGAAGATCATTCAATATGTATTATCGATGACCATTCCCAACAACAATACCACAGAAGTTGTAAAACTAAAAGCAGCTGAAGAAGATAAAGTGATTGAAAGTTTTAAGAATAAAAAATAAAATTCGTTCTCTTGTCTTAGAGTGAAAAAGTGAAAGTCGAGCCGGCTTTCACTTTTTTGTTGACTTACATAATTTCGCTTAAAATTTCCGTATCTCCCTAAAATTCAAAATATTTTGTAAAATTTATTTGCCGGTTTAGAAAAAATTCTTACATTTGCACACTCATTTTAGGGGTGTAGTGTGCCTATATCAGAAGTAGAAATCACGATCAACCGCCTAAAATGGTGAAAAACAAAGGATAAATTTTATTTTTTTATAAACAATGTCAGGATTAATTGGAAAGAAGATCGGTATGACTTCCCTGTTTGACGAAAACGGAAAAAATATTCCGTGTACTGTTATTCAGGCGGGGCCATGTGCGGTTTTACAGGTCAGAACCATTGAGAACGACGGCTACAAAGCTGTGCAGTTAGGTTTCGATGACAAGAGTGAGAAGAACGTTGGAAAAGCGTTAGTTGGCCATTTTAAAAAGGCTGGTTTTACTCCTAAAGCGAAGTTGGTAGAATTCTATAGAGAGTTCGTTGATGAAGTAAAAGTAGGAGAAGAAGTGAAAGTTGACTTATTCAACGAAGGTGAATATGTTGACATTACAGGAACTTCAAAAGGTAAAGGATTCCAAGGGGTTGTGAAAAGACACAACTTTGGTGGGGTTATGCAAGCAACTCATGGACAGCACAACAGGCTTAGAGCTCCAGGTTCTATCGGTGCTGGATCTGACCCTTCAAGAGTATTCAAAGGGATGAGAATGGCTGGAAGAATGGGAGGTAAGCAGGTAACTGTACAGAACCTTCAAGTGTTAAAAGTGGATCAAGAACAAAATCTTTTAGTAGTAAAAGGTGCTGTTCCGGGAGCTAAAAATTCTTATGTAATTATCAGAAAATGGAACTAGTAGTATTAAATACATCAGGAAA
>JAFAFC010000006.1 GCA_023423715.1 Bacteroidota bacterium
GCGGGCGCCGCGGCCCCCCGAAACTGTTTTTATAAATATGTGATTTAATCTCGAAAAAAACTAGAACAAATACGTCTTGTAAATTAAAATTCCAACCACCACGGCGCAGATACAAACAATAGAAACTGCTCCAGCTGCAATATCTTTAACCGCTCCAATACGCTTGTCAAAATTAGGTTCAACAAAGTCGCAAAGCTTTTCAATACTGGTATTCAAAACTTCAAAACCAATGACCATAAAGCAACAAATTAGGATGATTGAAGCGTCCACGCGATCCAATTTTAAACCTAAAATCAAAGCAATGTTGATAACTAATGCCGCGCAATGGATTTTAATATTTCGTTCTTCTTTTAGAGCGAGGAGAATTCCGTTTCCAGAATGAATAAAGCTTCGAAACAAAGAAGGTTTCTTCATGGTACAAGATGTTTGAACTGTTAAAAGTACAAATTTAATCAGAAAAGAAAGTTAACGTCAGTTATTACACCGCAGAAATTTTCGATGCTTCCATCAACGATTATAAAAATGTCAATATTTTAGATAGTTTAAAACTTGATGAATAGAACGATTGCTTTGGAATTTACTAAATTATCAGTCTATTGTTGAAAACTCTAACTGCTTAATAGTTATTATTCAAGGCCAATTAATTATATTTGTACAATTATATATTTTTTAAGCAAAGTATGAAGTTTATTGTTTCAAGTGGTGAATTGCAGAAAGCACTGCAAACCGTAAGCGGTGTTATTTCAAGTTCTCAATCGAGACCTATTTTAGAAAATTTTCTATTTGAATTGGACCAAAACAATTTGTCCATTACGGCATCAGATGGGGAAACTACCTTGATTACTTCTTTGGAAGTGAAGTCGGATGACAAAGGAAAAATTGCAGTTCCTGCAAAGATTTTTCAAGATTTTGTAAAAACATATAACGAGCAACCTTTGACGCTGTCTGTAAAAGATAACGAAGAGGGAACTGGCAAGCAATTGGAGATTTTGGACGAGAAAGATAATTTCGCTGTCGCATTAGACAATGAAGAAGATTATCCAGAATTACCAGAATTTGATGCTGCGAAAAGTGTAACCGTAGCTTCAGGAGTTCTTTCGGAAGCGTTAAGTAATACGTTGTTTGCTACGAGTAACGATTCTCTACGTCCAGTTATGACGGGAGTTTTGTTCCAATTTGGTGAAAACGAAACGAACTTCGTTTCTACAGACTCTCACCGTTTGGTGGTATACAAGAGAACGGATTTAATTTCGGAACCAATGGAATTTATCATGCCGAAAAAACCGCTTTCAATTTTCAAAAACATTTTAGCAAATGCGAATGATGATGTGAAAATTGAATTTAGCGATAACATGGCGAAATTCTCTTTTGGAAACCATATTTGGATTTGTCGTTTAATTGATGGCAAATACCCGAATTATTCTGCGGTAATCCCGAAAGAAAATCCAAACTTGTTAACGATTAACAGAAACTTGTTGTTAAGCGCTATTCGTAGAGCTTCCATCATGTCAAACAAATCGACAAACCAAGTTCGTTTCAAATTATCAGGAAATATCCTTCACCTTCATGCAGAAGATACAGAGTTTGCAAACAAAGCAGACATGCAGATTCCATGTGATTATAACGGTGAAGATATCAACATCGGTTTCAGTTCTAAATTCTTAACAGAAATGCTTTCTGTTTTAAGTGCAGACGATATCACAATGAAGATGTCGCAACCGAACCGTCCAGGAATCATCGAGCCCATTGATGGTTTAGAAGAAAACGAAAATATTTTGATGCTTTCAATGCCGGTCATTGGGATGTAATAGATCATAATAAGAATTGTTTTTGAGATTTGGATGGAAGTTCAAATCTCAAATTCTTTTTAGATAAACCCTTATGGAATTAATCATCATCGTAATTTTGGTTTTGTTGAATGGCGTTTTTGCAATGTCTGAAATTTCTTTGGTTTCTTCTCGAAAATTCAAATTAGAGAATGCGGCCAAGAAAGGAAGTAAAGGAGCAAAAGCAGCTTTGTCTTTAACGGAAAAACCTGCAAGATTCCTTTCAACTGTCCAAATCGGAATTACATTAATTGGGATTTTGCTCGGGGTGTATTCTGGCGAGGCTTTAAGCGGTCATGTTTCTGCTTTACTAAGTAAGATTTCATTTTTAGCACCGTACGCAGCTCAGATTTCAGGACCCATTGTCGTTGTTTTTATCACGTATATTTCCATTGTTTTTGGTGAGTTATTTCCAAAGCAATTAGGAATGACATTTCCTGAAAAAACGGCGGTGATTATTTCGCAACCGATGCGTTTGTTGTCTGTGATTACATCGCCTTTTGTTTGGTTATTGACAAAGACCAACGAATTTCTTTTAACGATTTTTGGAATCAAAAAAACAATTGATTCTCGAGTTTCTGAGGAAGAAATTAAATCCATTGTTAAAGAAAGTGCGGAAGGTGGCGAGATTGAGGATATTGAACACGATATTGTAGAACGTGTTTTTGAATTAGGCGATACCAAAGCCAATTCCTTATTCACCTACCGAAATCAGTTGATGGTTTTTGATTTAGAGGATTCGTATGAAGAGGTGATTGCAAAAATCAAGGAAGAACCGCATTCTGCGTATCCAGTTACCGAAGACGGGAATTTGGATAAAATAGTCGGAATTGTTTTGATGAAAGATATTTTTCTTCATGCATCGACGGAGAATTTCAACCTTCAAAATTACATGAAAAAGCCTGTTTTTGTAACGGAACATACAACGGCTTACCGAATTTTAGAAGCGTTTAAAAAACAAAAAATACATTACGGAATCGTTATCGACGAATACGGAAATACGCAAGGAATGCTTACCATGGACGATGTGATGGATGCTTTACTTGGCGATATGTCCGAAGATGATTATGACGAATTCAGAATAACACAAAGGTCAGAAGACTCGTGGTTGGTTGATGGACAATTTTCTTTGAAAACATTTTCCAAAGAATTTCCAATCGATATTCCCGAGGAGGTTCTGAACAACATACAAACCGTTGCCGGATTTATTTTAAATCAAAGTCCTGAGCTTCCCGATGTGGGAGATTCAATAGAATTTGATAATTTTGTATTCGAAATTATAGATAAAGACGGTCAACGAATTGACAAAATTTTACTGACGAAAAGATAACATAATGAAGATTTCTAACAATTGGCTTAAAGACTACATTAAAACCGACTTAAAAACTGAAAAAATAGGCGAGTTCCTTACGGATATTGGTCTAGAAGTAGAAGGTATTGATGCGTTTGAGAGTATCAAAGGAAGTTTGGAAGGGATCGTTGTAGGAAAAGTGCTTACCTGTGAAAAACACCCGAATGCAGATAAATTGAAGAAAACAACGGTAGACGTTGGTTCTGGAAAAATTTTAAATATTGTTTGTGGCGCTCCTAATGTGGAAGCTGGACAAACGGTTCCTGTCGCTGTGGTAGGAACAAAAATCTATGCAAAAGACGGCAGTTTTTTTGAAATTAAGGAAGCGAAAATCCGTGGCGAAGTTTCTCAAGGAATGATTTGTGCCGAAGATGAGCTTGGTCTTAGCGAAGATCATGGTGGAATCATGGTTTTAGACGAAACGAAATATGAAGTAGGAAAAAAGTTTGCCGATTATTTTGAATTAGCAAAAGACGAAGTGATTGAAATTGGCTTAACGCCAAACCGTTCCGATGCGATGTCTCACTACGGAGTTGCAAGAGATTTGCACGCGTATTTGGTTTCGAATCAAATGAAATCAGAGTTCTTGAAAGTGAAGTCTGAATCATTAGAAATTGAAGGTCAACATCAGTTTTCAATCGAGATTGAGGATGAAGCGATTTGTCCACGTTATATGGGTGCGGTGATCGAAAACGTAAAAGTTGCCGATTCTCCGGCTTGGCTTCAAAACCGTTTGAAAGCAATCGGTTTGTCGCCAATTAACAATATTGTTGATATTACGAACTATATTCTCCACAGTTTAGGTCAGCCTTTACACGCTTTTGATGCTTCTAAAATTGCAGGTCAAAAAGTGAAAGTTGGTGTTTTACCAGAAGGAACGTTGTTTACAACATTGGATGGGGTAGAGCGTAAAATAAAAGGGCACGAAATCATCATTAAAGATGGAAATAATACGCCGATGTGTTTTGGTGGTGTTTTTGGAGGTTTAGATTCTGGAGTTTCTAATGAGACTAAAACAATCTTCTTAGAAAGCGCGTATTTCGATCCGGTGGCGATTCGTAAATCGGCTAAAAGTCATGCTTTTTCTACCGATGCTTCTTTCCGTTTTGAACGTGGTGTTGATCCAAATTTAACGCGTACAGCATTGACTCATGCGATTAAATTAATTGAAGATATCGCTGGTGGAAAACTAGTAGGTCCTATTTTAGAGCAATATCCAAAGAAAATTGAAAATCATTATGTGATTTTACGTTTTTCGAAATTGGAACAAATTTTAGGAGTGAAAATTCACCGTGAGAAGATTAAAGAAATTTTAAAATCATTGGAGATTTCGGTTTTAAATGAAATTCCAAATGGTTTAGAATTGTCTATTCCGGCTTATAGAGCGGATGTAACACGAGAAATTGACGTTATTGAAGAGGTTCTTCGTATTTACGGATACAACAAGATCGATTCACCTAAGAAAATATCATTTACGCCTGTAAAATTAAGTGCCGAAGATCAAGATGCACTAGAAAATTTCTGGGCGAGATTGTTGCAAAGCTACGGTTTCCACGAGGTGATGAACAATTCCTTAACGGCTGAAAAGTACGTTAGTGAAAATCCAGTTAAACTGTTGAATCCTCTAAGTTCGGATTTGGCGTTTATGAGAACATCACTTCTTGAAGGAATGTTGGAGAATGCAGCGTACAATATCAATAGAAAGAATCCAGATATCAAGTTTTTCGAATTGGGTAAAATTTACCATAAGACGGAAGAGTATTTAGAGCGTAAGCAATTGGCTGTTTTGGTTTCTGGTAGAGATGTTGCTGAAAATTGGTTGACTCCAAAATCAATGACAAATTTCTCTCATTTGAAAGGCTACGTTGAAGTTTTGCTAGGGAAATTAGGAATTTCATTAACGGAAAAAGCAATTGAAGATTTCCGTTTTTCAGATGCAATGGTGTTTGAACATGATGGAGGAGTTGTCGCAAGAATCGGAAAAGTATCCACTTCTTTGATGAAAGAATTTGATATCGATCAAGAATGTTTCTACGCTGAGATTGAATTGGAAACAGCTCAAGAACTTCGTTCAGCAAAAGCATTGAAGTTTGTTGATATTCCAAAATTCAACAAAATCAGAAGAGATTTAGCATTGCTTTTGGATAAAAATATTTCGTATTCCGAGTTGTATGAAGCGGCGAAAAAGAATAAATCTCCGTACTTGAAAGCGATTAATTTATTCGATGTTTACGAAGGGAAAAACCTTCCAGTGGGGAAAAAATCGTATGCTTTGAGTTTCGAATTGTTGAATGAAGAAAAGACTTTGGAAGATAAGGATATCAGCGAAGTGATGAATTCATTAATTAAAACGTATGAGAAAGATTTCGGAGCAACATTACGTTAAAACTGAGTATTTCAAAATATTATTTACTAAAACACTGAAATTTCAGTGTTTTTTTTATTTGAATACGATTTTATACTGGTTTTTTGTACCTTTGATCAACCTAAAAAGTAATCTTATGAAAAATGTATTCATATGTCTGTTTGCAGGAGCAGTTTTGGCATCTTGTACAGCTACATCATCTACTTCAAAAGTAGGAAAAGCGCAGCCTTCTATTGCAAACTCTCAATGGGTTTTAGCGGAATCTGTGAAAGGTAAAACGCCAACTTTAAACCTAGAAAATGGAAAGTTGACGGGTAACGCTGGATGTAACAATTATTTCGGTGAAGTGGTTCTTAATCCTTCTGCTGGAGGTTTTACAGCTGGAAAAATGGGATCTACAAAAATGTTTTGTGATAATATGTCTGTGGAAGATAATTTCTTAAAAGTTCTTAGTGAAGCAAACCGCTATGTGGTTTCTGGAACAACATTAGAACTTTACAAAGACGGCTTATTGTTGATGAAATTAAACAAAAGCAACTAATATTTTAGTTTTAAGCATAAAAAAAGGAACTCAATTGAGTTCCTTTTTTTATTTTGAATTACGAATTATTCTTCGTCTTCTTCGTATTTTGCAAGTTCGTCATCACACCATCTGAATGCTGCTTCTACTACTTTCGTTGCTTCATCTGCCATGGTTTCTTCGTCGTCGCCTTCTAAATCATCAAGCCACTCAACTTCTTCCTCTTCAACGTTTAAGATAAAACGCGGATATTCTGTATGCACTACGAATAGATCTTCAGGAAATTCTGTGTTATCTGCTAATAAAAACTTAGGTAATTTCATTTGTAAAAGATTTTAACTTGATTCAAAGATAAAAAAATTATTGGTATTTATTCTTAATTATTTTCATTTTACTTTCGACCCTATATTTCGTTAAAATCTCTTTTTTTGTAAGTGTATCTTGTGGTTTATGCACAATATTTAGATCTGAATTAACGGTACTTAAAAGCTCTGCAACTTGAATGAAATTTAAATCCAGATCGTTTGGTTTAGAATAAAATTCAATTGGTTTATTCAGTAGTTTTTCTTCTGTTAGAAATTTTTTAGCCGCTTTTCTATTTTCTAGGTAATCTCCTTTTGAAAGGTAAGTGAATATAAAACCTGTAATTAAGCTCAAATAAGCTAATATGTATGTTTTCTTTTGAAGTAAAGCGTAAAGTTTTTTTAAATAGACCAACCAAATTGGAAAAGTAAATGGACCAAGTAATCTGTAATCTAATGGGGTTAATGAATAAAAATACTGTGTAAAAAAAGATGCAATAATTCCAAAAACACCTGCGAAAACTAAAAATTGTTCCTCAAGATTTAATTTATGTTTTAAGAATAAAAAAAGTATTAGCGCTATGTTTAAAATTCCAATTCCATAGATTCCATAGTTTAAAATTCCTCCAGAAGGATTGCTTATATGAATAAACGGATTGAAACTTGTTGCTAAGCCTTTCCAGAGCTCGTCTAATAGTTTACTAGTAGGATGTATACCAATTTCTAAAGCTTCTTTTATATACTCCGGATTAAAATAATCAATAAATAAAATTTTATATAGAATATAATATAGAACGCCAACTCCAGCACTAATCATAAATATTTTACCAAAGCTCTTTTTGAAGTGTAAAAATCCAAATAAGCCTGTTGCTCCAATATAGAAAAGTCCTGTATAACGTGTGTTGTAAAGGAGTAGTAATCCCATAGTTAGCCAGAATATTCCTTGGTAAAATTGGAATTCTCCTCTTAATATTTTAATTGAAATGTAGAAATAGAAAAAAAGAAAAGTGAGAAATAAAGGCTCGCTCATTGTTGATGAGAATAATGAAACGAAACTAAATAAGGCACATAGAATTAGTGTTTCACGAAAATAAAATTTCTTTTTCCAAGCGAAGAAAATAATAAAAATGTATGATAAGATACCTACTATTTTGCTGCTCCAAAACATGTCGATTCCAATAAATGAAACGAGTTTTATGCTCAGGGGATAAAAAGTAGGCGTTGTCGTATTATCAATAATAGGCAAGTTATGAGCAAATCGCATAAATCGAATCGAGTCCGGATTAATCCGTCCTTTTTCATTTAATAAAAATCGGAGAATGATCATAACCACCGTAAGAATGATTATGGAATAGGAGTAGATCGTATTTTTTGTTTTAATTGTCATATTAAAAAAGCGCTGTTATAATTTGAAAAATAACAACGCTTTACAGTATTTTTTATTTGATTACTTCACAAACATTTTTGCTACTTTTTCTGCTTTTTTTGATTCGGAATAATCGTAGAATCCTTCACCTGATTTTACACCTAATTTTCCTGCCATAACCATGTTTACTAATAATGGATTTGGAGCGTATTTCGGATTTTTAAAGCCGTCGTACATCACATTCAAAATTGCTAAACAAACATCCAAACCGATAAAGTCAGCTAATTGAAGTGGGCCCATTGGGTGAGCCATACCTAATTTCATTACTGTGTCGATTTCTTCAACGCCAGCAACGCCGTTATATAAGGTTTCAATTGATTCATTGATCATCGGCATTAAAATTCTATTGGCTACAAAACCTGGATAATCATTCACTTCAACAGGAACTTTTCCTAGTGTTTTACTCATTTCATAAATCGAATCAAACGTTTCTTTTGACGTAGAATAACCCTTAATTATTTCTACCAATTTCATAATAGGAACGGGATTCATAAAATGCATTCCGATTACTTTTTCGGGACGTTTTGTTGCCGCCGCAATTTTCGTAATAGAAATAGAAGATGTATTGGTTGCCAAAATACAGTTTTCAGGTGCAAATTCATCCATTTGACCGAAAATTTTCAACTTCAGATCTTGGTTTTCAGTCGCTGCTTCTACGATAAGATCAGCGTTGGTTGCTGCAGATTTTAGGTCTGTAAACGTTTTAATGTTCCCTAAGGTTTGATTTTTTTGCTCTTCGGTAAGATTTCCTTTCGCAATAATACGATCAAGATTGGTCGTAATGGTTTTTAATCCTCGATCTAGAGCCTCTTGAGAAACATCTACCAAGCTCACTTGGAAGCCTGTTTGCGCAAATGTATGAGCAATTCCGTTGCCCATAGTTCCTGCTCCAATAACGACAATATTTTTCATTTTTTAGGTTTAAAATTTAAGCCTAAATGTACGTATTTAAGAGGGATTATGAAAATGAGAATTTTACTTCAAATGAAAGAATAGCCCTTTTTGTTCTTGGTTAAAATAGTCCCAAACAACTTTTGAAGCATTCGAAATTAACTTACAATTGGTTTCCCAAGATTCTTGAGAATCTTTTACAAACACGGTGATTGCATATCTTTTTCCGTTCGGCAGTGTGATGATTCCAGCGTCGTTTTCAGCTATTGTTAAGTTGTTTACACTTCCTGAAGATCCAGTTTTGTGGGCAATTAAAGTCCCTTTTGGAAGTTGTTCTTTTAACTTATTAGTTCCAGTAGACGTTCCCAACATGATTTTCATAAGATAATCCGTTGATGATTTAGAAAGCATTTTTCCTTTCGCAAAATCCGAAAGAAGCTGGGACATGGATTTGGTTGATGAATAATTTGGGTACAGATATTCCACACCTTTATGCATCCATTCTTCGTTGTATTTTATTTGAAAATCTTTTACGCCTTTAGAATTCATAAATGCTTGTACCTTCTCTGTTCCACCAAGCATGCGTAAAAGAATGTCACAACCATTATTGTCGCTTTTTGCAACAGTGTAATCGATAATTTGGTCCAAAGTTAATTCCACATCTCCATTAGGATAGTCGTCTCGAATTGGGCTGTGTGTATTCTCTAATAAATCACTTTTCTTGACTAAAATTTTCTGATTTAGTTTGAATTTCCCTTGGTCAACTTCATTTAAAACTGCGGCTGCAATATGAAATTTGAAAACACTTAACATCGGTAAATGCTCTTTTCCATGAGTGTTATTGAATTCAAATGGGAAGTCAATTCCTATTACAGAAAAGCCAACCGTGGCTTTTTTGTCTTTCGTAAGTGCATTAAGGCTAGATTTTAGGCTGTTTTTTTGTGCAAAACAAAAAACGGGCAGAAGGAGAAAAAGAAGGAATTTATTCATGTATCGAAAATAAAAAATCCTTTTCGGGTGGAAAAGGATTTTAAAATTAATTTTATTTGATATGAATGGCTTTTAAGTTGATTCCGTTCGATTTGAACAGAACTCGCAAACTGTTTTGCCCTTTTGGAAGGTTGATTTTTGCTGGGTTTGAGGTTTTCCAACTTGTATAACTTCCAGTAGAATTAAGTTTATACGTAGCTAAAACGTTTCCTTTTGCATCTGTAATTTGAATTTCTCCATTTTCTTGCGATGCATATTCTAAAGAAACCTGCTTGCTTCCAGCTTTTTTCACATCGAAAGTATACTGCAACCATTCTCCAGCTTCGGTTTTACCTACATAATAGGTGTTTCCATCTTGATAAATATCCACACCGTCATTTCTTAATTTTTGACCAGAATTCCACTCAGAACGTTGGTTAGGATCGCTCACCCAAAGGTTTTGGAAGTCTTTATCGAAATACGCACTGTTGATTCTTCCTAAATCATACGACGTCGCTTTTATCGTTCCCGGAGCGGTCATTTTCTCAAAAGGAAGGGTTGTGTCTTCTTTTACTTGACGGAAAAGTGCATCGATAACGTCTTTTTTAACTTCCGTATTCTCGAATTTGTAATTATCCGCAATTTTCATCAATGCCTTTTTTGCAAATTCTGGTGTTGGCTTCGTTCCGCCATTCTTCCAATAATTTAATAAAGTTTGATATTCAGGCGTGATTTTTACATTAGTAACTCCAGCAATATTGTCGATTTTTTTCATTGGCCAATAAGCGTAGCCGATGTTGTTGTCATCCAAAAGTTTATTCAACTCAGCAAACCAAACATTGGAGTTTTCTCCTGTTTCACCCAACCAAATCGGAACGTTGAATTTGTTTCTCAAGTCTAAAATTCCTTGGATAGAACCGGTGTTATTGGTTGTCCAATATTTATGGAAGCTTAAAGCCGTATTGTTGTCATCAATTGCAGTAAGACCATTGTAGTTATTGCCCCAACCGTTTCCTTCTAAGAAAATAATGTGTTTTTTATCGATTTTTCTAATCTCTTTGGTGATGTCATTTTGCAATTTCCAAAGCGGAGCGTTCGACTGTTCATCGGTTCCATTCGGATTGCTTCCCGTGAAATTGATGTTCGGTTCGTTGATTAAATCATATCCACCAATCCAGGCTTCGTCTTTATAGCGTTCTGCCAGTTTTTTCCAAAGTGCAATGGTTTTATTTTGATTTTCAACACTATCCCAAAGATTCGGTTTCGATTTATCGTTATCCGAAATATTCGCATCATTTCCTTGTCCACCAGGCGCTGCATGAAGATCCAAAATCAAATACATTTTATTATCAGCACACCATTTCAAAAGTTCATCGGTCATTTTAAAACCTTGTTCTAACCACGTATTTTGGCCTTTGACAGGTTCTTTTTCAATTGGAAGCGTGTATAAATCATAATGCATCGGCAAACGAACCGAGTTGAATCCCCATTTCGCAAGTGCATCGATATCTTTTTTCGTTACGCCGTTTTTCAAATAGGCAGTATAAAATTCATTCTTTCCCTCTTCACCTATTAATTCTGCGATTTTAGCTTTAATTTGATATTGAGGGCCAGCAAAATCCGACGTTTTCAACATATATCCTTCCTGCAACATCCAGCCACCAAGCCCAAGTCCTTTTAAAACCACATTATTTCCCCGTTCATCAACAATTTTTTGCCCATCAACTTTCAAAAACCCATGTCCAAAATAAAATTGAGAAGCCAAAACGATCCCTAGAATGCTTAATTTTTTCATAGTAGAAATGTAAATTTGGATAAAGATAGAAAAATTTTCTACAAAATCTCATTTTGAGACAATGATAACCGTGTGAATTTCAAAATTTAAAAATATCGTCACAAAAAAACCTGAAACAATTCAGCTTCAGGATTCTATTTTTTGAAATTAATTAAATTATTTCTGTATCAAATTCATGATTTTTAAGGCAATTTTTAAAGCTTCGGTTCCATCTTGAAGAGAAACTTGAGACGGTTGATCTAATTCTATGGACTCTGCAAACGAATTAAGCTCATCCAAAATGGCATTATTCGACTGAATATTTGGATATTCAAAAAGAATTTGATTTTTTTCACCATCCGCATTTTCAATAATCATATCGAATGGTGACGGCTCTGTAGGAGCTTCTTTCATACGAATAACTTCTGCTTTTTTCTCCAAGAAATCTACTGAAATATACGCGTCTTGCTGAAAGAAACGTGATTTACGCATCGCTTTCATTGAGATTCTTGAAGTCGTTAAATTGGCAACGCAGCCGTTTTCAAATTCGATTCTGGCGTTACAAATATCTGGTGTTTTAGAAACGACGCAAACACCGCTTGCGTGGATGTCTTTTACCTTTGATTTCACCATGCTCAACAAAATATCCAAATCATGGATCATTAAGTCCAAAACCACAGAAACATCCGTTCCGCGAGGGTTAAATTCTGCTAAACGATGGATTTCAATAAACATCGGATTGTTGATGTACTCCTTGGTCGCAATGAAAGCCGGATTGTAACGTTCAACGTGACCAACTTGAACTTTAATGCCTTTTTCAGTACATTTTTGAAGTAAATCTTCAGCTTGCTCTAAAGTTTGAGTAACAGGCTTTTCAATGAAAAAATGAATTCCTTTGTCAATCGCTTTCAAAGCAAAATCGTAATGGTAGATTGTTGGCGTTACAATATCCAATACGTCGATTTGGTCTAGTAAATCGTCAAAATTTTCAAAATACTTGTATCCAAATTCGGCTTCCAGTTTTTTTCCATTTTCTGCGTCTTTGTCGTGAAAACCAACCAAGTTGTATTTCTCTGACATTTGTAAAAGTTTCAAATGTATTTTTCCAAGATGCCCTGCACCTACCAATCCTGCGTTTAGCATATCAATTTTCTTTGTGTCAAAGATACGAAAATGGGTAAAATTTTTGGTTTGTTTTCTATTTGCCTTGTAGTCTTTTTATTTTCTACTTTTGTATGAAATTCGCAAAACGAATTTCTAAAAAACGGATACAATCATGCAGGATTCTTTTCTACACCGAGGAAAAAGAAAAATTTTAATCGATTATTTGAGAACCAAAATTGGGATTCAAGATGAAAATGTTCTTCAAGCTATGAACGCAGTGCCGCGTCATTTGTTTATTGAAAGTATTTTCGAAGACTATGCGTATGAAGATCGCGCATTTCCTATTGCGGCAAGACAAACAATTTCACACCCTTCAACGGTTGCTGAACAATCAGAACTTTTGCAAGTTCAAAATGGAGAAAAAGTACTAGAAATAGGTACGGGATGCGGATATCAAACGGCGGTTTTGTTAGAAATGGGCGCGCAAGTTTATACCGTTGAACGACAAAAGGATTTGTATGATTTCTCTTCAAAAAAACTAAGACAACTATTGTATAGACCTAAATTTCAATTGTTTGGTGATGGTTTTGTTGGGCTTCCAACATTTGCCCCTTTTGACAAAATATTAGTGACTTGTGGAGCAGAAGTTCTCCCCACGGAATTATTACGTCAACTGAATGTTGGTGGTAAAATGGTTATCCCATTAGGGCCAATTGATGAGCAGATATTATATCGTTTTAGTAAAGTGTCGGATACTGAGATTGAAAAAGAAGATTTCGGTGCCTATAAATTTGTTCCTATGTTAAATGATACAAATACTTAAAGTATGGATTTGTCAAAACTAAAAGACGGTGCAGTTTGTAAAGTAATAGGTGGGACACATAAAGGAAAGTCCGGAACGGTTCACGATATTAAAACAAGTAAATCAGGTGAAATTACTATTACCGTAAAGCAAGAAAATGGGGTTCGTTTTAAGACGCTTGGAAGGAATGTAGAAGTCCAATAAGTTCAAAGTTTCGACATAAATATATTTATAGAAAGTACAATAATTTTATTGCACTTTCTTATTTTATTGGAGTTCAGATCCATAATTGGTGTTTTTTTTAGAGAAAATAACTAAATAATTTTAAAAATTCTGAAATTAAAAAATATTTTTTGTCCGATTTTTTAAGGTCTATTTTATGTAAATTTCTGATTTTCAGTAGTCATTTTTTGCAAAATAATTTTTTTTTAATTCAATGTTAATATTTGTTAAGGTTTTGAGAAAAAATGAATAAACTTGTCTTAAATACAAAGTGATTTAATATGAGTGTAAAAAGAAAAGCGATTTCTACGGTAGGGGTAGGTTTCTTTTTGATGGGAAGTTTGTTGCATGCACAAACTACGGATTCAAAAGATACTATTTCTACTGAGAAGAAAATTGAAGAGGTTGTTGTTGTTGGGTACAAACAACAAAGAAAAGAAACTTTGACATCGTCTGTAACGACTGTTTCTGCTGAAAAATTGCAGGATGTTACAAGTTCTAATTTTCAAACCATGTTACAAGGGAAAATGCCCGGAGTTGTTGCGGCAGTTAGTGCAGGGAAACCAGGGTCCGCTCCTGTTATGAGAATTAGAGGGGTTTCCTCTATTGCGGCTAACCAAAACCCATTATACGTTGTTGATGGAGTAATTATTCACAGTGATGCTGATGTACCACCGGATCAAATTGAAAACGTAACCATTCTTAAAGATGCTGCTGCTACAGCGCTTTATGGATCTCGAGGAGCTTCTGGTGTTGTCGTAATCACAACGAAGTCGGGAAGAGGAAATTCGGTAAGTTTAAGTGTAAATAATACCTTTAACTTCTACAACATGGGGAATTTCAAATTAATGAATTCTCAACAACAGAAAGAGCGTTTTCTTGAGTTTGCTGCAAATGGAACAGATATTTTTTCCATGATTAATAAGCAGTATACGACACAATCGGGGATGACACCAATTACAAGTCTTGATCAAATAACAAGAGATTTTGATTGGTTAGATTTAGCTACACAAGTCGGAGTTGTAAACAATTACAATTTAAGTTTAAACAAATCCTCTGATGGAAATAGAACATATTTCAATGCAGGATATTATAAAGAAGAAGGAACCGTTAAAGGATATAAACTTGAGCGTTTTAGTGCTAAATTAAATCAAGAAAGTAAAATTTACGATTGGTTAAAATTCAGCCCAAAATTAACGTTTACGTTTGATCAGGTTTACGATCAAGAATATAGTTTGTATGCAGGTATGTATAATATGCCTTGGGACTCTCCATTTTATCCAGATGGTTCTATCTATGACGTTCGTTCAAGCAATACATTGCCTTGGTTCTCTAGGGATCGCGGAAATTATTTATTGGATAGGCCGAAGTCTTACGGGAAAAACAATACATTTAATGGACAGGGTAATTTAGATTTTGAAGTTCGTTTAGCGAAAAATTTGAAATTTATTTCAACCAACAGTTTAACGTATTATAACTATGATGGTTTAGGATATTCAGATCCTTCGATGCTTTCGCAAGCAACAAACAAAGGACAGCTTTCTCAATCTAATGCAATTCGATGGACGAAGTATACCAACCAAATGTTGAAGTACGAAAATACATGGAATGATGTACATAAATTTAATGCTTTAGTAGCGTATGAATATCAAGACTATATGTACAAGTCTAATGGAGCAACTGTGAAAGGTTTGGTTGTCGGTTCGGAAGTTTTGTCTAATGGTGCAGAAGCATTAGGCGTGCCAAATGGTCAAAAAAATGAATATGCATTTCAGTCTTATCTTTCAAACGCAGAATATTCCTATGCTGATAAATATTTATTGCAAGGATCCGTTAGAATAGATCAATCTTCTCGATTCCCAAAACAATACAAAACAGGGCTTTTCTGGGCTGTAAGTGCAGGATGGAATATATCTAATGAAGCGTTCTTTGAACCGTTAGCAAGTACGATTAATCGTTGGAAAATTAGAGGAAGTTACGGGGTACAAGGAAATGCACCAACGGACTATTATGTGAATTTTAATAGAAGTTCATCAAGACCGTATAATGGATTGGTAGGGCTTTTCCCAAGTGCTTTTGGTAACACGGGTCTGAAATGGGAAACAATCTATCAATTAGACCTAGGTACGGATATCTCATTCTTAAATAATCGTATTAATGTTACTTTTGATTGGTATAATAAAGAAACGAAAGACTTAATTACGAACCTTCAATTACCGATTGTAACAGGATATACATCTCAAGTAGTTAACTTCGGGACATTACGAAATAGAGGTATTGAATTTTCGATTGATGCAGATGTTATCAAAAAGTCAGATTTTAAGTGGAATATAGGATTCAATATTGCTAAAAACAAATCAACACTTGTTGAGTTGGCGAATGAAAATTACAAGTCAGGACAGTTCAGATATACCGTTGGTGAGCAAATTTATACCTATGATTTAAGAGAGTGGGCTGGAGTAGATGCAGCGAATGGAAACCCACTTTGGACAATGTATTATATTGACAAAGACGGAAACGGAGCATACAATACAGGTGATACCAGAGTTGCTTCTCTAAGTGATTATCAAACGGCAAATCCAGATGCTGTCATTGCAAAAACAACGACTTCTACCTACAGTAATGCAACCTATATTAATTTTAAAGACAAATCTAGATTACCAGATTTTACCGGGGGTATTACTACGGCATTAAGTTACAAAGGGTTTACTTTAGCAGCCCAAGCAACTTTCTCAAAAGGAGGTTATTTATATAATGCCATGAGACAAAATTATACCGATAATGATGGTATTTATCCATTTTATAACCAGATGGTACTTACAAAAGATTGGTCTCGTTGGAGTGTAAACAATACACCGGAACAGAATGCAAATGCGACTCACCCGTCATTGGTTTACGAAGATAAAAGACAGTCTAATGGAGAATCAACAAGGTATTTAGAAGATGCAAGCTTCTTTAAAATTAGAAGTATCAGCTTATCATATGATTTACCAAAGCAGTTTTTACCAGCAAACAACATGATTAAGAGCTTAAGGTTATCTGTGAATTTAGAAAACATGTTTATGTTTACGAAATTCTCTGGATTTTCACCAGAAATGGGATATACAGGGAACAACTCAGGAGGTTCTAACTATTCTTATGTAAACTACCCTGCGCCTAAAGGAGCATCAATCGGGTTAAATGCAACCTTTTAATTAAAAGAACGAATTATGAAAAAGATATTATTAACAGCACTTGTACTATCCTCTTTAGTAAGTTGTAATTTAGATAGAGAGCCTTATGACGGTGCAATTACAGACCAAGTTGTGGTCACAGAAACTGGATTAGAGCAGTTTCTTAATGGAATTTATAGTAAACTATCATACGGAGCAACCGAGTATGTTGGAAACAGTGCTAGTTTAAATTTATACAGAGCAGGTATTTTTGGTGCCGATGAAATCCATATGAGTTCGGCGTCTTCGGATGACTTGTCTCAATTTTATAACTATCTAAGGAATGCATCTGGAGCTCGTTCAAATGCTGTTTGGAACGATGGTCTCCAAGCAGTAAACGCAACCAATGCTATTTTTGAAAATTTAAAAGAAGGAAAATCGGCAGCTTTGGATCATATGCTTGGTGAAGCTTACTATCTAAGAGCTTTTTCCAATTTTGCAATGCTTCAATTGTATTCTTTCCCGTATTCACAAGGACAAAGTAATTTGGGGATTCCTTTGAAGAAAACGAGTAGTATTGATGAAAGACCAGTGCGTTCTACTGTTGGAGAGTCTTATAATGCGGTTGTTGAAGATTTGTTAAAAGCAGAAACTTTAATGGCAGGTGATTCTAAAAACAACATTAAAGGAACTCAAGCTGCGGCACAAGCACTACTTGCAAGAGTTTATTTGTATATGGAAAATAACGATAAAGCGTTGGAATATGCAAATAAAGTAATTGGATCAGGTCGTTACACGTTGTTGTCTAAGGAAGCGTTACCTACTTATGCTCAAGCAACACCGGAGAATAATGCCGAAACTATTTTTGCATTTCGTGTAGAAAATAAACCTGGACAATATGCAGCTGGAAGTATGTTGGGTTCTATGTTTGCAGTTATTGATAACGCAGGCTGGGGTGAAATGTACGCAGCAAGTACCTATTTACAAACGGTGAAAAGGTTTCCACAAGATGTGAGAAATCAATTTATCACACCTGATTACACTTTGGATAAAGCGGGTAAGAAGACCCCTGTTGTCTATTGGACGGTGTTTAATGCGAAGGCCAATCGATACGAGTACGCTTTTTATAACGCAACTTTAGATGCTGCAGGAAAATACGTGTCTTTCGTGAAAGATGGAACGACGTATCCGATTGTTGAGGAGCCATCTGTTTATGGTGGTGCAAATTATATGAGATATTATGCCACAATTGGAGGTGTTAAACAATATTTGTCGCAAGATTATGCGCTGAATAATAGAGGAGGATTCCCTAAGTTTTACATTAATAAGGTATCGTATCAAGAAAAAATTGGACATTTATTTTCACCAATTATTTCAAGATTAGGAGAGTTATATTTAATTCGTGCCGAAGTTGCAGCCAAGAAAAATGACGTGGCAACAGCATTAGCACAAATTAATATCATTAGAAAAAGAGCTGGAGCGCCAGAATATACTTCAGTGCCAACTGGTAAAACAATTTTGGATTTAGTTCTAGAAGAAAGATGGGTAGAACTATCTTTTGAAGGACATCGAAAATTCGACTTGTTGAGAAATAAAAAATCGATTGATCGATCTTTTGCAGGAATTTCGTTGAGTAAATTCACGATTAATCCAGGAGATCCAGAAACAATTCAGTTTGTTCCGCAGCGAGAAGTTACACTTCAACCTGAATTACAACAGAATGACTAACAAAAAAGCCTTGCATCGCAAGGCTTTTTTATTGTTTTAATTTTCAAAAATCTTAATGGGCTTTTTGTTTTCATCAATGGCAACCAATGTGAAATCGCCAGCAACCGCTTTTTCTCGAGTGTCGGCGTACATTTCTTCGATAAAAATTTCGATATTCACTTTTAAGCTCGAGTTTCCTACGTATTTTACTTTTCCAATAAGCTCAACTAAAGTATCTGCAGGAATTGGTTTTTTAAAATCGATTCGATCGCAACTCACGGTTACAAAAGATTTTCTTGCAAATCGAGTTGCTGTCATAAAAGCAACCTCATCCATCATTTCCATAACTTTTCCACCAAACATGGTTTTGTGATGATTGGTCGTGTTTGGGAAAACTACTTTAAAAACGTGGGTTTCTGATGCTTTGATTTTGTCGTCGTAATTCATTTTTTTAATTTTTTAGCATTAAACATTCTAATTTTTAGTATTCATAGAAAGTGCATAATGCTTTCTACTTCAACTCGCGAAAGGTTTTGGGGATCCGACTTAGCTTTTGGCCTTACGGTTGCGCGACAGTTCGTGATTTGCACACGATTCACCCTAATTTTTTGAGACTGCAAAGATAAGCTTCGTTTTCAAAACTTATTTTACTTTCACCTAATTATTTTTTAAACTCATGATTTTACGACATTTTTTGGAGGTTATTTTCCCCATCCCCAAGGTTTTTTGTCGAATTCAATGGGTTTTGTTAGATCAAATTTTACTGAAAATTGGCGTTCCGAACCAACTACGCGTAAATTGTAGGTAAACGATTTGTCATCAATAGTCATCCACCAAACATTGGAACAAGCGTAGTCTAAAAGCGTACATGTTTCCTGATCAGCAGGGAAAAATTGTTTGTTTGCATGTCCTGTATTGGGCGACGTACCGCCGTACATGGTGACTTTGTCTGGCGTTCCGTTTTCTAAACGATGATCGTGTTTTAATTGAATTACATCGTCTTTAAAAGTTAAAACCCAAGTTCTAGACTGATCATCACCTACATAAAACGGAATTTTTATTTGATTCTCTTCACAAGAGAGAACTTGCATCACCAATTTTTTTCCAGTGAACTGGTCACCAGCTTTTCCGCCTTCTGTAATCTCACCCATGTAGGATTTTCCACAATGGGTTTCTATTTTTTTTTTGAACTCAGTACTTTTTGATTCTTGTGCAAAATTTAGAATGGAGCAAAGTACAAAACCTGCTACTAAAAATGTTTTCATAGGTATAAACTTGAATTTTGTAGATGAATTCGGAAGATACGGATATTTTTTAGAGTCAAATTCCCTCGTAAAATATTGGTTTAAGTCTTAGTTTTAAATATCTTTAAAACCAATTTTGAATTTCAAAACTCAAATCATAAAATGACATTTCAAGAACAAATAAAACAAGGGATTCCTTCGGAACTTCCTCAACCAAAAGTTTACGAACCTAATATTAATCACGCACCGAAGCGTAAAGAAATCTTAACCGATGAGGAAAAGAAATTGGCTTTACAAAATGCGTTGCGTTATTTCGAACCTCAATTTCATGCCACTTTAATCCCAGAATTCAAGAAAGAATTGGAGGATTTTGGGAGAATTTATATGTATCGTTTTCGTCCAGATTATGAGATGAAAGCTCGTCCGATAACCGATTATCCTGCGAAATCTCAACAAGCTGCGGCGATTATGTTGATGATTCAGAATAATTTGGATTATGCCGTGGCGCAACATCCTCACGAATTGATTACGTATGGTGGAAATGGTGCGGTTTTTTCCAATTGGGCGCAATATCTTTTGACGATGCAATATTTGTCGGAAATGACGGATGAGCAAACTTTGGTGATGTATTCTGGACATCCGATGGGACTTTTTCCTTCTCACAAAGATGCGCCGAGAGTTGTGGTAACCAACGGAATGATGATTCCAAATTATTCAAAACCTGATGATTGGGAGAAATTCAATGCTTTGGGTGTTACGCAATACGGACAAATGACGGCGGGAAGTTATATGTACATCGGTCCGCAAGGAATTGTTCACGGAACGACGATTACGGTTCTAAATGCCTTTAGAAAAATAAATAAATCGCCAAAAGGAGGTCTTTTTGTGACTTCTGGATTGGGCGGAATGTCGGGTGCGCAGCCAAAAGCAGGAAATATTGCGGGTTGCGTAACGGTTTGCGCTGAGGTGAATCCTAAAATCACGAAAATTCGTCACGACCAAAAGTGGGTGAACGAAATCCATGAAAATATGGATGAATTGATTGAAAGAGTGAGAAAAGCTCAGGAAAATCAGGAAACGGTTTCTTTGGCTTACCTTGGAAATATCGTTGATATTTGGGAAAAATTTGCAGATGCAGGTTTGAAAATTGATATCGGTTCCGATCAAACGTCTTTGCACAATCCTTGGGCGGGTGGTTATTATCCAGCGGGAATTTCTTTTGAAGAATCGAACAGAATGATGGCAGAAAATCCAGAATTATTCAAAGAGAAAGTTCAGGAAACTTTGAGAAGACACGCCGCAGCAATTAATAAACACACTGAAAAAGGAACTTATTTCTTCGATTACGGAAATGCCTTTTTATTAGAAGCTTCTCGTGCAGGAGCGGATGTGATGTCTTCAACACCAAGCTTGGGAAGAGAATTCAAATATCCAAGCTATGTTCAAGATATTATGGGACCCATGTGTTTCGATTATGGTTTTGGACCGTTCCGTTGGGTTTGTACAAGCGGAAAACCCGAAGATTTACAAAAAACAGACGATATTGCTTGCTCGGTTTTAGAAGAGATGATTCAGAATTCTCCGGTTGAAATTCAGCAACAAATGAAAGACAATATCCAATGGATAAAAGGAGCGCAAGAAAATAAATTGGTGGTGGGTTCTCAAGCTCGAATTTTATATGCCGATGCAGAAGGGAGAATGAAAATTGCAGAAGCCTTCAACAAAGCCATCAAAAATGGTGAAATTGGAGCAGTAGTTCTGGGAAGAGACCATCATGATGTTTCGGGAACGGATTCTCCGTATCGTGAAACTTCAAATATTTATGACGGTTCGAGATTTACTGCAGATATGGCAATTCACAACGTGATTGGCGATAGTTTCCGCGGAGCGACATGGGTTTCTATTCACAACGGCGGTGGCGTTGGTTGGGGTGAAGTTATCAACGGTGGTTTCGGAATGTTATTGGATGGAAGCGATGATGCTAACAGACGATTGAAATCGATGCTTTTCTGGGATGTTAACAACGGAATTTCTAGAAGAAGTTGGGCACGAAATGAAGGTGCTATTTTCGCGATCAAACGCGCGATGGAAGCGGAGCCAAACTTAAAAGTAACACTACCGAATTTGGTGGATGAGAGTTTATTGTAAAGGATTAATTTTACGAAATATAAAAGAGGCTTTTTGTCTCTTTTTTTGTTTATTTTAAGATTTTCTTTTTGGCTTTTTTTACAGAATTCATGGTGATTTTGAGGGTGTTAGATAGATTTATTAAAAATCAAACTTTGACTAGGTGTTCTTCCTGAATTTAAAATTTAACATAGATAGTTTAAATTTTTTAGCGTTTTTTTCGTACTTTTAGTCAAAACTAATTGCCGTGAAATGTTCATTGTTAATTTATGACTATGCTCAATTTTATATTGAGACTTTGAAAAATAGTCTAAAAGAACAAAAACTTTTCGATGAGATAGTGTATTCTAATAACGTTGAAGAGTTTTTAAGATTGATCTCCACCCAGAATTTTGATTTTATTATTACAAGTGATCGGGTATTGTCTTGTAAAGACTTGTGCGAATTAATTAATGAGGAGCAACCAAAAATTAGAGATTCAAAATTTATTTTCTTAGGAGACGCCGATGAAATTCGGCACATCCGAAAATTGTTTGAACATGGTGTTCTTGGCTACTTTGAGTCTGATGTTGAATTACGAGAATTAATTTCTGGATTACAATCCATCGTATGCGGAAACGTCTACATTTGTAATAGTGCAAAAGAGCGTATGCTCAATTACATTAGCTTCCAGGATAATTGTTTGAAAAACACTTCTGAACCGTTAACGAAACGGGAATTGGAAGTTATGAAACTTATTTGCGATGGCTTTAGCAGCAAATGTATTTCAGAAAAACTTTTTATAAGTTTGAATACGGTAGAAACGCATCGAAAGAAAATTTTACTCAAACTGAATGTAAAAAATTCAGTGGGTATTTTTAAATACGCTGTAGAAAACAAAATGCTGGAGTAATCCAGCATTTTATTTTTTTCAATTTTTATTCCCAATCCGCCATTTCTGCATTCGAGAATAGAACGGTTCTGTTGGTACTTGAATTGTTGTTTGAAAAATTTAAGGTGACTTTAACTATATTGGAAGGTGATATTTGGTCATTGGATGTATTAGTGAAGATAATATCCGCATCATTTGGAGCAAATCTTGGATCAAGATCGTTTGTTCCCGCTGGTTTTTGACTCAAAGCTGAAATATCTTGAATAACATTCGTGGTTAGATTGATCAAGAAAATTCGAGAATCCAATTGTCGATACGAAGAATCTTCATAGCCTGAAAAGTCACGTGTATACAATAATGAATTTCCATCTATAGAGAAATTTAAACCTCCAGCGCCGCCTGTAACTCCAGAAAGTATTGTTTTCATAACATTTCCAACCATGTCAATAATTTGAATTTTCACGCCGTAGCCTAGTACATTATTGGTTTTGATTGCGATTTTGCTAGAATCATAACTCCATTCGCATTCGCTAATGAAACTTCCATCAGGTGTTTGATAGACTAAAGTTAAACCACTTCCGTCTTTATTAATTTTATACAATTTATCAAAACTCGGATAGATAAATTGGCTTCCAGAAGGATTCCAAGAATAGTCGAGTTCTTTCATGTTGAACCCGGTTACGGGATAGGTTGTTACCTGTTTTACATTGGAGCCATCACGATTGGCTGTGAAAATTTGATTATTTCCATCAACGGTTCGTAGAAACGCAATCAGATTTGCATTGTTATTCAGTCTCGGTCTGAAAGAATTAACGGATGGGTCTGTAAATTGAAAACTCTGACCTTGATCGTTGCTTGAAATTATGTAATAGTTTCCATTTGTTTTTCGTGCAAAATGAAAACGATTATTTGGATTTGCTGATACTTTAAAACTAAAGACCGGACTTAAAACCTCTTTGTTAATACCATCGCTAGCACCAACTTGCCAAAAATAACTTGCTCCAAATACTAAATTAGTTAGGTTGTAATTTTTTTCCTTGACGTCTTTAACCTCCAAAACATTGGTGTTGATACTGTTTTTCACTAAAAGACGATACGTTAAACTATCCTTTTTATCGGGATCAATCGCATTCCAAGTTAAGGTAACCGATGTTGGTTGATCCACAGATGCATCTGTTGGCGAAAGTAAAGTTGGTGTTGATGGTGGAGAGTTTAAAGAATTATCATCCGACAATTCAAAAAGTACACTAACAACTTGGTCGCTTTTTTTGAGGTTAATCCCTTCGAAAGTCGCAACATAGCCTGTTAATTCTGCTTTAACTGAATAATCTCCGATAGGAATATTTTCTATAATAAAGGTTCCGTCGGCGCCAGAAATTACGGTTTCTGTAGATGGAGAAGTCGTAATTTTCACATTAGGAATAGGCTCATTGGTTCCTTTTTTTATCACTTTGCCTTTTACACTTCCTTTTTGGGTAAGTGTAACGGTGTCTTCGCTACACGAATGTGAAACAAATAGAAGTAGCAGACTTATATAGAGAAATAGTGTTTTCATGGTAATTTCTTTTTAGTTTGTGTTTTTCCTAAAAACCAATTGATTCCTGCTCCAATGTGGAAGGCTTGATCTTTTCGTTTTCCATTTTTGAAATCGTCCCAATCGTCCGTAAATCCGTAATCGAATTGAGCATTGGCACGAATTGCGAGTCTTTGCGTGATCATATATTCTAAGCCACCACCAAATTGGGTTCGGAATTTTGTATTATTAGCGTTAGAAAACATGCTTCCAATTCCTGCGTAGAGGTAAGGTGAAAATTTGTACTGCGGAAGCAAAGTGGTTTCCAGATTGAGCTCTGTAGTCACAAAATTTCTCTTTAAGATTCCTACATTTTCAAACGTTGCAAAATTGGTATTGAATTCCAAATTGAAATACTCGTTGACATAATATTTCAAACCAATTTTTCCTCCAATATGGGATTTGCTGTCCACATAGTCGCCTTTGATTTCATCGGAATTTCCTAAGGCTAATAATGACATTCCTGTTCTATAAAGTCGTGGTGTTTTATTACCAACTTCTCGCGCGTAGTTGCTTACAATTTCTTCGTCCTGTCCTTGGATAAGTTTCTCAACTTTATTGCTATAATTGGCATCTGCATCCCAAATTCCTTCTTTAATTCCTTCTAAAATTAAAGAGTGAACTGCTTTCTCAATTGCTTGTGTTACAGCAAGGGAAACGGGTTCATTTTGGGTAACGCCTAATTCTGCTTCGAGAATTTTATCCGCATCTACATACCGAAATAATCCACCACTAGCCGTAGTAGATAAAATGTTTTTTGAGGTATAAACCGTTTTAAGAATTTCACCACTCATACTGGAAACCAATCGTAAATAAACCGTTACTCGATCTTGACGGTATTGCGTATTTGCGCCAATACCGAAATAACGGGCGCCGGCACCTCCAGTAACGACATTGGTGTCGTAAGAGATAATTCCTCCTTCTAGTAAAATTCCTGCGTACAAAAGTGGTGGCAATTGGTCATCAATCGCCGTTTTTCCGTCTTCTTGTACTTTATATTCTTTTCGTGTGGTTCTAATGATTTGTCTTTCATTAAGGATATCACCAATGTTTTCTCGTTCTATTGGGCGAAACCATTTCGTATCCTCTAATGCTTTTAATAAAATGCTTGTGGTTCCTTGCGGAATCGCGGTACTCCAGCCACTTCCATTTTCTTGCATTTTGTATTGACCGGTTTGGTCTTTGAATTTGTAAACTCCAATGACGATTTTTTCTCGTGGTGGAGGGAGATTGAGTAGTTTTTTGGTAATCGGAGTGATTTCTCCGACCGTAGATTTTTCGCTTTCTGAAGGAAAATTAAATAATCCCGCGCAGCTGCTAACCGTTGAAAGGCTGATGATTACCAAAATCGTTCTAAAAATAGGAGACCTTTTCATGGCGTTAGTTATTTAGGTATTATTATTTCCGATTGTTCACCTGTACTTGTGTCCAAGATATTGATGATTAATCCTTTGTCACTTTCGGTGACTTTCAAATAAAGTGAGCCAAACATGTATGTTCCAGGTTTGATTCCGTCTTCAAATTGATTTCCGAATAATTTTTGCGATAGTTGACTAAGCAACTGTCGGTTCATGCTTTCTGTAAAACTTCCTAAAGAATTGAGGTTAGAAAGTGAAGAAGATCCTGTACTTGTTTTGAACTGGCTTTGGGCTGCTGCCGAACTCATCAACCATTGGTAATTGAATGTATCACCTCCAAATGCCGGGTTGACTGGTTTGTAGCTAAACTGTTGTCCAAAAGCACAAAAACATAGCATGCATGCTAAGATGGATATTAGTTTTTTCATGGTTTATGTTTTTAATAAATAAATCCTGTATCTGCGGTGTTTTTCTGTTCCTGATAACTAAAGATACTTTGTAGTGTTGCGCTAAGAGATTCTTCTAAATAATCGTCTTCGGGTTTAGATAAAAAGGAATAGATAGGCGTGTCGTCTGCAAGAATTTGGATGATGGTATTGGTTCCTCGAAAAGGTAGCTCTGCAACTTTTAAGATAAAATCAACTTGAATTTCGTTGAGCATCATTTTATTTTGCAATCTGCTGTAAAAGTCGGAACCTACTCGAGTTTTGGTTTCATCAATTGTAATTCCGCGTAGTTTTATATCTTCTTCTTGAAATTTTTTTTTTCAAGATTTGCCATCTTGTTATTGTAAATCAAACTATCTTGGCTTACGGTATAGTTTTTTTCATCACGGATGAAAAGAAAGACTTTTAAAGCGTCTTTTTTATCAATGTTGAGGCTTATTTCAGAAAGTTTTTTGGTTTCATTGGGTTGCAATGTGAACTTTCCAGATTGCTGATTGGAAGACAAATTACCCGTTCCGCTTTCCTTCACCGCCAAGAGCTGATAGGTTAATGACTGAAATACTTTGGAAGAGTTGTTAGCGACGGCTTCGAGTACGAACAAACCTTCAACTTCTTTTTTCTCAATTTTTGCGGTTACGCTGGGTGTAGTTTGCGCATGGCTTAGTGAAAACATCATCAAAGTATTTAGTACAATTGCTAATTTAGTTCGTAGTTTCATGTTTTTTCAATTAATAGTTTCGCATGAAAATCATCTTATTATCTCCTTTAATATTCAGTTGTATTTTGTCTGAAATACTATTGGATCCGGTAACATCTACATGATTATTAAATCCATTAACATGAACCTTCGTTTCTACATTTTTGGTTGCATCCGGATTAATAAAGAATGTTGTGTTATAATTTCCCAATTGGGTAAACTCTAAATTGCTTTTCTGACTGCGGTTAAAAACTTCTATTTTATTTTGATTTCCCACTTGAAGGATTTCGGTTGCGTGAGTCGCATTTTCCTTAGTTGTTTGGGTGGGTGTTGTCAATAATTGCAGAATATTTTTACTGTTGATTTCAGAAAAGGAAACTTGTTGCGCTTCAACACCTATAAAAGTGAATAAAAGCATGATGAATAAAGTTTTCATAATCTGTATTTATGGTTAAAAGGAGAAGCCCGAAGGCTTCTCCAAGGTCTCATTTAGTAGATAAATGATTTTGGTATGATGTTGTTTTAGCAACCAGGTTGTCCTTTAGGGCATTTAGGAGTTGGCATTGGAGGTGCACAACAATCAGTACTAGAGCTACCAGGTTGTTGTACTACGATAATACTATTGTCGCAACCAATTTGTGTGTCTTTAGAATAATGTCCATTTCCTAATTGAGTTTGTGAGATTGAGTTTCTATCTCCGTCTTGAATTGCATAAGCTATGTTGCTGTCGCCAAATTGTAATTGGTTTACCTTGTTGTCATAACCTTTTTGGTTTGAATCTGCGTAGTTGAAATCACCAATTTGTAATTGTCCTGTTTGGTTTCCTGCTCCATTTTGCCATGCTACAGCTTCATTCTTTTTCCCAGATTGTCCTTGTACAACTAAATTTTTATCTCCGTACTGAGTAGACTTAGCGTCATTTTCTTTTCCATCTTGGGCTTGAAGTGCTTCATTGGCTGTTCCACATTGCATCGCGTAAACCGCATTTTTGCTACCAAACTGATATTGTGTTACAGAATTATCTTTACCGTATTGTTTTGTTTCAGCGGTGTTTTCTTTACCATTTTGATACGTGAAATTTGAGTTTTTATCCCCTTTTTGTAAAACGTCTACTTCGTTATCGTTACCGTAAGTTTTAATGGTGTTTTCATTTCTCTTATTCCATTGTTCAACTGTAGCTTTGTTACGGTCTCCGTCTTGAAGAGTATTGTTGTCATTCTTAAATCCTGTCTGAGCAATTTTTGCCTCATTAGAATTTCCCACTTGTTTTGTAACATCGTGATTTTGCTGTGCATAAGAAAATGTTACTGCCATAAGTGCGATTGCACTTGCTAATACTTTTTTCATGATAATAAGTTTTTTTTGGTTAGTATGTGGTACAAATGTCTGCATCCTACAAAATCAAAACATCACCATAAATTGTGAATTGTAAAATATCACCATTTCTAACTACCACTTGGGGGAATTTCCCCTTTTTTCTACGTAAAACACGGTTGCGATTTCCTATTCTTTATAAAAAAGCGATTTCATCGTGGTTTTGACTATTTTTCATTTTATCTTACTGAAAATAATATAAAAGAAAATGAATTTTAAAAAACAAGCATTCAGGGTTTTAGAAGTAATTTTACAGCCGTAAAAACACAACAAAATGAATAATCAAACTACTTTTTCTGCAGGGAAGTATTGGTATTTACCATTAATTTCGGGAGTTCTCTTTATTCTTCTCAGTTTTTGGGTTTTCAAAACACCAGTTGAATCTTATCTGGCCTTATCCGTATTTTTTGCAAGTCTGTTTATGATCGGTGGTTTACTAGAGGTTTTTCGGGCATTAAATAATTCCGGATCCAAAGGATGGGGGTGGAGTTTAACATTCGGTATTGTCGATGTTATATTTGGCGTATTGCTACTTTCCAATCCTGCCTTAAGTGCATCGGCATTAATACTGTATGTTGGCTTTATCTTAATGTTTCGGTCGATTTCAAGTATTGGTTTTGCTACCGACTTGAAAGATATGGGCGTAAAATCGTGGGTTGGACCTTTAATTTTTGGAATCTTAGGATTGATATTGGCCGCGATGATGATTTTTAATCCTGCATTTGGAGGCTTTACCATTATTTTTTACACCGCCATGTCCTTATTTTTTATTGGGCTATTTCAAATTTTATTAGCATTTAGTCTCAAAAAATTAAATGCTTTATCAAAATAAATTTCAGCAAGTCTTTCTAAAGAAAGGCTTGTTTTTGTTTAATATTTTTTTTTAAAATATTTTAAAGTAATTCAGAATTTGGTTCGTCTAAAGGAATGGAAAGAAAAAATAAACTTGGAAACTTTTTTTGTTTTTTAGTTTTCTTTGCGTACTTTTGCAGCCGATTATGATGGAAAACAACAATTTTTTAGAAAAAGCAACGGCTTTGTTTCTCAAATATGGTCCCAAAACAGTGACTATGGATGATGTGGCAAAAGAGTTTGGGATGTCTAAAAAGACATTGTATCAGCTCTATGCAAATAAAGACGAGTTGTTGAAAGCCGTTTTGCTCGACATTGTACGCAATGTAATTAATGATGTAAAACGTAGAATGAAGGAAGTGGAACATCCACTGCAATTATTTCTTCGTACAGAAGCTAGTTTTGCAGAGTTTATGGTAGAAGATCGAGATATCTTTATGATCCAAATGTCGCGTTATTACCCAGAAATTTTTAGAGAGCATTCTCTTTCTGTGTTTGAGGAAATCAATGCTTTCTTAACAGAAATAATTATTGAGGGAAGAAAAAATGGGGTGATTCGGGAAGATTTCGACATCAGAACGTACTCTAAGTTCTTGATGATTTTGAATCAATCTTCGATTGAATCTCCATTTTTCGAAAATGCGTTCGAACAACGAGCAACGATACGTTCAGGTATTGATGGATTTTATCTCAATGCCATCCTAACGGAAAAAGGAAAATTAAAATTGAAAGAACTGAAAGAAAATGATAAAGAAGATTAATCTAGCGATCTGTGCAGTAGCATTTGCGGGAGCAATGCAGGCGCAGAATGTGCAAAACCTTAGTCTAAAGGAAGCCATAGATTATGCGTTGCTTAACAAAGCGGCAGCGCAAAAGGCCTCTTTGGATCTTAAAAAAGGAGATGCACAAATTATGCAGGCAAAAGCGGGTGCTTTGCCCAAAGTGGATATCGTAAACAACACGACGTACAACCCAATTATTCAGCAAATGATGTTTGCCATGCAAGGTCAAGCACCAATGATTGTTGAAATGGGGCAAAAATGGCAATCAACGCATTTATTACAAGTAAACCAAACGCTTTTTAACCAAGCGGTTTTTACAGGTTTGAAGGCGGCTAAATCCACAAAGGAATTTTATGAATTAAATAAAAACCTTACCGATGAGCAAATCATCGATAAAGTGGCAAATACGTACTATCAAGTGTATAAGGCAGATCAAATGTTGGAGAATTTGGATAGTAATCTTCAAATTTCAGAGCAAACAATTAAGATTATTAAAGGTTTGTACGATGCAGGTTTAGCAAAGAAAATTGATTACGATCGAAGTGTTGTTGGTATTAACAATATTAGAGCGAACAAGCAGCAGTTGATTAATCAAAAAGAGATCAGTGAAAACACATTGAAATTTATTATTGGGATGCCAATGAATCAAGAAATTGAGCTTCCTGAAAATAGTTTTGATGCTTCCGTTTTACCTAACGATACCGAAGGAAGTCATACGTCTGAAAGAACAGAATTGAAAGTTTTAAACAAACAAATCGAACTTTTAGAATGGCAGAAAAAAGCGACGATTGCGGAGTATTATCCAACGGCATCGCTTACGGGAAGCTACGGCTGGTACGGTTTGGGTAAAAAAATGCCTTGGTTCAATACAGGATTCGAAAACGGAGTGAACTGGAGTGACGCTTTATCCATCGGTTTGAATGTGAATATTCCGATTTTCAAAGGTTTTGCAACCAAAGCAAAAGAAGAATTGAATCAAATTGAAATTGAAAAAGCACAAATGGACTTGAAAGAAACCCAATTATCATTGGATATGGCGTATGAAAACGCTCTTTCATCTCTTAAAAACAGCCAGATTGCAATTGAAAATCAAGAAACCAACCTAAAATTGGCAGAAGATGTTCTTTCGAATACACGAAGCAACTACCAATATGGTTTGGCTACATTAAACGACTTGCTAGATGCCGAGAGAGATTTGGCGGATGCTAAAAATAATTTAACATCATCCAAGCTAGACTACAAACTAGCTGAAATAGAATATTTAAAATCACAAGGAAAACTCAAAACTTTAAACGGAAATACGCTGTAAAATGAAAAGAATAATTACAACAATAATCATCTTAGTTGCCGTAGCCGCGGGAATTTATTTTATCCTAACGGGCAACAAAAAGAAGAATCAAGAGAAGGTGGAGCAAGTTGCTGCGAAAAATCCGGATGTGGTCGTTCGTGTTGCACAAGTTTCGCATCAAGAAATTAACGACGGATTTAGTGTAAATGGTTCTTTTCTAGCGAATAGAACAGCGAATATCGCGTCTGAAGTTTCTGGTCAAATTTCGGCTCTTTACGTAAAAGAAGGAAGTCATGTTGGTGCAGGTCAAGTTATCGCTCGATTAAAAGGTGACAAACTGAATGTGAATGTAACCAATGCACAAGCAAATTTAGACAATGCACAAGCAGCACTTAGCCGTTACGAAATGGCTTATAAAACAGGTGGTGTTACTGCTTTGCAATTAGATCAAGCGAGATTGCAAGTGAAAAACGCGAGAGCGCAAGTTCAAAGCGCAAACTTGAATTCGGGGGATACAACGATCCGTGCAAAAGTGGGTGGAATTGTAAATCAGAAATTCCTAGAAGTTGGATCAATCGTAAGTCCGGGAACGGCGATTGTTGAAATCGTAGATATTTCTCAAGTAAAATTGAAAGTAGATGTGGATGAAGCAATGGTTGCTAAACTTTCTTTAGGACAAATTGTAAAAGTACAATCAAGTGTAGAAGAAGGTTCTGTTGATGGTAGAATTACCTTCATCGCACCAGCTTCAACAGGAGCATTGAAATTCCCAGTGGAAATCACAGTTCCAAATGGTTTAAATAAACTAAAAGCGGGAATGTATGGTACAGCAATCTTTAATGAAGGAACGGCTGCTAAGCCTTTAGTAATCCCGAGAGACGCTTTTGTAGGAAGTGTGAGCCAAAACGAAGTTTTTGTTGTTAGAGACAAAAAAGCGTACATGGTAAAAGTACAAAGTGGGATGAATTATGGTGATAAAGTAGAAATCATCAGCGGATTAAAAGAAGGTGATATGGTAGTAACCAGTGGACAGATCAACTTGATCGATGGGACACCTGTATCCGTTTTGAAATAATTAAGCAGAAGAATTTATTATGAAGTTAGCAGAAGTATCCATAAAGAGACCCAGTTTGGTGATCGTCATGTTGGCGATACTCATCATCGGGGGGATCTTTAGTTATAAGCAGCTCAGCTACGAGCTTATTCCAAAATTTGAAGTCAAAGTATTGACTATTTCTACGATTTATCCTGGGGCTGCGCCTTCGGAAGTAGAAAATACCGTATCGAAAAAAGTAGAGGACGCCGTGTCTTCACTTGAAAATATTAAGAAAATTCAGTCCAAATCCTACGAAAGTTTATCGGTGGTTATTATCACCTTTAACAACGATGCCGATGTGGATTATGCCTTGAATGATGCTCAGAGAAAGATTAACGCAATTCGTTCCGAGTTGCCGGATGACGCCGAAGAACCTTCATTGACGAAGTTTTCGCTTTCCGATCTTCCTGTAGCAACGATGGGTATTACCGCGAATTTAACAGAAGCCGAATTGTATGATTTAGTAGATCAAAAAATTCAGCCAAGTTTCTCAAGAATTCCTGGGGTTGCCCAAGTAAACATCGTGGGTGGACAAGAGCGTGAGATTAAAATCAGTCTTGATCCGTATAAAGTGGAAGCGTATGGATTATCAATTCCAGAGGTTCAGCAAACGATTGCGATGTCGAATATGGATTTCCCAACGGGTGATTTGAAAACACGTGATAATAAAATCTTGATCCGTCTTTCTGGAAATTTAAAATCGGTAGAGCAATTACGTAGCTTAACGATATCTTCAAAAGACGGTAGAAACGTTTTGTTATCGGACATTGCTGATGTTCAGGATACACAAAAGAAAGTGGAGAAAATCGCTCGTATCGACCAAAAAAGTACGTTGCTATTGCAAGTTCAAAAGCAATCGGATGCCAATGCGGTTGAGGTGAGTGAGTTGGTTCAAAAGAAAATTCTAGATGTAGAAGCAGAATATAAAAACCAAGGTGTAAAACTAGATTTAGCAGATGATACGTCGGTATTTACCTTGGAAGCGGCGAGTTCGGTAATCAAGGATTTATTTATCGCAGTAGGATTGGTAGCATTCGTGATGCTATTCTTCTTGCACTCATTCCGAAACGCATTAATCGTAATGGTTGCCATTCCAACATCGTTGGTAGCAACGTTTATCGGAATTATGATCTTCGGATATTCCTTAAACTTGATGAGTTTACTTGCACTATCACTCGTTGTAGGTATCCTTGTGGATGACGCGATTGTTGTTATTGAAAACATTCACCGACATCTCGAAATGGGTAAAAACAAAGTTCGTGCGGCGTATGATGGAGCAAAAGAAATTGGATTTACCGTAGTTGCAATTACGATGGTAATTGTCGTGGTGTTCCTTCCAATTGCGATGAGTACAGGTTTGGTATCCGACATTATTACACAGTTCTGTGTGGTAGTAATTATATCAACGTTATTGTCGTTATTGGTTTCATTTACCGTGGTTCCTTGGTTGTTCTCGCGTTACGGAAAATTAGAGCATATTAGCGAGCATTCGTTCTTTGGGAAAATTATTTATGGTTTTGAAAATCAATTAGATAAATTCACAAACTGGATTAGTGGCTTGTTGAAGTGGTGTCTGAATCACAAACGTTGGACAATCCTAGTTGCCGTTGCCTTATTTGCGTCTTCTATCATGTTGATGGTTTTCGGATTCATCGGTTCCGATTTCTTCCCAGCGTCTAACAGAGGGAAATTCTTAATGCAATTTGAATTACCGAAAGATGCTTCAATCGAGCAAACCAACTTTGCAACGTTGAAAGCGGAGAAATTCATGAGCAAAGATCCTCAGGTGAAAAGTATGATTACAACCGTTGGGCAATCCAGTGGTGGTATGGGAGCTTCTCAGGCGACTTCAAACAAATCAGAAATCACCGTTGAGATGATTGATGAAAAGGAAAGAACAGACGATCCTAAAGTATTTGCAGCCAAACTGAAACGAAGTCTTGAAAAAGAATTGGTTGGTGTGAAAGTTACGTCAATTCCGATGGGAATGATGGGAGCAGAAATGGCACCATTGCAAATGACGATTACGGCAAATACACTGGATGATGCGATGAAATTTGCGCTAGATGCAGAAAAGCAACTACGTACAATTGATGGTGCTGCTGAGGTTGATTTAAGTGTGGAAGATGGTAACCCAGAAATTGCAATTGATGTAGATCGTGATAAGATGACGTCTTTAGGTCTTAACGTTGCAACGGTTGGTCAAACCTTGAGAACGGCGTTTAGTGGAAACACCGATTCTAAATTCAGAACAGGAAACACGGAATACGATATCAATATTATTTTAGATGATGTTTTCCGTACCGATATTGACGAAATTAGAAATATGAGCTTCGTAAATCCGCAAGGAATGCGAGTGAATCTTTCTCAGTTTGCTGATGTTCATTACGCTTCTGGACCGTCATTGCTAGAAAGATATGACCGTTCACCATCGGTTACCGTACAATCTCAGGTTGTTGGTAGAACGACGGGTGAAGTAGCTCAAGAATGGCAAACGAAAGTGGAAGCGCTTAAAAAACCAACAGGTGTAAACTGGCTTTGGGGTGGTAACATGGAAAACCAAAGTGAAGGTTTTGGTACGTTAGGGGTAGCTTTATTAGCGGCGTTAATGTTAGTGTATATGATTATGGTAATCTTGTATGATGACTTTATCCGTCCGTTTATCGTGATGTTCTCGATTCCGCTTTCCTTTATTGGAGCACTTTGGGGACTAGCTCTAACAAATCAATCATTAAATATTTTCACCATTCTCGGAATCATCATGTTGATTGGTCTTGTTGCGAAAAACGCGATTTTATTGGTAGACTTTGCAAACCATAGAAAAGATGCCGGTGAAACAACGTTCAATGCGCTTGTGCAAGCAAACCACGCGCGTCTTCGTCCGATTTTGATGACGACGATTGCGATGGTATTTGGTATGTTGCCAATTGCGATGGCTAGTGGTGAAGCTGCTTCAATGAACAACGGTCTTGCTATTGTAATTATCGGTGGTCTAATGTCTTCATTATTCTTGACTTTAGTAATTGTACCGGTAGTTTACATGATCTTGGTAGGTTGGGAAGAGCGTTTCCTAGGTCACAAAAACGAAGATTATGATGCGCTAATCGTTGAAGATTATGACCCTATCGAAGAAGGGCATGCTCATTAAATAAAAAAGTCGGAAATCGATCTTTAGGTCGGTTTTCGATTCTAAAATAAAATTTGTACAAAAATGAATATTCAAAATAATGCAGCCGGAAGATGCAGTCATTTTAGAGGAACACGCCATGAGCAAGGGTTTTGTTATTTGTTAGAAATTCGTGTTGAAACCAAATTAGATGCGTATTGGCTTATTGAAGATATCGAAGAAACGCTTCCTGATGTGAACTGTGAGTTTGTTGATGAAACGTTTCAAAACCTTCGATTGAGTTCTAAACTTCCTTTACAAATGAGTGAGTTGAAATCTATTTTTAGACATTATAGCATGGAATATCAAATTTTAGATTCTCGTGAACCTGAAAATTGGCATTTCGAAAGTCACAATTCTTTACTAGAATTGCATTAATCTAAATGTAGATTCCAATAAAAAAGTCCCATAAATGGGACTTTTTTATTTTGTATAGCTTTGGAAAGCTTCTTCCAAACTTGAAAATTTATTTTTAAACTCATCAATCGGTGAATCTTGAACGATTTTCCCTTGATGAATTAAAATAACTCGGGAGCAAAGAGCTTCCACTTCTTGCATAATGTGTGTGGAAAGAATCACGGTTTTTTCTTTTCCGATTTCTCGAATAACATTTCGAATATCGATAATTTGATTCGGATCCAAACCGTTTGTCGGTTCATCGAGAATCAGCAAGTCGGGTTCGTGTAAAATAGCTTGCGCAAGGCCAGCACGTTGTTTGTATCCTTTAGAAAGTTGACCGATTTTTTTAGAAATTTCAGGCGTTAAACCAACCAATTCAATCACTTCTTCTACACGATCGTTTTTTATTTGATGCAAATCTGCAACAAAACGAAGGTATTCGCGAATGTACATATCATGATAAAGCGGATTATTTTCGGGAAGGAAACCCATCTTTTTCTTCGCTTCAATCGGGTTTACTTGGATGTTTTGCTCGTTGAAAACGATTTCACCTTCATCAATTTGCAAGGCACCAACGATGGACTTCATTAACGTTGATTTTCCGGCACCATTTGGCCCAAGAAGACCAATAATCTCATTACGGTTAATATGGATGGATACGTGATCTAAAGCGGTTTGTTCACCAAATTTTTTCGTAAGCTGGGTTATTTCTAAAGACATACTTGATGTTTTTACAAAAGTAAAATAAAAAAGAGAAATTCTACTAGAATTTCTCTTTGTGAGCGCGGGAGGAGTCGAACCCCCAACCTTTAGAGCCGTAATCTAACGCTCTATCCAATTGAGCTACGCACCCGTTTTTCGGTTTGCAAATATAGCATAATTTTGTTTTCTTTGAAAGATGAAAGCAAAAATCTTTTATTTTTTTCTCATTTTAACACTTCTTTCGTGTAAAAAAGAAGTTCAAATTACCCAAAATGAGTGGGTGGAGATTTCTCAACGTGTTCACTATCTGGAAGGTAAAGAAGAAATTCAGATAAAGTCAGGAAAATTCACGTATTCCATAAAAAAATCAAAATTACCGTTTAAAAAAGTCGTTTTACTTAATTCAAGTTTAACGGGCTACTTTATTGAGCTGGATATGATCTCGGCTTTGGCAGGAGTTTCAAGTCCAGAATATGTTTTTTCAGATAGCATTCGCTCAAAAATTGAAGATAAAACAATTGCGAATATCGGAAACGAGCAGAAATACAATATCGAGAAGATTATCGCTTTAAAACCAGACGCCATTTTCACCAATTATGTCGAAAGTTTTGAAAATACCTACGAAGTTCTACGAAAATCCGGAATTGAACTGATTTTTATTGATGATTACTTGGAGCAAGAACCTTTAGGAAAAAGCCGTATTTTAGAGCTTTTCGGGGTGCTTTTAGGAAATAAAGATGCAGCGATAAAGCGTTACGAACAAATTGAAAAGAATTATAAAGATTGGATGCATGTTGCTGCCGAGCAAAATACCAAACCGATGGTTCTTACGAATGAAATGTACGGAAATCAGTGGTTTTTACCAGGCGGAAAATCCTACGTGGCGCAACTAATTAAAGATGCCAATGCCAATTATATTTTACAAGATAATGCTCAAGAAATAAGCATTCCACTAAGTTTTGAAGAGGTTTATGTAAAGGCAAAAGATGCTCAGTTTTGGGTGAATCTAGGATATCACGATACCAAAATGTCCATGTTAGCCATCAACCCGAATTATGCCAAAATGGAAGTTTTCAACAAAGGAAAGCTATTTACAGTAGAAGGTTCTGTTAAAGGGAAAGCAAATGATTATTTTGAAAGTGGTGTAGTTCGTTCCGATTTGGTTTTACGAGATTACATCAAAATATTTTATCCCAATCTTTTCCCAGATCAACAATTGAAATACTTGAAAGAGCTCAACTAATCTATGTAAATAGTATCTTTGCGGAGTTATTTTGAAAATGTTGATTCTTGAAATCAATGTTGAAAAAAGGATTTTTTGCTTATGTGGAAATTTATTAAAAGACTGATTTACATCGTCATTTTAGCAAATATTTTATTTATTTTTTGGGGGAAATTTTTCAATCCACCCATTACATTGACGCAATTGGGAGGACTTTTCGAATACGGAAAGCTGAAAAGAGATTACATTTCTAACGAAGATATTGGTTCTAATGTCAAAAAAGCAGTCATTGCTTCCGAAGACCAAAAGTTCTTTACTCATAACGGTTTTGATTATGCGGCGATTGAAAAAGCGATCGATCACAATCAAAAAGGGAAAAAAATTAGAGGAGGAAGTACGATTTCGCAGCAAACGGCGAAAAATATTTTTCTTTGGCAGGGTAGAAGCTGGCTTAGAAAAGGTTTAGAAACGGTTTATACCTTTATTATTGAGTTGGTTTGGGGGAAAGATGTCATTCTAGAACGCTATTTGAATTCTATTGAAATGGGACAAGGTGTTTTTGGTGTGGAAGCGGCTTCCAAATATTATTTTGGGAAATCGTCGAAAGATCTTACCAAGAGCGAAGCTGCGTGGATAGCGGCCGTTTTACCGAATCCGAAAAAGTACGATCCCAAAAATCCATCGGCATATTTATCGAAAAAACATAATTGGATTATGCGACAAATGAACAATGTCGTTTTGAAATAGTATATTTGTTCATTGTTTATGGCTTTACTTCAGTTTAAAAAAGATAATTTCCAAGAGGTTCTCAAGAAGTATTTTACGCTTCGAAACGAGACCAGTACCTTGGAACCTATAATGGAAATTCTCCGTAGCTTCAGACGTGAGAATTTTACGAATATCTTAGGTTTTCTAAGCCTGAACCCTGAACTTGCCTCTAATTTTGGCTATTATATTCAGAATGTTTTCAAAGGAAAACCATTCAATCTTTCGCTTACGGAAGCCAATATTTTATCCGAAAACGCTTTTTTTCCAGAACTTAAAAAACGTATCCTAGAGACTATTTTGCCGTCTGTTGAAGATGAAAAAACGGTTTGGTATGTTATTGATAACGTAACGGTTCGTCCAAAGGCGGATTTAAACTACTTTAAAAACATTGATCCCGAAGAATTGAGTTTATTTTTCAAGCTTTTAGGGATTGATTCGTTTATTTTGAATCCTGGGGTAAAACGGGATTTGTTATTTTCTCTGAATATTTTGGCTTGGCGAGTTATCGGAAATGCGATGGACGTTCAAGTTTTACGAATGGTTCCGGAATATCGAAATTTTGATAATCCATTTGTAGCGCTTCAAGATGAATTGGATTTATTGACCAATCAGTTCAAAAAAGAAGGAAATATAGATTTAACAACGAAAAGTGATAGCTACAAACAGCTGAAAATTTATATTGAGCAGTGTCAAGAGTTCGTTAATACGGCTTTTAAAAACTCGGCTACTTACGGGATTTCTGGGAAAATTAATCAGTCGCTACTAAAAATTCAGCAACAGATTAATCGAATGCAGGATATTCTTCCGCTTTTAGCAATTGATAAACCGGAAGATGTTGTAAATAATTCGAAAGCCTTGTTTCTCAATATTTTAGAATACAAATCGCATAAGAATAACCTTCGAGATTTTGCTGATGATAGTACACGTTTACTCTCGCATTTGATTACGAATCATACCGCAGAAACAGGTTCGCATTATATTACATCAGGCTGGAAAGGCTACAACAGCATGTTTTGGAAAGCGAGCGGCGGAGGTGTGATCGTTGGAGCACTTTGTGTGCTGAAAATCATGTATTCGTACACGCCAGGAAGCGAATTTTCCCACGCTTTTTTGTACTCGTTCAATTATGCGATGGGCTTCATTATGATTTATTTAATGCGTTATACCTTAGCAACGAAACAGCCAGCAATGACGGCTGCTACGATGGCCAAAGTATTATCGTATGGACAGAATACAGAAAAAAATTACTCTTCATTTGCATCCGTAGTTGCCAAAATGTTCCGATCTCAATTCATTGCCTTTGTGGGGAATGTCTTGTGGGCATTTCCTGTAGCTTTGGCGATTATTTATGGATTGGATGTATTGTTAAATCAAAATTTTGCGGTTGAAAAATCGGATACCTTGCTGAAAGATCTCAACCCATTTGAGTCTAAAGCAATTCTTCACGCATCAATCGCTGGTTTTTACCTTTTTATTTCTGGGATTATTGCTGGAAATGTCGGGAATAACTCGGTTTTTTATAAGATTCCGTTGCGAATCGCTAAAAACCCTTTGGTAAATCAAGTTTTTGGGCAGAAGTTCGCAAATACAGTTTCTGATTATTATTCGAAAAACTGGGCGGGAATTGTTTCTAATTTCTGGTTTGGGATTTGTCTCGGAGCAACTGGAACAATTGGGAAGTTTCTAGGATTGGATTTAGATATTCGCCACATTACGTTCGCTGCTGGGAACTTGGCTTTAGGCCTTTACGGGAAAGATTTTAATGTAGAAATCAATGTCTTTTTGATTTGTTTCTTTACCGTTTTCTTAATTGGATTTTTCAACTTTATTGTGAGTTTTGGACTTTCTATGTTGTTGGCATTCCGGTCTCGTAAAATTGATTTTTCAGAATTTGTGCAGATTTTTAAAGCCATCGGAACGTATTTTATGCAAAATCCGGTTCGCTTTTTTATTCCGATTCGTTCGAATTTGGATTCATCTGCCAAGGAAATTCTTGATCAAACGGTTTCTAAAAAATAAAAACTTCGTTTACGAAATCTTCACCAAATTTTTCTTTGAATTTCTTCAAGAAAAAAGATTTTCTCATGTTGAAATCATGACGCATTAAGTCTGATTGAATTCTGATACTTACGACTTTATCTTTAAAATCCACCTGAATAATTTCTTTGAAAAAGGTTTCGTCAAGATATTCTTCGAGGAAATCTTTGATTTCAAAAGCTTTCAGTTTATCTTCAAAACCATAAAGACGAGCCAATGATTGCACGAGTTCCGAAGACTGATATTCGCGTTTCTTCTTGTATTTCATGGCTTAAATTTCAAAGATTTTACTTTCTTCATTAATTTGTTTTACAACACTTTCTGTTCGTTCTCGATGCGTATCCGAAATAAACATCTGGCCGAAGTTTTCCTTATTCACTAACGAAATTAGTTGGGAAACGCGGTGGTCATCCAATTTATCAAAAATATCATCCAAAAGAAGGATAGGAGATTTTCCTGTTAATTCTTTGATTCGGTTGATTTGAGCCAATTTCAGCGCAATTAAAAACGATTTTTGCTGCCCTTGTGAACCAATTTTTTTAATTAAATTTTTATTCATCTCGAAGACCAAATCATCTTTATGAATTCCTTTCGAAGTGTAGGTCAATTGACGGTCACGCTCTCTGTTTTCTTCTAAAAGTTGAGTAAAACTTGCTTCGGACAAATGCGATTCATACGTGACATCTATTCTTTCTTTTCCTCCCGAAATAATCTCATAAAAATGCTGAATTATTGGGTTTAGTTGATCTACAAATGCTTTTCTTTTCTCAAAAATTTTCGTTCCAAATTGGGTTATAGGATCGTTGTAAATATCCAAAGAATCCTGATCGTACGTTCGGTTTTTACTGAAGTATTTCAACAACGCATTTCGTTGCTGAATGGTTTTTTGATATTGAATTAAATCATACAAATACTCCGAATCGGTTTGCGAAATCATCGAATCGAGGAACCGACGTCTGCTTTCCCCAGAATCCGAAATTAAATTGGAATCGTAAGGCGAAATAATCACACTAGGTAAGTAACCAACATGTTCTGCCATGCGATCATAAGTCTTTTCATTTTTCTTAATGGACTTTTTCGCATCTTTGGAATAAATAATCTTGATAAGGTCTTCTTTATCCTGATTTTCAACCTCGGCATGAATGGCAAAAAAGTCTTCATCATTCTCAATATTTTGAGAATCTGTATTTCCTAAAAAACTTTTTCCAACCGAAAGGTAATATAATGCATCTAATATATTAGTTTTCCCAACTCCGTTGTTTCCAACAAAACAATTGATTTGCGGAGAAAGCTCAAAATGCTTTTCAGAGTGGTTTTTAAAATGCGTTAAGGTTAGTTTTCGGACAATCATTCGTCAAAAATACTCCAATAAAATCAGAATTAAAAACGGTAGGGCGCAACATGTTTCTACGCCAACCGAAAAATATGCATCTGATTTTTCTGAAGAAGCATAGAGTATAAGTGGAATTGTGAGTAATGTTGAAATTATTATAGCCAAAGAATATGGTGAAGACAACCAAAATATAGAAATGATACATGCTGAAACTAAAAATACGATGGCTAAAAGCTTTGTTTTTTTAACGCCAATGAGTTTGGGAAACGTCAGTACTTCATCTTCTTTCATATCTCGGATGTCAAATGGTAAAACCAAAGCGGTGATCCATAGAAAAGTAATGAAAAAAATAGGGAAGTTGGGCGTGGATTGTGTGAGCCAAGAATTCATCAAGCCCCAGACAAAACCGACATAAAATATTTTTAATAACGGAATTTTCCGGATATATAAAGCTAAAAATTGACTATTATAAAGCAGTCCTAATATCACAATAATTAACCAATGAAGAAGGCGCTGGCTGTTGTGATTTTCAATAATTAAATAGGCGCAACCTATACCTGCAATTGCATTGATACCTAAAATGGTGTAAAAATAAGGTGTGTACTGATATTTTGTGTAGAGATAACCGCAGAAATAGGTGATGAAGATGAGTAAGAATGAGGGAAAACGGAACGTATTTTGTTCAAGCATAAAAAACGTTGCCAATAAACTTCCCATTAAGGAAACGTAAATTTGGCTATCAACAAACGTTTTTTTTAATAAATTTAAGAGGTTCATTTTGGAGGTTCAAAAGAATACTTTTGTTCCTAATTTTGAGATTTAAACAACCAAAAATATGAAAAAAATTGGTCTTTTTTTATTGATATTCGTATCGATATTTGCTTGGTCGCAGTCGTATTACGATACCCAGTGGAAGAAAATTCAAGAGAATTACAAATTGGGCAAATACAACTCCAATCTTCCTATTCTAAAAGAAATTAAAAACCAAGCCATGAAGGACAATAACACCGTACAACTTGTAAAAGCCCTAAAAGGGGAATTCAGTATTTTCTCGCTAACGGAAGACGACACGCAGAATGATGCCGTTTCGCAATATTTTGCACGTCTAGTTGAAGTTGAAAAAGGACTTTCTGGAGATGATCTGCTGCTTTTTCAAGTATTAAAGATTGAATTTGTTCAGCAATTCTACGAGCAAGAGCAATGGGAAATTAATCAAAGAACCAATATTGATAAACTCGATTTAGCGAGCATTGAAACGTGGAGTAAACTGGATTACAAAAATTATCTCGGTCAAGAATATGCAAAACTTGATTCACAGAAAGATAAATTAAAATCCATTTCGCTTTCCAAATACAAAGGTATTTTCGAAGGCGAAAAAATTGATGAAATTTATTATCCGTATCTCTACGATTGGTATGCTAAAGACTATATATCGTTTTTGAAAAATCAACGTCTATTTACGCCTGATGAAGTTTCAGTAAATCGTAAAAAGGCAGATCAAATCGTTGATGATTTAGCCAATTCTAGCAAAGGCGATGCTTGGTTGATGAATCAATTATATAAAATTGATTACGATTGTGAAAAAAATCAATGCAAAGATCGTTTAGACAAGTTGAAAGCACTTTACAAATCGGAAACTGGAAAAGATTTCAAAGGAAAAATTGCTGCTGAAATTATGCAGCAATACATGAATAAAAGTGAATTTAAAGAAGCGATTGCTATTGCTGAAGATGCCAAAGCAAAATATAAAGACACCCGTTTTATTAATGAGGTTATCAATTTAGAAAACAACATTAAATCTTCGTCTTTGGTCATCAATTATGAAGAGCAAACGCAAGTTTCCAAGCCTATTCATATTGTAGCTGAAACGAAAAATACATCCGCTTTTTCTTTAAATATTTACGCAGTAACTTCTGATGTTGATGGATTTTTCAAATATTCTCAAGATTCATACAGAACGCCGTTTAAAGCGGTGAAAAAAACATTGTTTCGAAAAGATCAATTTGATCTAACCGATCCTAAAGATTACAAAGTTCATAAAACATCTTTGGAAATCAAGCCACTTCCTGCTGGGATCTATATGGTAGAATATTTGGTGAACAACGCGGTTGCAGGAGATTTTTACTTTTTAGTTTCAGATAATAAGATTTTATACGGCGACCGAAGTAAAGATGCTGGAATGCAATTGAGATTGGTGAAGAATGAGAATGGACAAGCAACCCAAGCAAAATCGGTGATTGCGAAAACAATTGTGTACTCAAAACCACCGGTAACTTCTACGGTTTCGGTTTCTAAGGAAAGTACGTTTGTTGTTCCAATGGATTCGGAAACCTATTATCAAGATGTATTGATTCAAGAAGCAGGAACTCAAAACTTCAACCTTTTCAATTTAAATCGAAGAAACTCGTATCGTTCAACGGAAGATCGTGTAAGAAAATGGGGACAAATTTTCTTAGATCGTGCTATTTATAGACCTGGACAAGTCGTTTATTTCAAAGTGATTGCCCGTAAAATTGAAGATCAAAAAGAAACCGTACTCACAAACGATTCGCAAACCATAATCTTACGCGACGCAAATGGTGAAGAAGTAAGTAAGCAAACGTTCAAAACCAATGAATTTGGTTCGTATAACGGAAGTTTTACCTTGCCTAAAGGGAAGTTAAACGGGCAGTATTCACTTGTAGTTGATGAAACGGACTTGGATATGTATGCAAGTTTCGCTGTGGAAGAATACAAACGTCCAAAGTTTGAAGTAACGTTTGAACCAATTAAAGACGAATACAAATACGGACAAACCATCGAAGTGAAAGGAAAAGCGATGATGTTTTCTGGTGTTCCGATGAGTAATTCGAAAGTGAATTACGAAATTAAAAAACAAAATATTCGTTGGCGTTATTTCTGGTGGTATCCACGTGTGGATGAACTTCAGAACTCCATTTTGGGCGAAGCGGTTACCAATGAAAAAGGAGAATTTACAATTAAAGTAAAGCTTGAAAAAGACGAAAAAATCGAAGGAATCCAAATTGATAACTATCAAATTAATGCGTCGGTAACGGACTTGAACGGTGAAACGCAATCTAACGAAACTTCGGTAAAAGTGGCGTCTGTGTCGCATTATATCAAGGTGGACGATATTAAGGAAGCTTCTACAGATAAAGAAATTAAAACGAAAGTTGCGACCAACAATTACAACGATCAACCGTTGAAAAAGTCGTATCAAGTGAAACTTTCAAAGTTGAAAGGAGAAGAGCGTGTTTTGCGAAATAACTTCTCATATTCTATTCAAGATACACCGAAATTTTCGAAAGAAGAGTTTGTAAAACTTTTCCCTCATGATGCGTATTTGGCAACAGAAAAATCGTACAAAAATAGAATTGAAAAACAGATTTGGGACAAGAAAAATCAATCAGGTGACGAGTTGAATTTAGGAAAACTGGAAGCTGGAAAGTATCTTTTAGAAGTGTATAACATCGAAGGTAAAGACACGATCAAAGCGGTTGACGAATTTGATGTTTGGGATGATAAAACCTTAGCTAAAGATCAAAACCCGTTCTTGTATGTTAAAACCTTAACTCCTGAAGTGGAGCGCAATGCAAAAGCGAAATTTTTAATCTATTCTGCGATTCCAAAAGCTTTGGTGCGTATTTACATTCAAGATGGAAAAGGTGGAATTCGTATTGAAGAAAAAGAAATTACGAAAGGCGTTCTTCCTTATGCGATTGATATGCCTCAAGATAAATCAATTTCTTATGTGAATGTACAATTCCAGTTGGCTTCGTATAATGATGTGCAAACGCAAGAAATTAGTGTGTCTGTAAAATCTGAAACCAAGCCTCTTAAAATTGAAACAACGACCTTTAGAGACAAGCTTCAACCAGGACAAAAAGAGCGTTGGTCGGTAAAAGTTACAGGAAATGATCAAGAAAAAATCAATGCCGAAGTTTTGGCTAATATGTACGATATGTCTTTGGATCAGTTCGCTGTGAATACCTATTCATGGAGTTCTTATGTGCCGCCAAGATATTTTGATTCGTATGCGGTTGGAAATAATTTGTTGAGAAAATATTTTAGTCGCAGAGTCAATCATTTGAAAACGAAACCAATTTTTGCACCTTCATTTTCTTGGTATGATGGCGGTTTAGGTTACACAAGAATGTTACGCGCCAATATGTCGGTTGACTCTGCAGTTTATGAAACGGCAGGAAATCAAAGTATTGATGAAGTCGTTGTTGTAGGTTACGGAACTCAAAAGAAAACCGCGAATATGGCAGCTCCAGCCGCACCAATGGCTAAAGCTGATATGGAATCTGATGCGGCTGCTTCTTTAATTGCAGAAGTTCCAGATCATGTGAAAGAAGACAAAGGGAAAGTTCCATTGCGCCAGAATTTCAATGAAACGGCTTTCTTTTATCCAAATCTAAAAACAGACGAACAAGGAAATGTACATTTTGAATTTACATCTCCAGAAGCGCTTACGCAATGGAAAGTGATGTTTTTAGCACATACAAAAGATGCTCGTGGAGCTGTTTTGGAAAAAGAAGTGGTTACGCAAAAAGAATTTTCAATTACACCAAACTATCCTCGTTTCTTACGTGAAGGTGATGAAATTCAGTTGCAAACGAAGTTGAGTAACATTACAACTCAAGTGTTATCAGGTTCGGCTAAATTGCAGATTTTAGATGCGTTTACGAACGAAGATATTAGTGAGAAATTTGGTTTAAGTCAGCTAACTCAAGTGACAGGTCATAATTTCGAACAAGCATTTAAATTGGATGGAAATGCAAGTGAAATGGTATTTTGGAATCTGAAAGTTCCGAACAACGTTTCGTCTGTTGTATTCAAAATTATTGCAAAAGCTGGAAATTTCTCAGACGGAGAACAAAAAGGAATTGCGATTTTACCAAACAGAATGTTGGTTACGGATGCCTTACCGATTTTCGTTAAAGAAGGTCAAACCAAAACATTCACATTAGATGCGTTGAAAAATTCCAATTCAAAAACGTTATCAAATGTTTCGAATACGTTGGAGTTAACAACCAACCCAATTTGGGAAATTATGTTTGCATTACCAAGCTTGAAAGATGATTTATCACTTTCTGCGGATGTGGTGTTCAACAAATGGTTTGCGGATGTTATTGCTTCGGAAATTTTCAAAGCAAATCCAAGAATGAAGCAAGTGTTTGATGAATATCAAGCGAAAGGTTTATTGGTTTCTAATTTGGAGAAAAACCAAGAATTGAAACAACTTTTACTAGAAGAGACGCCTTGGGTTTTGGATAGCAAATCGGAAACTGAGCAAATGCAAAAATTAGCTCGTCTGTTTGATGCTAATACCATGAGACAATCAATTCATTCGGATTGGGATGAGTTGCTTCAATTGCAAAACCCAGATGGCGGATTCAGTTGGTATCGTGGATATCCAAGTTCATACTACAACTCGTTGTATATTTTGAAGAATTTGGGAAGATTAAACCAATGGTTGAAAACAAATGTTGCTGATTATCAATCGGATTCTCAAAGCGAAATGGTTGGGGATTTAATTCGATATGTTGATGATCAAGTAAACACGTATTATCGCACCGATAAAGATCATATTTGGAATAACTTTGTGTTGGATTATTTAGATACGCGTCAGTATTGGGAGTCTCAATATCCATTGAAAGGAAAAGGCGCAACGTTGAAAGCAGCGGTGATTAAAAAAGCACCAACAGCGGAAATTAAAGATTTCACATTCTTTGGATTGCACCGTGCCGCGATGTTGTTTGATCAATACGGATTGAAAAATGTGTCTAAAAAATTAATGACGTATTTGAAAGAAACTTCGGTTCAATCGGAAACGCAAGGAGTCTATTGGAAACAAAACTTGAACGATTGGGGATGGTATAGCGTGAAAACTGTAAATCACGCAGGAGCTTTGGAAGCGTTCCAAAAATTGCAACCTCAAGACATGAATTTCATCGAAGAAATGAAAATCTGGTTGATTACGCAGAAAGAAGTGAATTCTTGGGATACGTCTCGAAGTACAGCGGAAGTGATTTATACCATCTTAAATTCTGGAAAATCATGGACAACACCAGAAAGCGATAAAGCTGAAATCATTTGGGGTGGGAAACAGCTTCAACCTCAGACGCAAGCAACAGGATATGTAAAACAAGCTGTTGTTTCTGATCAGTTGAATCGTGACTTGTCAACCGTAACGGTTAAGAAAACAAGTCCTGGTGTTGTTCAAGGTGGCGTGTTCTGGCAGTATTACGAGGATTTGGATAAAATTAAATCATCTGAAACCTATGTTTCTGTTGTTAAAGAATTGTACAAAAAAGTAAAAACAACGAATGGTGAAGAACTTCAAAAAATTACAGCCAATACACCGCTTAAAATCGGAGATAAAGTAACGGTTCGTATGATTTTGAACACCGATCGTAATATGGAGTTTGTGCATATTAAAGATATGCGTGCTGCCGGTTTCGAGCCAATAGATGTACTATCAAGCTACCAATGGAAAAATAATCTAGGTTACTATCAATCAACGAAAGATGCCTCTACCAATTTCTATGTGGAAGTAATGCCGAAAGGAAAATACGTTTTCGAGTACGATTATATTTGTAATGCCGCAGGAACGTTTAGCAACGGAATCACAACTTTGCAAAACTACTATGCGCCTCAAATGAACTCGCATACGAAGGGCACAAAAGTGACTATCACACCATAATAAAAAAGGAGAAGTTTTTACTTCTCCTTTTATTTTTTCGAACCTTTTTTTAAGTACATTTGTCGAAACACAAATTAAAAATTTAAAACACAAGTTAATGAAGAAATTAGCACTCGTATTGATCTTGATGAGCAGTTTTGCTTTTGGGCAAATGCCGAATATTGAAAGCGTTTGGTTGAATAATAGCAAACCGTATTTGGGAACAATTGGTAAAGAAAATCAAGGTTTGAAGCTGAAGATTAATCTTTCGGAACAAGACAAAAAAAACGATCAAGCCTATTTTATTTCTGGAAATTCGGTGGTGGATACCACAGTTGCGAATTTTGAAGGAAAGCTAAAAATTACCAAGTACAAAGACAGCAAAAAGAAAGGCAAAGTTTACGGTGAATACGAAATGGCAGAAGAACCAAAAGGAAAACATAGCGGAATATTCAAAGGAACTTTCGTATATACTTTTAATTGGAATGATAAAGATGAAGCGATAGAAAATCATCAAATCTCCTTTGAAGGAACATGGAAAAGCTACGATGGAACCTTGTCTTTCCCAACAAAATGGACCAATAAATAGACACTAATTACAAACAAATACAACAAACTATGGCACAATTAAATGTTTACTTAACATTCGACGGAAATTGCGAAGAAGCGTTCAATTTTTATCAATCTGTTTTCGGAACGGAGATTCCTTTTATGGGAAGATTTGGTGATGTTCCGCCAGAAGAAAATATGCCGCCGATGAGTGATGAGGTGAAAAATAGAATCATGCACGTTTCGTTGCCAATTTCTGCGGAAACGGTATTGATGGGTAGCGATACGATGCCTGGAATGCATGAATACAAGGAAGGAAATAACTTTTCTCTTTCGTTAAATACCAATTCTCGCGAAGAAGCAACGGATTTATTCAACAAGCTTTCTGCGGGTGGAAAAGTAACAATGGAACTTCAAGATACGTTTTGGGGTGCATTTTTCGGAATGTGGACCGATAAATTCGGAATCAATTGGATGGTGAATTACGACGATCCAACGAAAACGAAACCTCACTAATCAAAATAGTAAGTCAAAATAAAAACCGCTTTTAAGCGGTTTTTTTTATGTTGTATTCAATATTAGATTTGATGAAAATGCTTTGGGAAAGCTTCTTGTGGAGTCATTCGAAGCACGTTCAATTTAATCCACGATTCTAGAAATCCATACCCGTACGAAAACATCTGAATGTAGGTTGAAATAATGGCTAATGCCGCAATGCTGATGTTTTTCGTTTTCAATAATGCATGGAAAAATACCAAAAGCGTATAAAAACCATAACACATCAAAATGAGTTTGTTTCCAATTAGAAAATACTCGATAAATCCGCAAATATACCCCAACAAAAATAGCGAAGGAAAAGCAAAAGAAATCTTTACATAATTAGGATGCCTTTGGTTGAGAATTGGTCTCGCACAGCCAAATTGATACACTTGCTTCGAGAATCTTCCAAAATCCGTTCTACGCTTATGATAGACACCAATATTATCGTAAAATGCCGTTGTAAATCCGTTTTCCCATAACGTCATCGACAAGTCGGGATCTTCACCAATTCGCATTTCAGAAAAGCCACCAACTTTTTCAAAAGCCGCTTTCCGAACGCCCATATTAAAACTCCTTGGTTGGAATTTTGATACCGCTTTTTTACTTCCACGAATTCCGCCCGTTGTGAAAACCGATGTCATCGAGTAGGAGATCGCTTTTTGCATCAAATTGAATCCTCGATGGGCTTTATCAGCGCCACCAAAAGCGTCACAAGGTTGCGAAATGATATTTTCTTTGATGTTTTGAATGTAATCTTTTTCAACAATCACATCCGAATCTACAAAAACTAACCAATCGTTGTTGGCTCTTCGAGCACCATAATTTCGAGAAAGTCCGGGCCCCGAATTGTCTTTTCGATAAAAGAAAATCGTCATTCGATCTTGAAATAATTCGATCGTTGGACGTAAATCGATTTTGGAACCGTCATCCACGATAATCACTTCAAAGTCTTTATCGGTTTGAAAGGATAGGGATTGCAAAAGCTCAAAAAGTTCGTCTTTTCGATTAAATATAGCAACAACGATGGAAATAGTGGGTTTCAAAATAGGTTTGTTTTCAATTAAAATGAAGATTCAAAATCAGATCAAATCTACGGTTTTAGTTTTCTTTAGAGGCTTTTTTGCTTCCTTCGTACATTTCGTACTGTAAAAATCGGGTTTCCAATTTCCCATTGTATAATTTGACTTTTCGAGAAGGACGCAAACCTACTTTTTTCACCGCTTCTAAATCCGAAGAAATTAGCCAAGCTAATGTGTTTGGATAGCTTTGTTTGAAGGTGTCGCCTATTTTCTTGTAAAAATCATCGTATTGAATTGTAATTCGTTCGTCGTATGGCGGATTGAAAACCATCAACAAAGGAAAAAGGTCTTTTTTGCTTTCGAAGAAATCTTGCTTTTTTACTTCGATAACGTCTTCTAATTCTGCCGATTCGATGTTTTCACGGGCGTAATTCAACATGCGATTATCGATGTCGTAGCCTACAATTTTTCCCGTAAATTCTTTAATTCTGTTAATTCGGAATTCCTTTATTTTTTTGAAAAGTTCTTCATCGTAATTGTTCCAATTTTGGAAAGCAAAGTTTTTTCTGAAAATTTGAGCGGGTAAATCCAAAGCAATCATCGCGGCTTCCACCAAAATAGTTCCACTACCGCACATTGGATCAAGAAAGTTTCCTTTTCCGTCCCAACCTGCAATTTGCAACATTCCGGAAGCTAGAACTTCATTAATTGGTGCATCACCTTGCTCACGACGATAACCACGCTTGTAAAGCGGTGCTCCAGACGAATCCATCGAAATCGTTACTAAATCTCGGTCAATATGCAAATGAAATTTGATATCAGGATGTTTGGTGTCAATATTTGGACGGTTGTCGTATTTATGGTTGAAAAAATCAACAATAGCATCCTTCATTTTTAATGTCATGAATTGAGAATGCGTGTATTTTTCTGAGTAAACCGTAGCATCAATCGCAAAAGTTTGGTTGATTTTCATGTATTGATCCCACGGAAAACGAGAAAGTTTTTCGTAATATTTGTGTTCATTATACGCTTTAAACTCAAAAATAGGAACCAAAATTTTCAAAGCCGTTCTTGCAGAATAATTGATTTTATAGAGAAATCCAAGATCACCCTCGCAGTTAACGGCGCGGTTTTTCATTTCGACATTTCGGCCGCCGAGCTTTTTAATTTCCTCGAAAAGGATGTTTTCTAAGCCAAAAAATGTTTTTATCTGGATTTTTAAATCGTCTGTTTGCATTGGGAATTCTTCTTTACGTGCAAAAATAACTATTTTTGCGGCATGGATTGGTTTGAAGAGTGGTTTGATACACCATATTATCATATTTTATACAATAATCGCGATTATAAGGAGGCTGAAAGCTTTATTTCGGCATTAACAAAAAATTTAAATTTACCAGAAAAAGCAAAAATTGTGGATTTGGCTTGTGGAAAAGGGAGGCATTCCATTTTTTTGAACAAGCTAGGTTTTGATGTTTTAGGTTTAGATTTGTCGCAACAAAGTATTGCGTACGACAAAAAATTTGAAAATGAACATCTGAAATTTGAAGTTCACGATATGCGAAATCCGCTTCCTATAACGGATTTTGATGCGGTTTTTAATTTGTTTACGAGCTTTGGTTATTTCGAAACGGAAGAAGAAGATTTGAATGTTTTTCGATCGGTAAATCATGGCTTGAAGTCCGGTGGTTTATTTGTTTTGGATTATCTGAATCGCGAGTTTGTGGAAAGTGGAATTGTTGATTCGTACGATGAAGTTCGAGACGATTTAACGTTTCATATTCACAAAGAAATTAAGAATAATTATATCGTTAAAGAAATTAATTTTAAAGATCAAGACGGTTTAGAACGCAAATATTTTGAGCGTGTGAAACTGCATACGTCGGAAAAAATTAAAGAATATGCCGAAGAATCGGGGTTTGAAAGGGTAAAAATTTGGGGCGATTATCAATTGAATCCTTTTGATGTTCACACATCACCGCGTTGCATCACATTATTCCGAAAGAAATAAAATTTAAAGTCCTATTTTTCCTAATAGGGCTTTTTTTCTGAGACTTCGGATGTAGTTGATTTCTTCTTTGGTTAAAATTCGTTCGTGCTTTTGTTTGGAATACGACTTCATAATTCCAAAAAACTCGGAAAAAGATTTACTTTTCCAAGCAGACTTTAATGCAGAAGTGAATGTTAAAGGGTAGTTGAGACCAATATTATAAAAATATTCGCCTAGCTTTTCGGCTTTTTGGGCTTTGTATTGAAAAGCGGTTGGTCGCAAATGTTTTACCCAAAGATCTTTAATCGTAATCACTTCCCAACCGTGCATTTCGGCAAGCATCACATCGATGTTGTCCCAACCTAAAACGGGACGCAAACCGGTCATTTGTTGGAAACATTCCTTACGATAGGCTTTAATAGGGCCACGAACGTGATTTTTAGACGAGATATCTTCGAATCGCCAATATTTTTTCTTGTTATCAAATTCGAAGGCGCTTTGATAATCGAGAACATCATTTTTAATTTTTACAATTCCAGAAACCATTCCCGCTTTTGGATTTTTTTCAAAAACAGAGTTGATTTTAAATAAATAATCGTCTGGAAAAATAATATCCGCATCGTATTTACAAATCACATCAAATTGGCTAAGATCGGCATGTTCTAAGCCTTTGTTGAAGGTTCGAACGACTTTCGCACCGGGTTGATGTTTAGACTTTTCCAAATTCAGCAAAGAAATTTTTCTAGAAATCGAAGATTCTGAAATGAATTTTTCTATTCGTTCTTGGGAATGATCCGTTGAGCCATCATTAACCACGATGATCTCAAAATTCTGAAAGCTTTGCATTTCCAAAGATTTTAAGCAATAGATAATGTTTCTTTCTTCGTTATGAACGGGAATGATGATGAGGAATTTCATGGGACTTAAGAATCAAAGAACCAAGTTTGCACTTGGTTCTTCGGGTATTTTATATTGAAAATTAAATCAAAGAATGTGGATTCAACATATTTGCGGGATCCAAAATCGCATCTAGTTTTTCTTGAGATAAAAGATCGTGCTCTAATACCAAATCGTAAACGCTTTTTCCTGTTTCTAAAGCTTCTTTAGCGATTTTACTTGAGTTTTTGTATCCGATATAAGGATTCAACGCGGTTACAATTCCGATGCTGTTTTTCACCATGTTTAAACAAACTTCACGGTTTGCCGTAATACCAGTAACACACTTTTCACGAAGCGTATCCATCGCGTTGCAAAGGAAATGAACATTTTCCATAATTGCGTGTGAAAGTACCGGTTCCATCACGTTTAATTGCAATTGACCAGCTTCGGCAGCGAAAGTTACGGTAAGGTCGTTTCCAATTACTTTGTAACAAACTTGATTCACTACTTCAGGAACAACAGGATTCACTTTTCCTGGCATAATAGACGATCCTGGTTGCATTGGCGGAAGGTTGATTTCAAAGAAACCTGCGCGTGGACCAGATGAAAGCAAACGTAAATCATTACAAATTTTAGAAAGCTTCACCGCAAGACGCTTCATCACAGAAGAGTAAATCACGTATGAACCTGTATCAGGTGTTGCTTCAACTAAATTTGGAGCCGAAATAATTGGATATCCCGAAATTTCAGCAAGGTTTTTAGCGCATAAATTTGCATAACCAACCGGTGCATTGATTCCCGTTCCAATCGCCGTTGCGCCCATATTTACTTCAACAAAAAGGTTGGCGTTATTATTTAATTTCGAAAGATCTTCTTCCAAATTTGCTGCATAGGCCTCGAATTCTTGTCCTAAAGTCATTGGAACCGCATCTTGAAGCTGCGTTCTACCCATTTTAAGAACATCATTAAATTCTACTCCCTTTGCACGAAATGCCGCTACGATTAGTTTTAGTTTTTCTACCAAAAGCTCGTTCAATTGCAGTAAAGCAATTTTGATACTCGTAGGGTAGGCGTCATTCGTAGATTGTGAAAGGTTGATATGGTCATTCGGAGAACAATACTGATAATCTCCTTTTGCTTTTCCTAGTTTTTCAAGAACGATATTCGCAATTACTTCGTTAGCATTCATGTTTACTGAAGTTCCTGCACCTCCTTGAATCATGTCGATAGGAAACTGATCATTGAATTTTCCAGCAGCAACTTCGTCACACGCTTCTGCAATTTTAAAATACAATTGTTCATCTAAAAATCCCAATTGATAATTGGTTTTCGCAGCTGCTTTCTTTACCAACGCCAATCCTCGAATAAATCTTGGATACGAGGAAAGTAATTGACCCGAAATCTTGAAATTATTAATTGCTCTTTGCGTTTGTACACCGTAATACGCGTTTTCTGGAACTTGAAGTTCGCCCAACAAATCTGCTTCTATTCTGTAGCCTTGCATAGTTGTCTTTTTTTTGAGGTTAAAGGTAAAAATAAAAGGCATAAAAAAAAATACATCCGAAGATGTATTCTTAATTGGTGTTACTTAGGGTATTTCTGAAGTAAAGCTTGTAGAATTGCGTAGGTTTCTACATCCATAATTCCGTCACATAATTGAGGTCGGAAGTGATATTGAAAGGCTTCAATTGTTTTTTTCGTAGCGTCATCATACGTTCCCGATGGTTCAATTCCGTATCCGAAATTCTTTAACATAGATTGAATTTTAAAGATAAATGGTGACGAGTTCACTTGCATCGCAAATTCATCAGGAAGGGTTTGGTTTACGAAGCTTTGTTTGGTTGCTTCATCATACCACATTCCGATTTGATATTCGTCATACAATCTTTTCCAAGGAAATGTAGATCCTGGATCTTGCTTTCTTGTAGGGGCAATATCCGAATGAGCCAAAATGTACGTTGGTGGAACTTGATAACGATTAGCAAGATCTTTCACCAAGGCAGCTACTTTTTTAATCTGCCAGTCTGGAAACTCAACAAATACTTTCTTACCAGCAATTGTGGAATAACCCGCATTTACGATTTCAATTCCGATAGAAGTGTCATTTAACTGTTCAAAACCTCTCCAATGACTTACTCCTGCGTGATACGAACGTTTATTTTCATCTACCAACTGATAAATTTCTTGATCGTCGGTGTCGTTTACTAGATAATGAGCACTTACACTTTGTTGCGTAAGAACTGAAATGGATTTTTCATTATTTAATGCCGTATAGTGAAGAATAATGAAACGTTGTCTAAAGTTTTGGGCAACGGCAGGGAAGTAATTTTTAGTAACCGTATAGCCGTTTGGTTTTGCCGAAACGATAGAACCGTAACTGATGGTGTTGTCATTTTTGCTAGCATCGGCAATATTGGTTGTAAAAAAATCATTATTTCCGATATGATTTACTTGCGGTTTTGTTTGTACTGGAGCAACGGGTTTTGGAGTTTGTGCCGTTGGTTGAGCCGGTTTAGGCGTGGTTGGTTTTACAGGTGTTACTTTTTTTTGAGTAGCACATGAACTTAATGTTAAGGCTAAAGATGTGAGGTATAAGAATTTAGGGTTAATCTTCATAGTGTCGTGTTAATTAAGCACCAAAAATACTCATTTTTTTTTTCAAAAAGATTTGGAGGTTTCGAAAATACGTTCTATATTTGCACTCGCAATTACGGAACAGAAGCTCTTAAAAATATTGCATAAGGAGGGTTGCCGGAGTGGTTAACGGAGCAGTTTGCTAAACTGTCGACGCGAAAGTGTCGCGTGGGTTCGAATCCCACACCCTCCGCAACCGGTAAACACGGGGTGTAGCGTAGTCCGGTCATCGCGCCTGGTTTGGGACCAGGAGGTCGCAGGTTCGAATCCTGCCACCCCGACAAAAGAAAATTCCTTCGGGAATTTTTTTTTACACATTTTTTTTAGGGTGCGTAGCTCAGCTGGATAGAGCATCTGCCTTCTAAGCAGACGGTCACAGGTTCGAATCCTGTCGCGCTCACAAAAAGAGAAATCAATTTATTGGTTTCTCTTTTTTGCTTTAATATTCTCATATTTATACTATGAAACATCTTGTAATTATTGGTATGGTGGTTCCGGAACCGGATTCTACGGCGGCTGGGCATCGTATGTTGCAACTTTTGGAGATGTTTCGTTCTTGGGATTTTAAGATCTCATTTTTAACATCCGCGCAACCTTCAGATTTCTCTTTAACGATGGATGTTGAGACGATTCAAATGAATGATTCTTCTTTTGACATGAGAATAAAAGAGCTAGCTCCCGATGTTGTTTTATTTGATCGGTACGTTACGGAAGAACAGTTTGGATGGCGCGTTTTTGAGAATTGCCCGAATGCAATTCGGATTATAGATACCGAAGATTTACATTTTTTAAGAACCGCTCGTCAAATTGCATTTAAAGAAAATCGAGAATTAGAATATTCCGACTATATCAATACGGTTTTTAAACGTGAACTGGCTTCAATCCTGCGTTGTGATCTTTCTTTGATTATTTCGCAATACGAATATCAACTTTTGACGGAAAGCTTTCATATTGCACCACAAAATCTCTTGTACATACCGTTTTTGAATCGTGAAGTCATTCCTTCTTCGATTGGTTTTAGCGAACGAAAAAACTTTGTGAGTATTGGGAATTTCTTGCACGAACCCAATTGGCAAACGGTTTTGAAATTAAAATCGTTGTGGAAATCCATTCGAAAGCAACTTCCTGATGCGGAAATGCATATTTACGGTGCGTATGCGAGTGAAAAAGTATTTCAGTTGCATAACGACAAAGAAGGTTTTTTAATCAAAGGTAGAGCTGAGAATGTAACCGATGTTTTTAATTCGGCTCGCGTTTTATTGGCTCCAATTCCTTTTGGAGCTGGTTTGAAAGGGAAACTTTGGGAAAGTATGTTATATGGTTTACCGAATGTTACAACAGAAGTTGGCGCCGAAGGAATGCAATGGAATGGTTTATGGAATGGTTTTATCGCCAATTCGGATGAGGGTTTTATTGAAAAAGCGGTTCAATTATATACTTCCGAATCGGATTGGAATCAAGCGCAAGAAAACGGATACGAAATTGCAAAGAACCAGTTTGATTGGGAGACTTTCGAAACGCAATTCAAAGAAAAAGTTGATTCGCTATTCGAGAATTTGCAAAAGCATCGTGAAGCGAACTTTTTAGGACAGATTTTACAGCATCATTCTTTGAATTCGACAAAATACATGTCGAAATGGATTGAAGCCAAAAATAAGAACTAAAAAAGCCTCCAATTGGAGGCTTTTGTTATTTTAACGTGAGTATTTGGGAAAGAACTTTGCCATCCCATCGATACTCATCTTGTCTTCGTTTAAAATGCTCTTTCTCGTTGTCATCTTTTTCCATTTCTTCCATTTTTAAGAAGATTGTATTCGGTTTTCCGCCCTTGTCATTTGGAAAAACCAAATCTTCAGAATGATAGAACATATCCGCATCGCCAATACTCATTTGAAGCGGCAAATGAACCAATTCATTATTAGCGAATAACAGTCTTTGCTCATACGATGGAATTCCGCACGCTTCTCCCGATACCAATGATTTAATGATGAAATCGACATTTTTTAGTTTTCGATTGTCTTCAATTTCGAAATCTGCATACGATAAACTTTCGCCGATACCGCTTTTAAAAATCGCTTCGCTCACCAATTCGTTTCCGTTGAACGCTTTTACTGATGCGTAATTCACGGGTACGTCCATTTTGGATTCTTGGTCCCATTCTTTTCCGCTTTTTTGCATTCCAAATAGGAAGTCAAGTCCGCTTTTGGATACATGTTTGATGGCTAAATTCCCACCCCACACGAAACCTTCGCCAAAGGTGTTGTTCTTTGTATAGGATATTTTGTACCAATTTGCAGATCGTTCTCCAAGCCTGGTAATCACTGGACTTTGACTAACAATTAGTATGGAAGAATTTGCAGCTAGCGAATCTAAAATCTTTCCAGAAATACTCGGTGTTTCTCGAATTCTGGTATCGTTGGTGAAGATTTTTTCCGCTTTTTTTCCATCAAAATTGAAAATACCGTAAGCGTAATCCCCCGATTCCTGAGCCATCCCAGATTGCATGGTAAAAAGACTGAAAAGCACTAATACGATTCTCATGAGATTATTTTTTTAGTAATAAACTTACCCATTCTTCGCGTTGAAGTTTTCTTTCTAAGGTTAAATTTTGCTCTGTGCAAACCTCCAAAATATCGTCAACATCAAAGAAGCAAAGTCCTGATAATAACAACGAACCTCCCTGATTTAATACCGATACGTACGTCGGAATATCCGAAATTAAAATGTTTCTATTGATATTTGCTAAAATAGTGTCAAAATTTTGACCACCAAGATTGTCAGCAGTTCCTTGTGAGATATTTAGTTCCACTTGATTTCGAGCAGCATTTTCAAGGGAGTTTTCTACAGACCACTCGTCAATATCAATTGCAACAACTTCTTTTGCGCCTCTTTGTTTTGCGTAAATCGCCAACACAGACGTTCCACAACCCATATCTAAAACGGTTTCGCCATCGAAATTCATATCCAACATCTGCTGAATCATCAAATGCGTTGTCGGGTGATGTCCTGTTCCGAACGACATTTTGGGTTGAATAATAATTTCGTGCATTTCTGGGTTTGATTCGTGGAATTCCGCACGAATAAGCACTTTGTCTTCCACATTGATTGGAGAAAAATTCTTTTCCCATTCTTCATTCCAATTAATATTCGGCATTTCTGCAAATGTATATGCAATGGAAACTTCCGAATTGTTCAGCAAAGGCAGCGCTTTCAACGCGCTTTCGTCAAAAAGGTTTGTCGGAATATATCCTAAAATACCGTCGTGTTCTTCAGTGAAGCTATCAAAACCAATTTCGATAAGCTCGGCCATCAATATTTCGTTCCACGGTTGAAGTGGATTTATCTTAAAGTTGAATTCCAAATAAGGTGTCATGAATTTTCTGTTTTATGAATACGACAAAATTACAATTTTGAAAAAGGTTGTAGTGGTTTTCAATAAAAAAAGTCCGCAAAAAGAGCGGACGTTTATTTTTATGCATTTTAATTTTAATTAAAAGCTTCGATAATTTTTGAAAAATCTTCTAGTTTTAATGCGGCTCCACCGATTAAACCTCCATCGATATCAGGCTGCGAAAAAATTTCTTTCGCGTTGTCTGGTTTTACAGAACCTCCGTACAAGATAGAAACTTCATTAGCCACATCTTGACCGTATTTTGTAGCGATCAAACTACGAATATGCGCGTGAATTTCTTGTGCTTGTTCTGGCGATGCCGTTTCTCCCGTTCCAATAGCCCAAACCGGCTCATAAGCAATCACTACTTTTTTAATTTCATCAGCTGAAAGCGTGAAAAGAGCTGTTTCCGTTTGGTTTTTTACCACTTCGAAATGCTGACCCGATTTTCTCTGATCTAATGTTTCCCCGTTACAATAAATTGGCGTTAAACCAGCATCCAATAAAGCTTTTACCTTTTTGTTCGCATGGCTATCCGTTTCGCCGTGATATTGTCTTCGTTCCGAATGAGAAACCAAACTACCATCAACGTTAATAGCCTTAATCATGTCAACAGAAATTTCTCCAGTATATGCTCCAGAAGCGTATTCGGAAACATCCTGAGCGTAAACACCCACTTCTTTATTTGGGAAAATAGATTCCGCCATCGTTAAATACAACGCTGGAGGCGCAATATAAATCTCACAATTAGTTGTGTTGTTTTTTTTGTATTCTGCTAATTGTTGCATCAAAGATTCTGCTTCTGATGCGGTTTTGTTCATCTTCCAATTTCCGGCAACTATTTTTTTTCTCATGATTTAAGGTCGTATTGTTGATTTTTTATTTAGTGAATGAATTCGGGTTTGGAATTAGAAATTCCAAAGATTTTTAAGAAGCTTATAAAAACGATGTTCTTCATCAGAAACTGTTTCGTCTGCTTTAATCAAAGATTTTGCAAATTTCACAAACTCTTTTCGCTCTTTTTCTGTAGAATCGTCTAAGAAGCATCTTGCGTGAAACTCAAAATGATCTTTCCAATCTTCCGGTTGAAGGTTGATAATCACGTCCAATTCGTTATCCAAATTGATACGGAACGGAAATTCATTTCTCAGATATTCTGTGATTTTTACACCTTCGGCAGGAGCAACTTCACCGTCAACGGCTGCCAACAGCATTAATAAATGATAACCGGCAATCGGTTTATTTGATTTTTGCATTATAACTTTTTTAGCTAGTCAAAGGTACGATTAATTCTCAACAAAAACATGTCCAGGGACTTTATCTACAATCGTTCCGTTTTCTAAAATTAAAATGGATGGATTACTTCTAGCAATGGTTTTTATGGCAGTTCCGTCCATTGTTGCTGCAGGAATTGCTTGATAAACTCCAAAATTGGGTGCTACGCCTAAAACTAATGTATTTCCTGATTTTTTAGCTTTTTCTTGCGCTTTTTGAATCACTGCTTTGTCAGCCAAATTCGGGTGATAACTGAAAATCACAATCGCTTTTGGCGCTGCAATAACTTTTTGAGTCCAATCTGATCCATCTTGACCGTCTAACTTAAACTTGCTGATTTCCGATTTATAGCCTTCTTTCACCAATTTGGATTCCGTTTTGTCATCTAAAAGTTTCCAGGGCGAACCTTCTTCCCAATAGATTTTGTTATTCACATATTCGTCTTGATCCAACGATTTTTCTTCGCCTGTTTTTTCATTTTTAGCGGTGTAAAATACTTTGTAAACAGATGGATCTTGTGCAATTTTTTGTTGCTCAAGCTTCATATTCGTTCCAATTTTATAACTTCTGAAATCAATCATAGGTTCACGAATAATTCCATAAACCAAGATAAATCCTGTAAAAAAGATAGAAGCGAGCAACGTTATTTTTTGAATTCCATTTGATTTCTGAACAGTGGATTCTTTTTTATACAAAACCCAAAGTATGAGAAGTCCAACAAGTAAAATAATATCTTTGATAAAGCTTTGCCAAGGCGTGAATTTAATCGCGTCACCAAAACATCCACAATCGGTTACTTTATTAAAATACGCTGAGTAGAACGTTAAAAACGCAAAGAAAACGCATAACGCAATAAGAACAGCGAGTACTTTTTTGGTTTTGATGTTAAATAGAAGAGCAACTCCTAAAATAAGTTCCAAAGCCACAACAAAAATGGAAATTGGTAAAGCAAATGGCTCTAAAAAGGGCATATTAAAAACGCCCGCGGAGAAATACTCTTCCAATTTGAACGAAAACCCAATCGGATCGACCGCTTTTACAAAGCCTGAGGCTATAAAAATAAGGGCAATTACAATTCTTAAAACAGCTTTTATCATAATAGTTCTTTTACAAATTCAGTTTTTGGAGAAAGTTCCGTTGGATCAATTCCAATCAATTTTAATAGAGTAGGAGCAAGTTCCTTTAAATAGATCGTTTTCGAAGTTTTAACTTCTCCAGTTGATTTTAGTTGAGGATAATACAAAGCGAACCAGATTTCATCGGCGCTGGGAACATCACTTCCGTGATCGCCCCAAGATTTTACCGAACCACGACCATGATCGGTTGTGATTAACAAAACGGTATTGTCCGTATATTCTGGCGTTGTTTGAATGAAATTCCAAATCTCAGATAGAAATTGATCCGTGTTTTTCATCGCATCCAAATAATAACGGTAATTCTCTGAATGTGCCCATTCATCGGTTTCTCCATAACCAATAAAGGCTACTTTTGGTTTTTTCGTTTTCAGATAATCCATCGCCATCGTGTGCGTGAAAATATCCAAAGCTTCGTTTCCATACCATGGTTTGTGCGAGTTTTTCAACATGGTATTTAGCAAATCAACGTTGGGACTTTTATCATTTTTGTAGGTTGAAAATGCTTCAAAAACAGGAAACTTTGCTGTTGATTTATGAAAAATTCTAGCGAACGCATTCCACGCGCCAAAAGCGACCACTTGGTTTTCGTATGATTTTTTGGATTGAAGTACATCCAAAATATTCAAATTTGTATTTTCTGGATAATTGTTGGAATTCACTTTTTCATCAACCCAACCCGAAAGAAGTTCGGCATAACCGGGATATGAAAAATGATAAGGATTAGATACTTTAACATCGCTTTGCTGATCGCGATTTCCATAGAAACCTGCTTTTTTAGAAAGCTCGTTCCAGAAAAAAGGCATCATCGCTTCTCGATTTGGATACAGCGTTTTGATATTTTTCAGATTTCCTTTGGTGTTGGGATTAGCGATAATTTCATCATCCAATCCTTTAAAAACCTCTTGCCAACGTAAACCATCAATGGTAACAATGATCAATCTTTCGGGCTTTTTATTTTGTCCAAAAACCAAAGTCGAACATAAAACGAATCCTAAAATTTGAAAAAAAGCGCCGATTTTCTTCATAGAACTTAGTTTTCAGAAATTTTTATCAAACAGAAAACAGCGTAATTCAACATGTCAAAATAATTCGCATCCAAACCTTCCGAAACAATTGTTTTTCCTTGATTATCTTCAATTTGTTTCGTTCGCAATACTTTTTGATAGATTAAATCTGTGATTGAAGAAATGCGCATTTCTCGCCAAGCTTCGCCGTAATCATGGTTTTTCTTTTCCATTAACAAACGAGCTTCGGTTGCAAAATGATCGTAGAGGTTTAAGATTTCTTCTTCGTTTTCGTTGAGATCATCGGTTAAGCCTTTCTGCAATTGGATCAGTCCAATAATAGAGTAGTTTACGATCGCGATAAATTCGTCATCTTCACTTTCATCAACCATGCGAACTTCAGCCATTTGAAGCGTACGAATTCGATTAACTTTAATATAGATTTGATCGGTAATGGAACTCGGTCGCAAAACGCGCCACGCGGCTCCATAATCTTTCATTTTTTTTGCAAATAAATCGCGACACTGCGCAATAACGTTCTCAAATTGTTCTGAGGTATTTCTCATATCATGCTATACTGTCTCAAAGATATGAAAATTCTCTAAAAAGGCTAAGTTTGGGTGGTTTGGTTTTGGGATGTTGGTGCCAATTTTTACCTTTGTTTTTATGAATACGTTTTCACTCGAAGCCGCTAATTTTCCATCGTTGAATTGTCACGGTCGTTTGGTTGATTTAAGCAAGCCGAAAATTATGGGAATTCTGAATATGACGCCTGATTCTTTCTCAGATGGAGGGCGGTTTTTCTCTGAAATAGAGGCTTTAAAACATGCTGAACGGTTAGTTAATGAAGGTGTGGATATTTTGGATATTGGTGCGCAATCAACGAGACCAAACGCTGAAAAAATTTCTGCGGAAGGTGAAGTGCAAAGATTAGGAAAAATTATTTCTTTGATTAAAAAAGAATTTCCCGAAGTTTTAATTTCGTTGGATACGTTTTATTCAGAAGTGGTTCGTTTTGGTTTTGATCAAGGAATGGATTTGGCAAACGATATTTCAGGCGGTCAATTTGATGAAAAAATGTTTTCAACGGTTGCGGAATTGAAAATTCCATACGTGTTGATGCATATCAATCCAACCTACGAAACGATGCATGAAAAGGAAATGCAAGGCGATATGGTTGTTGAAATTAATCGCTATTTTTCAAATAATTTGCAGATTTTAAAAAAGCTTGGTGTCAAAGATGTGATTTTGGATCCAGGTTTTGGATTTGGAAAAACCGTAGAGCAACAGCATTTTATGTTGGATAATTGCGAGCATTTTGGATTTGGGAAATTTCCATTGCTAATCGGGATTTCGAGAAAATCGTTTATCTACAAACCATTAGGAAAGCTTCCTACGGAAATCGATGATTTAACACAAAAATTGCATTTGAAAGTTCTAGAAAAAGGAGCAAAAATCTTACGCGTTCACGATGTTGCGTCAACAAAAAGGACGATAGAAAAATTCTTAGAAGACAAAAATTAATTCAAGTTTTTTAGTTTTTCAGCATATTCTTCGGTGAAAACTTTTTTATCTTCTTGCATTTGCTCAATTGTTTTTGGAAGTCGGTAGTTGAACAAAACTTTTTCTTCCTCATCTAGAAAAATAAGTTCTTTCTCCTCACCATCAATCATTTGTGCGAAAATATCCCACATAGAGGCATCGCGTAATTTTAGAATTTCGAAAAAATCTTGAGCTTTAATTTGTACTGATTTCATAATTGCAAAAATAATCATTTTATTAATCCTTGAAACTTCTTTATTTTTACAAAATGATTTCACAAGAAACGATAGACAAAATTTTCTCAATTGTTCGAATTGAGGATATTGTTGGCGAATATGTTCAACTGAAACGCGCTGGAACCAATTTGAAAGGTTTAAGTCCGTTTCAGGATGAAAAGTCGCCCAGTTTTGTGGTTTCTCCTAGTAAGCAAATTTGGAAAGATTTTTCGTCTGGAAAGGGTGGTACGGCGATTTCGTTTTTGATGGAATTGGAAGGGTTTACCTATCCAGAAGCGCTTCGTCACGCTGCAAAAAAATACGGAATCGAGATTGAAGAGGACAAAAAAGTCTATTCCGAAGAACAAAAACAGCAACAAAGTGAGCGCGATCTTTTGTATAAGATTCATGAAGTTGCTAATGATTTTTTTCAGGATCAGTTGTGGGAAGGAGAAGAAGGGAGACTTATTGGACTTTCGTATTTCAAGGAACGTGAACTGAAAGATGACGTCATCAAGAAATTTCAACTTGGCTATTCTCCAGAAAAGAAAAATGCTTTTACGGAATATGCTTTGGATAAAGGCTATTCGAATGATATTTTGTTGAAATCTGGACTTTCAATTTTTCCAGAAAATGCCCCCAACGGTCTCGATCGTTTTCGGGAACGGGTGATTTTTCCGATTCATAGTTTTTCGGGTCGAGTTTTAGGTTTTGGAGCTCGAATTCTGAAATCGAATGTTAAAACAGCGAAGTATTTAAACTCGCCAGAAACTGAAATCTACCATAAATCCAATGTTCTTTATGGTTTAAACCAAGGAAAGCAAGCGATTTCTAAGAAAGATTCGTGTTTGTTGGTGGAAGGCTATATGGACGTTATATCACTTCATCAAGCAGGAATTGAAAACGTCGTTTCCAGTTCGGGTACGGCTTTAACGGTGGAGCAAATTCGATTGATTCGTCGTTTGACGGAGAATGTGATTATCTTGTTTGATGGCGATAAAGCGGGAATTAAAGCGAGTTTCAGAAGTATTGATATGCTTCTTTCCGAAGGGATGAATATTCGGGTGCTGCTTTTCCCTGATGGTGACGATCCGGATAGTTTTTCGAGAAAGCATCCACAAGACTATGTTGAAGAATTTATTGCGAAAGAATCTCAAGATTTTATCGATTTTAAAGCCGAAATTCTTTTAAAAGAAGCGCAAAATGATCCGATTAAAAAAGCGGAAGCGATTCGTGATATTGTAAAATCGGTAGCGAATGTTGAAAATGCCTTAAAACAAGAAGTTTATTTAAAAGAAGTTTCGAATAAATTCGGAATTAGTGAGCAGAGTTTATTCAACGAACTGAATGTTCAGAAACAAATTTTATCAGGTCAAAAACCGATTGATAGATCGAAAGTAGAAGCTCCTGTAAAACTTCAAGTTGTTACTGAAACACAAGAGTTTTCAGTAGATCCACTTTTAGTTTTAGAAGAAAAATTGGTTGAATTGCTTTTAAAATACGGAGATTTTGTTCTTGATCGCGTTGCGGATGACAGAACGCCTTTCCAAGTTACAGTTGCCGAAGAAATTTCTGCGTATTTCTTAGAAGACGAATATCAGATGCTTTCGCCAATCAATGGAACGATTGTCAAAGAAATCCGTGATGGTCTAGAAATGGGCGAATTGCGAACGGAAAATTTCTTTGTTAAATTGATGGATGAAGAAATTTCTGGAAAGATTGCGGATGTTTTAGTTGAAAAATACCACACGAGCGATTGGGGGAAACATAATATTTTCTTCAAAACAGAAGAAGAAGTCGTTCCGAAATTGGTGAATGACATTATTTTCCGTCATAAACGAGAATACATCATGAAGCTGATTGAAGATATTAAGAAAAAACTTGGCGAATCAGAATCAAACGATGAAAATTACTTAACGATAATTAAACTAACCCAAATTCGTAACCAAATAGACAAAGAATTGCATCGTGTTTTATGACAAATTGGCTACATTTGAGATGGGAACAGTTTTTGAAAATTATAAACACATAATTAAAGAAAATATAGAATATGGATATTAACAAAGAATTTAGAGATTTTTCGGTAAAGCATATGGGAAACAGTGGTTTGGCTACCGATCAATATATGGGAACGTTTAACCCGACCAACTTGACGCCGTACATTATGGAAGAAAGACGTATGAACGTAGCTCAAATGGACGTTTTCTCTCGTTTGATGATGGATAGAATTATCTTTTTAGGAACAGGAATTGACGATCAAGTAGCAAATATCGTTACGGCTCAGTTGCTTTTTTTAGAAAGTGCGGATCCTTCTAAAGACATTCAAATTTACATTAACTCTCCTGGTGGAAGTGTTTATGCAGGTTTAGGAATCTACGATACAATGCAGATTATTAAGCCTGATGTTGCTACAATTTGTACTGGTATGGCAGCGTCTATGGGTGCGGTTCTACTTGTTGCGGGTGAAAAAGGTAAGCGTTCTGCTTTAAAACATTCTCGAGTGATGATTCACCAACCGTCTGGAGGTGCACAAGGTGTTGCTTCGGATATGGAAATCAACTTAAGAGAGATGTTGAAATTGAAGAAAGAATTGTATGAAATTATCGCATTGCATTCTGGACAAGACTATGAATGGGTTGAGAAATCATCAGATCGTGATTACTGGATGACTTCGGAAGAAGCGAAAAGCTACGGAATGGTTGATGAGGTTTTAGAGAAAAAATCTTAATCCCAAACTAAAGAATAAAATAAAGGCTGAAGAAATTCAACCTTTATTTTATTACAAAAAAAGAGATCAAATTAATTTGATCTCTTTTTTATTTAGCTAAACAAATCTTTTACTTTTTCAAAGAATGTTTTTTCTTTTCCAGAAGGTTCAGCGTTCATTTCACCGCTGTTCATTTGCTTTTCGAAGAATTCTTTTTGCTCTGGTGTAAGATGCGTAGGCGTCCAAACATTAATATGAATGAACATATCACCTTTACCATAACTATCAAGACTAGGAAGTCCTTTCCCCGCTAGACGAAGGATTTTTCCGCTTTGCGTTCCTTCATCAATCGTGATTTTTACTTTTCCACCCACGGTAGGAACTTCTTTTTTCGCTCCTAAAGCCGCCTCAGCAAATGAAATATATAATTCTTGGTGAAGATTATCACCTTCACGCTTGATTGTTTTATCTTCTTCCTCTTCAACAACAACCAATAAATCTCCAGGAACGCCTCCAAATGGAGCATCGTTTCCTTTTCCACGTACACTTAGCTGAATTCCTTCACGTGCACCTGCTGGTATATTGATTGTTACTTCTTCATCATCCTTGATTAAACCTTGAGCATTTGCACCCGCCGGAATATGATCGGCTACTTTTCCGATTCCTTGACAAGTTCCACACGTGGTTTGAGATTGCATTTGTCCAAAAACAGTATTCATCACCTTAATCTGAGCTCCGGTACCGTTACACGTAGGACATGTTTTCGAAGTTGCGCCTTCGGCAGCTTTCATCTTCTTAACTTTGATGGTTTTTTGCGTTCCGTTCACCATTTCTTCAAGATTCAGCTTGATGCGAACTCTTAAATTAGAACCACGCGCTTGTTGACGACCTCCGCCGCCACCAAAACCGCCGAATCCACCGCCAAATTGACCACCGAAAATATCTCCAAATTGGGAGAAAATATCTTCCATGCTCATTCCGCCACCAAATCCGCCACCACCGCCGCCGAATCCTCCATTACCACTTACTCCGGCATGACCGAATTGGTCGTAACGCGCACGTTTGTTGTCGTCACTAAGGATTTCGTATGCTTCCGCAGCTTCTTTAAATTTGTCTTCTGCAGATTTATCACCTGGATTTTTATCTGGGTGATATTTGATGGCCATTTTTCTATAGGCTTTCTTAATCTCTTCCGTACTAGCCGTTTTGGTTATTTCTAATACTTCGTAGTAATCTCTCTTTGTCATAGTAATTGCTTGTAAAGAACCAATCGGGAATTAGTTTCCAGTAACCACTTTTGCGAAACGAATAACGCGATCGTGAAGTTGATATCCATTTTCAATCACATCAACCACTTTTCCTTTTAATTCTGGTGATGGAACAGGGATTTGAGTTACAGCTTCGTGGAAATCTACATTAAAATCATCACCTTGTTGAACTTGAATTACATTCAATCCTTTTTCTTCAAGCTTTGATTTTAATTTTTGATAGATTAATTCAACACCTCGTAAATCGGCTTCGTTTCCGTTTTTAGCAATTTCTTTTAGTGCACGTTCAAAATCATCCAGAACGGCTAATAATGAAATCATTAAATCTTGATTAGCATATTGGAAAAACTCCATTTTTTCTCGTGAAGTTCTCTTTTTGTAGTTTTCGAATTCGGCATATAACCTGATATAACGATCTTTTTCTTCTGCCAAAAGGTCTTCTGCAGATTTTTCGTTTGTCACATTTTGATTCGATTCCGCTGCATTTTCTTGAGTGTTCTCCTGCTCGATATCAAAATTTTCTTCGTGTTTATCGTGATTTTCAGACATAATAGTACTTATTTTTCACTTTAATTCGCAAATTATTTGCCAAGGTCAAGAAACGGACAAATGGGCAGATACTTTAGTCGGTGAATGTTCGGTACAGTAAGTAGATATTCAGGACCATGATGATTATAGCGATTAACCAAGCGATGGTTTTTAGCAAAATTGAATTGGCAAATTTTCCCATTTTCGCTTTGTCATTGGTAAATATAACGAGTGGAACCACGGCAAAACTTAATTGCATAGAAAGGATAACTTGGCTAAAAACTAAAAGATCTGCAGTTCCTTTTTCACCATACAACATCGTAACAATTAAGGCAGGAATAACGGCAATTAATCGGGTAATCAATCTTCGTAACCAAGGTTTCAATCGAATATGTAGAAAACCTTCCATAACAATTTGTCCAGCTAAAGTTCCTGTAATTGTTGAATTTTGACCAGAGGCTAACAAAGCAACTCCAAAGACAATGCTCGCCAAAGTTGTACCTAGAATTGGTGCAAGAAGTTCGTATGCATCATGAATATCGGCAACATCATGATGGCCGTTGTAGTGAAATGTTGCTGCGGAAACAATTAAAATTGCCGCATTAATGAAAAATGCAATTAATAAAGAAAGCGTACTATCTAAAGTTGCAAATTTAATGGCTTCTTTTTTTCCTTCATCAGTTCGTTCGTAAGCACGAGTTTGCACGATACTGCTGTGTAAATACAAATTATGGGGCATTACAGTTGCTCCCAATATTCCAATCGCGATGTAGAGCATTGCGGGATTGGTCACAATTTCTTTTTGTGGAAGCAGTCCACTTACAATCGGGAAGATTTCGGGTTTACTTAAGATAATATCATAAGCAAAACATCCGATAATGATGATCATTAAAGCTCCAATAATACTTTCAAGCCAACGAAAACCTTTGGACTGGAGGAGTAAAATTAACATGACGTCAATTACAGTAATGACGATTCCCCAAGTCAATGGAATTCCAAATAATAAATTCAAAGCAATGGCTGCGCCTAAAACTTCCGCAAGATCGCAGGCGGCGATGGCTATTTCACAGAGAACCCAGAGAATAAAATTGGTTCTTGGCTTGTAATGATCGCGACAAGCTTGAGCTAAATCTCGTTCCGTAGCAATACCTAGCTTTAACGAAAGGTGTTGCAGAACCATAGCAAACAGATTGGATATAAGAATTACCGAAAGTAGGGTATAACCAAATTCGGAACCACCTGCAATATCGGTTGCCCAGTTTCCAGGATCCATATAACCCACAGCAATTAACAATCCAGGACCCGAGAAGGCTAAGAACTTTTTCCAAGCGCTAGCGTTTTTAGGAATCGGGATGGATGCGTGAACTTCGGGTAAGGAATGGTTGTTTTTTATTCTTCTCCAAGCTGGTTTCATAGAACAAATGTATCAATGTTAGTTTAAACTAACAAATATTTTTGAATAAACTTAATCTTTTGAAATTGAAATTAAAAAACCGCTTCCTAGGAAGCGGTTGATATCTCTAATTTATAGAAATTATTTTGCGAAACGAACAGCCATTTTTCTGTCAACTGCTCTTTGTGCATCTGAAGCATCAGCTGGTTGCGTTGCAAATTCGCTTCCGTAACCGTCAGCTCCTAATACTTGTGCACCAACACCTGCTTTAGCTAAGTAATCTTTGATGAAAACTGCTCTTTCTCCAGAAAGTTTTTTGTTTGCAGCTTCGTTACCCACTTTATCCGTGTAACCTCCAACTTTGATTTTAGCATCTGGGAACGCTTTCAAAATAGCTACTAAGTTATCTAACTGTGCTTGAGAACCAGCTTCTAACTCTTTATTGCTACCCATTTTGAAGTTTACTTTATCGAAGTCATACCAAACTGTTTTTAAAGCATCGTCATTAGCTGCATTTTTATAACCGTCTGTTTTCAAGAATGTAATCATTCTATCTTCAAGACCTCCTTTGTATCCTTTAAGATTTACTCCATTTAAGTCGATATCAGAATCAACTTTAGTTACTGTTGTTGTAACTGTAGTATCTCCAGGAGCATTTACATTTACAGAATCATCAACTACTGTTATTGTGTCAGTACCTGCTGTAGAATCTGTTGTTTTCTTGCTGCACTGCTTCCATAGGAACCATCCAAGAAGACAAACCAGAAGAAGTGGTAATAACCATTTCCAGATAGATCCACCGCCACCGCCGTTGTTATCTTCTCTGATGTCGTTTCTGATTTCAGTTGTTTTTGTTTCAATTTTTTCCTTAGCAACTGCAACATCTTCTGCGAAGTTGTCTTTAGCTGTAGAAACTCTTGAAGAAACATCTTCTTTTGCTTTTCCGAACCAGTTATCGAAATCTAAACCTAAAGAGGCTAGCGATAATCCTGCAGGAAGTAAAGAAGAAAGAATTCCTTTTTGGCTTGTTAATAAGCTACTGATTCCGTTAGAATCAAGGTTGTTATCAGCTGCATATTTACCAACTGAACCTAAAGTAGCTCCTGTTACTAAGTTTAAGATAGAGTTTGTAGAATTGTTGCTAATTCCTGCAAAACCTGCAACGGAATTAACCAATCCTCCAATTTTATCTCCAAAAAGACTTTGTAACAAGGTTGTAATCATTGAATTGTTTGAAGAACCTCCTAAAAGATTACTCAACAATCCGGATGAAGCAGCTCCTGTTATAGAGTTTAAAACACTTGGATTATCAGCATTATTTGCTAAACCACCAATTACCGCAGGAAGTAAGCCAGAAATTGCTTTCTGTACTCCTGATTCATTTTCACCCAACTGAGCAGATGCTTGAGAAACTAAGGCTGGACCAAGTTGCCCCTTAATAAGGTCGATTAAGTTCAAAGACATAATAGTTTATTTTTTAAGATTTGTGTCAAACAAATATATAAATTAATACTATATCCTATTCAAAATTGTGAAATTTTAAAAGAAATTAATAAGATTTTGCAAATACCACTCTTTGTTTAGATGGTTTTCCAGTGATTAAAGAAACGCCTTCTTCCAATTCATTATTCAAAGGAATACAACGAATCGTTGCTTTGGTTTCGTTTTTAATTTGCTCTTCTTCCTCTTCTGTACCGTCCCAATGCGCTGAAATAAATCCGCCTTTTTCTTCTAAAACTTTCTTGAACTCATCGTACGAATCTACTTTTGTGATATGTGTGTCTCTATAATTCAATGCTTTTTCGAAAATTGCTTTTTGCATTTCCGCTAAAAGGTTTTCAATATAGTTTTCAACCCCTTCAATAGGTTGTGTTTCTTTGGTTAAATTATCTCGACGTGCGATTTCGACTGTTCCGTTTTCTAAATCTTTTGGACCAATCGCAATTCGCAATGGAACTCCTTTTAATTCGTATTCTGCAAATTTCCAACCTGGTTTGTTTTGGGTATCGTTATCGAATTTTACCGAAATTCCTTTCGCTTTTAATTTATCAACGATTTGATTGGCAACACCGCTAATTTCTAGCAATTGCTCTTCACCTTTGAAAATTGGAACAATTACCACTTGAATTGGAGCCAACGTTGGAGGTAATACCAATCCTAAATCATCTGAATGCGTCATAATTAAAGCACCCATCAATCGAGTTGATGTTCCCCAAGAAGTCGCCCAAGCATATTCCATTTTCCCTTCACGGTTGGTGAATTTTACATCAAATGCTTTTGCGAAATTCTGACCTAAAAAGTGCGAAGTTCCCGCTTGTAACGCTTTCCCATCTTGCATTAATGCTTCAATACAATAGGTTTCATCAGCTCCAGCAAAACGCTCAGATGCTGATTTTATTCCTTTAATGACAGGAATAGCCATAAAGTTTTCAGCAAAATCTGCATAAACTTCTAGCATTTTTTCTGTTTCTTCAACGGCTTCATCACGTGTTGCATGCGCAGTATGTCCTTCTTGCCATAAAAATTCTGAAGTTCTAAGGAATAATCTTGTTCTCATTTCCCAACGAACAACATTCGCCCATTGGTTGATCAAAATTGGCAAATCTCTGTAAGATTGAATCCAACTTTTATAGGTATTCCAAATAATAGCTTCTGAAGTTGGACGAACGATAAGCTCTTCTTCCAATTTCGCTTCTGGGTCAACGATTAATTTATGAGGATTGTCCGGATCAGTTTTCAGGCGATAGTGAGTAACTACGGCACATTCTTTTGCAAAACCTTCTGCATTTTTTTCTTCTGCTTCAAAAAGGCTTTTGGGTACAAAAAGTGGAAAATATGCATTTACGTGACCTGTTTCTTTGAATTTGCGATCCATCTCATCACGCATTTTTTCCCAGATAGCATATCCGTAGGGCTTAATAACCATGCTTCCACGTACCCCCGAATTCTCTGCCAAGTCTGCTTTTACAACAAGTTCATTGTACCATTTGCTGTAATCTTCACTTCTTGATGTTAATTTTGCCATTTTTGATTTAACTTTTAATGTAAACTTTTATCTAATTAAAAAAGATGTAATTTTATACACTGATTTACCCTTTTTGATGGTATAATTTTGGTATAAAGTGCAAATATAATTTAAATATAATTTTATTCATTCATCATGAAAAGAAATATACACAAAAAAGTTTTAGGAATGCTACCTGTAAAAGCAGCTGTAATGGCTTTGTCGGCTTCATTACTTTTAACATCGTGTGTGGTATACACAGGAGGTTATAGCGAGACAGATGGTGTCTATTATGACCCTAACAAAGATACATTGCCACAAGGCTACGGAAATTATTCTGAAAACCAGGTTGGAGAGTATTATGATTACCAAGATACAGGGATCATTGAAAAGAATAAACAAAACCAAGCAGAAAGTGAAAATCGTTATTACGGTTCTAACTGGCAAAATGACTCCAAATCGACAACATCTGACTTTGGGACGTATTCGGGATCGGAAACGTATTATACCGATAATGGCTACTGGGATATGGGATTCTATAGACCATGGGGCGGTTATTATGGTGGATACTACGGTTGGGGGATGCCTTACTATGGTTGGAACATGGGATGGGGATCATCATGGGGCTGGAATATGGGCCTAAGCTGGAATTGGGGATGGAGCAACTGGGGTTGGGGAAGTCCTTGGTACGGTGGTGGTTATTATAGCCCATGGTACGGCGGATATTACAATCCGTGGTATGGTGGAGGTTATTATGGCTACACAAGACCATATCATTATTTACCATCTAGACCTTCTGGACCAAACTATATGGGATCTAATGGGAACTCTAATTATAGCAGCAGAAACTACAATACCAATAGAGGACCTGGATTTACGCCAACCAATCGTGTTCCTGCACAACAGTCGAACAGAATGGGAACTATGAATCCGAACGGGCAATATAGAACGCAACCATCTGCGAGAAATGGTCAATACAACCCAAATGTTGGTAACCGAACAAATAATTATAACTACAATAACAACCGTTCTAACCAAGCGCCTAGAAACAATTCATATGAATCTAGCCGAAATAATTCAGGAAATTACCAAAATTCTTCAAGTGGCGGATTCCGTTCTAGCGGAGGAGGATTCTCTGGTGGAAGTTCAAGTGGTAACTCAGGTGGCGGCTCAAGAGGTGGCGGCGGTATGAGAACCGGTGGTGGTAGATAATTTTGACATAACAAGTTTATTTTACAAATAAGAAATGATAAAAAAATCGTTAAGCATATTGGGTCTTGCAGCAATGTATTTTGCGCAAGCCCAAGATGTATCTGGAATCAAAAATTCAATTGATGTTTATTCCAATACAGATTTAGGAGGATCTTCTAAATACAATTCAATGGCTGGCTCTATGGGAGCTTTGGGCGGTGATGTATCCGTAATCAACAGCAACCCCGCAGGAATTGGAGTTTTTATTGCGAGTGATATTTCAGGATCACTTTCAATAACGGATAACAAGAACACAAGTAACCTTTTTGGAAATTCGATTTCATATAAAACCAATCAAACGACCTTAGGTCAAGTTGGTGGTGTAGCTGTTTTTGAACTGAATGGAAGATCTCCATGGAAATTTGTGAATGTTGGAGTGAACTTCGCAACCAAATCTCTAGAAAACTACGTTGAAAGTCCAGGAAATCAAAACATTGCATACGATGTTAATTCGACAGAGTATGTGACTTTAGATGGTCATGCATACGATCGTTACGGTGATATGTCGAAAATGAGTATTGCTGTAGGTGGTAATTATGACAATAGATTTTACGTAGGGGCAGGTGTAAATGTTTATTCATCTTCCTTAAATCAATACGATACAGCCTTGTTGACACACCGTTCTTCAGATGCTGGTTTCTCTAATTTTTCTGAAAAATTCTCAAAACAATATACACCGTATTTAGAAGATGCTTCGGGATTTTCTGCAAATATTGGGGTTATTGGAAAGGTGAATAATCAATTCCGTTTGGGAGCAGCGATTGAAACACCAACTTGGTGGCAAATGGATCGTGCGTATATGTATTACGATGTTAATGGTGATACCGAATACTCGGAATCTCGTAATTTTAGATCACCTTTTAAAGCAACTGTTAGTGCCGCTTTTGTTCCAAATAAGAATTTTGCGTTAAATGTTGATTATTCATTAGGATTAACCAAACCGAAATACAGTACTGATGTAGCTGATGTGGATCAAGAATTCAAAAATTTCTATTCAGATCATTACAAAAACCTTTCGGAAGTACGTGTAGGAGCGGAATATCGTATTCAGCAATTTAGATTGAGAGCTGGATATGCTTTTGCAAACAGTCCGTTTGATCAAATTACCATGAACGCATTCAATAATGATGGATCAGGCTCTGATAAAGGATTCGACAATATGTTTGTTGGAAAAAGAAACACGCTTGGTGTTGGTTTAGGATATGATTTCCGTTCATTCTATATTGATGCGGCCTATCAAAACATTAGCTCAACGTATCAAAGTCCGTTCTTGTACGGAAATGATGGGGCTGGTTCACAATATTATTCGCCAACAACGTATATCTACGGAGACTCTTCTGCGGTTTCAGAAGTGGATAACAAACAAAATATATTTACAGTTAGTGTAGGTTGGAAATTCTAATTTTAGAATTTTAAATTATCAAAAAACTCCGAAAATTTTTCGGAGTTTTTTTATTTTTAATGATGATGATCGTGAAGTAGATGCATAGAAAAAGCCAGCACAACGCCTATTAGGACGAGAATAATCTTACTCCAATCCATTTTGTGGTTTTTATTGCTTTCAAAAATAATCACCGAAGAAATATGAATGAAAATTCCACCAACCAAAGCTAAAAAGTACGGCTGCCATTCGGGATTGAAATATTTTCCTAAAATAACTCCTAAAGGTGATGAAAGCGCAAATAAAGCGGTAATAATGTACGCGGAAGGTTTTGCTTTTTTTCCAAATAAGAAAGCGCCTAAAACAAAGGAAATTGGAATGTTGTGCACCACAATTCCCAAAAGGTATGGACTCGCAATATTGGTTTCGTTCGCCAATGGAATTCCTTCGATAAAGGCATGTATAAACAAGCCAACCATTAATGCAACGGGAAGAATATGCTTTTCGTCATCATCATGATGGTGAATGTGACCGTGTTCAAAGCCTTTTGTTAAACTTTCTAAGAGCATCTGCAACAAAACTCCTGCAATAACAAACAATCCGATATAATGATCGTCATGTTCATAAACCTGCGGGAAAACCTCATTAAACGTAATGGTAATCAAAAAACCAGCACTTAAAATGAGTAACATTTTTGCAAATGTTTGATTTTTACCGAAATAACTTCCCAGAATAACTCCTGTAAGAACGCTTAAAATAAGGAATAAAATGACCATCAATCGCTTGGTTTTGTTTCTAAAAGTTTACAAAGATAGGAAGTTGATTTTTTTCTAGTGGTGAATTTTTTTTAAATCTTTAAAAAAGAAAGCTCTTCTGTATATTTGTAAAGTCAAAACGAAAACTTCATGTCAGAAAATCGAAAATTAAAAATCGCCTATATCGAATTGGATACACATCCCGATATTTTGTCGAATTTTTATGAATTGATGCGTGATTCCGAGATTTTTGAGGTGTCGTATTTTCTTTCGGCAAAGATTTCTAAAATTTTCAATGTTCAAAATTCTGCAATTCGAATTGTTGATGAGAAAAATGTAGTTCAAATTCTTCAAGAAAAACCTTGGGATTTGGTGGTTATCGGAACGGTTCATCGCTATTTTAATGTGTTTTCCAAAATCGTAAAGCAGTTTCCTACTGCGATTATTGTTCATAATTTGGAATTTTCTAAATCGTCCAAACAGAATTTGACGTCTTCCATTGTAAAAGAAGATGCTTTGTATCGTTTGAAATTAGCTACGAAAGAAGGCTTGTTTTCGATGAATTCGGTGTATGAAAATGCCAAAACCTTATTTGTTTTAGACCAGAAGTTTGAAAACTCTAAGTATCTGTTTTTGCCGTTATTTTTTGTGAAATCAACCAATACTCAAAATTCTGAGGTCTTTAAAGTAGTTGTTCCTGGCGCTGTTTCCCAAAAACGACGCGATTACAAACGAATTTTGAATCAAATTTTGAAGTTCACAAAACCAACCGAATTTGTTTTACTTGGTAAATCACAAGGTGAAGAGTTGAAATGGATTATGGAAACTAAAAAGCATCTTCCAAATCATATTCAAATAGTCTATTTCACAGAAAAAGTTCCGCAAGAACACTATGATTCAATTTTGAAATCAGCAAATGTTCTTTGGTCTCCTATTCAAATAGAAACCGAGTTTTTTTCTCAAAAAGAATGGTACGGAAAAACAAAATTGAGCGGAAATATTGGTGATGCAATTAAATTTGCGAAACCAGCCGTTTTCCCAAAAAAATATCAATCGGATTTTCCTTTTATTTTTTCTGAAGAATCAGATATCGAAACTCAACTTCACGATGTTTCAAATTCAAATATAGATTGGAATTCTTTCTCCAAAGAGAAAGTGCAAAAAGCGTTGGAGGAAACGCTATTGGAAGCGATTAAAATTTAAATAAACTTTTCAAAAATCCTTTGTTCAAAACTTCATCCAAAGGATAAATTCGGATTACCTGATTTCCAATTCCAATAAGAATCAAAACCACCAAAGGTTTGTAGATGAAATTAATCCAATTGTTATTAAAATCGGGTAGTATCAACGCAAATGTTATCGCCAACGTACAAATAATAGATGCAAAAATCATTTCAATGCTGAAAGGCGAAACGTCAAATTTAATGTAGTTGAAAACGACTTTTACGCAATTGTAAATCGTAATGGAAATCGCTGTAGAAATCGCAATTCCGATTAAACGAAGATTGGTGTTTTCGATGAAATAGAAGTTCAAAATCAGCGTTAAAGCCGCCAAAACCAGCATCATAATAATGTTGAATTTGTAGTATTTTGAAAGGGATAAAATGTTTCCGTTAAAGCCTGTCGCCAAATCAAATAGAATCGCGCTTCCCCAAATCCAAATCACCGGTTGTAAGTCACGAAGTGGTGCAAGCTTCGGGAAAATCATCGTTAAATACGGAAACCCAATGACAATGCACGAGAACAAAACCGCTCCAATAAAATAAAGTGTTAGCGACGTTTTCTTGTAAAAAACATCCAATTCTTTAAAATTTCCTTCGGTTAACGATTTATTGATAATCGGAGCCGATACATTAAATACTCCTAATTGAGGCATGGAAATAATCGAAATCAAGGAATAGATAATGGAATAAGAAGCGAGTTCTTCGGGTCCGAAATACTGCCCAACCATGTTATTATTGATGGTTACATAACTTCCAAATGTTCCTAAAAATGCGAAAAAACTATAATTCGAAAATTGTTTCCAAAGATCTTCTTTTTTGAAATAATCTCTCGAAAAATCCATCTGAACCGGCTCTAATTTATTGGTGTAATAGACGTATCCAACTAGAGAAATTACAAAAAATAAAACGAAAACAGAAAACGAAATGCTCTCCGAAAAACCTAAATAAATACAAGCAGAAAAAGCGACCAAATTGGCTATTTTAGGTAAAAAATTATCAAAAATATTGGCAACAGCGATTCGTTTGTAATTGGACGTGAATTTATTAAAAACCCCAGCGAACGAAAGCAATAAAACCATTGGAATCACATATTCGCGATACTGCCATATTTTCAGTTCTCTTAAGCTTGGCCAAATGTAGGATAGTACCAAGAATCCAATAAAAAAGAGTAAAAAGTTGATAAAAATAATCAATAAAGACAGTGATAGCATATTGTGATGCTTGCCATCTTGTTGTGCTTTGAGGAAAAATTTGACGTTAGAATACGAAATTCCGCCAATGACAAACGGAACGATGATCTCGGCGCCACTCATAATCAAACGAAGCTTTCCGAAAAACTCCATATCCGTTGGGAAAATGAAAATTGCCGAAAAAATCCCCAAGAGCGAACTTAGGTAGCCAATAATACTATATTTGAAGCTCTGCCTCGCTACGACACTCATCTAAATTGGAATGAAAATGATGTTGTTAATATAGTGTTCATGCTGTTTTACGTTGGCTGCGTCTTGATTTTCGATCAATTCTTGAGATAATTCTGTAATCTCTAACGTAGAACGGTCCAAATAATTGGCTGAGTACCCCCAATTTTTTACTTTTTCTATAAAATTCCAGATGGGTTCTTGATGATGGCGTTGTTCAATCTCGATCATCAAAGTCGGTTTATGCTTTAAAATGGTGTTTTTTCCGCCTTCCACGGTAAGGAATTCATTTCCTTCAACGTCAATTTTAATGAAATTCAATCTTGACAATTTTTGAATGGTCGGATGCAAATCCATTGGGATAACGTCCACTTTCTGAAGTATCGATTTTTCTTCTTGCTCCTCTTTGTTTTGAACCTGCAACGTCCCGCGAGAATGGATTTTTTTACCATCGATTACTGGAACTTTAAATTCAGCAATGCATTGTTCGTTGGAAAGCGCCTCAGGGAAAACGGAAATTTTTGGAAAAATTCGTCGCAATCTTTTTTGCAAGCCTTGATTGGGCTCAAAAGCGAGGATGTTTTTCGGTTGAAGTTTCGGTTCTAAAACATACAGATAAGCACCTACATTAGCTCCAACATCAACAAAAACGTCGTCTTGTTTTAAAAAACTCTGAATCCATAGAAATTCTGGTTCTACTTTTCGAGATAATACATTGGATTTACTCAAGTTTTTTAATTTTTTAAAAAACCTGTCTTTATAGAAATTGGGCGCAAAATATTGCAAGTTTTCTGCTAAAGAACTGTAAATGGACATGTATTATTTTTAAGACGAAAGGCAAAGATAGTTAAAATTGTTAATAAAATGTTAAATTTTATCCGTTTTTCTTTAAACATCTGCTTTTCCCTATCTTTGAGTACATCCCCAAAATTAGAGTAAATATCATGAAAAAACTGATTTGTATTGCTAGTTTAGCGCTAATTACATCGTGTCAAAGTGTTTCCAAAGTTCAAGAAAAACCTTTCGTTTGGGAAGGTGCCAATTTGTATTTTTTGTTGACGGATCGTTTCAAAAATGGCGATACGTCTAATGATGTCCAATTTGGAAGAACGGAAAAAGCATCGAAACTTCGTGGTTTCGAAGGTGGTGATTTGCGTGGTGTGATTCAAAAAGTGGAAGATAATTACTTTTCTGATTTGGGTATCAATGCGATTTGGATGACGCCTTTGGTTGAGCAAATTCATGGCTATACGGATGAAGGAACCGGGAAAACGTACGGTTTTCATGGGTATTGGGCAAAAGATTGGACGTCTCTTGATCCTAATTTTGGGACGAAAAAAGAGTTGAAAGAACTGGTTTCCAAAGCTCACGCAAAGGGAATTCGAGTTGTTTTGGATGTAGTGATTAACCATACTGGACCAGTTACTTCGCAAGACCCAAAATATCCGAATGATTGGGTTCGCAATTCTCCGCAATGTACGTACAGTGGGTTTGAAACGACGACAGCTTGTACATTGGTTGCCAATTTACCCGATATTTTAACGGAAGATGATAAGGAAGTTCAGATTCCGCAATTTTTGTTGGATAAATGGAAGCAGGAAGGGCGTTTGCAGCAAGAGTTGAAATCGTTGGATGCTTTTTTTGCAAAATATAAGTTTCCACGAGCTTCCAAATATTATATCATGAAGTGGTTGGCGGATTATATTACCGAATTTGGAGTTGATGGATTCCGAGTTGATACCGTAAAACACGTACATGAACAAGTTTGGAAAGATTTTCAGAAAGTTTGTGACGATACTTTTACGGAATATAAGGCTAAAAATCCAAGTTCATTTCAGAAAAATCAACCGTTTTTTATGGTTGGTGAAGTCTATGGATATGGGATTTCTCAAAAGAAATTGTACGATTTTGGCGATAAAAAGGTGAATTATTTTGACAATGGATTTACGAGCTTAATCAATTTTGATTTTAAAGGTGATGCTAATAAATCATATGAAGATTTATTTTCATCGTATTCGAATATTTTAAATTCAGATTTGAAGGGAGTAAGTGTAATGAATTATGTTTCTTCTCACGATGATGGTTCGCCGTTTGACAAAGAGCGTAAGCGAACAATTGAGTCTGGAACGAAATTGTTGTTAACACCTGGTATTTCACAGATTTATTATGGAGACGAATCGGCGAGATCGTTGATTATTGATGGAACGGAAGGCGACGCAACTTTGCGAAGCAACATGAATTGGGATGAAATCAAATCCAATGCAGAAACGAAAAAAGTTCTAGAACATTGGCAGAAATTGGGACGATTTAGAGCGAATCATCCTGCTGTGGGTGCTGGAATTCATCAAATGATTTCAAGAGACCCTTACGTATTTATGAGAAGTTATCAGAATGATCGAGTAGTTATAGGTTTGGATCTACCGAAAGGTAAGAAAACGATTGGTTTTGTGTATAATGGAACAATGAAAAATGGTGGCGAATTTGAAGCCTATGTTTTCAAAAACGGGACAAAACTTAGAGATGCTTATTCTGGGAAAATTGCAGTAGTAAAAGATCTTGCAGTAGAACTCGATACTGAGTTTTCAATTGTCCTTTTAGAAGAAGTAAAATAAGAGTTAGAAATGAAAAAAATAGTAGCAGTTTTCGTCTTGTTTTTTGCGTTGAATCTTCAAGCGCAGAAAATTCCCGCGGTGATGAAAACGGAGTTTACAGCGAAAGCGTTAACTCAAAAGCTTTTAACTCAAGATGGAAAAAAGCTTTCTGTAAAAGAGATTTTCGCCAAGCATCCCAAGAAAATCATTCTCATTGATTTTTGGGCGAGTTGGTGTCGCGATTGCATTTTAGTGCTTCCTAAAACGAAAGAACTTCTAGAGCGTTTTCCGAATTTGGATGTCGTTTATTTTTCCGTCGATCGTTCTGAAGAGCAATGGAAAAAGGGTTTGGAGAAATATGGAATTTCAGATAAAGAGAATTATTTCTTCGAAGAAGGTTGGAAGAATGAATTTACCAATACCATTGATCTGAATTGGGTTCCGCGTTTTATTTTGGTAGATTCAACAGGAAAAATTGCTCATTATTATGCAACCTCACCTTCGGATGAAGCTTTGATTAATTCAATCGAAGAACTTCTAAAATAACCGATTAATAATAATTGGTATTGTTCATAATACTTTCGTAGTTGGACTTCGCAAGGAGTTTTGCATCAACATACGTGCTCAGATTTTCTTTGGCCAATTTTAAATTATGCTCCAAGGTTTGTTCAAAGAAAAATGTTTTTTCTTCTTGGTTTTTCAATGTAAGTTGAATCTGATTATCAATTCCTTTTCCGACAAAACCTCGGAAATCTCCTTTAATATCGTTACCAATAAAACGAATCTTATCAATTGTATTTAGCGGGAAAACTTCGTCGTAGTAGGCGATTGAATCCGAGTTTAAAACTAAATGACCGGTGTATTTACTTATTTTTTTTCCTTTCAACAAAACGTACGTGAAGGCTCTCAGAACTTGGACAAACAACAAAAGCATGATTAGTCCTCCGATTACTGCTTTAATGTCGTCTCCCAAGCGGAAAAACGGTGGAAGAAAAAGGACAATTGTTGAAATAATAATGCCGACAATTAATAAGATTGTTGCATATTTTATGATTGTGAATGCTTTTGAAGTTTTTTTTACGGGTTGTAATGCCCTGAAAGCGATTTCCATTTTAGTTTATAGCGTTATTGATGAATTGATTAAAAGGTTGTGCAACTTCGAAAAGTTCGCTCACAAAGGTAGCCGAATCTTTTGAAAAAACCTGCGCATCGGAAAGTTTGTGTAAAACGAGAACGTTTTTCAGTTTCAAATACTCAATCATCGGATTTTCCTTATCGAAGCCTTGTGGTGGGTTTTTCAATTTGTCTTCTTGATGCAATTCTGGATAAAACTTCTGAAAGTTTTTTGAATGAATAATATCCAAAAACTCTTTTCTAAACGTAGAAATTTCACTTCGTATCTTTTTTAAATTGGAGGAATCAGGTTGATACAAACCAGCTCCAATAAAAGATTTTCCAGGTTCTAAGTGAATGTAATATCCTGCATTTTGACTTCCTTTTCCGATACCTAAACTAATTCCGAAATTGGTTTTGTAAGGTGTTTTATCTTTCGAAAAACGCGTGTCTCTATAAATTCGAAACAACGCTTTTTTGACATCCGTTTTCACGATTTCTTCATCGTACGCAGCCATATTTTGCAAGACCGATTCTACAAATTCAATGACATTACTTTGCGCTTCGAGATAATACGGTTTATTTTCTTGAAACCAATCTCTGTTGTTGTTTTTGTCTAGATCTTTCAAAAACTGCATTGTTGATTTTTCAATTGAATGTGCCATTTTTTTGTTTTTTTTAATATTAAACTTCGCCTTCAAAAGTATCCGATAAGTACGTTTGAATGTCTTCCTTGCTTTTTTCAGAGCCTAAAAATTTTTTATAGGCTTGAGATTCGTGATAAACAATTCCCATTTCCCAAACGCAAAAAGTAGGGAGGTGAGGTGGTTTTCTCTCCCAAATTTCAAAACTTCCAGAACCGTCGTAGTACACCGTCTCCCAAATTTCGTTATCGTTTCTGAATGTACAAACGAGTAGAAGGTATTGGTCGCCACAACGATGATTCATGACGAATCCTAATTCATTTGAATTTTCAAAAATTTCTGCATTTTTTTGAATGGTTTTTATCGCATTTTCTCGATCCGTTTCGGTAATTAAACTCAAATCCGAAGCTAAATCATAATATTTTAGTCGAGTAGTTCCTACTTCGATAACATTCTGAGATTTCGCAAATTTTGAAGGATACGGCATTGAAATGTTTTTTTTATAGTATCAAATTTAGAAATTATCCTTTAATACCAAGCTAAAAATTGAATCTGATATTGGTTAACAAAAATTTAATAAAAGCATCATTTTTTTATCAAAAATAAAAAGTGTATCTTTGCACCCGAATTATAGACGATCTTTTACATGAATTTATTTACGGAGTCCAATTTGAGTCCTGAAATCCTTCAGGCTATTGGCGACCTCGGCTATGAACAGCCGACAGAAATCCAGAAACAGACTATTCCTTTCATCCTTTCGGATGTTCGCGATTTAATCGCACTTGCGGCAACAGGAACAGGCAAAACAGCAGCATTTTCGCTTCCGATTCTGGATATGATAGACGACACAAGTCGTAAAATCCAGTTATTAGTGCTTTGTCCAACGCGAGAACTTTGTTTACAGATCACCAAAGACATTAAGAACTACACAAAATACCTTCCTAACATTAAAACCACAGCGGTATATGGTGGAAGTAGCATTTCCGAGCAAATACGCTCTCTACGTGAAAAACCACAAATTATTGTGGGAACTCCCGGAAGAGTTATCGATTTGATTGGTAGAAAGGCATTAGATTTTTCTAATATCCAATGGATGGTATTAGACGAAGCTGATGAAATGCTTTCTATGGGTTTCAAAGATGATTTGGAAACCATTTTGTCTGAAACACCAGATACGAAACAAACATTTTTGTTCTCAGCTACGATGAACAAAGAGGTAGAGCGTATCTCTAAAAATTATTTGACGAATCCACACAAGATTTCAGTAGGTTCTATTAACGCCGTTAAGAAAAACATTACGCACGAATATTATGTGGTAGGATACAGACAGAAAAAAGAAGCTTTGAAGCGTTTGATCGATGCAAATCCGAATCAATATTCAATTATTTTCTGTAGAACAAGAGCGGAAACTCAGGAAGTTGCTGATTTCTTAATGCAAAACGGATACGCTGCTGATGCTTTGCACGGTGACTTATCTCAAGCACAAAGAGATACGGTAATGAAGAAATTCCGTTTGAAAAACATCGATATTTTGGTTGCAACAGACGTTGCAGCGAGAGGTTTGGATGTGGATTCTCTTACACATGTTATTCACTTCTCATTGCCAGATGATCCAGAAGTTTTCGTTCACCGTAGTGGTAGAACAGGACGTGCAGGAAAAGACGGTATTTCTATGGCATTGATTAAGCCAGAGGAAACAAGAAAGTTGAAGCAAATTAAGTCTCAAACAAAAATTGAAATTACAGAAAAGCAAGTTCCTAAAGGTGATGAAATCATCAAGGCGCAAGTTTCTGGAGTTTTCGAAAAGTTGTTAACGGAACATGAAAATATTTTTGAGATTGACCAAGCGTTAATCCCAGATCTTAGCAACTTCACAAAAGAAGAATTGGTAAACCAATTATTGCAGTTCCAGTTGAAAGATTTAATCTTGTTTTACCAGGATCGTAACGACCTTGCTACTCAAAAACTATATCGTGAAGAAGATACATCATCTTCAAGAAGAGATAGAAGAAGGGACGATCGTTACGGGAAAGATCGCGATAATCGCGATAGAAACTTCAAAGATCGTGATCGCGGAGGGAAGAAAAAGAGAAACAACGAGAACATGGTTCGTTTCTTCTTCAACCTAGGAAAAAGAGATCAATTGAAAAAAGTAGATATGTTGGATATCATTAACAAAGCAACAGCGAAATCTAAGAAAAGAGCTGATATTGGTGATATCGAAATTTTGGACAAATTCACTTTCTTCGAAGTAGATAAAAATTACAAAAACGAAATTATGAGCAGTCTTCCAATGATGAAGTTCAAAGGGAAAGAAATGCGTGCTGAAGTAGCAAACTAAGTTGCGGTATTAATTTTTGTTAACATAGAAAAGCAGTCTTTTTAAGGCTGCTTTTTTCGTTTTCGTTTTTTTGAATTGTGGTATCTTTGCCGTTTTATAAATTAAATCTTGTGAAATTCATCCGTTTTATATTGGTCTTCGTGGCCGCTACTGTAAGTGCTCAAACTGATTTTAAAGAACACGCTTCCAATTTTAATATGGTTTCGTTAACATACAAACATAACAGTAAATGGTCTGCTTATGTTGAAGTTCAGGCTCGTTCTATTGAAGATTTTATGTTACCTGATTATTACGAAATCAAAGGTGGACCAACGTATCATATTAACAAAAAGAATGCTGTTTTGGTTGGGGTAGGGCGTTACGGGACGTATAAAGACAGCGATTTTTATCAACGTGAGATTCGTGTTTGGTTGCAGTATGTTTTCAGCCATAACTTGGGAAAAGCGAAGTTTGATCATCGTTTACGTGCGGAAAAGCGATTTTTTAATTTTCCACAAACCGATGAAAATACGAATGATGAGAGATATCGTTACCGTTTATCATTCACATTGCCTTTGAATAGTGATAAAGTAAAGCCAGGAACCGTTTTCTTAAATGCGTTTGAAGAAGTTTTTGTTGGCCCAAATACAGATACGTTTAAAAGAAATCGATTGTTTGGAGGATTTGGATATCAGGTCAATGATTTTATGAATGCGAATATGGGCTATATGTGGCAAAAAGAATTTTCTTCTTTGAAGGGAGATCGTAATTTTCATTTCGCTTATTTCGCACTGAATTTCACACTAGATAGACAAAAATTGTTCGATCACGACGGCAGTGTTCCCGTAGCGGATTAAGGTAATGTTAAGGAAAGTTAACACGTATTTTCCTTTTGAAAACTCGTTTATTCGGATATTTGCACCACGAAATTTAAATTAAAATAAAATGGGAATAGGTAATCTTTTTAAAGCGTTCCAGCCTAAAGACAAAGTATTTTTTGTACTGTTTGATCAAATTGCACAGAATCTAGTAGAAATGTCAAAATTCTTCCACGATGGAATTACAGAATTTGATGTAAATGACGATTCGTTTATGCAGAAAATTAGCGATTTCGAACATAAAAATGATGATTATACACATCAAGTTTTTGTGGAGCTAGGACAGAATTTTATTACACCGTTCGATCGAGAAGATATTTCTCAATTGGCGAGTGGTTTAGATGATATTGCAGATTATCTTTATGCATCTGCAAAATATATTTTCCTTTACAAAACGCCAGAAACAAAAGAATACGCTGAGTTTTCTCACTTGATTCACAAGGCTTGTTTGGAAATTCAAGTTGCTGTTGAAAACTTAAAAGATTTCAAAAATCCAGCAGCGGTAAAAGAATCTTGTATCAAGATTAACTCATTCGAAAATTTAGCAGACGACGTTCAGAGTAAGGCTTTAATGAGACTTTTCGAAACGAACGACCCTATCCGTATTATTAAAGTACAATCTGTATTAAACTATCTAGAAGAAGTAACTGATAAGGCAGAAGATGTTGCCAACATTATGGAGAACATCATCATTAAATACGCATAATTATCTCTAAAAATATATATCAGAAATGGACTTACCAATTTTATTGATAATTATTATAGTACTGGCGTTAGTTTTCGATTATATCAACGGTTTTCACGATGCTGCAAACTCTATTGCAACCATCGTTTCAACTAAAGTTTTATCACCTTTTCAAGCAGTTCTTTGGGCTGCGGTATGGAACTTCGCTGCATTTTTTCTTGCAGCATATGTTCTTCCAGGAGGTTTTAAAATCGGAAACACCATCGCCAAAACCGTAAACGAAAACTTTATTACTCTTGAAGTAATTTTCTCAGGACTTATCGCAGCTATCGCGTGGAACTTATTTACTTGGTGGTTTGGGATTCCTTCATCATCATCACATACATTGATTGGAGGTTTCTTAGGAGCAGCTCTTACACACGCATTGGTTTTAGACTATCAAGATGTACTTGCAGCACAACCTCATTTAGGAACTTGGGATACATTGGTTGCCGCGCTCAAGCAGCTCACGACACAAAGTGTGGTGAAGTTTGATAAGGTAATACCAATTTTCCTCTTTATCTTCCTAGCGCCGATTATCGGTATGATTATCTCGATTATTATCACGATTATTATTGTGAATTTGTATAAAAGATCGAATCCTCATAAGGCAGATAAAGCATTCAAGAGAATGCAGTTGGTATCATCGGCATTGTTTAGTATTGGACATGGTTTGAATGATGCTCAGAAAGTAATGGGTATTATTGGTGCAGCCGTTATTTACTATCATGTAAATATGATTAGCGATGCGCAATATATCGACTTACCATCAGCGGAACGTTTTAATTACTTTACAGAACACTATTTGTGGGTTCCACTAGTTTCGTTCATCGCAATCGCTTTAGGTACGATGAGTGGAGGTTGGAAGATTATTAAAACAATGGGTACTAAAATTACAAAAGTATCTCCACTAGAAGGTGTAAGTGCAGAAACTGCTGGTGCATTAACATTATTCATCACAGATCACTTCGGGATTCCGGTTTCTACAACGCATACCATTACCGGTTCCATTATTGGGGTTGGATTGACGAAACGTGTTTCCGCAGTACGTTGGGGAGTTACCGTAAGCTTATTATGGGCTTGGATTTTAACTATTCCAATTTCAGCGCTAATTGCAGGAATCTGTTATCTTATTACATTAGCTTTCTAAAACCTCGTTTTTAGAATAGAATAAATAAAAAACTTTGCCCCAAAAGGCAAAGTTTTTATTTTATTTACGCAGTAAAATTGCGTATTTTTGCCTTTCACAATAGTAAATTATGGAATTTTTAGATCGTTATCAAGAACTTATTGCAAATGCAATAGACAGGTACATGTTCAAGGATAAACCGAAAGAACTGTACGAGCCTATGAACTATATAATCTCTCACGGTGGTAAAAGACTGCGACCAATTATGGTGCTTATGGCAAACGACCTTTTTGGTGGTGATCTTAAAAAAGCGGTGAAACCTGCTTTGGCTATTGAATATTTCCACAATTTCACGTTGATTCATGACGATATTATGGACGATGCGCCTTTACGTCGTAACGTACCTACAATACATACGGTTCATGGCTTGAATACCGCAATTCTTTCTGGTGATGGACTTTTGTTGAAAGCCTATAAGTTTTTTGATGATTTGGAGCCAGAATTGTACAAAGCGTGTGTTCGTGTGTTTACGCATACAGGTTTGCTTTTGTGCGAGGGGCAGCAATACGATATCAATTTCGAAACACAAGAAGATGTAACTTACGATGATTATATTCGTATGATTACGTATAAAACCGGATTATTAAGTGCTTCTTCGTTTGAAATTGGAGCCTTAATAGCTGGAGCTAAATTTGAAGATGCAAAAGCTATTTTCAACTTTGGAAAACACGTCGGAATCGCATTTCAAATTATGGATGATTACTTAGATGTTTTTGGAGATCAAGCGTCGTTTGGGAAAAAACATGCAGGTGATATCTTCGAAAATAAGAAGACGGTTTTATATCTTTTAGCTCGCGAGCACGCTTCTCCTGAAGAATTGAAAGAGTTGGATTATTGGTACACGAAGAAAACGGATAACGTGGATAAGATTTACGGTGTTGAAAAGATTTTCCGTAGAACTAAAGTTGATGAAATGGCACTTCGTTTAATTCAAAAACACAACGAAATCGCTCAAGAATATTTGAATAAAATAGACGCTCCAGAAGAGAAAAAACGTCCTTTCATCGAGTTAGCAAACTACTTGTTAAGAAGAGAAAGTTAATAGTGAACTAAAAATAAAAAATCCTCCAATTTGAACCTTTAAAAATCTGTTTAAATTGGAGTTTTGTTTTTCTTATGAAATTTAGAACGGAAGTAGATATTACCGATTCTCCTTTAAAAATCGGGATGGAAGATAAAATCTTCACGATGGGATCTTGTTTTGCAACAGAAATGGCTCAGCTTTTTTCAGACGGACAATTGCAAACCTTGAACAATCCTTTTGGGACGATTTTTAATCCATTTTCCATTCGTGTTGCTTTGCAGCGTCTTCACGATGCGTACGTATATCGAGAAGAGGATTTGATTTCTTATAATGATGAATTTATTTCATTGGAACATCATTCAAGTTTCAATTCCAATTATTTGCATAAATCGTTGGAAAAAATCAACTTGAGTACTCAAGAAGGAAATCAATTTTTACAAGAATCTAATTGGATTATCATTACGTATGGAACCGCTTTCGTGTATGAGTTTTTGCCCAAAAATGTTGGTGTTGCGAATTGTCATAAAATTCCGCAAAAGTTCTTTAATAAGCGTTTATTAACGCATAATGAATTGGTCGAAAATATAGAAGAAACAATTTTGTCATTGAAAGATATTTGTCCAGATGAAGTTCAGATTTTATTTAGTGTTTCTCCAGTTCGTCACACCAAAGATGGAATGGTAGAAAATACGCGAAGCAAAGCTTTGTTGATTTCTGCTTTACACGATGCAATTGCGGATTTAGATTATTGTCATTATTTGCCTATTTATGAAATTTTGATGGATGATTTACGCGATTATCGTTTTTATAAGGACGATATGATTCACCCCAATTCACAGGCGGTAAATTATGTTTTTGAAAAGTTTTCAAAATCGTATTTTGCAGAAGAAACAAAAGCATTTGTTTCAGAAAATTTTAAAATCAACCAAGGTTTGAATCATCGAACTCAAGATCCATCAAATCCAAAGTTTATTGCTTTTCAAGAGCAGATTCAAGAAAAAATAAAGTTGCAACAAGCGAAAGTCAAACATTCAATTTTTAAACATGGAAATCAATTATAAAATTTCTTCGAATCTGATTTTAGTTTCGACTTTACTAATGATTATTTCTTTTTTCACGGATTCACTTTTGCTTCGTGACGGAATTGCATATGCAATTTTTATAGGAATGATTGTGATATTTTTGGCGTTAGCTTTTTTAGTTCGAAAGCAAATTCCGTGGATGAAATACGTTTTACTACTTTTTTTTGGTTTGGGAAGTCTTGGGATTTTCGCTGATTTGTCTGGATTTATGATGCAAGATTATAATCAAATTATTGTTGGAGTTATACAAACTATTCTTCAATTTGCATCGGTGATCCTATTATTTATTAAACCTTTAAAGAAAAGTAATTCATGATTGATACCCATACGCATCTATATTCAACCGAATTTGATGAGGATAGAACAGAGATGATTCAGCGCGCTTTGGATAAAGGTGTTGAGAAGTTTTATCTTCCTGCAATTGATTCTGAAACCCATGAAAGAATGTTGGATTTAGAAGCAGAATATCCAAATCAGATTTTCAGCATGATGGGTTTACATCCATGTTCTGTAAAACCCGAATCTTGGGAAAAAGAATTGGAAATCGTAAAAAAATACTTGGGTAAAAGACATTTTGTAGCGATTGGAGAAATCGGAATTGATTTGTATTGGGATCAATCAACATTAGACATTCAAGTGAAAGCTTTTGAGCAGCAAATCGATTGGGCTATCGAATTTGATTTGCCGATTGTTATTCATACTCGTTCTAGTTTTGATGAGGTTTTTGAGGTTTTAGATCGTAAAAAACATCCAAAATTGCGAGGGATTTTTCATTGTTTTTCTGGTGATTTAGATCAAGCAAAACGAGCAATCGATTTAGGTTTTATTTTGGGAATTGGTGGAGTGGTGACTTTTAAAAATGGAAAAATCGATCAATTTCTTTCCGAAATCCCGTTGGATAAAATTGTTTTGGAAACCGACTCACCGTATTTAACTCCGGTTCCTTTCCGTGGAAAACGTAACGAAAGTGCTTATGTAGAACTCGTTGCTGGAAAATTGGTTGATATTTACGGGCTTCCATTTGAGGAGATCGATAGAATTACAACGGAGAATGCGTTGCGGATATTCAGAAACTAAATAAAAAAAAACGCTCAGAAATTTCTGAGCGTTTTTTTTTATTCAATCTTAGTCCACGACTGGGAAGTTTTTAGGTCTTCAAAAGCGTTGTAAACAGCCTTTAACTTGTCAGAACCGTTTTTTCCATAGTCCTGGATTTGTTTCTTGCTTCCATTAGTAAAATCTAAACGAAGATAGGATGTTGGTAAGTCAGTTACATTTTTATTTCCGTAGAAATCTTTCAACGATTTTGCATCAAGATCATTTAGTAAAACAACTAAATTATCAAAATCCTCTTTCTTAATTGTTGCGGTAAACGTTCCTTCTCTAGGTTTCGAAAAATCATCTTTCGAGTTTCCTTTGGAAAAGTTAAATCGTTCGGCTTCCAAAACGGCTGTTCTATCAGGGTTTATCGTCATTTTATAAATCGGGCAAAATCCAAAACATGGTCCCGCTTCATATTCAATTTTTGAAAATTGACTGCTATTTTTTTGCGTTGTACACGACATCAATAATACAAATGCTAAAAGTGAAAATACATATTTCATAAAATCTTTTTTTAAGTTTTTACAAAAAATGTTCCTTTTATTTTTTTCGGAAGAAATTTTTGTTCTTCGGCTTTTTATAACTGATGCTTTCTTTGGTCTGTTTTGGTTTCGTTGATGCAACGGGTTTATTATTGCTATCGCGCTTCATTTCTACCAAATCGCTGGTATGATAAGGATGGTCTTTGATCACTGGGATTTTTTGACCAATTAATTTTTCTGTAGAACGTAAATTGGCTAAATCCAGACCATCAACAAAAGAAATTGACGTTCCCTCAGAACCCGCTCTTCCTGTTCTTCCGATTCGGTGAACATAGGTTTCTGCAACGTCTGAAAGTTCAAAATTAATCACATACTTCAGTTCATCAATATCAATTCCACGAGCGGCGATGTCGGTTGCCACCAAAACTCGAGTTTCTTTATTTTTGAAATTATTTAAAGCGTTTTGACGCGCATTTTGAGATTTGTCGCCGTGAATTGCTTGTGCCTTAATATTGGATTTTATAAGCCTTTTCGCAATTTTATCTGCACCATATTTTGTTCTAGAAAATACCAAAACCTGATCCATATCTTGGTTTTCAAGAATATGAGCTAATAAGTCCAATTTATTATCCTTTTCAACAAAATAGATGCTTTGTTGGATAGTTTGAGCAGTTGAAGAAACTGGTGTTACTTCAACTTTAATTGGATTTCTTAAAATATCGGAAGCCAAATTTGCAATTTCTTTCGGCATAGTTGCGGAAAAGAAAAGGTTTTGTCTTTTTTGTGGAAGATGTTTGATAACGCGTTTTACGTCATTTACAAATCCCATATCCAACATTCTATCGGCTTCATCCAAAACGAAAACTTGTAAATGATGTAATTTCACCAAACCTTGATTAATAAAATCCAATAAACGCCCTGGAGTTGCGATAAGAATATCAACGCCTCTTTTCAGTTGTTGTTCTTGTTGATGTTGTTTTACGCCACCAAAAATAACTAAGGTTTTTAGTTTTAAATTTTTGCTATACGCAACAAAGTTTTCTTCAATTTGTATTGCTAACTCACGAGTTGGAGTTAGAATTAAAGCTTTTATCTGATTTTGATGCTGTTGGTTTTCTGAAAGGTTTTGCAGGATGGGAATAGCAAACGCTGCGGTTTTTCCTGTTCCTGTTTGTGCGCAACCCAAAACATCTTTTTTAGCTAAGATTTGTGGGATTGCTTTTTCCTGAATAGGAGTTGGGTTTTCGTATCCTTGTGCTGTTAAAGCTTCTAAAATGGAGTCCTGAACTCCTAATTCTTTAAAATTCAAATGGTATATTTTTTAAAATAATTTTATCCAGTACTTGGATAAAAGAGAAGTGCAAAGATAGCTTTTTATAAAGAAAGTTTTCTCTTCTAATTAAATAGCTAAAAATGGAACTCAGAGTTGAGGAAGTATTCCCGTAAATAGAATAAAATTTGTTATTTTGTGTCTCTCAAATTCATCCAATATAAAATATGTATTATTCATTAAAAAAAGCAGTTAAAAGTATTTTTCCAAAGAAATTACTGTTTAATTACGAGGATGAATTTCGAAGAACACTAATTCCTTTCTACAAAGGTGATAATCACGAATGTAATGTTTGTGAAACGAAGTTGAAAAAGTTTGTCACTTTAGAAAATGGAGATAAAATTTGTCCAATTTGTGGGAGTATTTCAAGAACAAGAAGACTTTACAAACTTTTAAATGAAGAATATCTAAAAATAGGAACTTCGTTTTTAGACTTTTCGCCTTTTCGAATTTTATACAAAAAGTGGAAAAAAAGAACGGATATTCAGTATTTTTCTTCTGATTTTGCGGATGATTTTTTATCGGATTATCGATTTGATATTACCAATATTGACTCAAATGCTGAGTCGTTTGATTTAATTGTTTGCTATCATATTTTAGAACATATTGTTGATGATGAAAAAGCAATTTCGGAATTGTATCGAGTTCTTAAAACGAATGGAACTGCTTTAATTCAAACTCCTTTTAAAGATGGCGCTATTTATGAAGATTATACAATTACCAGCGAAGAAGGGAGATTAAAACATTTTGGGCAAGAAGACCATGTTCGGATTTACTCTATTTTTGGATTAGAAACGAGATTAAAAGAAGCAGGTTTTCTAGTTGATGTTGTTCGATTTTCTGGGGATTCTTATTTTGGTTTTGCAGAAAACGAAGTGGTATTAGTTTGTACAAAAAAATAATATAATCCTACTCTTAAAAAAAAATAAGCACAATACTTGGTATTGCGCTTTGTATTTTGGCTGGATTATGATAATTTATCCATGCAGATGTTTCCAAATCACGTCTTTAAGCTCTGTTAAGCCTTCTCCAGTAACGCCTGAGAAGAATAAAGGTTGCTTGTTTTCTGGGAATTCGGCAGAAATTTCTCTTTTTAATTCATCATCCAAAAGATCAGATTTTGAGATCGAAATAATAAAATCTTTATCCAAAAGTTCTGGGTTGTATTCTTTTAATTCGTTTTCCAAAATTTTAAACTCTTGGAAATGATCTTCAGAATCTGCTGGAATTAAAAATAATAGAATCGAATTACGCTCAATATGTCTCAAGAAACGATGTCCAAGGCCTTTTCCTTCGGCTGCTCCTTCGATAATTCCTGGAATATCTGCCATTACGAATGACTTGAAGTTTCTGTAATTCACGATTCCAAGATTCGGAGTCAAAGTTGTAAATGCGTAGTTGGCGATTTTTGGTTTTGCAGCAGAAACTGATGCTAAAAGGGTAGATTTACCTGCATTTGGAAAACCTACTAAACCAACATCCGCTAAAATTTTCAATTCAAAAATAATGTATCCTTCTTCACCTGGGAGTCCGGGTTGTGCGTATCTAGGTGTTTGATTGGTTGAAGATTTGAAATGTTCATTTCCTAAACCTCCTTTTCCACCATGCATCAGGACAATTTCTTGTCCGTCCTCCATGATTTCACCCATCACTTCTCCGTATTCGTTTTTCGCGATGGTTCCAATGGGAACTTCGATGTACTTATCGTCTCCATCAGCTCCTGTAAGCTGATTTTTGGCTCCATTTTGACCTCGGTCGGCTTTAACATGTCGGGTATATCTTAATGGAAGCAAGGTCCATTCGTGAGAATTTCCTTTCATAATAATATGTCCGCCACGACCGCCATCACCACCATCGGGTCCACCTTTTGGAATGTATTTTTCACGGCGAAGATGCGCAGATCCTGCACCTCCGTGACCGGATGTACAATGAATCTTTACATAATCTACAAAGTTGCTCATTTCTTAAATTTGAAATTTGATCAATTTGAAATTTGAGATTAGTTTCAAACCTCAAATTTCAACTTAGAAATTATTTTACTTTCTCTACTTCTGCGTAAAGTTTTTGAGAAATTTCATCAATTTCTCCAACACCGTTTATTTCAACGTATTTTCCTTGCTGCTTGTAAAGCTCAGCGACTTCAGCAGTTTTTGCGTAGTATTCTTTAATTCGCGTACGGATGATTTCTTCATTGCTATCATCAGTTCTTCCGCTTGTTTCGCCACGTTTTAGTAAACGTTCTACTAAAATTTCATCTTCAACAACTAAGGAAAGACAAACGTCGATTTCGTCATTCAAAACTTCTTTAACGATGCTTTCTAGCGCTTCTGTTTGCGCAGCTGTTCTTGGAAAACCATCAAAGATAAATCCTTGCGCATCGGTTGGTTTTTTAACTTCGTCAATCAGCATATCAATTGTTACCTGATCGGGTACTAATTCGCCTTTGTCGATGTAGGATTTGGCCAAAGTTCCCAATTCAGTTGCATTTTTAATGTTGTATCTGAAAAGGTCTCCGGTAGAAACTTGCTTTAGATTAAATTGATTAATCAAATTTTGAGCTTGTGTTCCTTTACCACTTCCTGGAGGGCCGAATAATACGATGTTAATCATTTTTATGTTTTATAAAGATTACTAATCTAGTTAATGAAATATGCTTAATGATTGATTCTTCCTTCTTCTAATTGATACAAATCGGGAAGGTTTCTGCCCAATTCATCATAATCCAAACCATAACCTAATACAAATTTGTTCGGAATTTCCTTTGCGATATAATCGATCTTAAATTCTTTGGTATAAACCTCTGGTTTTAATAGTAGCGTAGCTACTTTTAGAGATTTTGGACGTTGCGTGTTTTTGAAATATTCAAATAAACTTTCGATGGTATTTCCTGTATCCACGATGTCTTCCATTAAAATAATGTGTCGTCCTTCTACTTCTTTGGTAAGTTCCATCTTCTTATAAACAATTCCAGTAGATTGAGTTCCGGAATACGAACTCATTTGGATAAATGCAATCTCACATTTTCCAGGATAGTACTTTAAAAAATCTGAAAAGAACATGATTACACCATTCAAAACCCCGATAAATACAGGTGTTTCGTCTTTGTAATCTTCGTAAACTTTTAAGGCTAGATTTTTAATGATTTCCTGAAGCTCTTCATGCTTCAAATAAGGAACGAAATGTTTGTCGTGTACTTGAATACTTTCCATACGATTTTTCAAAGTACAAATTTAGGTATTTCTTATCTCGTATGGAAATTTTCGAGCCTTTTATGCGAATTGATATCCTGATTTTATAGGTCGTTTTTAGAATTAAACTTCTACATCTTGCTGATACTAACGATTTTTAGAATTTCTAAAGTCTTTTCTTGTCAAGCATAAATTTTAGGAGTACTTTTGTAGAAATCTAATAAAAAAGTAAATATATATGTCAACTTATGTTGTAGTTGGACTTCAATACGGAGACGAAGGAAAGGGGAAAATTACAGACGTTTTATCGGCAAAATCAGACTATGTTGTGCGTTTCCAAGGTGGAGATAACGCAGGGCATACGGTGTATGTTGGTGACGAAAAATTTGTTCTTCACTTGCTTCCATCGGGAGTTTTGCAGTGCAAAGGAAAATGTATTATTGCCAATGGTGTCGTGGTGAATCCTAATGCGTTCATGAAAGAAATTGGCCAGATTGAAAGTAAAGGTCTGAGAACAGATCACGTATTTATCAGCCGTCGTGCGCACGTTATCATGCCGTATCACATTCTTCTAGACACGTATCGTGAAGAAGAAACGGGAGGAACTCAGATTGGGACAACCAAAAAAGGAATTGGTCCTTGTTATGAAGATAAAATCGCTCGTGTGGGAATCCGTATGATTGATTTATTGAATCCTGAAGTGCTTCGTGAAAAGATTGAAAAGAATCTGAAAGTAAAAAATGCGCTTTTCGAAAAGTATTTTGAAAAACCTGCATTAAATGTTGACGATATTTATAATGAATATATTGCCATTGGTGAGCTTTTAAAAGATCGTATCGTTGATACAGAATTAGAGCTTAACGAAGCAATTCAAGAAGGAAAAAATATCCTATTCGAAGGAGCACAAGCTCTTATGTTGGATATTGATTTCGGTACATATCCATATGTAACGTCTTCATCGCCTACAACTGGAGGTGTTTGTACAGGGGCTGGAGTTCCGCCAACAAGTTTGCAGAACTTAATTGGTGTTGCCAAAGCATATTGTACACGCGTTGGTCATGGACCTTTTCCATCTGAATTGGATAATGAATTAGGAGAGCATATCAGACAAATCGGTAACGAATTTGGTGCAACAACAGGGCGTCCAAGAAGAACCGGTTGGTTAGATTTAGTTTCTTTGAAACACGCTTGTATGATTAACGGAATCAATAATTTGGTGATCACAAAGTTGGATGTAATGACGGGGATCAAGCCATTGAAAATCGTTACGAAATACAAAACGGAAGATGGGAAAATCATTGATTATTTTACATCATCAACAACAAAATTGTACAACTACGAACCAATTTATGAAGAGTTGGAAGGTTGGGACGAAGATATTACGAAAGTAAGATCATACGACGAACTTCCGGAAAACGCTAAAAAATACATCGAGTTTATCGAAAATTATTTAGGTATCAATGTGTATTTGGTTTCAGTTGGTCCAGAAAGAAGTCAGAATATTATTAGAAAAGATTTATTTTAAATAAATTCTTTTTCCATAAAATTTAAAAAGTCTCCTGTTTAGGGGGCTTTTTGTTTTTATTGATATGTGAAGAATAGGAACTATAAGGAAATTTTAAAAAATATGAAGATTATGTAAAATTTTGGCAAATAATTTGTAAAGATTAAATCAAAATGAGAAAAGGGTTACCAAACTAATAGCATGAATGTTTTTTGAACCAAATGTATAACCTTAATATTTTTATGATGAAAAATCTATTCAAAAAAGAGGACATTCAGTTTAATGAAATCCTATTCGAAGGCCGTAACAAGGCCTATGGCGCCTACGATTTACGTATGGAATCCGACAGAATGCTTACACGTGCTTTGTTTGTTGGGTTGGGCTTGTTTGTAGCGGTTGCCGCAACGCCTTTTGTGGTTAAATCTTTAAAGTCAGATGTGGTACTTGATCCTCCTACAAAACCTGGGGCGGTAATTAACATTAAGTCAATTCATGAAAATGATGTTGTTGTGCCACCAAAAGAAGTTTTACCAGAAACTCCGCAAGTTGTACAATCGAAAGCTAGTGTTTTACCAACTCCAACAAATAATCCGAATGTTGAAAAAACGGTAGGTAAAGTAACAGATCCGGGAATTCAAGGTCTTGAAGAAATCAAAGGTGTTCCGCCAGAAAGTGTGATTACGCCTCCAAAACCGTTTGTTGCTGATCCGGGAACTGGAAAAGTTGATGTTATTCCTGCTCAGAAACCCGTGGTAAGTGATGATCCTGTCGTTAATGTCGATGTGGAAGCTGATTTTATGGGTGGTGTTAATTCATTCCGAAATAAAGTAATGGGGAATTTTGATACCAATCAGTTTGAAGGTTCGGGTGACAAAATGAGCGCGGTGATTACCTTTATTGTAGAACGTGATGGAAGTATTTCTAGCGTGAAAGCAGCTGGTAAAGATGCAGCTTTTAATAGAGAGGCGGAAAGAACCATTAAAAGTGTAAAAGGAAAATGGACTCCAGCAAAAGTGAAAGGCCAAGCCGTTCGTAGTTATTTTAAATTCCCAATTTCGATGATGTTCGAATAAAGAAGGGAATTCAATATATTTTTATCCACAATTTTTAAAAATTGTGGATAATTTTTTTTCTATATATGTCTATGATTCACAATACTTTACCTGTTTTGTAGTTATTAACAATAACCGCTCAAATTAAAAAAATCGTATTTTTGAATTCGAGAAAAAGAAATATGGCAAAAATAATCGGAATTGCAAATCAAAAAGGAGGTGTTGGAAAAACAACCACAGCGGTTAATTTGGCTGCAGCATTGGGGGTTTTAGAAAAGAAAGTCTTGATCATTGATGCAGATCCTCAGGCTAATGCAACCTCAGGTTTGGGGGTGGAAGAAGTAAAATTTTCTACCTATCATTTGTTGGAGCATAGCGTTGATGTACAACAATGTATTCAAAAAACATCGTCACCGAATTTAGATATTATTCCATCTCATATTGATTTGGTCGCTGCTGAAATTGAATTGGTAGACCGTGATCATAGAGAATATATGTTGAAAAAAGCACTAGAACCTGTTCGTAGTCAATACGATTATGTGGTGATTGATTGTGCACCGAGTTTGGGTTTAATTACGATTAATGCGCTTACAGCGGCAGATTCTGTGATTATTCCGATTCAATGTGAGTATTTTGCATTGGAAGGTTTGGGTAAATTGTTGAATACAATTAAAAATGTTCAGAAAATCCATAATGCCGATTTGGATATTGAAGGTTTGCTTTTAACGATGTTTGATAGCCGTTTGAGATTGTCTAATCAAGTTGTAGAAGAAGTGAATTCTCATTTCCCAGAAATGGTTTTCGAAACAATTATTAGTCGAAATGTTCGTTTAAGTGAAGCACCTAGTTTTGGAGAAAGTATTTTGATGTACGATGCCGAAAGTAAAGGAGCAATCCAATATATTCAATTAGCAGAAGAAGTTTTGTTGAAAAACGAAAACAATTCTAAAAATTTAAAATCAGAAAGTATTGAAAGATAAAAAAAGAGCTATGGGTCGGGGTTTGGGAGCAATCCTGAGTTCAGAATCTAAAATTAGCATCAATTCGGCAACAGACGAAGGCGCAGATAAATGGGTGGGAAATATTGTAGAAGTTCCTATCGAAGACATTTATCCCAATGCGACGCAGCCTAGAACCTATTTTGATGAAAAAGCTTTAGCCGATCTAGCGCAGTCGATACAAAATTTAGGGATTATCCAGCCGATTACTCTTCGCAAAGACAAAGATAAATTCGAGATTATCTCGGGTGAAAGAAGGTACAGAGCTTCCAAAATTGCAGGTTTAAAAACTATCCCAGCCTACATTCGTTTGGTTAATGATCAAGAATTGTTGGAGATGGCTTTGGTGGAAAACATCCAGCGTGAAGATCTTGATCCAATAGAAATTGCATTAACTTACCAACGTCTTTTAGAGGAAATTGGGATGACGCAAGAAAATTTGAGTGGTCGAATTGGGAAGGAGCGAAGCACCATTACCAACTCGATTCGTTTGTTGAAGTTGAGTCCAGATATTCAAAATGCGGTTCGTAGTTCTGAAATTTCAGCAGGACATGGACGTGCCATTTTGAGTTTGGAAACGGAAGCTTTACAAATTCAATTATTTCAATTAATCGTTAAAGAAAAATTGAATGTTCGCCAAGCGGAAGCCGCAGCAACAGCTTTGAAAACGCCTCAAGATAAAACCGTAAAGGCAGTAAAGTCAATTTCTAATTTTCATAAGAAAGTTCAGAAAGATTTGTCAGATATTTTGGATGTTAAAGTGGAAATTAAAACCGCAGCCAACGGAAAAAAAGGAAAAATCGTTTTAGATTTTAAAAACGAAGCGGAATTAGAGCAAATCCTGTCACGAATCAAGAATGAAGAATAAATTTTTTCTTTTGGTGTTCGGCTTAGCAGTTCAAATGGTATTTGGACAAGTAAAGCCCGTAGATACCTTAAAAGTTGCGACTTCCGCAACGGTTTCAAGCGACACCATCAAAACAAATACAGATGTTATTCAGGATATCAATACCGTGAATGCACCGATCTCAAAACCTCAATACAGTCCAACAAAAGCGGGACTGTATTCTGCTGTTTTGCCAGGTTTAGGACAATATTACAATAAAAAATATTGGAAAATTCCTGTGGTTTGGGGCGGAATCGGAACAGGTGTTGGAATCGCCTTATGGAATAACAAAAAGTACAATCGGTATCGAAATGCCTTTCTTGCGGAGCTTAATGGGCAAACGCATGAGTTCTCCGATATTCCAGGAATCAACAAAGAAGTTTTGGGACGGACGCAAGATAAATTCAAACGTCAACGTGATTATTCTATCGCCATCACCGGTTTAGTGTACGCATTAAATATCATTGATGCCGTTGTTGATGCGCATTTATACGATCAAAAACACGATCCTGATTTGGCGATTAAGCCAACGGTTATTTATGATGAGTTCTCGAATCAGAATGCAAAAGCAGGATTAAGTATCAATTTCAAATTTTAAAATACAAGAATGAAAATAGCTTTAGTAGGTTACGGAAAAATGGGGCAAATTATTGATCAAATTGCCATGGAAAGAGGTCACGAAATTGTGGCTCGTTTGAAAGAAAAACCTACTGTTGAGTCCTTAAATGGAGCCGAAGTTGCAATCGAATTTTCTAATCCTGAAGCGGCTTTTGAGAATATTAAATTCTGTCTTGAAAATCAAGTTCCTGTCGTTTGCGGGACGACCGGTTGGTTAGATAGAAAAGCAGAGATTGAAGAAATTTGTACTCAAAATGAAACTGGTTTTATTTACGGTTCTAATTTTTCATTAGGGGTAAATTTATTTTTTGCGTTGAACGAAAAATTGGCTCAAATGATGAAGCCTTTTCCGAATTATCAAGTTCAATTGGAGGAAATTCACCACATTCATAAATTAGATGCACCGAGTGGAACGGCGATTACGTTAGCAGAAGGTGTTATCAACAATAATCCAGAATTTAATTCATGGAAATTGGAAGAAACTTCAGGCGATCAATTAGGGATTTTCGCTATTCGTGAAAACGAAGTTCCGGGAACGCATTCGGTGTATTATCGTTCGCAAGTGGACGAAATTGAAATTAAACATACTGCTCATAACCGTAATGGTTTTGCTCTTGGGGCGGTGGTTGCTGCAGAATGGCTTGTCGGGAAAAAAGGAAACTTTACCATGAAAGATGTTTTAGGACTGTAACATTTTTCGATGTCTATAAACTAATGAATTAATCAACTTTAAATAAGTACGATGAATTATTTTTTAACCTACACGGTTTATGTTCTGATTTTGTCTGTTTTAATGGGCGTATCAACATGGAAATTGTTCAAAAAAATGGGCTACAATCCGCTTTTTGCGTTTGTTCCGTTTTATAACTATATGATTATCCAAAAGGAAACGAAACATCCAAAGTGGTGGGCGTTTCTAGCGTATCTTCCTATTGTTGGACCGATTATGATGACGGTTTTTCACTTGTTTTTAATGAAAAAATTTGGGAAAACGTTATTTAAAGATCGAATTTTAACGGTGATTTTGCCATTTATTTATATGGCTATTGTTAATTATTCTGCGAATACTGAGATTGAAGAAGAGGAAGATCACTATTTAACAGAAGAAGAGCGCAAGGCAAAGAAAAAAGATACTTTTATAGGTTCTATAACGTTTGCTGTCGTTTTTGCAACGATTATTCATACGTTTATTACGCAACCTTTTGGGATTCCGACAGGTTCTATGGAAAGAACGCTTTTGGTGGGTGATTTCC
>JAFAFC010000026.1 GCA_023423715.1 Bacteroidota bacterium
GAAAGACAAATAATAGAGTAAAAATTGGGTGTAAAACTGCCATTTAACGTTATAAATTATTTTTTCAAAATCAGATGGGCAAATATATTAAATAAATTATCTCCTACGGGTTCTAAATCAATGAAAAGGCAAACTAATTCAGCTTAAAATTCTCAATTTTTAAAGGACAAAAACTTACCAGAAGAAATTACCTATCATTTGCATACCGAACGTCTGAAACAAACATAAAACATAAAGGATGGAAAAATTTTCCGAGGTGATATTTTTTAACAAGAGAACAAAAAATGGAACGATATACAAACAAGCTCTTGCCGTTTCACCAGTCCCGTAAGCCCCTGTCAAAAACATAACAGCCAAAGCAAGAATTCCAGAAACGCTTAATATTTTAACCGACAGATCATCCGATGTCAATTTACTTTTATTCGAAAACAAAACGGCAATAAAACCAAATGATAGAAACAAAAGGATTTCTGCAATATTTTCAATTCTAGTAAAAAAGTAAATTAATGGTTGATGCAAAAGCCTAAAACCATTTGGGTTTTCCGAATGAGATGCCAGCAGAAAAACTTCATAATGATTATAGCTGGTCAACACAAACAATAAAATCAGTCCTATCAAGAAGCTTACTCCACATATCAAACTAAAAATAAAAAAATCATATTTTCTCTTGAATAAGAAATAAAGAGTGATAAGCCCTAAAACGGCGAACAAAAACAATCCTGAAAAACTCAGCATGTTTGTCAAAAACAAACCTAAAACTGTATAAAAAACCGAAAGAAAATCGATCTTTCTACGATTTATAAAACGCGTAATTCCTAAAATAAAAATCAATGTAGACGTTAAAACCAATGCGTCAATAGAAACAAATAAATAAATATTTACAGAAGGAATCACCGCAAATAAAAGCAGTAATTGTTTTGCTCTTTCCTTCGCAATATTAAGATTCAACATACTTTTGTAAAATAGTGGAAAGGACAATCCTCCCAAAACTGAAAAAATAATTGCGACAGAGGCTATACTGCCACCGGATGCTTGTAAAATCCAATAATGCAATAAAGTTGTAAATGGGGGATGCGTTTTCGTGTGCAACTGAAAGGTTTCAATGTTTTTGCTGAAATCTTTTAACCACAAATCTCCATTCGTAATCGCAATTGCATCGTTGTAATATTGCCTTCCTTTTAAATAAATAGGCTCCATAAAACCTATCGAAAAACTCCCCTGACTTAAATTCCCCAATACAACCAAGAAAAAACAAACGATAGTTAAAACAAAAACATTCATTTTGTCAAGAAATTTTAAAGCAAAAATCCCGCAAACTAAAAATGCCGTCGCGAAGAAAAAACTTGACCAAAGAAAAGCATTCGGGTAAATCACAGAAAAAGGAAACAGAATTCCAGTTCCTGTATAGCCATCATGAAAATGCTGATAATAAAAATTAGCACCGGCTAAAACTAACCAGATAAAAATGGCAATAAAAAAGATTGACCAAGGAAATTTCTTTATCGAATTCCTTTCAATAAATTGATGCATCAATGTGTAGTTTTTATCATTCGCCTTGGGTATTGGCAAAACAATGAGCGCAAATATAAGGAATGTGTTACGGACTAAGTAGTAATCATAAAAAAAACGCAACTTAAAGTTGCGTTTTTCATATTTATCGTTTTAAAATCTTAATTACCGCTTCGCGATTATTAATGTTCAGTAAATAAACTCCTGGAAGTAATCCCGAAAGATCGGTTTCGTTCTGTAAAAACTTCCCAGACCTAACCACTTTTCCTGTCATATCAACAACTTGATAAGTGTATACCTTATTACTGTTTCCATTTATTTTTAAAATAGAACTTACTGGGTTAGGATATGCCTTCAGTTTATCGTTAGATTCTTGGGACGCATTATCATCCGCACCTAACGTACCTCCATCCAAAGGTAAAATTTCTAGTGGACCTCCTTCAATTCCATTTACGACTGGTTTTACTTTCACACATCGGCAACTCGCTCCAAAATAAGGATCTGCATTATCGTCGTAGGTTGCCATGTATTTTGAACTCACGTTAGCCGCCATACTTATAGGTCTACCATAACTTCCAGACATTCCTGCCATCCACATCTTATAAAAACCAATATCAACGTTTGAATTTATTGTGCTATTGCTATTATCATGCACGGGACGAGTTCCCCTAATTCCGGAAATGGCATAGTTACCAATTTTGTAGGCTGCATTATCAAATAGAAATCCCCAATGCCCACTGTATGTAAAGTACGTCCCTTGAAAAGTCGTTGCTACAGGAGCGTATGCAGATTCATTCACGTTTTTCTTATAATAAGGCGTAAGACCGTAATTAACATTGGCTAATGAAGTTCCTAACACATCAGGAATTCTCCAACCTTCAGGACAAGGGTCAAAAACAGATTTCTCCTCGCCTCTACCCCATCTATTGGCAGCCAAATTTGTATCCATACTCAACCAATCCGTTCCATTTGTGTATCCTGCTTGGTAAGGTTGCTTGGCACTAGGCATCATAAAAACCAATGGATTATTGACAGAATACGTCAAAATTTTTGAAATCTTAGCCGAAATTTTATCCGTAGCTAAGATATTAGACGATGTATTGTACGAATTAGATGGAATCACATACGATGTATTATAACTGGAACCGTCTATTGTTGTTGGGTAGCTTACCGTTCCGTCAGAAGCGACGTTTCCTAAGTAAATACTATAAGGCGCTTGACCAATGTTAACAAATGAAGGAATCGGATCTTTTCGCCCCCATTGGTAATGCAAACCTCCAGATTGTCTAATTTTAGCCAAATTCGTTGCATTTGGTGTTCCCGAAATTGTTGGAAACTCATCTCTTGCTCCTAAATTACGATCCATAAATTCTGTACTTAATACATTTCCTGGTTTCACATAATTTAGATAGTTGGAAGCTTCTGCAACAGCGACATCCGTTACATACGGAACTGAGGTGATTTCAGAATTAGTAACCCAAACATGCCAGCTCCAATAGGCTGGATTTGTCACATTTCCGTTATGTAAGGTAATTACAGCATTCCCACTTTGATTTGCAGTAATTTTAACATCAATATTTGTATTTGTTATTGCGGCTAGCGACGCAGGAGATGGATTTGCAATGGTCACCTTAGTAATCAAAGAAGGATTATCCGTCCATAAAACATTCACTTTTAAATCTTTAAAATTTGCCGAATTTAAAATTTCTTTGTTCCCTAACACAGAACTTTGAACAGAAAATGCCTTACTAATCGGAATAGACAGCATGGTCTCTGTCACGGATTTTACTAAAGTATAGCTATTCGGATTTTTCATTCCCTCTTTATATTCCACTTCATCATTAAAAAACTCTGTTGGGAAGTTATAGTTATTAACAACAAACAAAGGGTCTTTTACACATCGGCATCCAATTGCGTCAGACGTTACACTTCCTCCAATCGGGTTATAATTAAACCTTCCCGTAACATTTGGCAATGACGGATCCGGAATATCTCCTTGACTTTTATCTGGAGTTAAACCAAAAGATGCTGCACTAACTACACTCGTGTCATTGGTTGCCCATTTAACCATGGTTGCCGTCCAAAGCCCAACGTGATGCTGATCTGTATATTGTCCGTTGTGATAATTTCTTAAAATAGCGCCGGTACCAGGAAAAACGCCCATATTGTTCCCGCCAACCTTACTCATGTCAATCCCAAAGTTTGAATACACTTTAAATCCTTTAAAATACGATGGAACATTGGTATCATTAGGTTTTATTAAATACATTCTAATTCCACCAAATAAATCCAAATCGCTTTGCTTCATATTTCTTTTAATCCCATAAGGGCTAAAATCTAATCGAACGTCTCCAATATTTGCAACGAGCATTGAGGGAACTCGCCATCCATTTGGACAAGGGTCAAAAGATGACTTATTGCGATAAGGAGCTGCATTTGAATCATCATTGTAATTCGTATTGCTTACTAAACCTTTAGAGTTGTCAGACCATAAATTCAATTGACTCAGATTAACTGGATCCAATCCTGTTAAATTTCCAAACCAGTTTACGGGTAAATTGGCATTATTCCCGTACAAAGCCTGCCCAGAATTATCGTCCTTATTAACATAAATCAAACTAAGTGGATTCTTAACCGCCAGCCTGATATTATCTTTTACATTAGCATCTGAAAGTTTCACCAGTTTCGTCAAAGCATTAATTGGCGTCCACGTTGTAGTACCCGTATTATCAATAAAACCTTGATGTCGAATTCTACCTGCAGACCCTGTCACTTCATAGAAATCATTCCCTTTATACAATAAAGGCGGGATAGGATCTTTCCTTCCCCATTGATACAGCAATCCTCCATTTTTTATCCAATTTCCAGAAGTTATAGAGCTTCCAATTGCACCTAAATTCCGATCCATCCATTGCCAATCCGAAGACGGAATTAACTCAACAGTTCCATCACTTTTTTCCCTTTTGAGTGCATCAAAACTTTTATAGGTAGGACCTTGTGTGGGATCGTCTGTTACCCAAACATGCCAAGACCAAAGGATTTCACCATTAACTTTGTATGCAATAACTGCATTTCCTTTTTTGGATTTGTCTACTGGGATTTTAATCTTGGCATCAGCACCCGAACCAATAATATCTAGTGAATAATTAGTTCCCGATTTTATCAGTCCAGGAACATCTTCCCACAAAACATCTGCCGTAATTGTTCCAGAAGGAGTAGCTGCTCCTCCCATATAATCACCAGAACTCCACATCGCATAAGCTTTCGCAACAGGAATATACATACCGTCATTAACCTGATTGGGTTCAAAAATATAACTGTTGGGCGCAAAACGATAATCGTTAGTTTGGGCCATGCTCAAAAGCGAACATAAGAATAGCCCAGAAAATAGAATTTTCTTCATAAGCATTTGTGTTTTTATACTAAAAATGAAAGAGTTGGATATTTAAAAGTTTTAAACGTCCAACTCTTTCAAATGTAAAGAAAAATCCTTTACTATTTAAATTAATATTTGTTTATCTCAATCTTGGGTTCAAAACACCTCTTTTCGCTTGTTCGTAGTCGTCCGACGAACATGGAGTCCAATCTTCGATTGCTTCGCCTTCACCAAAATACCATAGGTTCCTAAACGTATCTCGTTTGAAGGAATACAAAGAATCATTTACCATAACAACAAATGTTTCGTATTCACACTCTTTTGGATGCGATTTCTGGATATTTATCCCTTCAATTAGATACCAAATCATTTGAGCCAACAATTGATGATTCAAAACCGAATCTGCATCAAAATTGAAATTAAAAAGGCCAAATGCTTTCAAATTTTCACCTATTCCAATTTCTTGCATGTAGGCACAAATTTCTCTGCGATTAAGTCCATTTACTTGCGGGTGGATGGAGAATGGCTCTTGGAAACTTTCCACCGCATCACAATTCAACGTAACTAAATCTGCACAACGGAAAAAAGGTTCCATTTTATTCGTCGTTCCCATCATTTCGGCAAGTCGAATAACATCAAATTCGACTTCTTTAATCAGTTTTACCGAATCAACTTCATTCAAATGCTTTTGATATCCTAAAAGATGGAAATCTTTCAAAGAAAAATTTTTGGTGCTGAAGATTTTATTCAAAAAATTCTTTTCATTGATTCCCTCACCTTCGTCAACAAGGGAAACTACGTTTGAAATCTGTGTATATCGAATGTTTTTTTGATGAAAATTAAGCGCATAAAAAAGAGAATACGCCAAATCGGAGCTTCCACCAATAATGACTGGAATTGCATTTTTATACAAACAAGCGGAAACCACTTCCTGCAAAGCATAATGCGTATCTTCATGCGATTTCCCAGAGATTAAATCGCCCAAATCACAAATCGGAAGTTCAAAATCCAACTTAGATAACTTGTAAAAATACTTTCTAAAAGTCGTAAAGTTCTGAATTTCAGCCTCACCTCGCGCACCACGATAATCGGATGCAAAAACGAGAACGATGCTGTTTTCTGCTATTTCATTTTGGATCAGGCTTCCCACTTGCCACGGCTCTGTTTTGAATGCCCTTGGTGGAATGATGAAATCATCTAAATTCATAAAAAACTTTTCGCAAACTTAATCTTTTCCTATGTAAAAATAAACTTAAAAAATGTCGAACATTCCAATTTACCAATAAAAAAGCCATCTACAAAACTTGCAGATGGCTTTTCTTTATTTTTTCGGACTTGCCTTTTTGGTTGTCGTCGCTTTCTTTGCTGTGGTTGTTTTTTTTGCAGCAGGTTTTTTAGCTGGTGCTTTTTTCTTGGTTTCAAAAGCTTTCGGGTCTTGCTCTTTAATCCAAGCTTTCACCGTTTCCAAATCCATTTGCTTCAATTCTTCCGCATCATACTTTTCACCGTCTGCTCTTTTCGGAATTTTAAGATTCGTTTTTCCAAACTTGATAAAAGGTCCCCAACGTCCATTTTCCAAAGCGATTTTTTCATCTTCCCATTGTTGAATGTAACGATTGGCTTCTTTCTCTAGTTTAGCATCGATTAACTCAACAATATCCGATTGCGAAAGGTTGTTGAAATCATACTTTTTAGGAACATTCACATAAATAGATTTGTATTTAATGAACGGTCCAAAACGTCCAGTTCCTTTCGTTACGGGTTCGCCTTTATAGCTTGCAATCGGCGCATCGGCTTTTTGCTTTTCTTTGATAATTTCTTCGGCACGATCTTGATCAACCGATAATGGATCTTCACCTTTCGGAATGGAAATGTAAGTTTCGCCCCACTTCACATACGGTCCAAAACGTCCAACACCAATCGCAACGCTTTGACCTTCATATTCATTTAATTCAAACGGAAGTTTGAATAACTCCAAAGCTTCTTCAAGCGAAATTGTTGCAATATTTTGACCGCTTAACAATGAAGCAAAAATTGGTTTTTCTTCATCATCTTGCTCACCAATCTGAATCATCGGTCCGAAGCGACCAATTCTCGCATGAACTTGCTTTCCAGATTTTGGATCAATACCCAAAATACGTTCTCCAGTTGCACGTTCCGCATTTTCTTCAACATCTTCAATTCTTGGATGGAATTTGGAATAGAAATCCGTCATCATCTTTTTCCATTCTTCAGAACCATCTGCAATTTCGTCAAAACTTCCTTCAACACGCGCCGTAAAGCCGTAATCTAAAATCTCTTGGAAATTATCAATCAAGAAATCGTTAACCACTTCACCGATGTCTGTTGGAACGAATTTATTTTTGTCGCCACCAAACTTCTCGTCAAGAACTTCTTTTTTAATCGCTCCTTTGGTTAGCGAAATACGAACAACTTCTCGCGTTTGTGGTTCAATCTCGCGTTTGTCAACATATTCACGATTCTGAATCGTCTGAATTGTCGGCGCATATGTCGATGGACGACCAATCCCCAATTCTTCAAGTTTTCTAACCAAACCAGCTTCTGTGTAACGTGCACTTGGCTTACTAAACTTTTCTGAAGCTGTAATTTTTTTATAATCTAAAACTTCACCGATTTTAACTTTCGGAAGTAGCTTTTCGTTGCTTTCCTCATCATCCTCTTCGGTTTTCACAATTCCGTAAGCCTTAAGGAAACCATCAAAAACAATGACTTCTCCTTGCGCCTCAAAATGTTGTGACAAACTCGGATTTCCGATTTCGATAACTGTTTTTTCGATTTTAGCATTCGACATTTGCGACGCTAAAGTTCGACGGTAAATCAATTGATATAATTTGCTCAATTGCGCATCACCAATTGTTTTAACACCAAAATCAGTCGGACGAATCGCCTCGTGCGCTTCTTGTGCCGACGCCGATTTCGTTGTGTAATTTCTTGGTTGAGAATAATCTGCTCCGTATTCCGAAAGGATTTGCGCTTTTGCACCGTTAATCGCTTCCTGAGATAAATTCACGGAATCTGTTCTCATGTACGTGATGAAACCTTCTTCGTAAAGACGCTGCGCCAAACGCATCGTCGTAGTCACATTGTAACCCAAACGCGAAGACGCCTCTTGTTGCAAAGTCGACGTTGTAAACGGAGCCGACGCAGAACGCGTTCCTGGCTTGGTTTCAACATTAAGAACTTTGAACTGGGCATTTTTTGCTTGTTCTAAAAAGTTTTCCGCATCGGATTCTTTAGAAAAGTCCTTTTTAAGTTTTGCGGCAATTTCTTGCTTACCATTGTTTAAGAAAACGGCATCAACCTTGAAGCTTGCTCTCGGTTTGAAATGTCTAATTTCTTTTTCGCGCTCAACAATTAGTCGCACTGCAACCGATTGAACTCGACCTGCAGAAAGTCCTGGTTTTACTTTTTTCCAAAGAACAGGTGACATTTCGAAACCTACAATTCTGTCCAAAACACGTCTTGCTTGTTGTGCATTTACTAGATTTTGATCAATATCTCTTGGATTTTCGATTGCTTTCAGAATCGCATTTTTTGTAATCTCATGGAAAACAATACGTTTTCTGTTGTCTGGTTTTAATTTCAGTTCTTCTGCCAAATGCCAAGCAATTGCTTCTCCCTCGCGGTCCTCATCGGATGCAAGCCAAACCATTTCGGCTTTTTTGACAGCTGCTTTCAACTCGGCAACCAATTTCTTTTTATCGGCAGAAACCTCGTAATCTGGCGTAAAAGACGACAGGTCGATTCCCATTCCTTTTTTCGGCAAATCCCTGATGTGACCGAAGCTGGACTTCACTTCGAAATCCTTCCCCAAGTACTTTTGGATGGTTTTTGCTTTTGCTGGTGACTCAACGATAACTAGATTTTTGGACATTCTGAAATTTTTTGCAAAAGTAGAAGTTTTTTATTAAATGCTTTTTTTTCGCGTACTTTTTTTCTAACATATTACTAAGGAAATGAATTTCACACGTTTATAAAATCATAAAAATGAAGGATAAAACATTATTTATCAACTGTTTTATACAATGATTTTTCATCAAAATTCACTATATTCGCAAACTTAATTTTAAAGTAAGAAGAGACATCTCAATGAAGAAGTTTACAGAATATAAAAACCTAAACCTTAGCCAAGTTGCAGAAAATGTTGCTGCTAACTGGAAGGAAAACGACACTTTCAAAAAATCTGTGGAAATCCGCGAAGGGCATCCAGAATTCGTGTTTTACGAAGGGCCGCCATCTGCAAACGGACTTCCGGGCATTCACCATGTTATGGCGAGAGCGATTAAGGATATTTTTTGTCGTTTCCAAACGCAAAACGGAAAGCAAGTTTTCCGTAAAGCGGGTTGGGATACGCACGGACTTCCTGTGGAATTGGGCGTTGAGAAAGAATTAGGCATCACCAAAGAAGATATCGGAAAGAAAATTTCCATCGAAGAATACAACCAAGCTTGTAAAAATGCGGTAATGCGTTACACCGACATTTGGAATGATCTTACTGAAAAAATCGGTTATTGGGTAGATCTTGAAGATCCGTACATCACGTATGAACCAAAATACATGGAATCGGTTTGGTGGTTGTTGAAGCAATTGTACGATAAAAATTTGTTGTACAAAGGTTACACCATTCAGCCGTATTCACCGAAAGCAGGAACTGGACTTTCTTCACACGAATTGAATCAACCAGGAACCTATCGCGATGTTTCAGATACAACGGTTGTTGCTCAATTTAAAGTTAAAAAACTGTCTGAAAAAGTAGCTTCGAAATTAGGTCAAACTAAAGTTGAAGCTTGCGATATTGCTGAAAACACTTGTGGTGGAGCTTTGCATTGGGCAGAATTCGATAGCGAAAAAGAACAACCTATCCATATTTTGGCTTGGACGACAACACCTTGGACTTTGCCTTCTAACACGGCATTGACAGTTGGTCCAAACATCGATTATGTTTTAGTAAAAACTTTTAATCAATACACTTTTGAGCCGATTAACATTATCTTGGCGAAAGCTTTGGTAGCAAAACAATTCGGGAAGAAATTTGTGGAAGGAACAAACGAAGATTTTGCAAATTATACTGCAGAGTCCAAAACCATTCCTTACCAAGTTTTGGCAGAATTTAAAGGTTCTGATTTGGTTGGAACAACTTACGAACAGTTGGTTCCTTGGTTTTTACCCGCTGAAAATCCTGAAAAAGCATTTGTTGTAATTCCAGGAGATTTCGTGACGACGGAAGACGGAACAGGGGTTGTACACACTGCGCCGACTTTTGGTGCAGATGATGCCAAAGTAGCTAAAGACGCTGGCGTTCCGCCGATGTTGGTGAAAGACGAAAACGACAATTTGGTTCCGTTGGTGGATTTACAAGGTCGTTTCATTAAAGGTGAAAATGTGCCTGACTTATTTTCAGGAAAATATATTAAAAACGAATATTACGACGAAGGAACCGTGCCTGAGAAATCTTGGGACGTGGAATTGGCCATTTTGCTAAAAACAGAAAACAAAGCCTTCAAAGTTGAAAAATATGTCCATAGTTATCCGCATTGCTGGAGAACCGACAAGCCGGTTTTGTATTATCCGTTGGATTCTTGGTTCGTGAAGATGTCTTCTGTGAAAAATCGTTTGGTTGAATTGAACGAAACTATCAACTGGAAGCCTAAATCTACTGGTGAAGGACGTTTTGCAAATTGGTTAGAAAACGTAAACGACTGGAATCTTTCTCGTTCAAGATATTGGGGAATTCCGTTGCCGATTTGGAGAACTGAGGATTTAAAAGAAGAAATCATCATTGGTTCAGTTGAGGAATTATATAATGAAATCGAAAAATCAATCGCCGCTGGTTTGATGACTGAAAATCCTTTCAAAGGTTTTGAAATCGGAAACATGGCGAAAGAAAACTACGAAATCATCGATCTTCATAAAAATGTGGTGGACAAAATCGTTTTGGTTTCAGCATCTGGAAAAGCAATGAAACGCGAAAGCGACTTGATCGACGTTTGGTTCGATTCTGGAGCGATGCCATACGCACAATTGCATTATCCGTTCGAGAACAAAGCAATGATCGACGACAGAAAAGCTTATCCTGCAGATTTTATCGCAGAAGGAGTTGACCAAACTCGTGGTTGGTTCTACACGCTACATGCGATTGCGACCACGGTTTTTGATTCTGTGGCGTATAAAAATGTGGTTTCTAACGGTTTGGTTTTAGACAAAAACGGACAAAAAATGTCGAAACGTCTAGGAAATGCCGTTGACCCTTTTGAAACGCTTTCAGTTTACGGTCCCGATGCGACGCGTTGGTACATGATTTCGAATGCGAATCCTTGGGAAAACCTAAAATTCGACATCGAAGGAATTGATGAAGTTCGTAGAAAATTCTTCGGAACGCTTTACAATACTTATTCTTTCTTCGCTTTGTATGCGAATGTTGATGGATTTAATTATTCAGAAAAAGATGTTGAAAACAGACCAGAAATCGACCGTTGGATTTTATCTGAATTAAATCTTTTAATTAAAGAAGTAAAAGCTTTCTACGAAGATTATGAGCCAACAAAAGTAGCAAGAGCAATCAATACTTTTGTGAATGACAATTTATCGAATTGGTATGTAAGATTATGTAGAAGACGTTTCTGGAAAGGCGATTACAGCGATGATAAAATTTCGGCTTACCAAACTTTATACACATGTTTGGATACAATTGCAAAACTTTCGGCTCCAATTGCGCCATTCTTTATGGATCAATTGTACCAAGATTTGAATGCGGTAACAGGTAAAACAAATGGTGAATCTGTACATTTAACGGACTTTCCAGTTGCTGATGAAAGTTTAATTGACACCGATTTAGTTGAAAAAACACATTTAGCTCAACAAATCACATCTATGGTTTTCTCTTTAAGAAAGAAAGAGAACCAAAAAGTTCGTCAGCCGCTTCAAAAAGTGATGATTCCAGTTTTGGATGCAAAAACAGAAGCTCAAATAAATGCTGTTGCAGAATTAATTAAACAAGAAGTGAACGTAAAAGAGCTTCAATTAATTAATGCAGAACAAGCGGCGAGTATTATTGTAAAACAAATCAAACCGAACTTTAAAGCTTTAGGAGCGAAGTTAGGAAAAGATATGAAAGCGGTTGCAGGAGAGATTTCTGCGTTCACAAGCGAGCAAATTGCAGATCTTGAAAAAACTGGAAAAGCTACAGTTTCTGGACACGAAATCACGATTGATGATGTAGAAATTTTCACATCAGATATTCCAGGTTGGACGGTTGCAAGTGAAGGAAAAATCACTGTGGCATTAGATTTGACGTTAACGGACGAGTTGAAATCGGAAGGAATTGCAAGAGAATTCATCAACCGCGTTCAAAACCTTAGAAAAGACAAAGATTTTGAGCTAACGGATAGAATATCAATTCAATTGGAAGAAGCTTCTCCGTTCAAAACAGAACTTATCAACAATGAAGCATATATTTGTGCGGAAGTGTTGTCGGATAAAATAGAATTTGTAAATTCACTAACCTCATTCGACGAAATCGAAATCGATGAAGTGAGTTTTAAAGTAAGTGTAAACAAAATGTGAAAATACTAATTTGATAATGAGAGATTTAAATGGGTTTAATTTTTAAAACATCTCATTAACATAGCATCAAATTAAAAAATTATGGCAGAAGATAGAGTACGATATAGTGACGCGGATTTGCAGGAATTCAAGAAAATCATTCAGGAAAAAATTGAAAAAGCTGAAAAAGATTTAACCTTGATTAATGAAAGTTTCCTAAACGATCAAAACAACGGAACCGACGATACATCACCAACCTTCAAAGCATTTGAAGAAGGAGCAGAAACGTTGAGCAAAGAACAAAATGCAATTTTGGCAGGTCGTCAAGAAAAGTTTATTCGTGACCTAAAACACGCATTAATCCGTATTGAAAATAAAACCTACGGCGTATGTCGAGTAACCGGAAAATTAATTCCGAAAGAACGACTTATGGCTGTTCCTCATGCAACATTAAGCATCGAGGCTAAAAATATGCAACGATAAATTCGTGCAAAATACAATGTAGTAATGTACAAAGTATGATGTGTTTTTTCTAAGATGCCTTATACTTTGTACATTTTAAGTATACATTCATGGATATTGTAATTTTAGTACTTTTATAGCCGCCATCTTTGGGTTTTATTTCAGAAAAGAGATTAAGGAGAAACTAGCTCCTTCCAAAGTCAAAAACTATACATTAGACGATCGTTACAATTCCGAAAAGAGAGATCGAGAAAAAGAAATTGATTCTTTACTCGCCAAAATTGGTAAAAATGGTTTAGACGACCTTTCTCCTCGTGAACGAAAGCGTCTCGATGAACTTTCAAAAAAATAGCTACTAAAAAATGGAATCCATTATCGTTTATCCTAAAAATTCAATGGAAATGACCGCTTTAAAACGTGTTTTAAAGGACATGAACATTAATTTTGAAAAAAACAATCATAGAAGTTCTAGTAAAAGTCCGAAAACTGAAAAGAAAATTTTCGATAAGAAGATTGAAAAGTCAGTAAAGAACTTGAAAAACAATCCAAACAAAGGGTCGTAATGAAGAAAATTGCCCTGATTACATTCTTGATTTTATTACTAGATCAAGCTTCAAAATTTTACATCAAAACTCATTTTCATCTTGGCGAAAGCGTTGAGATTTTCGGTCTTAGCTGGGCACGATTAACCTTTGTAGAAAACCCTGGAATGGCCTATGGCGTTCAGTTTGGTGGACTTTTAGGAAAATACGCACTCGTAATCCTACGTGTTGTCTTAATTGGTGGAATGGTTTATTTGTTCAAAAAATGGCTTAAAGAAGGAGCTTCCAATTATTTAATTATCCCAATGTCCATCATCTTTGCAGGAGCGATTGGAAATTTGATTGATGGCATGTTTTACGGAATGATCTTCGATAGCGGAACGGTTTTCGACGAAAGTATCGGTAGATGGATTGAATATGGTGGAATTTCCAAAGTGGTTCCTTTTGGCGAAGGTTACTCACACTTTATGAAAGGCTGTGTTGTTGATATGCTTCATTTTCCATTAGTGGACACAACATGGCCAGACTGGGTTCCAGTTGTGGGCGGAAAACCATTAGAATTCTTCAAATATATTTTTAATATCGCTGATTCTGCAATTACGGTTGGCGCGGTTCTTCTGTTCATTTTCAGAAAAAAAGCTTTTCCTAACGGAATTGATTTCTAATCGGAAACCTTTGAAACTTTTCAAGTACTATTTTAATATAAACAATAACTGCTTTGAAAATTCTAAAGAAAATATTTATTATAGGACTGATACTTAGCATTGTATCAGCCCTTTTTGTTTGGTGGGCCAATTCAACGATTGAATACGATACCGAAGATTATAATACGTACAATCTTACGAATCTTCCCAAAGAAAAAGTGGGTTTGGTTTTGGGAACAAGTAAAACCCTAGCAGACGGCAGGGTGAATTTGTATTTCAAATATCGAATTGATGCCGCAACCGAACTCTATAAAGCTGGAAAAGTCCAGTATTTTATTGTGAGTGGCGATAATTCCGTGGAACATTATAACGAACCAGAGGACATGAAACTCGCGTTAATGGCGAATGGAGTTCCAGAAACTCAAATTTTTGAAGATTTTGCTGGTTTCAGGACTTTAGATTCTGTTGTTCGAGCGAAAGAAATTTTTGGACAGAAGTCATTTATCATTATTTCACAGCGTTTTCACAATGAAAGAGCGATATTTTTAGCGCAGAAAAACGGAATCAAAGCATATGGATACAATGCTAAAGATGTGAATGTGTATTCGGGTTTTAAAACCAATCTTCGGGAAAAATTTGCTCGCGCAAAGGTTTTCTTGGATTTCGCACTAGGTGTTGAGCCAAAATTCGGCGGCGATAAAGTCCACATTCCATAAGATTTCCGTAATTTCGCTCTTTTAAAAAACCATAAAAATGTCAAGAGTTTTAACCGGAATTCAAGCTACCGGAACACCGCACTTAGGAAATCTTTTAGGTGCTATTATTCCCGCAATCGAACTTTCTAAAAAGGAAGAAAACGAATCGTTTTTGTTTATCGCGAATCTTCATACGTTAACGTTGATTAAAGATGCCGAAACCCTAAAACAAAACACGTACGAGATTGCTGCGGCTTGGCTTGCGTGTGGATTAGATACGGAAAAAACGTATTTCTACAGACAAAGTGATATTCCACAAACTTGCGAATTAACTTGGTATTTGGATTGTTTTTTCCCTTTCCAAAGATTGCAGTTAGCCCATTCATTTAAAGATAAATCCGATCGTTTGGCGGATGTAAACGTTGGATTATTTAATTATCCAATTTTAATGGCTGCCGACATTTTGTTATACGATGCCGAAATCGTTCCTGTTGGAAAAGATCAGCTTCAGCATTTGGAAATCACACGTGATGTTGCCGAGAAATTCAACCGCCAAATGGGTGAAGTTCTTACACTTCCTTTAGCTGAATTGCAAGAAGATACGAAATACGTTCCGGGAACAGATGGCCGTAAAATGTCAAAATCCATCGGAAACATCATCAACATTTTCCTTCCTGAAAAGGAATTGAAAAAACAAGTGATGAGTATTGAAACAGATTCTAAATCTTTGGAAGAACCAAAAGATCCTGCAACAGATAAGGTTTTTGCGATTTATCAATTAATTGCAACTCCAGAGCAAACGGAAACGTTACGTGAAAAATATCTTGCTGGAAACTTCGGATATGGACATGCAAAAACGGAACTTCTAAACCTTATTCTGGAGCGTTTTGCCAAAGAAAGAGAGGTTTTTAATTACTATATGGATCATTTGGACGAGTTGGAAGCTAAACTTCAGGAAGGTGCCGCTAAAACACGTCCAATCGCTCAAAAAACATTGGATAAAGTAAGACAAAGTTTAGGTTTATAAGCTTTTGACGCTTCTGAAAATAAAGCCATTTGAAACATTCTAATTCTTTTAGAAATCGAATTTTTCTCGCCATTGTTGTGACGAGCGCGGTTTTTGTTTCACTAATGGCTTATATTAATTACCGTCAAAACGCAAAAGCTTTTCGACAATCCAAACTCAATCAAATCGATCGGGTGAACAGTCGTGTTCAAGAAACGTATCGCTATATTTTGAATTCGAGTACGGATACTGCCGATTACGACCAGCTGAAATACGCTTTTACCCAACGTGTTTTTGAACTTTCGAACGTTCACAAAACCAATATCAACATCTACGATTTGGATGGAAATTTGTTGGGAAGCAACCGATTGCAATCAGACTTTCTACCATCAAAAGTTCGAAGTGAACTAAGTAAAAATTTTGAATATGCGCAAGATAGTCTGATCAAGGACACGGGAAAAACGGTATTTAGCAAGTATTCTTATTTAACAAAGAACGGAAAGAATCTCGCGATTCTGAATACGCAAAACATCGTTTCCAATAGCTCGTTGAATTTGCAATTGATGGAAGCGTTTAAATACTACATTTTTGCTATTATTTTCCTTGTTCTTATCTCTGGAATTGTAGCTTGGATTTTGTCTCGAGGTTTGACTGCAAAAATCAATAATGTTTCGGAAAAGTTTGAAGCAACTGATGTTCGAATTCTTGACCAACCAATTGATTATCATCAAAATGATGAAATTCAACCTTTGGTGAATGCGTACAACAATATGCTTGGAAAACTGAAATACCAAACGCAAATTATCCAAAAAAGCGAACGAGAAGAAGCGTGGAAGGAAATGGCGAAACAAGTCGCACATGAAATCAATAATCCATTGACACCATTGCGATTAACGATCCAAAATTTCCATAGAAGATACGATCCTGACGCGCCTGACAACAAAGAAAAAGTTAGGGCATTGACAGAATCTGTTGTTCATCAAATTGATATGATTTCGTCCATAACCAAGTCGTTTTCGGATTTTGCAAAAATGCCTTCGAATCAAGATGAGGAAATTGATATTGTAGAAACGATTAAAAGAACACTCGATATTTTCCCGCCAACCATTGTTTCATTTACTTCAAATGTTGCGTTTTTGAATTATCAAATGGACAGCTTGTATCTAACACGAATTGTAACCAACATTGTAAAAAACGGAATTCAAGCCACTCAAGATTTCATCGATAAAGAGATCAAAGTGCAGCTTATAGATCATCAAGATGATTTCGTCATTCAGATTACAGATAACGGTTCTGGAATTTCGGATGAACATCGTGATCAGATTTTCGAACAGGATTTTACCACGAAAACAACGGGGATGGGGCTAGGCTTATCCATGGTAAAAAAGATTGTGGAAGACTATAAAGGTCAAATTTGGTTTGAAACCAAAGAAGGCGTTGGAACCACTTTTTACGTTAAATTCAATAAATAACCGTATTTTTGCAACTTCTTTTGGTAAAAAATGCAACAATGAAGGATAAAATCCTAATCATATTAACCATTTTAGTTCTCTCCTTATCTGGCTATTTGGCGTACGACCAAATCAGCAATGGATTGTCGACGGCCGAAGTTAAAAGTGAAATGAATGACCTAAGGTCAGACTATGCACTTATACAGCATGATTTAGAATCTAGTTTGAATTCCCTCCAAGTTAGTAACGAGGTTATCGCTTCTCAGAAAAGCAAAATCGAAACGTTGCTGAAAAAAAACGAACTAACAGAACGTGAACTTGCCGAAGCAAAAAAAATCATGCAAAGCATTTCTAGATCCGTAATGGAGGAATACCAGTTGCGTGTACGTGGTTTACAACGTGAGAAAGAACTTTTGGTACAAAATCAACACACGAACGATACAGAGCTAGCTGTTTTGAACGAAAAAATCAGTAATCTAGAAAATTCTAATAAAAAAATAGCTTCCAAATACGAGCAAGATCGTTTGGATGCAGAGCGAAAAATGCGCGCTTTGGAAAATACCTCTACTCTTTCCTTATCAAATTTCACCCTAAAAAGTTTTAAAATAAGAAACAGCGGTAAAGAAATTGAAACCGAAAAAGCATCTCGAATTGATAAGATAAAAGTAAGTTTCGACATCAATGAAAACCCACTTGCCTCGTCAGGAAAAAAGGAAATGTTTATTGTGGTTTACAAGCCCGATGGAAAATTAGCTACTTTTCAAAATGCACCAACAGGAAGCTTTGCCACCAATGGAAAACGCCTTTCGTATTCGGATCGAATTTGGATAAATTACAGCAAGGAATCGAAGAAAACAGTGGATTTTGAATGGGATAACACCGAATTCAAACGCGGAAATTACATTATTGAAGTCTTTGAAAATAACGCCAACAAGATCGCAAAAATTGGAGGCGCCATAAAAAAATTAGATTAAAAAACACCCAAATTTGGGTGTTTTTCTTTTTTATAAAATCGCTTTAAGTTCTTCTAACTTGGTAATCGTGATAAAATTATCACCTTCATTCTGATCTAAAAACACGTCGAAGAAAATGGCTTCCATCCCAAAAGCTAAAGCGCCTTCCACATCGGCAATCCAATCGTCACCAATCATAATAGATTCTTCAATTTTGGCTCCGGCTTTATCGACTGCGAACTGGTAGATTTCTGCATGAGGCTTTCTGATATTGATTTCATCCGCACTGGTAATGGTTTTGAAATAACCTTTAATTCCAGACAATTCCGCTTTTCTATTGGTGTCTTCGTAGAAACCATTCGATAAAATATGCAATTCGTAATCTTTTGTTGAAAGGTATTCTAAAAGTGAAAACGCTCCTTCTACCAATTCGTTATAATTCAGAATAACTTCTAGAAAATCAGCATCAAATTTCATTGATAAATCGAAATCATCAATTCCGAAAAACAAAAATGAATCGTAAAAACGATGTTTACGAAGGTATTCTTTATCTATTTTTCCGTCGCGAATTTTTGCCCAAAGATCTTCATTAATTGTATAATATTCGTTGTGAAATTCTTCAAAATCGAGTTGATATTTTTTTCCAACTTGCTCTCTGTGGAAAATTTCTTTTAGCGCGAGATACGCATTTTTACGATGATCCCATAATGTGTTGTCCAGATCAAAAAAAATGTGCCTTATGTTTTTCATAGGGCACAAATTTACTAAAATAATATCCGATTAGTTCTTAGAAACGAGGAAGGTTTGGTTACCTTTTCGTAATACTTCGATACTTTTAGAGAAATCGAGAAGAAATTTGATCGTCTTTGTTTTGGGACGAAAATTCTTTCCGTTTAAAATGTCAAGTTTTTTCATAGGCGAAAAATAAGTTATGACATTAAAACGAATATTTTTTTTAATTATTATTTCGTGAGGACCATTTTATTTTCCTCCATAATTTTTCTAAGGTTAATTAAAGCATAGCGAACACGTCCCAAAGTTGTATTGATGCTCGTTCCCGTATGTTCGGCAATATCTTTAAAACTTAATCCATCAAAAAAACGAAGTTTCACCACTTCTTTTTGATTGTCTGGTAAACATAAAATCAACTTATGTAAATCATCAAAAATCTGAGCGGTTACCAATTGATCTTCAATATTTTCAGACGGCTCCCGAATCAAATCAAAAATGCTGAACTCATCGCTTTCAAACGACGTTTCAGAGACTTTGTGATTCTTAGATTTTAATCGGAAATGATCGATGATTAAGTTATGCGCAATTCGCTTTGCCCAAAGAATGAATTTTCCTTCTTCGTTATAGCGGCCTTCTTTTAAAGTAATAATGATTTTAACAAAGGTATCCTGAAAGATATCGTTTGCAAGCTCGGTATCCATCACTTTATAAAAAATGAAGGTAAAAAGCTCCTTCTCGTGCCTCTCAATCAATGCAGACAAAGCTGCCTCATTGCCTTTTTGATACTGAAGTATCAACTGACTATCTACAATTATACTCATACTATTTACATCATAAAATACGCATGGTTCATGTAAAACCAAGAGTATTAGTCGTTAAACAATTTTGAGTATTTTTTTATCGATAGAGTAAGAATTTGTGTTTCTGTGGCTAAAAGTACACAATATTTTAATACAAATTAACACTTTTTTGAAAAAAATAACTTTTCAAGCATTTTAAAATGCTATTTGCTTAGCAAATCATGAATCATCACGGTTGGAATATTGAGTGTAAAATTGAAATTAAAGCCCTTCAATTCCTTTCCATTGAGTCCTTTTTTATCTAAAGAAAAGGCGTAACCGCCCGTGATATCCAACATTCCTAAAATGTTAATTCCAATTTTTGGAGCCGCATATTTTGTTGTTACTTCAGCGCCCGCCAGAAAATAATAGGAGTGAAAAAAATCGACATTTCGTTCGAAATTAAGAAGTATATCGCCTTGAACTTTCGGCATAATTGCAAATTCGCCATTCGTGGAACCCATTAAAGCGGAAGCGCCCAAACGATAAACGACATCGTCGTTGTTCAAAAACAACAATTTCCCTCCAAGCTCTCCAAAACTTTGATTTTGGTAAACGTAACCTACGTTCACCAATTTATGCATCGTCATTTGCGAGAAAGCAAAAGCACTCACAGACAAACACATAACTAAAAATATCTTGGATACAATTTTCATCAGTCGAAATTTAGACGTCAAAGGTAAAAAAATAGCTTTCATAAAAAAAGCTGCCTTGCGGCAGCTTTCGGTATTATAAAGAAAATTCTTTTTTAATTTCATCTACTTTATCCAGTTTCTCCCAAGTGAAGAATTCTAGACCTTCGATGGTTTTTTCGTTCTTATGACCTTTGTTGAATGTCTTATTACCTACGTAATAGTCTTTCCCCATGTGCCCATAAGCTGCGGTTTCCAAATAAATAGGATTACGCAATTTCAAATTTTGCTCGATTGCATATGGTCTCAAATCGAAAACTTTCTGAACTTTTTGAGCGATTTCTCCATCAGATAAACCAACTTTAGAGGTTCCGTACGTGTTGATGTACAAACCACAAGGTTCAGCAACACCAATCGCATACGATACTTGAACCAAAACTTCATTAGCAACACCAGCAGCAACTAGGTTTTTAGCAATATGACGTGTCGCATACGCAGCACTTCTATCTACTTTTGATGGATCTTTTCCTGAGAAAGCACCACCCCCGTGAGCTCCTTTCCCACCGTACGTATCAACAATAATTTTTCTACCCGTAAGTCCCGTATCTCCGTGTGGACCACCGATTACGAATTTCCCAGTTGGATTAATATGATATTTGATTTTATCGTTGAAAAGCGCGCGAATTTCTTCTTTTTGCTGCTCTCTAACTTTTGGAATCAAGATCGACACGATATCATTTTTGATTTTCGCTAACATTGCTTCTTCCGAACCAAAATCATCATGCTGCGTAGAAACTACAATAGAATCAATACGAATTGGTTTATGATCATCCGAATATTCAATCGTAACTTGAGATTTCGCATCTGGTCTCAAATATGGAATCGTTCCTGATTTTCTAAGATCAGCTAATTCTTTAAGAATCGAATGTGCAAGATCAAGCGCCAAAGGCATATAATTGTCGGTTTCGTTCGTTGCATAACCAAACATCATTCCTTGGTCACCCGCACCTTGAGCATTAGCTCTTGTTTCGAAATCCGCATCTTCTTTTGCACGGTCAACACCTTGGTTAATATCTGGAGACTGCTCATGAATAGCCGAAATCACCCCACAAGAATCACCATTAAACATATATTCGCTTTTAGTGTATCCAATGTTGTTAATAACGTCTCTAGCAATCGTTTGAACGTCTAGATAAGCCTCCGACTTTACTTCACCAGCAAGAACTACCTGTCCTGTTGTCACTAAAGTTTCGCAAGCTACTTTAGAGTCTTTATCGTAAGCTAAAAAATGATCGATAAGCGCATCAGAAATCTGATCTGCAATTTTGTCCGGATGCCCTTCTGACACCGATTCCGATGTAAATAAATATGACATAATATCAAAAATTATGATTGTTAAAACTCGGAAAAAATAAAACGATTGCAGTAAAGCCTAAAAAGAATAATTCAGTTTTAGCATTTTTTATTGAGGTCGCAATCAGTCAAATTTTTCCTCTTGAAATTTCTGTTGCAAATTTACAACCTATATTTTAATTTCCAAAAATAAATTTACTTATTGTGGTTTTACAGGTTCAAATTCCGCGGGAGCCTTAGTATAATTCAGTTTTTCTTCAACAGAATTTTTTATAAACGCAACCAATTCGTCAATGATTTTTTGTTTATACGTTGGCTTATAATAAATTACGCTGATCTCTCGGTACGGAAAAGGCTTTCTAAAATGATGCACTTTTGCCTTCTGCTCCGCTGCTAATTGATGCACCGCTAACTCCGGTAAAATGGACATTCCTCCCACTTTATCCACCATTTGAATTAACGTATTAATATTCGAAGCTAAGAATTCTAAATTCTTTGGTTTTAACGAATTTTCTTTCAAATGACAGATATTTTCAAACTGCGTACGAAGACAATTTCCTTGCTCCAACAACCAAACTTTCTCTACATCAACCTCATCTGGAACAATGTACGCACCGTCTTTCGCCAAATCTCCAGATGTATACAACAACAATTCTTCATTGAAAATAGGATCGTTGTAAAATTCTTGAGCCGCATCGTAAGGAGTTGAGATAATTCCTGCATCCAATTCTCCCGTTTTAAGACCCTTAATGATATTTTCGGTGGTCATTTCCTTAATATTGAACTCAATTTTTGGATTTTGTTGAAGAAAATCAAAAATTTCCGTTGGTAAAATAAAAGAAGAAACGGTTGGAATAATTCCTAAATTCAACTTTCCAGCTAATACATTGTTCAGCAAACTCGCCTTGTTTTTGAGTTCGTTTACCGAATCAATCACTTCTTTGGCTTGCTTGATGATCTCAATTCCGATATCCGTAGTGCGAATAGGATGCGTCGTTCTATCGAAAATCTTCACGTCCAATTCATCCTCGAACTTCTGAATCATAGCACTCAAAGTAGGCTGTGTAATAAAGCATGCTTGAGCTGCCTTCCCGAAATGTTTGTACTTATCAACTGCGATAAGATATTCCAATTGCTGGATGTTCATTTGATTTGTTTTATCGATGACAAATATATTGAAGATTTCGCTATGTTTCTGTTTTTTTGAATAAATTTACTATCTCAACGTTACCTGTAAAATAGACGATTATGGAAAATGAAAAGTTAACAAACGCAGTTGGATCACCATACTTTGAACATCAAGATTCCCAGACAGTTGGCCCGCGAGGCCCAGTCCTAGTGCAAGACTTCATGCTGCAAGAAAACCTTGCTCATTTTGTTAGAGAGCGTATCCCAGAACGCATCGTTCATGCGAAAGGCTCGGGTGCTTACGGGAAATTTACAGTAACACATGATATAAGTCAGTATACCAAAGCCAAACTTTTCTCAACTATTGGAAATTCCTGCAAAGTTTTTGCTCGATTTTCTACTGTTGGAGGTGAAAAAGGAAGCGCAGATACCGCTAGAGATCCACGTGGATTTGCTTTGAAATTCTATACCGAAGATGGTAATTGGGATTTAGTAGGCAACAACACACCAGTTTTCTTTATTAAAGATGCTAAAAAGTTTCCTGATTTCATTCACACTCAAAAGCGACTTCCAAAATCAAATTTGAAAAGCGCAACGATGATGTGGGACTTTTGGTCTTTAAACCCCGAAAGCTTACACCAAGTTCTTATTTTGATGTCCGATCGTGGAACGCCTTACGGATACCGACATATGCACGGGTTTGGAAGCCACACCTTTTCGATGATTAATGCTAAAAACGAGCGCGTTTGGGTGAAATTCCATTTCAAAACCAAGCAAGGAATCAAAAACTTCACAGATGCTGATGCTGAAAAAATGAGCGGAACAAATCCTGATTTTGCACAAGAAGATTTGGTTAATGCGATTGAAAACAAAGACTTCCCGAAGTGGACATTATACATCCAAGTGATGACGCAAGATCAAGCAAAACAATTCCGATGGAATCCTTTTGATGTAACCAAAGTTTGGTTCCATGATGAATTTCCCTTGATTGAAGTTGGCGAATTGGAACTGAATGAAATTCCAAAAAATTATTTTGCTCATGTAGAACAATCGGCTTTTTCTCCAAGTCATTTGGTGAATGGAATTTCGTTTTCACCTGACAAAATGCTTCAAGGAAGATTGTTTTCGTATCCTGATGCACACCGCTATCGTTTGGGTGTCAACGCGCATCAGCTAGAAGTAAACCGTTGTCCGTTCTCCGTTTCTAATTTCCAGAGAGATGGTTTCATGGCAGATTCTTCCTCGTATGAAGACGCTCCAAATTACTATCCAAATAGTTTTGGAAGTGTAAAACCAGACTCAAATTACGCTGGCTTTGACGAAGAACTGGAAGTACATAAAGTTGCTTTTTACGACCGAAATGAAAACGACAACGATCATTACACGCAACCAGGGTTACTTTATTCCAAAGCCATGAATGCAGATGATCGAGATCGATTAATTCAGAACATTGTTGGGCATATGAGTAAAATTGATGGGCCAAAACGAAACGAAATTATCAATCGACAATTATGTCATTTCTTCCGAGCAAACATTGATTTAGGAATGAAAATAGCAACCGGATTACATGTTAACATCGATGCCAATATGATGGCTCACACAAAATAAAATTGATAAAATAAAGTCGTTATTTTTTAGACGAAATATCTCATATTGGATTTCAGAAGCAATGCGTCGCAATAAATTTCTGATATCCAAAAAAAAGTGATACTTTGGCTTCTACATTACGTTTTTAAAACCAAACTATGTCATTTGAAAATATTCTAATTCAAAAAGAAGGAAAAGTTACTATCGTTACTTTAAATAGACCACAAAGCTTAAATGCCTTGAACAAACAGACTTTAAAGGAATTAAGTACGGTTATGGATGAACTTAATCACGACGATTCTGTTCGTGCAATTATCTTAACTGGAGAAGGAGAAAAATCATTTGTTGCCGGAGCTGATATTAAAGAATTTTCTGATTTTGGACAAGAAAAAGCGGAAGAGCTAGCAAGAACGGGGCAAGACGAAGTCTTCAACAAAATAGAAAGCATGAGCAAACCAGTCATTGCTGCTATTAATGGATTCGCATTAGGAGGAGGATTAGAATTGGCGATGGCTTGTCATTTCCGATATGCATCTGAAAATGCAAAATTAGGACTTCCTGAAGTTACTTTAGGACTCATCCCTGGTTATGGAGGAACACAAAGGCTTCCAAAATTGGTAGGAAAAGGAATGGCGAACGAAATGATTTTTACAGCAAAAATGATTTCAGGACAGCGCGCTAAAGAAATTGGTTTAGTTAATGAGGTTTTTCCTTTGGAAGAATTACTAACAAAAACGTTAGAAACAGCAAATGTTATTGCAAAAAACTCACCGATGGGCATTTCAAAAGCTATTGCTGCCGTTAATAATTCAGACACGGATTATGGATTTGACACTGAAATTCAATCATTTGGAGAACTGTTTGACTTAGCTGACAAAAAAGAAGGTGTTGCTGCCTTTTTAGAAAAAAGAAAACCTGAATTTTAGATTTAAATTTTAAAATGACGGTAAATAAATTTGACATCGCTTACTTGAAAATGGCCGCAGAATGGGCCAACCTTTCCTATTGTGGGAGAAGACAAGTAGGCGCTTTAATTGTAAAAGACCGAATGATTATTTCGGATGGTTACAACGGAACGCCTTCGGGTGCACCCAATACCTGTGAAGATGAAAATGGTAAAACACACTGGTATGTCCTGCACGCTGAGGCTAATGCAATTTTAAAATTGGCTAAATCTACCCAATCTGCAAAAGACGCAACCTTGTACATCACCCTCTCGCCATGCAAAGAATGCAGTAAGCTGATCTTGCAGTCGGGAATCCGAAAGGTCATTTATATAAACGAATATTCGGATCATGAAGGCGTCGATTTTTTAAAAGACAATAACATCGAAGTCGTTCGAATTCCCATGGAACAAATGGGACTTTAGAAAAAAAAACAAAAAAACACAAAGAATGATGAATTGGGATGAGAAAATTGATGACTTTATCAATTATCTAAAATTTGAGAAAAACTTCTCAAACAATACGTTGGAAGCGTATATGCGAGACATTAGGAAACTAAAGGAATTCGCATTGGAGAATTTAGACGGCATGACTCCAGATAAAATCATGCATGAGCATTTGCAAGAATTTTTATTCAAACTTTCGAAAGAAAAATTCAGTGAACGATCTCAAGCTCGATGGATTTCTTCTGTAAAAGCATTTTTCCGGTTCTTAGTGGAAGACGAGATCAGAGAAGACAATCCTGCCGCTTTATTAGAAGGTCCAAAATTGGGATTGTATTTACCCGACACCTTGAGCTACGAAGATGTGGAGCGTATCGTAAAAAACATTGATATGTCCACAGATCTTGGCATCAGAAACCATTGCATTGTCGAAGTTTTATACGGTTGTGGACTACGAGTTTCAGAATTAATTGAACTTAAAATTTCAAACATCAACTTCAAAGAAGGCTTTATGAAAGTGGAAGGAAAAGGACGTAAGGTTCGGTTCATTCCTTTAGCTGAATATACTTTGAAATTGGTTCAAAATTACATCAATAACGTTCGAGCAAAAGGTAAAATCAACAAACGATACGAAGATTATTTATTCTTAAATTCTAGAGGATCTAGTCTTTCTCGAGTGATTGTTTTCATTATCATTAAGGAACTTACAGAAAAGGCAGGAATCAACAAAAAGATTTCGCCGCATACGTTTAGACATTCGTTTGCGACTCATTTGCTTCAAAACGGTGCTGATTTGAGATTTATACAAGAAATGTTAGGCCATTCGAGCATCACAACAACGCAAGTGTACACCCACTTAAAAACAGAAGAATTGAGGGAAGTAATTTTGAATTATCATCCTCGAAACGCACGATAAAATTTTATGACTGAATTGAAGTACTGCCCCAAATGCGGCCAAACCACGCTACAATGGAACGGAATTAATAAATGGAATTGCACATCTTGCGATTACGTTTATTATCATAATTGCGCTGCAGCTGTGGCAGTATTAATTCGGTATCAAGACGAATTGTTTTTTACAAAACGAAATCAAGATCCTAAAAAAGGTTTACTCGATTTGTCGGGTGGTTTTGTTGACCCGAAAGAATCGGCAGAAGAAACCTGCGCTCGTGAATTGCACGAAGAATTACAAATTTCAATTGATCTTAATCGTTTAAAAATCTTAGGTACGCAACCCAATATCTATCATTACAAAGGTTTTGACTACAATACGGTAGATATTTTCTTCGAATACGAAGTGAAAGAAAAAATGAGTGTAAAACTAGCTTTAGATGAGATCTCTGAAACGGTTTGGGTTCCAATAAAAGATTTGGATTTCGACCAACTTGCTTTTGAGTCGCAGAAAACCTTCCTCAAAAAATACCAATCAAAATTTTCCTGATTTCAATAATTCGGAAAGGTAGTTGATTAAATCTGTTTTTGCTTCTGGAGACATTCTCGCTTCAGGATGTTGCGCGACATAACCTTCTTTGGGCATTCGATTTTGTTGCAAATCAGCAATCGCATTTTCTAGCATATTACGCTTCAAATCCTGATTAAACGTTCCCCATTCGGAAAAATTAAGATGCTCTCGCCCTTCATTCACGTGGTTTTTAATTGACCACGAAATTGGCGCAATTTTTACATATTGCGGATATTCCGTTTCATTCGAATGACAATCATAGCACGAATTTTTCAAGGTCTGACGGATGTTTCCCGGAGTTTGAAAAAGATCAACAAAATTCTCAGATTTTTTGACGGGCTTATTTGTAAAACCAACTGGAATCAACTGAATAATAGCGAAAAAAGCGATAATTCCTAGGAGAATTTTAACGATTGGGTGTTTCATTTACTTTTGTTTCTACATTTGAATTCAATGGATCCCATGCATCTTCTATATTATCCCAAAGCGGTCTAATTTCAATCAATTTATCGTAGACAAAAGCTTGTTCCGGCTGTCGTCCTTCCAATAAATTTCCAGTATCCCAATGTCCGTTGTCGTTATTATCTACTAGCAACCTTACATAATACATTCCTGGTTTTAGTCCACTAAATTTGAATTCTTGTGCGTTTACAAGTTGCGTGTATTTCACCTCATCATTTTCCGAAAGCAATTGCGCCCAGAACTTAGCATTCGGTTTCGAAACCAGTTTCACAACAAGATTTCCGTAGTTTTCAGGCTTATCAAATTCGAAATTGATTTGATGCGACTTCGGAAGTTTCTGATAATAGGTGCTTACCGTTTCTTTAGGAATCATCAACTCATATTTTTTTCCTAGTGTCCAGTTGGATTGAATGCGTATTTTACGATTATTCAGCTTTCCAATTTCAGCGGTGAATGTTTGTTGTGTTAAACTATCGACTTTCAACACCCATTTTTCAGGTTGAATTTCCGTTATTGGCTTCGTTGATTCTAAAACCAATTCTCCCGTTGGCGGCATCAATCCTTGAACCGAATTACGTAGTGTAAACTCTTCTTTTACATTGGCTTTATAATACAAGGAAACGTTTCCTTTCACCGTATCAGCCACGTACGAGAACTTCAAATTCTCATTAATATTGGTTTCCGGAAGCTGAAGTTGTTTGTCATCAAACCAAACCATCACCGAATCTGAAAACTTCTGATGTTCTACTTTATAGTCTTTCAATTTTTCTGTTTGGGAAATCATTTCAACTTTTTCCGGACCACCTTCAAACTTGAACAAAACGCCTCCGTTTTGCTCTTTAGACTCTACAAATTTCACTCTCATTTGAGAAGGATAGGTCTTAATTTTCATCCCAGAAATACTTTTATCAACATTCAAAGGTTCATTCTGAAAATAAACATCATCTTTTCCTGGTGTGAAAACAGAATTTTGATCAGTATCGTTAAAAGCGACAATTCGGTATTTCCCAGGTGTTAAATAGTTAAGTTCAAAATACCCATCAGGATCGGCTTTTGTAATGTAATACGGCTTTTTGGTGTAGTCCATTGTATCTTTTTCTTGATACAAGCCCACAACAAACTCATTTTTATCTGTTGCCCCTTTTTTAGCCATAGTAAAACCAGATTTCACCTCACCGCTGATGTAGGTTTCTTCAAGTTTATCTCCCGTTGAAAAAGCAAAATTAAAATAAGGTAAAACATTGCCTTCATTAAGATCGGCAATCGCATTCCCCCAATTGAAATTGTAGGTCGTATTTTCTTGTAAATTTTCATCCCACTCCACCAAAACATACTTATTTCCCAACGTTGTCGGAAGAATACGCTTGTACTTGATTGGAGGCGAAATAATCAGATTTTTTTGAACTTCTTTAAGGGTTACATACTCGTTAAAATCCAATCGCAATTGCTTAATGGTTCGTGGAACATTGATACGAGTCGTGTCGATATTAGAACCCACCAATTGCGGTGGAATACTGTCTTTGATCCCGCCATTAGGCGAACCAACACGAGCACACGAATACAAAGTACCGAGCAGTAACAGATAAAAAAGAACCTTCTTCATACGATGTTTTGTGCAAATTTAAGGTTTATTCGCTATACATTCCGTTAGAAGCTGCATTTGTCGTATCGAGATTCGTACTATCTGATCCTTGAATGGATTTTTGCAACTTCTCACGTTCGAAAGGATAATCTTCAAACAACGCAGATAAAGCCAAAGCCGAATACACACGATTCGAATATTTATTTCCAATGGCGATAATGGTCACTTTAGAATCTAATAAATGGGCAAAAACCGTGTTACTACCATGCCACCAACCGTTATGATATGTCAACTTTCTTTGATCGTCGAATATTTTCATTCTAAAACCCAAACCGTAGTTGTTCACTCCTGGTTTTTCATTGCTATACGGCGTAAAGATTTGTTCTTTAAGATCTGGAGTTAGGAAATCTTTAGAAAACATGGCTTTAGAAAACGTGAATAAATCTCGTGGCGTTGTGAACACGTTTTTGTCTCCATAAATTAAATCCAATTGATCGTATGGATAAACGCGTGGCCCACGAGCATAAAATGATTTCGCGGCTGTTGCGGTATCTTTTTCTTGAAAAATGTAGGTGTGCTGCATCTTCAAAGGTTTGAAAATCATTTCCTGCATTGCTTCTGGAAATTTGGTTTTGGTAACCTTTTCAACAATTAAAGCAAGCATTGCGTAATTGGTGTTGCAATACATAAACCCTGTATCGGTTTCTCGAGCCAATTCTGGTTTGAACTGGATCAATAAATCTAAAATATCTTGATTGGTTAAGAATTTTTTATCCAACGTCATCGGACGCGGACTCAAATGATTCAGAAAATACTCATATTTCGGAAGTCCACTTCGTTGATTAAGAAGTGTTTTTACAGTTACTTTTGGGTAAGGAAACTCAGGAAAAAACTTCGTAACATGATCGTCGAAGTTTACTTTTTTAGCTTCAATCAATTTCAAAACAGCCATTGCTGTTAATGTTTTACTGATTGACGCAACATGCATAGGCGTTTTATCGTCAATCGGATCTTGCTTTCCATCTTGCGAAAATCCTCTATATTTTTCCAAAAGAATTTTATCACCTTTCGCTACGAGAATTCCACCCCAAAGATCGCCATTTTCCCAAACGGATTTGTAATACTGATCCAGAAAAGATTGTACAAAACCTTCATCTTGAACTTGCGAATCTGCTTCTGTAAAAACAGAATTCACATCGACGTTTCCGTAATTAGGTAAATTTGAAGAATATTTTCCTGCTTGATCTTGATTGTCTTTCTTACAAGAAATACTAAGAATGGCTATAAAACTAAATAGAAATATGCTTTTGATAGACGACATTTTCTCTCTTTTCAAATAAAATTAAGTCGTGCAATTTAACATAATTTATTCCAAAACGAGGGCGAGAAAATCATAAAGATTTGTTAAGAATACAAGCGTAAAATCTTATCTACAATGAACTGCGCTAATTTTTCTTTGCTCTGTACAGTCCACCCACCAATGTGTGGCGTTACGATAACTTTGTCTGATTGTAATAGATAATCTAAATCGTCATTAGACTCGGTAAGGTTTTCAAAAGAAGCCTTTTCATATTCCAAAACATCCAAAGCCGCAGCCTTTACTTTTCCTGACTTTAGCGCTTCAACTAAATCTTTCGTTTTTATGTTTTTTCCACGAGCGGTATTGACTAAGTAGAATGGATTTTTCATTTTCGAAATGAAATCCGCATCAATCATGTGAAAGGTTTCGTCCGTAATGGGAACGTGCAAACTAATAACTTCTGCCCTATTTTGAAATCCTTCTAAGCTTACTTGCGTTCCATATTCATCCGAAAGATTTGGTAAAATATCATAGAAAATCACTTCGCAACCAAATCCCGAAAGTCGTTTAGCCGTTGCTTTTCCCATATTTCCGTAACCGATAATTCCGAAGGTTTTCCCAAGTAATTCGTCCCCTCGATTTTCTTCACGAAGCCAAATTCCATTTTTAACTTCGAGCGACGAAATCATCAAGCGATGCATCAACACAAGAAGCATCCCGACAACATGTTCTGCTACAGAATCCCGATTTCCTTCCGGTGAATTGATCAAAGCAATGCCCAATTCATCAGCAACTTCAACATCAATATTCTCCATTCCCGCTCCTACTCGAGCGATGAACTTTAAATGACTAGATTTTCTTAAAAATTGCTCATCCAAAGGAATCCGACTGCGAATAATAATCCCCTCATAATCCTGAGTTTTAGCAAGCACCTCATCGTATGAAGAATGATGATCCTCGACCACATCAAATCCTTTAGACGTAAGTTGTTCCGAAATTAAAGGATGATTTTTATCGAGTTGAAGGATTTTCATAGCAAGCAATTCAAAATAATCAAGAAAAAATTAGTCAGGATTCGAGCAGAAAAGTTTTTTCAACTCAATTGATTCTTGCGGTTTCATTCTTCCTGAAAGAATTAAGGAAAGTTCTTTTCTACGCATTGCCGCAGCGTGACGCTCAATTTCCACGTCAGATTCTGGAATCATATCAGGAATTGGAACGGGTTTGTTAAACTCATCTACCGCTACAAACGTATAAATGCCTGCATTTGTATGGGTTTTCACTCCTGCAATTGGGTCGTCCAACCAAACATCTACATAAATTTCCATAGACGTTGAAAATGCGCGAGACACCTTCGACTCCAAAACAACAATTCCGCCTTCTGGAATCGGATGATTAAATGAAACATGATTCACAGAAGCTGTTACCACACGTCTTTCGCAATGTCTTGCAGCAGAAATTGAAGCACAACGATCCATTTTTGCTAAAAGCTCCCCTCCGAAAAGGTTTCGAAGAGAGTTGGTTTCATTCGGAAGAACGATATTGGTCATAATCGTAAGCGATTCTTGAGCCGTTTTGGTTTTTACCATAAAATAAGAATATTAGTGTGCAGAAACGCTTGCGCTGTCTGCTTTTATTTGATTTTGTTGTAAGCTATCTGCCTTTACAGGAGCCGCTTTAGGAATACGATGCGTTGATGTTTTCACTGAAACATCAAACGATTTTTTGCCCAAAATTCGATCACGTTGTGAATACGCTAAAATGAGAATTCCTGCAATTGGAATAGCCACTAAGAACGTCCACAAAATTGTTTTACTTTGTTTGTATTCTCCTTCGGAACTTGAGTTTTTTGAGTTAAGTTGTTCCAAATTAATTTCTTCTAAACCAAAAAAATCTGGGCTTAATGACTCTACTCGCTCTCCTTTCCATTGAAGTGTCTCATTCTCTTTCGTAAGCTTTCCAAGATTTGGAAGCTCCACTTCCCGTGTATTGATCAACGCAATTTTCCAATCTTCAATTTGTGTGCTAATTTGTCTTGAGGACAAACCTGTTTTTGTAGAAACATAATCCATCAAACCTTGATCAGAAATGGTTTCATCATACACAAAACCAATTTCGGTTGCTGGTGGAAGAATGTTTTTGGTACCATCAACCACTTTTGCTCCCGAATGAATCATTGAAAACGTGCCCAAACCTGCAACTTGAGCTCGTTTGTAGCTTTTCAAATAGTCTAAAATTGAAGAAGAAACTGTATTCATAGCGTGGCAAATTTAAGCTATTTCGCACAAAAAATGGCCATCCGAAAATGACCACTCCGTTTTTAGTTTGTATGAAATGTGTTTTTACTGAAATTTCCAACTTACGCCAAACATAAAATTAGTTCCTGCTTGTGCGAAATAGAAAGGTGTATCACCATAAACATAACCGTTGTTCACATACTTTTTGTTGAATATGTTATTAACTAAAAGTTTAAATTCAAACGTGTTTTTTGGAAGTTGTAGCACATAACTTGCATTGAAATCCGACAAGAAATAATCCTTTAATCTAAAGTTTTCGTTTTGGGTATTATCCAAATATTGTTTTCCGATATACTGATTGGTTAATCCAACTGTAAACACTTTTGAGAAATCGTAATGCAAACCTAAATTCGCAATAACATTAGGTGAATACGAGGTTTCAACATTTTTTAAAACAACCAATTCATCATTTTTTATGGAATTCAATTCTTTGATTTTATTGCTACTGAAGGACAAATTTCCATTAACTCGAAATTTTGAAGTCAAATTTGCCATTGCCGCGATTTCGACACCTGCACGATAGGAATGATCAGCATTTTCACGTACAAACTCACCAATATCATTGATTACCCCAGAATACACCAATTGGTTTTTGTAATTCATGAAATACGCGTTGGCCGTCCACGAAAAATTAGGCGAAACTTGTTTTTCGATTCCCAATTCCCAATCTTGAAGAAACTCAGCCTTGGTATTGTTATTTTCTTCTAAATCATCCCGATTCGGCTCTCTTTGAGCGATTGCGTAGGATAGGAAAATCTTCCCATTGTTGATTTTATAATTCACCCCAGCTTTTGGATTGATGAATGTCCAATTTTTATCTAAATTAAAACCTTCGCCGTCACCCGCATCTAAAACCAGCGTATTGTAGCCAATATTTCGAACTTGAAGATCTCCAAAAAGCTCCCATCGGTTCATTTTATATAAAGCTTTAGCAAAACCTGAAATTTCGTTTTTTACAGAACGATTTCGATAGTATTCATGCTCTTGAATTTCCGGAAAATAAACGCCCGTCACATTTCCAAAATGTCTACCGTAATATTGATTAGCAACGACACCAAAATTTAGATCCACATTCTCCAATCGCCCATATAAAGTAGAAACAAGACCATAGAAATCGTTGTCCAACCATTTTTTACGGATGAAATCGCTTCGTTTTACTTCAGTTCCATTAACGGTTTGATTTGGAAGTTCGTACTTCGAAAATTTAGCATCTTGCTTGTAGTTTTCGTAGTAACCCTTTCCTTTTGTGTAATGAAGTGTTGTTTCCAATTTCCAGATATCCGAAAACTTCTGCTCCCATAACAATTGATAATGATTCTGTCTGTAATTATCCGTTTCGTTATCGTAGAATCCGACAATATTTTCCCAATTAGCATCATAAATTGCTCCTGAAAAATTGTATTTCGAATTGGTTTTATAGGTTTCAGGATCAATTCCGTTCCAAGCTTGGTAGGTTTTTTCTTTTCCACCAAAAGCCATCAACCGAACCTTTGTACTATTTTCTTCAAATAAAGCAGTGAAATTATACGAATCCAAATTCGATTTTGATCGATCAATATAGCCATCTGAGTGGATTTTAGTATATCGACCCATCAAAGACAAGCGGTTGTTCCAGAATTTTCCAGAACCTACTTCTGCTGAATATTTGTACGTATTAAATGAACCGTAACTATTATCGGATTTAATATAAAACTTCTCTTCCGGATCTTTTGAAATCACATTTACACTTGCTCCAAACGCCGAAGAACCATTGGTGGAAGTTCCTACACCACGCTGAATCATAATTTGCGAAGCCGAACTCGTTAAATCGGGAACATTCACGAAAAACGTTCCTTGACTTTCAGAATCGTTGTAGGGAATTCCATTCATCATCACATTGATACTCGTTCCCATCACGCCACGAATTCGAAATCCCGTGTAGCCAACGCCATTTCCCGCATCCGAAGTCGAAACAACAGACGCTTGATTTTTTAATAAAATCGGAAGATCTTGACCTAAATTTTTGTAATTAAGTTCTTTTTGAACATTGATAACTTCCTTTACCACAGGAAGCCTTTTGGTAAAGTTAACCGACTCAATTTCGGTTACCGTTACGGTGTCTTGCGCCTTTTGTTGCGCAAAACCTAAGGAACTAATGGATAGTCCCATAAATAAAAAACCTTTCATTCTTTTAAATTTCGTTTGTTAAAATTTATTGGAATAAAAGGGGTTCGATAAGTTAGAATACCAGTTCCGAATTCAGCGCTAAATTCAGATTGCTCCCTAAACAGCATTATCTGTTCTAGGTTCCTTGGGTATAATCTCAGCCTTTGACAGCACCCCTAAAATTCAGGGCAAATGTACTGTTTTTATTTTAATATCGCTGATTATGTTGATCAACATAGAAATAATCAACACCATTTTGGGTAACTTCAAATAAACGAGCGAGTTTCCAACTGAAATTTCGCTTGATATCTTCGTAAATGAATGGAACGATGATGTTATTATTCACATCAACAATTCCGAACATATCATTATGAACTGCGATAATCATAGGATTATTAAGATCGTCGCCTTCTAAAATATATAAATATTGATACTGAGGATAAATTGAATACTGCTTATAATCTAACGGATCTTTAAATGTTTGATTATTGATAATTCCATAAAAGCCGTTCTGTGTATAAGCATTGAATTTCTGCTTTTTGAATTGGGGTGGACAACTTGCAAGATCCGAATCTACAAACTTGTACACATTGCGACCTTTCGCATCAATACGGTAATCGATGTTATTTTTTCGCACAGAAGCATATTGATTGCTGCCGTATTTTCGAGCATTTTGATTGGACGAACTTGTCAAATTACAATCTTCCGCAAAGAATCCAACATTAGAATATTGTGGTTGAATCACAAACTTCCCATTTTGATTAACAAAACCAAATAATCCGTTCTTTTTTCTCGGAATTAATAAGGGAATAGAATCATTTTTCACGACGATTTGCGCTGGGTCCGCACCCAAATCTTCTAGTTTCGCAAATCGTTGCATATCATTATTTTGAGCCCAACTATTTTCAAACATAAAAATAGCCAGGACTACTAAAATCCATTTCATACGTATTTGTGTTTTCAAATTTTTGGCCAAAAATAGAAAAAACAATTGATGTTTTAAAAAAGTTCAGACAAACCCTTTGATAGAACCAAATATGAATACATTTACCTTATCAAATTAACGAAGTGAAAAATTCTATCAACGATTAAAACATCATTTTGTGCTTTAGAACTCTATTTCTCACCTTAATTTACGACAATTCTACCCTTAATAACCTTCCGATACCCAGTAAATTTTTGTAAATTTGCAGCCTATAAATCAATATTTAACATACCCCAAAAACTTCCCTTTTGATGGGCTCATCAAAAGATAGTGACTTCAAGTATTATGAGCGTTTATACAGATTATATTCAAGAGATTGAAGAAAGAAAAGGTCAAGGTTTGCATCCAAAACCAATTGACGGAGCAGAACTTACAAGCGAAATCATCGCACAAATTAAAGATTCTAACAACCCAAATAGAGCAGATTCTATTCAGTTTTTAATTTACAACACGCTTCCAGGCACGACGCCTGCGGCTGGTGTAAAGGCGAAATTTTTGAAAGAAATCGTTCTTGGTGAAACTGCCGTTGCGGAAATTACACCAAGTTTCGCTTTCGAATTGTTGTCGCACATGAAAGGTGGACCTTCGATCGAGGTTCTTTTGGATTTGGCTTTAGGAAACGATGAAGCGATTGCAAAACAAGCTGCTGAAGTTCTTAAAACTCAGGTTTTCTTGTATGATGCAGATACAGCTCGTTTAGCGGATGCTTACAAAGCTGGAAATGCGATTGCAAAAGACATTCTTGAAAGTTATGCAAAAGCTGAATTTTTCACAAAACTTCCTGAAGTTGCAGAAGAAATTAAAATTGTAACATTCATCGCTGGTGAAGGGGATATTTCTACGGATTTATTGTCGCCAGGTAACCAAGCGCACTCTCGTTCTGACAGAGAATTGCACGGTAAATGTATGATAACGCCAGAAGCTCAGGAACAGATTCGTGCGTTACAAGCGCAACATCCTGATGCAAGCGTAATGCTGATCGCAGAAAAAGGAACTATGGGCGTTGGTTCTTCTCGTATGTCGGGTGTTAACAACGTTGCACTTTGGACAGGGAAACAAGCGTCACCATACGTACCTTTCGTGAATATCGCACCGATTGTTGGTGGAACGAATGGTATTTCTCCGATTTTCTTAACGACAGTTGATGTAACTGGAGGTATCGGAATCGACCTTAAAAACTGGACTAAAAAAGTAGATGAAAACGGAAACGTTGTTCGTAACGAAAACGATGAACCTATTTTAGAAGAGGTTTATTCGGTTGCGACAGGTACGGTTTTAACAATTAATACGAAAACTCAAAAATTATACAACGGCGACCAAGAATTAATCGACATCGCTCGTTCTTTAACACCGCAAAAAATGGAATTCATCAAAGCTGGTGGTTCTTATGCGATTGTTTTCGGAAAGAAAATTCAAACTTTTGCAGCGCAAACTTTAGGTGTTGATGCGCCAACAGTTTTTGCTCCAGCAAAAGAAATTTCTAAAGATGGACAAGGTTTAACGGCGGTTGAAAAAATCTTCAACAAAAACGCTGTTGGCGTTACCCCAGGAAAAACACTACATGCAGGTTCAGACGTTCGTGTCAAAGTAAATATCGTTGGTTCTCAAGATACAACAGGTTTGATGACGGCTCAAGAGCTTGAATCTATGGCAGCTACTGTTATTTCGCCAATCGTTGACGGAGCTTACCAATCGGGATGTCACACGGCTTCGGTTTGGGACAAAAAAGCGCAAACCAACATTCCTAAATTGATGAAATTTATGAATGATTTTGGGGTGATTACAGCAAGAGATCCAAAAGGTGAATATCACGCAATGACAGACGTTATTCACAAAGTTTTGATTGACATTACGATTGACGAATGGGCAATTATTATCGGTGGAGATTCGCATACGAGAATGTCGAAAGGTGTTGCTTTTGGTGCCGATTCAGGAACTGTAGCTTTGGCTTTGGCGACTGGTGAAGCGTCTATGCCAATTCCAGAATCAGTAAAAGTGACTTTTAAAGGTGAAATGAAACCGTACATGGATTTCCGTGATGTGGTTCATGCAACACAAGCGCAGATGTTGAAGCAATTTGATGGTGAAAACGTTTTCCAAGGAAGAATTATCGAAGTTCACATCGGTACTTTGTTGGCTGATCAAGCATTTACATTCACCGACTGGACGGCGGAAATGAAAGCGAAAGCGTCAATCTGTATTTCACAAGACGATACTTTAATTCAATCTTTAGAAATCGCAAAATCTCGTATTCAGATTATGATTAATAAAGGAATGGATAATCATAATAAAGTTCTTCAAGGTCTTATCGACAAAGCAAATCACCGTATCGAAGAAATTAAATCTGGTTCTAAACCAGCGCTTCAACCCGATGCGAATGCAAAATATTATGCTGAAGTAGTAATTGATCTGAACATCATCAACGAGCCAATGATTGCCGATCCAGACGTTAACAACGAAGATGTTTCTAAACGTTATACGCACGATACAATTCGTGATTTGACGTATTACGGAGGAACAAAAGCGGTAGATTTAGGTTTCGTTGGATCTTGTATGGTTCACAAAGATGACCTTAAAATCGTTTCGCAAATGTTGAGAAATGTTGAGAAAAAAGAAGGTGAAGTTAAATTCAATGCACCATTAGTGGTTGCTGCTCCTACTTACAACATCATCGACGAATTGAAAGCAGAAGGCGATTGGGAAATGCTTCAAAAATATTCTGGATTCGAATTTAATGACGACGCACCGAAAAATGCAGCGCGTACAGAATATGAAAACATCATGTATCTGGAGCGTCCAGGATGTAACCTTTGCATGGGTAACCAAGAAAAAGCGGAAAAAGGAGATACGGTAATGGCAACTTCTACGCGCCTTTTCCAAGGTCGTGTGGTTGAAGACAGAGATGGCAAAAAAGGTGAATCTTTATTGGCTTCTACGCCAGTGGTTGTACTTTCGGCTATTTTGGGTAGAATTCCGAATATCGAAGAATACCAAGATGCTGTTGAAGGTATCAATTTAACGAAATTCACACCGATTTCTTGCCACTAAGAAATCTTCGAATAAATACAAAAGACTGCTCGATTTGGGCAGTCTTTTTTGTTTAATGAAAATATTCAATAATTGTTACGATAGGTATTTTCAACTAAAATTTTGGGTTGATGGCATAAAATTCTCATCCTAATTAAAGCTGTTAAAATTGATTTCAATTCAAAATAAGGTTGTCGGATTGTCAATTCTGATTCTTATTTAAAATCAATCTTAATAACAAGCTGAAACCGAATAAGTTCTAAATTATCACTAATTTTAGAAGTCGATTTTAAAACATTTCAAAGTATAATATTAAAAAATTAAAGTATGATTTTTGACCTTGATATGATCAAAAAAGTGTACGAACGTTACCCAGAAAGAATCGCAGCTGCGAGAAAAGTTGTGGGAAAACCTTTGACACTTGCTGAGAAAATTCTTTATGCACACCTTTGGGAAGGTAACGCAACACAAGCTTACGAAAGAGGAAACTCGTATGTAGATTTCGCACCGGATAGAGTGGCGATGCAGGATGCGACGGCGCAAATGGCGTTATTACAGTTTATGCAAGCTGGAAAAGCGAAAGTTGCGGTTCCATCTACAGCGCACGCCGATCACTTGATTCAGGCGAGAGTTGGTGCTGAAGCGGATTTACAAGAAGGAATTAATAAGAACTCGGAGGTTTTCAACTTCTTAAGTTCTGTTTGTGATAAATACGGAATCGGTTTTTGGAAGCCAGGAGCTGGGATTATTCACCAAGTGGTTTTAGAAAACTACGCTTTCCCAGGCGGAATGATGATTGGTACCGACTCTCACACGGTTAATGCAGGAGGTTTGGGAATGGTAGCCATCGGTGTTGGTGGAGCTGATGCCGTTGACGTAATGGCTGGAATGGCTTGGGAACTGAAAATGCCAAAATTGATCGGTGTTAAATTAACAGGTAAAATGAGCGGATGGACTTCTGCAAAAGACGTTATCCTAAAAGTTGCTGGTATTTTAACCGTAAAAGGTGGGACTGGTTGTATCGTTGAATATTTCGGTGAAGGTGCAGAATCTCTTTCTGGAACTGGAAAAGGAACAATTTGTAACATGGGAGCGGAAATCGGAGCAACAACTTCTACTTTCGGTTACGATGATTCTATGAGAAGATATTTGGCTGCAACGGGAAGACAAGAAGTGGTTGATGCTGCTGATAAAGTAGCAGAACACTTAACTGGTGATGCTGAAGTTTATGCAAATCCAGAGCAATATTTTGATCAAGTTATTGAGATCAATCTTTCTGAATTAACACCACATTTGAACGGACCTTTCACGCCAGATTTAGCGACACCAGTTGCTGAATTTAGAGCAAAAGCGGAAGCTAACGGATGGCCTTTAGAAGTTGAATGGGCGTTAATCGGTTCTTGTACCAACTCATCTTACGAGGATTTATCAAGAGCTGCTTCTATTGTTGAAGACGCGGTTGCTAAAGGTGTGAAACCAAAAGCGATTTTAGGAATAAACCCAGGTTCTGAGCAAGTGAAATTCACAGCAGAAAGAGATGGCTTCTTGGATTCATTTAGAAAATTTGAGAACGCAAGAATCTTTACTAACGCTTGTGGACCTTGCATCGGACAATGGGACAGAGAAGGCGCTGATAAAGGAGAGAAAAACTCAATTATCCACTCTTTCAACAGAAACTTTGCGAAAAGAGCGGACGGAAACCCAAATACACACGCTTTCGTAGCATCTCCAGAAATGGTTGCCGCAGTTGCAATTTCAGGTCGATTAGATTTTAACCCAATTACAGATACTTTAACGAACGAAGCTGGTGAGCAAGTGAAATTAGATGAGCCTAAAGGTTCTGAACTTCCTGCAAAAGGTTTCGCAGTAGATGATAACGGTTATCAAGCGCCGTCTGAAGATGGTTCTAATGTACAAGTTGTTGTTAGTCCAACTTCGGATAGACTTCAATTGCTAGAAGAATTCCCAGCTTGGGACGGATTGAACATTACTGGAGCTTTTGTTTTGATTAAAGCTTTTGGTAAGTGTACAACCGACCACATTTCTATGGCTGGACCTTGGTTGAAATACAGAGGTCATTTGGATAATATTTCGAATAATATGTTGATTGGAGCCGTAAACGCTTACAACATGGAAACGAATAACGTGAAAAACCAATTAACAGGTGCTTATGGTGAAGTTCCTGCGGTTGCAAGAGCATACAAAGCGGCTCATGTTCCTTCGATTGTTATTGGTGACGAAAACTACGGTGAAGGTTCTTCAAGAGAGCACGCTGCAATGGAGCCGAGACATCTGGGCGTGAAAGCGGTTTTGGTGAAATCTTTTGCTCGTATCCATGAAACCAACCTTAAAAAACAAGGGATGTTGGGTCTTACGTTCGCTGATAAAGCTGATTACGACAAAGTAAGAGAAGATGACGTTGTTAATTTCTTGGATTTGGACAAATTTGCTCCAGGAAAACAATTGACTTTAGAATTTGTTCACAACGATGGAACTAAAGATATCGTTATAGCAAACCACACGTACAATGATCAACAAATTGATTGGTTCAAAGCGGGTTCTGCATTGAATTTAATTAAAAGAATGGAAGCGAATTAATTTTCGCTTTCAATATAAAATTAAACCACTCCAAAACGGGGTGGTTTTTTTTATTTTAAACAACAATTAAAGCCTTTTTATACAGCTTAAATATTTTTTTTGTTAATTTTTTATATTCTTTTTATTTTTTTTGTTAATTTCGTATCATATTAAATTTAAATATTGAAATTATGGAGAAGAAATTGAATTTAGAAGATTTCATGCTAAAAGTGAAAAAAGAAAACCCCAACGAACCCGAATTCCACCAAGCGGTTCATGAAGTTGCCGAGATATTAATTCCGTACATCAACAAAAATCCAAAGTACATTCATCATAAAGTTTTAGACCGATTGGTAGAGCCCGAGCGAATTATCCAATTCAAAATAACGTGGCATGACGATCAGAATGAGATTCAAGTTAATAAAGGATATCGCATTCAGATGAATTCATGTATTGGCCCTTACAAAGGAGGATTACGATTTCACCCGAGCGTTAATTTGGGAATTTTAAAATTCCTTGCCTTTGAACAAGTTTTCAAAAATAGCTTGACGACTTTACCTATGGGTGGCGGAAAAGGAGGCTCCAATTTCGACCCTAAGGGAAAATCCGATATGGAAATTATGCGATTCTGCAAGGCTTTTATGGAAGAATTATCAAAACACATTGATGAAAATACAGACGTTCCCGCGGGCGATATTGGTGTTGGCGCACGCGAAATTGGGTTTCTATTCGGACACTATAAACGCTTAAGAAACAAATTCACAGGCGTCCTAACAGGAAAAGGGCTTGATTATGGAGGTTCTTTAATTCGCCCAGAGGCTACAGGTTATGGACTGCTTTATTTTGTCGAATGCATGCTTGATGAGAAAAACGAATCGTTAAAAGGAAAAACAGTTGTTATTTCAGGATCTGGAAATGTTTCCTTTTACGCCGCAGAGAAGTGTATCGAAATGGGCGCTAAAGTTCTTACATTATCCGATTCTTCCGGCTACATTTATGATGAGGAAGGCATTACTACTGAAAAACTTAATAAGATTGCAGAAATTAAATTTGAAAATTACGAACGAATTAGTGAATACGTAAAATACTATCCGAACGCAAAATTTGTGGAAGGGAAAACGCCTTGGGAAATCCCATGCGATATCGCATTACCAAATGCAACGGAAAATGAGCTCAATCTAGAAGACGCAAAAATCCTCTACAAAAATGGATGCAAACTGGTAGCAGAAGGCGCCAATATGCCTTGTACACCTGAAGCGGTACACTTCTTCTTAGACCACAAGATACTTTATGGACCCGGAAAAGCTGCCAACGCGGGTGGCGTAGCAACTTCAGGACTCGAAATGTCCCAAAACTCGTTGCGACTAAGTTGGACTCGACAAGAAGTCGATCAAAGGCTGAAAACAATTATGCAAGACATTCACAAACAATGTAAAAGTCACGCAGATTTAAAAGAAGGAAACATCAATTACTACCAAGGTGCGAATATCGCTGGATTTGTAAAAGTCGCCAATTCTTTAATCGCACAAGGCTTTTAAATACCAAGCTGGTTTTTGGAGCTTCGGGGGGGGGGGGGGGGGGGGGGGGGGGGGGGGGGTT
>JAFAFC010000029.1 GCA_023423715.1 Bacteroidota bacterium
GAATTATGGATATCGTATGCCGATGCGTCCTTTGGCAATTCCGTTTTTGCAAAGTACAATTTTTGATAAAGGTGGAAATGGAAATCCAAAAGATGATCCGAAATCCTATGCTGATGGTGTTTCTTTGCCGTATTTGAGATTACCAGGTTGGGAAAAACCAAAACGTAATGATATTGTTGTTTTCAATTATCCTGCAGACTCAGTGCATACTTCAATCGATCGTAAAGATCCGTATGTAAAGAGATTGGTTGCAGCAGCTGGTGAAACGATCGAGTTCCGTAATGGTGAATTATTCGTAAATGGTCAACCAGAAAAAAGAATGGGTGATGCCGAAGTTCAGCATGCATATAATGTTAAAACCAACCAAATGTTGGATATGGATATGATTTATAATGCATATGGATTTTTACCGGTAAATGTTCAAGATCTTGGAAATGGAAGTTACAACTATCGTTTTAGTGGGTTAACAGATAAGTTTGCGAAAGAATTTAAAGAACTACAAGGCGTTGTTTCAATAACGCAGGATATTCGTCCTAAAGGCGAAAAAGACATTTCATACTATCCAGATATGGCTAAAAGTCAAGAAGCTGGAAAGTGGGTATTTACGAATAAAGTCAATGTTTCGAATACAATTTTTCCGAACAACAAAGATTGGAATATCGATTGGTATGGCCCATTACGTGTTCCTAAAAAAGGAGATGTGATTACATTGACAGCGGATAATCTTCCTGAATATCAGAAAATGATTACCGAATACGAAGGAAATACGTTGGAAACTAAAAATGGACAATTCCTTATCAACGGAACTCCAGCGAAGCAATATACGGTGAAGTACGATTATTATATGATGATTGGTGACAACCGCGATGCGTCATTAGATTCACGTTTCTTCGGTTTTGTTCCAGAAACGCATATCGTTGGGAAACCCATGTTTACTTGGTTGAGTTTAGAAGGGGTTTTCGCCGATTCTAATTCAGATTTCCAAGCGCCAAAAAAGAAAATCCGTTGGGATAGAATGTTTAAAGCGACGAACACAGGTGATGCCAATAAAACATCGTATTGGTGGGTTGCGGTAGCTGTTTTGGTATTGTTTTTTGGATGGGACTTTTTTGAAAAGCTATTCAAAAAGAAAAAAGAAGATTAATACACTCAATAATCGCCTTTAGTAAAGGCAAGCAGGATGTTTTCGAAATGTGAGTTTTGAGAACATCCTGTCTTTATTTTAAGAATTCTCAAATTTGTGAGACCTATGCAAAAATCCCTATTTCCCATATTTTATTTGCCACCAGTTGCTTGGTTTTCGGCTTTGGTAAAGGAAAGTTCATCTGTTTTTTTTGAACAGTTTGAGACATTTCCGAAGCAAACCTATCGCAACAGAACGAGTATTTATGCAGCAAATGGAAAGCTTTCGTTGATGATTCCGATACAACATTCGGGAAGTCGACTGATGAAAGATATTCAAATTTCTGATGTCGAAAATTGGAGAAAACAGCATTGGAAATCCATTGAATCGGCGTATCGAGGTTCGCCGTATTTTGAATTTTATGAAGATAAAATAAAATCAATTGTTTTTTTTGAAGAACGTTCTTTGTTGAATTTCAATCGTAATGCGTTGGAAGTTCTATTCAAAATTTTGAAAATGGATATTCCTTTTCAGTTAACGACTGATTTTGAAGCGAACTTTGAGGGAACAGATTACCGTAACCAGTTTTCCGCAAAATCAAAAGAAGAATTTGGTTTTCCAACATATTATCAAACCTTTGATGAGAAATTTGGATTTATTGAAAATCTCTCGATTTTGGATGTGATTTGCAATTTGGGACCAGAAAGTTTAGCGTATTTAAAACAAATTAAATCATGAAAGGATTCTTAGTTATTTGTTCTGTTTTTGTTTCAACAATTGTTCATGCGCAAGATTTCACGTTAATTCCGATTGGCGTTCGCGGTGGTGTTGATGAAGCCAATTTATCAGCCTATTTAATTGGTTCGGGTTCCAAGGAAAATTATTTAAGTTTGGATGCTGGAACGGTTTTTTCGGGTGTTCGTACTTATTTAAAAAAAGAAAATAAAACGGAAGAGCCTTCTCAATTTGTTAAAGATAAAATCAAAGGCTATTTTATTTCGCATCCGCATTTTGATCATTCGTCTGGGTTGATTATCAATTCTCCAGAAGACAGTCCGAAATATCTTTATGGATCAAAAAATACATTAGATGCATTTAAAAATCATGTGTTTCGATGGGATGTTTGGGGGAATTTCACTAATGAAGGCGATAAACCAGCTTTGGGAAAATATACCTACGAAAATCTAGAATTTGGAACATGGTTCGAGGTGAAAAATACGGATTTGAAGGCCAAAATATTTCCGTTGAGTCACGTTGGTGAAAATTTGAGCTCCGCAATTTTGTTAAAGAATTCAAAAGATGCATACTTTTTGTATTTAGGAGATACTGGTGCCGATCGCATTGAAAAATCCAATCAATTAAAAAACCTTTGGAAAGCGATTGCGCCGTTAATCCAAGAGAATAAATTACGCGGTATTGCTTTGGAATGCTCGTACGCCAATGATCAACCAGATGATAAGTTGTTTGGACATTTGACACCCAAATTACTTCATGAGGAAATGCTTGTTTTGCAGAATTTAACTGGAAAAAAAGCATTGCAAAAGGTAAAATTGATTATTACGCACATCAAACCAAAAGCTGGAATTGTTGAAAAACTAAATTCCGAATTGCAGCCACTTAATGATATGATTTCTTGGGAAATTGCCGAACAAGGCAGAAAAATAACATTTTCAAAGTAGAACGAATATGAAAAAGATGTACATCGCCGCCGCCTTATTTTTAGGAATAGGATTGGGTTGGGCTCAAAATTCAAAAGCAGCAGACGAAGCTAAAGCAGAAGCTGAATTGAAAACGTGGTATCATAAAAATTATCAAAAAGATCAAATTTTTGGTGTAAATACGGATGCTGCATATCAGTTTTTTGAATCGAAAGGTTTAAAACCGCAATCGGTTGTAGTTGGTGTTTTGGATAGTGGTGTCGAAGTCGATCATCCTGGTTTGGTGAAAAATATGTGGACGAATAGCAAAGAAATCCCTGGAAATGGTATTGATGATGATAAAAATGGCTATGTTGATGATGTTCACGGTTGGAATTTCCTTGGAAACAAAAAAGGCGATGTAGATATTGACAATATGGAGGTAACTCGTATTGTCAAGAAATACAAACCACTTTTTGAAGGTTCAAATTCTGTTGAAAATAAGGCAAATCAAACCAAAATGCCAGATGAGTTTCAATCCTATATGGAGTCGAAACAAATTTTCAACACCAAAAGTATTGAGGCAAGACAGAATTATGCATTCTTCAAAAAAATGGAATCGTTAGTTCCAACAATGATCACGCTTTTAAATGGTCAGAATTTAACGATGGATGTCTTGAAAGGAATTAGACCTTCCACTCAAGATGAAGCCATTGCTTTGGACTTTTTAGGGCGTTTGCAATCGGATCCTGAAGTTCAAGGAAAATCATCAGATAAAGTCAAAGAATTCTTAGATAAATTGATGAAAGATGCGCTTAAACAGTACGAAACAAGTGCTCTTTACCAATATAATTTAGATTTCGATCCTCGTGCTGAGTTTGTTGGCGATGATTACGATAATTACGCTGAAAAGATATACGGAAATAACCATTATGAAGGTCCAGACGCGCAACACGGAACACACGTAGCGGGGATTATTGCAGGGTATCCGCAAGGAAATGAAACGCAATATGGTGTAGCAAGTAAAGTGGCTAAAATTATGTCTGTTAGAGTTGTTCCAGATGGTGATGAACGTGATAAAGATATTGCAAATGCGATACGATATGCGGTTGATAATGGTGCTAAAGTCTTGAACATGAGCTTTGGAAAACCAATGTCGCCTGGAAAATCACACGTTTGGGACGCTTTTAAATACGCACAAGATAAAGGGGTTTTGTTGGTAAAAGCAGCTGGGAATGAAAATGAAGATATTGCGGTTCATCGTTATTATCCTACCAATTTTACGACATCAACCGATGCTTCGCCGTTTATTGATAACATGATTGTGGTGGGAGCATCTACAAATGATAACGTTAACTTAAGAGCTGATTTTTCTAATTACAATCAGAAAATGGTGAATGTTTTTGCTCCTGGAGACAAAATTTACTCTACAGTTCCAGACGGAAAATACGAGTATTTGCAAGGAACATCCATGGCATCGCCAGTTGTTGCTGGTGCTGCTGCTGTTTTGTTAGCTTATATGCCGAATTTGAAACCGAATCAAATTATTGAAGCGTTAGTTCGTACAGCGAATAAATCAACTGTTAATGCGCAATTGGCTCCTCCTGAAAATGCTCGATTCGATTCGATTTCTGAAGCGGGAGGCGTAATTGATGTCGCGAAAGCAGCTCAATATGCTTATGAAAAATATGGTCAGCAGATAAAATCGGTTCCGAAAAAGACAATGCCGATTAAAAAAAGCTCGAAAAAATAATTATGTAAGAAAAAAAAGCCTTGTTGTAAGGCTTTTTTTATTGAGAATAGCGAATTTTGGCATAGTTTTGTAATAGACCTAAACACAAAAATCATTTAGACTATGAAAAATATAATTTTAGCTGGAATTTTTGGAACAGCAATTTTAGCATCATGTTCAACAGCAAAAACAGCGCAATCTAACAAAGCCGAATTTCTAAAACTTAAAGGAGACTGGCAAATCACGAGTGTAGATTATGACAAAAATTATTCAGTAAAACCATTTGACGAAGGTGCAGATGCTCAATGTTTCGTAGGTTCTCAATGGAAATTAGTTCCGAATAATTATACAGGATCATACACTGTGAATGGTGGAGGTTCTTGTCCTTCAATTGTTCAACCAATTAAATTTGAAGTGGTTAATGGATCAGAATTCAAGTTTAAGAAAGTTGTCGATGGAACAAAAGCGAAACAAAATATTTCAGGATATAGCTTGAGATTAGTAAACCAATCCGATTCAAGTTTTAGTTTGGAACAAAATATTCCAACAACAAGTGAAACGGTAAGAATCGTTTACAACTTTACAAAAGTTAACTAATTAAGTACGAATTAAAATTAAACTACAGATATGAAAAATATCAATATAACAAAAACAAAAGTAGCAGCTTTATTTTTAGGATCAGCATTGATCTTTACGAGTTGTGAATCTGTTCAAAATGCGAACAATCAACAAAAAGGAACCGCAATCGGTACTGCAGCAGGTGCTGTAATTGGTGGTATTCTTGGAAATAATATCGGTAAAGGTAAAAATGCTCCAGTTGGTGCTGTATTAGGTGGTATTGTTGGTGGTGTTGCAGGTAACGTTATCGGTAACAAAATGGACAAGCAAGCTAAAGAGATTAAAGAAACTTTACCAGGAGCGGAAGTAGAAAGAGTAGGTGAAGGGATCAAAGTTACTTTGAAAGAAAATATGGTCAACTTTGGATTTGATTCATCTGATCTTACGGCAACTGCAAAAGCGAATTTAGATAAATTAGTAACTGTTTTAGCTAATAATCCAGACACGAATATTAATATTTACGGACATACAGATAGCAAAGGTGCTGATGATTACAATCAGAAACTTTCTGAAAGAAGAGCAAACTCTGTAAAAAATTATTTGCTTTCTAAAGGAATTGCTGGAAGCCGTATGAATTCAATGGGTGTTGGTGAAGCAGAACCAATCGCTACAAATGATACCGATGCTGGTAGAGCTCAAAACAGAAGAGTTGAGTTTGCAATTACAGCAAATGAAAATATGATCAAAGATGCTCAATCGGGCAATTAATCAATATTTATAGGAAAAAGAAGGCCGCAATTTGCGGCCTTTTTTGTTGATTTTAAGCGTGATAATTAAAGAAAATTGCTATTTTTGCAACAAACAAGAGAATCGGATGAAAAAATATTTAAAATTGCTTCGTGTAGAACAATGGGTGAAGAATTTATTTGTGTTCGGACCATTGTTTTTTTCAGGTAATTTTTTTCATCAAAACCTATTACTTCAAAGTTTCTTCGCATTTATCGTATTTTCATTGACTGCTAGCTCAATCTACATTGTTAATGATTATATGGATATCGAGTCCGATAAGAAACATCCTGAAAAGAAAAACAGACCTTTAGCAAGTGGAGCGATTTCAAAACCAACCGCAGTTGGGATTTTTGTATTTCTTTTGCTTTCTGTTGTTACCTTAATATTTTTTGGAAAAAGTTATTTCCAAGTTTCATTTTGGAAGTTCGCCATTATCATTGCCACATATTTTGTGATGAACCTTTTGTATACGTTTAAACTGAAACATGTTGCCATTATTGATGTATGTATCATTGCCATGGGCTTTGTTTTAAGAGTTTTGGCGGGAGGTTACGCATCTGGAATTCCGATTTCGCAATGGGCTATTTTGTTGACGTTCCTTTTGGCTTTGGTTTTAGCGATTGGAAAACGACGTGGAGAATTGATAAATGCTCAGATTTCGGGAAAAACAAGACGTTCATTGGATGGGTATAATGTGCAGTTTTCGGATATTGCGTTGTCTATTTCGGTGACTTTGGCGATCGTTTCGTATTTAATGTTTACCGTTACACCTGAAGTTCAGGAAAAATTTGGGATGAAAGTTTTCTACACTTTTATTTTTGTTGTTTTCGCCTTTTTAAGGTATTTGCAGCAAACCTTAGTGTATAACAGAACTGAATCTCCTACCAAAATTGTTTATAAAGATCATTATATTCAGGTTACAATTGCTCTTTGGGCGATCACGTTTATGATGTTGATTTATTACCATAATTGATGATGAAAAGATGATGAAGAATTTAAAAACACAAAAAGTAACCAATTGGGGCAATTATCCCATCGTTGATTCCGTGATGAAATCGGCTGATTCTATTGCTGAAATTCAAAAATTTGTCGTTTCAAATAAAGAAGTTATCGCTCGTGGAAACGGAAGATGTTACGGTGACGCTTCTTTAGGCGATGCGATTTTTTCGACACGAAGACTTAATAAATTTATCAGCTTTGATCGTTTGAATGGCATTATTGAATGCGAATCAGGGGTTCTTTTATCAGAGATTTTAGAAGTTTCTGTGCCTCAAGGATATTTTTTGCACGTGACTCCAGGAACCAAATTCGTGAGTGTTGGTGGTGCAATTGCTTCTGATGTTCATGGGAAAAATCATCATGCAGAAGGCTGTTTTTCAGATTATGTTTTGGAGTTTTCTTTGATGAAGGAAGATGGTTCAGTTTTAATTTGTTCTCCTGAATCAAATACTGAGGTTTTCTGGGCAACGATTGGTGGAATGGGACTTACGGGAATTATTCTTTCAGCAAAAATCAAGTTAAAAAATATCGAATCGGTTTACATTCGTCAAGAAAGTATCAAAGCGAATAACTTGGATGAGATTTTTCAGCTTTTTGAAGAATCGGAATCTTGGACCTACAACGTTGCATGGATTGATTGTTTGCAAACTGGAAAAAATATTGGACGTTCTATTTTAATGCGTGGCGAACATGCTTTAAAGGCAGAATTGTCTCCAAAATTGCAAAATAATCCGTTTAAATTAAAATCTAAACCGCATCCAACGGTTCCTTTTTATTTTCCTGGATTTGTCCTAAATAAATTGAGTATTAAGATATTTAATTGGTTGTATTTCAATAAGCAACGTCAAAAAGAAGTTCATGATTTTGTAGACTATGATACCTTTTTTTATCCTTTGGATGTTGTCAATGATTGGAACAAAATTTATGGTAAAAATGGATTTATCCAATACCAAATGGTGATTCCAAAAGCTCAAGGGAAAGAAGGGATGACTAAGATTCTTACGGCAATTGCAAAATCTGGAAATGGCTCATTTTTGGCTGTTTTGAAGCTTTTCGGAAAAGATAATCCACAAGCCTATAATTCCTTTCCAATGGAGGGCTATACATTGGCTTTAGATTTTAAAGTAAATTCTAAATTGCCGAAGCTCATCAAAACTTTGGATGAAATTGTTGAAGAATATGGAGGAAGAATATATCTAACAAAGGATTGTATGAGTAAATCAAGCTTAACAAACTATCTTCAGAATGTGACCAATTCAAAATTTGTTTCACATCAACATAAAAGAATCGTTAACGGATAAAAGTAAAATTTTCTAAGTAGAAACCCATTTCATGATTGTATTAGGAACGAATTCTGAAGTTGCCCAAGCCTTTGTAGAAAAGGTTTTGATGGAAGGAAAAAGATATTCAACGTTGTTTTTGCTGACTTCAAATAGAGAGACAACTGAAAAATTTGCAAAACATATTGATGTTAAATATTTTCAACCTTCGGAGGTTATCGAAGTTGATTTGACGAAGGAAATTGATTATCATAAATTAGAACATATCAAATCCGATTTACTTTTTTGTGCTTCTGGATATCTTGGTCAAAATTCCGAAGAAGGCCTATATGACAATGTAAATACGGATCGAATTATTGATATTAATTATGCAAAATTGGTTCCTTTAATGAACTTTTTTGCGCACAAATTTCAATCTCAACGTACCGGAACAATCATTGGATTGTCTTCAGTTGCTGGAGAAAGAGGGCGTCAAAGTAATTTTATTTACGGTTCTGCAAAAGCTGGTTTTACAACCTATTTAAGTGGGTTGCGAAATTTCTTGTTCGATAAAAAAGTTCATGTTCTTACAGTAAAACCAGGATTTATGGCAACAAAAATGACGGAAGGTTTACCATTGAATCCAAAACTAACGGCAACACCGCAGCAAGCTGCAAATTGTATTTACAAAGCTTATAAACAGAAAAAAAATGTTGCGTACGTTTTGCCTATTTGGGCGTTGATTATGATGATTATCCGAAATGTTCCCGAGTTTATTTTCAAAAAACTAAAAATGTAATTGGATGAAAAAGTTGTATTTTTTTGACTTTGATGGTACGCTCACTCAGCATGACACGATGTTTTTATTTTTGAAATTTTATAATTCGAAAAAATATCATGTTCAATATTTGAAGCATGTTCCGCTTTTTATTTTGCTGAAGTTGAAATTAGCAGATGCGGAAAAAGTGAAGAAAAGTTTCGTTGGTTCCATTTTAAAAGGCCAATCGGAGGAACGAATTACAACAAAAGCGCAACAGTTTTTTGATAAAGAATATCCAAAATTAATTCGCACAAATGCGTTAGATTTTATTCAGAATATTGATCGTTCAGCTACAGAATCTTATTTGGTAACGGCTTCTTTGGATATTTGGGTTCGTCCGTTTGCAAAGCAGTTCAGTATGAATTTATTAGCGACAGAAGCGCAGTTTTCAAATGGCATTTTTACTGGTGATTTTATCACGAAAAATTGTAATGGCGAGGAAAAAGTGTTTCGAATTAAAAAAGCGATAGAAGGCCTTCGATATGATAAATCTATTGCTTTTGGAGATACTTCCGGTGACAAACCAATGCTTTCCTGGGCAGACGAAAGTTATTTCCGTTTCTTTCATTAAGTAATTTGTTGTAATTTTCAATGTCTGTGAATTAATGAGCGGACAAGAACACTATGAATTTCTTCACCTATCATCTTATTAAACTTTCATTTTTTCAGTCAATCAAAGCGATGGTTGTACCATTAAAATCAAAAAATGTTGAAGGTTTAGTTTATGCAGAAACGATGTCTGCAATGATTTTAGGTTCACCAATTTATTCAAAGTCAAGATTTTTTTCCAAAGAAGTTGTGGTATTTGCACAATGGGAAAGTGAAAATAAATTTGAACAGTTTTTAATGAATCATCCATTAGGAATAAAACTAAGTAAAGGATGGTATTTAAAACTTGAATTCATCAGGCAATGGGGTAATATTTCTGGTTTTCAAATTCCAAAAAGGATCAATGAAAACGATATGGAAGTAAATCCTGTTGTTGCTGTTACATTGGCAAGAATGAAGTTTGCTCAGATTCCAAGATTTATTCGTTGGGGAAGACCTGTTGAAAAAATGGTTCGTGATCATTCTGGAACAACCCTATCATTGGCTTCTATTCTATATCCCAATTTAATTTCAACATTTTCGATTTGGAGAACGCAAAAGGAAATGACAGACATGGTTCACGGTCATAGTAAAATGCCACAACCGAAAAGACATTTCAATGCAATGAAAGAACGGAACAGGAAGGATTTTCATTTTGAATTTACAACTTTACGATTTAAGATTCTTGGTGAATTTGGAAAATGGAATGGGAAATCGAATTACACTTCCTTTAAGAGTAATTAAGTATGAATTTCGCCCATTCCATGCAAAAACTTCAAGACTGGTTCACTCAGCAGTGGATTATTATTTGGGGAAAAGAAATTGATCCTATTGAAGAGTCGTGGCTGATGGGTCCTTTTGGTGAAATTAATGGAATTGGAGAAAAATTCATCAATGAGCTTGCAGAACGGGAAAGTTTGCATATTTCAAGGAACTGTCGGTCGGCGGGTTTACTAAAATCAATTCATTCTTTAAACTTATTGGAGATGGAATTGAACAAACTGTCTGAAAAAGTCATTGATTTCTACGAAAATACATCAGAGTATAAATTGACTTTTAGCGTACAATGGAATCCATTTTTTAAAGTTTTTGGATTAATTGTCAATCGATTATTTAGTCAACGAATCAATCAGCTTAACATTCCAACAAAGCAAATCCATAAAAGAGAAGTATTAACGAGCGAAATTATTCAACTAATTGATCAGCAATCGCAAGAAACAAAATATACCATTTGGCTACGGAAAATAGAATCTTCGGGACTAATCATTTACTCAGGTGTTTATGAAACTTGTGTTCTACCAGATGGTGTAATTTGCATCAAAGCCGTTTTTCCTTTACCAAAAGGAAATGCGACCGTGTTATTACAACCAAAAATTGGAGAAAATCATGAATTAGTATTACAATCTGTTGGGAAGAAATTTGGTGATCCTGGATTTTATTTTCTATTAAGTGATTCTAAAAACAAGTATTGGGCTCAATTTCATTCTTCATTTACAGACGAACTAATTGTAGGTGAGAAAAATGAAAAATTATATGCAAGACAAACTTTAAAACTTTGGAGTTTCAGAGTTGCAACGTTTGAATATATGATGAATAGGTAACATTACACACGGAAAATTTTAACGAACTAGTTAATCAAAATACAGAATTTTATTCAGTAAATATTTTGAAATCTATCCTAATTAGTGGGTGGATTTTTTGTTTTTGTTCACTTTATGAGATGGTTTATTTTAAAATGGTGAAAATATTTCGTTTTAAGGCGTTTTTTTGGATTCGGAAAATCAGAGAAAATTCACTAAATTGCTGCGCAAATAAATCGACAAAATAGCAAGTTTAAAATGGAAAAAGTATATCTGGATAACGCCGCTACAACACCACTTTCAGTAGAAGTAATTGATGCAATGGTGGATGTGATGAAAATTAATTACGGGAATCCTTCCTCTACTCATAGTTTTGGGCAAGAAGCAAAAGCGTTAATTGAGAACGTTAGGAAGAATATTTCAGATGCACTTCATGTACAGTCTAACGAAATTATTTTTACGTCTTGCGGTACCGAATCCAACAACTTGATTATTAAAGCTTGTGTTGAATTTTTAGGTGTTGAACGAATTATTACTTCGCCTCTTGAGCATAAATGCGTTGCCGAATCGGTTCGCGATATGAAAAACAGAAAGGGAGTGGAAGTTGTGTATTTGCGTCCAAATAACCAAGGAGACTTATCTCTTGAAGATTTAGAAAAAGCTCTTCAAAGCTCGGATAAAAAGACTTTGGTGACGTTGATGCATGCGAACAATGAGATCGGAAACATCTACAATATTGAGAAAATAGGAGCTTTATGCGAAAAGTATAATGCCTATTTCCATTCGGATACGGTGCAGACGGTAGCGCATTTGGATTTGGATTTTTCAAAAATCAATATTGATTTTGCATCATGCAGTGCGCATAAGTTCCACGGGCCAAAAGGAAGCGGATTTGCATACATCAAGAAATCAACAAAATTAAAAGGTATGATTTCTGGTGGAACTCAAGAACGTGAACTGAGAGCTGGAACAGAAAATGTTAGCGGAATCGCTGGTTTAGGAAAAGCATTCGATATGTGTATTGAGAATTTGGATGCCTATGCAACTCAAATTCAAGAAATCAAAGATTATACAATTGAGCAATTCAAAGCAAATATCCCAAATGTAAAATTCAACGGAAGATCCAATGAAAAGGAGAATTCTTTATTCACTTTGGTGAACGTTTTACTACCATTCAAAGATCCATTAATTGGATTGAAATTGGATATGAAAGGAATTGCAATCTCCCAAGGAAGCGCATGTTCTTCTGGAGCAGCACAGCCTTCAACTGTAATGTTGATGATCTTAGATGAAAACGATATGGAAAATGGAACACCATTACGAGTGTCCTTTAGTCATTACACGACGAAAGCCGATATTGATCAGTTAATGAATGCGGTAAAGGGAATTCAAGCGGAACTTTCATAGAAATTACCAATAAAAGCAATAGGAGCGGATACTATTGGAGTCGCACTTATTTTAGTACATTTGTATATACATTTAAAGATAAAAATATTATGGCATTAGAAATCACAGACAGCAATTTTAAAGACACAGTACTTAATTCGGATAAACCAGTATTGGTTGATTTTTGGGCTGCATGGTGCGGACCATGTATGATGTTGGGACCAATCGTTGATGAAATTTCTAACGATTTTGATGGTAAAGCGGTTGTAGGAAAAGTTGATGTTGATAACAACCAAGACGTTTCTGTAGAATACGGAATTAGAAATATTCCTACTTTGTTGATCTTCAAAAATGGTGAAGTGGTAGACAAATTGGTAGGGGTAAGTCCAAAAGAAGTTATAGCTGAGAAATTGTCTGCTCATCTATAAGAAAAAAAATAAACTGAAAATGAATGCTTTCCTTATTGGGAAGCATTTATTTTTTAAAAACATTTGCAGGATTGGGAAAAAAGCGTAATTTTGCACTCACCTAAAGAAAAGGAGTTCTTATAAAAATTGATCCGGTAGTTCAGCTGGTTAGAATGCCGCCCTGTCACGGCGGAGGTCGCGGGTTCGAGTCCCGTCCGGATCGCCACAAAAGAGGTAAAACCTCACAAAAGCCTTTAAATCGTATGATTTAAAGGCTTTTTGTTTTTATGGCATCTCAAAAAATATAGTTTTTTACAAAACGTAGGGGATAAATTCGGGTACCCGACTTGGTGTCCGATTTGGGTAACCGAATTTATCAAAAGTCACCTGTTTATTGGCTGTTCAGCAAATGAATGTCTTGTGGATAGGAGTCTTTAAAATTAAATTTAACCCTATGAAGTCACCACTATGAATGCCAAAATTTCAATTCTCTTTTATGCTAAAAGAGCCAAAACCAATGTTGCAGGTTTAGTCCCGATTTATTTACGAATTACCATTGACGGAGTACGCTTGGAGATTAGCTCCAAACGTTTTGTAATGCCCGAAAAATGGAGTCAGGAACAAAACCGTATGAAAGGAAGTTCCGAGGAAGCAAGGACGCTAAATGCTTATTTAGATATTTTGAAAGCAAAAGTACACGACGCTCAAAAAGAAATTGTGCAGGAAGGCAATTTAGTGTCAGTAGATACTCTCAAGATGAGGCTACTCGGAACCCACCAAAAAAGCAGAATGCTTATCCCGATTTTCCAGGATCATAATAACCGAATGGAAGCTTTGATAGATAAAGAATTCGCACAGGGAACTTTGACGAGATATAAAACCTGTATTAGCCACACCAAAGAGTTTCTGAAGTGGAAGTTTAACCTCAGCGATATTGACGTCCGTAAGATAGATTATGCTTTTCTTAATGACTTTGAGTTTTATCTTAGAACCGAAAAATCCTGCAACAATAATTCTTCAGTAAAGTACATCAAGAACTTTGGAAAAATCATTCGCATCTGCCTTGCAAATGGGTGGATAGAAAGAGATCCTTTCATCAATTATCATTCAAAATTTAATGAGGTTACGCGTCAGTTTCTTAACGAGCAGGAAATAGAAAAGCTCTTTACCAAGGATTTACGAAATGAAAGATTATCTCAGGTTAGGGATATTTTCCTGTTCAGTTGTTTTACTGGATTGGCTTATATCGATACGCAAAAATTGACACAACAGAATATCAATTTAGGATTGGACGGTAACAAATGGATTTTCACAACACGTCAAAAGACCAAAACCACTTCCAATATTCCACTATTATCACAAGCCGAAAAAATTATCGAGAAATACCAATCTCATCCAACCTGTATTAACTCTGGAAAGTTGCTCCCGGTACTTAGCAATCAAAAGATGAATGCCTATCTCAAAGAAATAGCAGATTTATGCGGAATCAATAAGGAGCTTACGTATCACATTGCGCGACATACTTTTGCAACGACCGTTACTTTATCCAATGGTGTTTCTATTGAATCTGTCAGTAAAATGCTTGGTCATAAAAGCATTAAGACAACCCAACATTACGCAAAAATTCTAGATAAGAAAGTAAGTGAAGATATGGTTATACTAAGAGAAAAATTAGAGTACAGAAAGGTGCAATAAATAATCAGGAAAATAAAACATAGAAAGTAGCAGTAAAAATGAATATCTTTTTATGCAATTAACAATCTGTAGGCTTATATTTGTTTTAATGAAGCAAATAATACGGTTATTGATCTGCAACAATTACTGTTTATAGGAAAATTTGTAATTAGCAAATCGGTTTGCAATAAATGAATTAATCAAATCCGATACTATCTGCTTTAATATTCTATTATATATTTAAGAAATATGAGTTTTAAAATTATTGGTGTTCAGCCTTTAAGTGGATGTGGGGATACAGTGCTAAAAAACTTGTCAGAAGATTTGTTTTACTCTTTTGACAACAATTATTCATTTAATAGTAAACCAAATAGAGTAATAAAAAATGAAGTCGAAGCAGTTCCTCCTAATTTCTTTTTAGATCGTAGCAGAAGGCAATCCACCTTGGAAAGTATTAATATTCAAGCTATCGTAGGGAAAAACGGAAAAGGAAAAAGTTCAATAGTCGAGTTGATTATTAGGATATTAAATAATTTTTACAAACAATACAAAATTGGAGAGGTTACGGATAGTTTGTATTTTGCGGAGAATGTACATGCTCGTTTGTATTTCGAAATCAATGGAAAAATTAGTCAGATCTATATTGATTCACGCAATGTAAAAATTAGAAAAGACAAACCTTCAATTATTGCAAAGTTTTATCAGGAAGACAAACTACTATTTAATTCAATAGGTAAAACTACAGATACTTATAGGGATGAGCTTATAGATTTAGAAGATCTATTTTTTACGATGTATATTAACTATTCTATATATGGACTGGATGATGGGGACTACTGCGACGAGAGTAAATATATTGAAAAAATAGATATTGTTGAATCGCCCACTAAAAAGGAATCATGGTTAACTCAGATTTTTCATAAAAATGATGGATATCAAACACCAATAGTCTTACATCCCTTTCGGGAAGCAGGGCAAGTGTACATTCGAAACGAAAAATATTTAGTTTCGCAGAGATTACTTAGTTTAATTCTAGATGAGATTAATAATGAATTTCACATCACTGATGATTTAATAGCAGACAAGGTTCAATTGACGTTTAAAGATAAAGACCCTTTGGAAGAGTATTTAGATAAGGTAATAGACTTACATAATCTTGAGAGAAATGATTACCATACTATTGAAAATCAATTCGCAACAACTTCACGTAGAAGTGATAACAAAAGGTCGGTTGATGTTATTACCCAATACTATGATTTTTTACAAGAAAATGTAATACTACTCGACCGCTTTAAGCAAGTTATTAAAAGAAAAAAAATAAAGTTGTTTGCGCCTAAAAAGAATGAAACATATTCTGATGTGGCAAGCGCAGTAGTGATGTATTTTGCAAAAAATTTAATAAAAGATTTTAACCCTGGTAGTGTCACTTTTGCAATGGCTTATGAAAAATTAATAAATCAGGTAGAAGATCTGGGGATCAAAGAGAAGATCAAGTATATTATTTCAGAAATAGGTAATTTTAATTTTTACGCGTACAATTTATTTCAAACATTAACAATCTACTTCAATTTTTGGAAGACTTATTTTGGTATCACTAGTAACGAAATGTTCAGGAGTAAAAAGTTTAGTTTTGAGAATTCACTTTTTTATTATTGTGTAATAAAAAGTTATAAATCTATTAGTTACCCAAAATATAGGGATTATAATAGATATGATACAATTGTATATTTCTCAGCAAACCTACATTTAAATCCTAAAATTACTACCATTGCGCATAAGGAGTTTTTAGACAAGATATCAAAAGGAGATAACTCGCATATATCACTTAAGCTGCGCCAGTCAAAAAGAATGCTTGAGCTAGCATTAAAAGATCCCAAAGCAAAGCTTGTCAACTTATATCGCAAATTTGTAGATCAAGGGGGCATGGTAGATATTAAAGAGTTAAATGACAGTATTAATGAAGTGATTCAGAAACAAAAGCTTAGAGAAAGAATATTGTATCTACCCCCAAGAGTTTTCGAAACAGACATATTTTTAAAATCTGTTTCTTCTGGGGATGCCGATATCAATATTAATAAACTAAGTTCTGGTGAGTATCAAAAGAACTCAATTATTAGTTCCATTGTATACCATCTCAAAAATATTGATTCTGTAAAATCCGAGGCAACAAGTAAGATGCGAGCTATTAAGGCGCTTAATATAAAGCCAACTTACAATTTTAAGAATATAAATGTGATTTTGGATGAAATAGAATTGTATTTTCATCCAGAATACCAACGCTTATTTATCAATGATTTAATCAAAGTATTATCTACGATCAAGTTTAAAATGATTAAAAGTGTAAATTTTTTATTTGTTACACATTCGCCGTTCATCCTTTCAGATATTCCTCAACAAAATATTCTGTTTCTAAATGATAGCGCTAGACCTGAAATACTCAATAATTCATATAATACATTTGGTGCCAATATTCATGACTTGTTAGCGCACAATTTTTTTCTTAGGAAAGGTGTAATTGGAGAATTCGCTCTAGAAAAAATCAATGATTTGATTAAGCAACTTAATAAGTCTAAACAAGCAATAGATCACAGAGAAAATAAAACAGATTTACTTCAGAATATTAATCTTATAGGGGAGCCATTTTTAAGGAATAAATTATTAGATATGTACTATTCCATGTTTGATAAAGAAAAGCGAATTGAAGAATTAGAAGCAGAACTGAAAAAATTGAAGGAAAATGATTAAACTAAATGAAAATTCTGCCGCTGCTGATGCACATTTTATCAAAATAGAAAAACCTCTTAAACAACGTATTAAAAACGTATTAAAAAATGGAATAAAAAAGGATGGTAATCCTATTGCTCCAGATACGATATTGCGAGGCTACCTGAAGCATCTTTTAATAGGGGATAATCTTAAACAATTGATATTACTGAAACCTGAGAGTATTCACGGTACAATTGCTAGTATGAAGAAATATTTTCCGGACTTTTTTAATTCAGCTAGCGATTCCTCAAAGATTTTGTATAATATTTTTGTGGCAAGTTGTTATGATAAAACAGATGTGTTTAGTAAACATGATTTTATCTCAGACATTAATATAGATACATGTCCATATTGTAACAGAAACTATATTTACTACCTATCTAAAAAGAATAGCATCAAGCCTCAAATTGATCATTTCTACCCGAAAACTAAATATCCGTTTTTGGCAATGACTTTTTATAACTTAATTCCAAGTTGTCAGACATGCAATGGCCTTGAGGTAAAAGGTGAGCTAGATCCCGTACGCAAAGGATTAATACATCCCTATTTAATAGAAAATGACCAATTCCTATTTTCTTATAAACCAACGTCTAGTGGTATTTTAGGATCATTATTAGACAAGAATTCAGTTGAAGTTCATCTTAAAGCGCCTCAGGGCAATATTGATGTGTTTAAACTCCAAGAACTGTATAATCTTCATACAGATCATGTTGTGGAGCTTGTAATTAAAAGTAAAATTAAGTATTCAACTACATATAGAGATTACTTAGAGAAATATAAAGAACATGGACTTGTATTTTCCGAAAATGAAATAGACCGTATGATACTAGGTAATTATACCAATGTAGACGAAATTCATAAAAGACCTTTTTCCAAGCTTTACGTAGATATTGGTTTAGACTTAGGTTTAATCAAATGACCCATATTGCAATATTTTTAATGACAATTTTTAGCAGGATGTATATAGAAGAGTTCAATAATTTATAGCAAATAAGATTAATAATTATTGTATGTAATTATACTTTTTTAATAATACCTCTTGGAATCTTACATAGTAAAACATAAGATATTATATCAATTATAAGTCTGTGTTGTTTTTTTTATTTGATTGATTTTCAATCTTATAAAAAACGATAATACCTCAATAATACCCCGTTTTTTTTGTTGGGAATGCATATTTCAATCAATTTGTACTCGATTGAAAAAAATGAGATTCCTTTCGCAAATGATTACTTACTTATCTTCTTTTCTTGGTTACAAGGAAAGGAGCATAGGTATGTTTATTCTCGTTCTTTTTTCATGCTCATTAAATGCTCAAACAATTACTGGGTTGTCGGAAATATATGTTAATAATAAAGCTCTTCTGTTTGTTAAAAATCAGAGTGTTGAGACTTATCAAAAAAAGGAAAACGACAGCATTATTGAAAAGGGAAAAATTTATGTTTCTAAGGGAACCTTAGTTCACAATCTGGATTCTGAAAGCATTCAAATTATTGAAACTAAACAAAAATCTACTAAAAAAACAAACAATTATGCAGCTTTAAAATCAAAATCTAAAAATACATATAAAGCATCTTCAATACGGAAAGAAAGTTTAGTAAAGAAGATAAATGTAAAATCTGTTGATTCCGAAAATCTGCTTTCACAACAGATAGGGAGAAGTTCATCTATTATTTTACTTAGACAAGACGATAATCATAGAAATTTCTCAATTAGTGAAACTGCTACTTCTCACGAAAACTTTTTGATAGAAGTCTTAATCTTACATTTTACGTACCAAAGGCCTATATCATTTGTATTAGAATATTTATCGCTTCTTTCGGTACGCCCACCGCCAACCTGTCTGGTATAGTTATTTAGGAGAAACATAAAGGGTAGCTTTAAATCTGTTCAGCTTTTCATTATATCTGAAACTTTTTGGTTCTCACAATTTCCATCCTTTACAATTTATTAATTTATTAAACCTGTATATTATGATTAAGAAGTATTTATATATACTACTTATGTTATGTTTTTTTATTTCCACAAATGCTCAAGATTGTCCTGGTGTCAATGATCATCCAATATTCCATTTATATGATGAAAATCAAACGAGTACAACTAATAAGCTCGATTTATATAAACAAAAAAATGGCTTTGGCTCAGACTTCATTTGTCCTGATACACAATGTCCCATCGATTTTTTAGGTCAGTTGTATAAGAGAACTAGTATTACTGGAAGTATAGACAATCTAGCGTATGATGACGGAAAATATTATGTGATTAATGCATCCGGAAATTTGTTGTTTACCGATAATATTATTGCAGGTAATTTCATCGATCTCGGGAACGCACAAGTGGGTTCAGGACAAAAGAACTTGGGTTATGATAATGGCGTCTTTTATCACTGGAAAAGTGAAGGAGGCAATATAAATTTATACTCTTCTACGGATCCTGTTTCATTGGGGTGGAATTTAATGGGGACTATCAAGAACAGAACTGTGTCTTATTCCGCATCATATAATGGAGCAATGGGAACACATGCCTATACCTACCAGCTGAAAGATATTGCGGTAGATGACGGGGTGTTCTATTTTATGTATTATGCCAATGGTTCACCTCAGGATTATAATTATAATGATATAAGAACCAGGGTTTTCTCTAGTTCAAATCCAACTTCTTCAAATCCTGCTTGGGTGGATAAGGGGACAACCTTGTTTGGAGATTATGTTTATAATATAGCTATGGGTTCTCAGGATTTGAAAGCACTTGCTCCTCCTGTTAAGGATTTAGTAATTCCTTGTGCAAATTCTACTATAAATCTTGCTACTGCACATACTGGGACTACACCAAGCGGTTATTCATTAAGATGGTTTTCCAATAGCAATCATACAGGTACACAGCTTACATCTGCTCAGATTTCAAGTGCGGCAGCAGGAACGTATTATGCTTTTTATTATAATACTTCGGGAACGTGTTACAGCCCGGCAGCAATGGTAGTAGTTGCTAAAGACAGCAATTGCTGTCCCGAACCTGCTACATATAATTATTCTACCAAACAAAATGGTGATTGGAATTCTACTTCAACATGGGCTGGTGGCGTTGTTCCCACAGGAAACAATAAGAATATCCTAATTACTCATAATATTTCATATCCAAGTGGTTCAGACTTTAAACCCAGCTCTGGAACTACTGTTGCTATAAAAGATGGAGGTGTATTAAATGCCAAACAAATACAAACTGACAATGGAAATACAAAATTCATTCTGAATGGTGGAACCATCAATGTAACCAACGGAAGTTTCCAGATTACGACTTCAACCTCATCCGTTTGTTCTGTTAATAGTTGTATTAATATTTTTAATGGTGATTTTCAATTTGAACAGTCTGGTACACAAATGTTTTTTGAAAATACGGGGATTAAGGTTAGTAATGGCAATCTGCAGTCAAAAGCCAATGTCACCGGAAGCGATATAAGAATATGGGTGAAAGGCAATCTTGAACGTAATGCAGGAACATGGGCAGGAAATAGTATTTCGGCTTGGTATGCGGGAGGTAGCCAATCTGGATTCGCAGGTTTGCCTTCGCAATCTTCATCTTCACTTATGGTGTGCAGTATTATTGCGGCTCCAATAGTTTCTGGACGGGTAGTAACACCAACTCTTAATAGTACAACAGGAACGCAGGGAGGGGGATTATGGATGAATGTTGTTAGAACGTCGGACAATATGGTTTTCGCAGTTGTTGCAATCGATGCTTTAGGAAATTTCAGTATTCCTCAAGGAGCTTTACAAGGAGGTACTAATTATAATTTTATACTTTCTAAGAATGCTGGTTATATCAATACCACAAATCCGATAACAGCAGTCCTTAATACAGGATGGGCAACCGTTGCCGAAGGTGTCAATGGCACTACTCCCGATGGTACACCAAATAGCATTTTGAATTATACTGTGGGAAGCTTAGATGTAAACACACTACGTTTTGCAATCAAGAACTGTCAGGCTGGTACAGAACAAGTTTCTCTTAATAATAACTCTTTAACTAATTAATTTTCAATAGCTATGTATCACAAAAAATATCACTTTACCCTTAGTATTCAAAGGTTACTTTTCTTTGTTTTTTTGCTGTTAACTAGTAGTTGGGTGGATGGACAGTGCGTAGTACAGTCTGTAAATTTGCAACCTTATAATAATCAAAATAATACAACTCAGGTTTTCGCTAATAACATTATTGGTATAGGCGCTGCTAGAATTTCTATTTCTCATCAGTTATATGGTAATGCTGCTTTATCTACCAATCGTATTTCTGATACGCATTATACAGGCGAGTATGGTATTAATCTAGGACATGATAGTGGCAAAGCTGCAAATTTCGCTAACAGAATAGAAACTACACTTAGCTTTTCTACCTCTGTCAAAGATTTAAAGTTTACTTTAAATGATGTAGATGCGGGAGATCATATTAGATTAATGGTGTATGATCAGAACAATAATTTAATTATTATTTCCTCAGCTAATTACTCACTTTATCCTAATACAGTAGTTAATTTTCAAAGTATATCCGGTTCTTCGGGAGAGTTTTATGAAAACAACGGCACAGACATTTCTAGCGGTTCTGCCGGAGCAAGGAAAGCAACAGTAGACTTCAACTTTTCAGGACTTTATATTAGTAAGGTTGTGTTCCAATATTATGACCCTGATGGATCAGGCACCTATACCATAGCAAAAATATCGGGAATAGATGGCAGTACTTGTCCTTCATGTAATGCTGGCTCCTCGCAAACTCCAATCACCAATAGCATCTTAACAAATTTCTAATAGTAACGTCAATATGAAAAATTTCTATACTTCAATGCACTGGCCAGCCTTAATGTTGACCATTCTAATATCTGGATATGCAGCGGCGCAGACTATTTCAGCAACAAACGGAACCTCAAATCCGTGTGGTAATTGTGTTCCTTCTGGATGGGTTAGTGGCGGCGGTACACCTGATATTTCAAATGCAACAACAGCTGCTAGTAGTACCACCTCGGGAGGAGGTGCCAAATGGTCAGAGAATCAGGATGGTGGCGGCGCAACCATAACACTTCCTAACCCTCCTAATAACCATAACACATGGTTATCACTAAGGGATATTGGAAATACGGGTTTAGAAGAATCGGTTTATACAACTCTTAGCGGTCTCACAGTAGGTCGCGAATACGAAATTGTAGTCTACGCCTTAACATCAACTACAAAAACGGTAAGCTCAACTTATTAAGCACCACGCTATATTGATAAATTTTCATTTGAAGTAGTTGGGACAACCCAAGTTGTTGATGTAGATATGACGGCTGAACCACAAAAAAATTGGGTGGTGAAAAAACTTCGATTTATAGCAACAGCTACATCTCACACTTTATATCTGAGACCTGGTCGAGATGTTACCAGTATTACATCTTCCGCACGTTACGAAACGATACAGCTTTCAGTAACTTTAAATGCAATAAACACTGTTCCTGTTGCTAGAGATGACTCTGCTAGCACAGCAGCAGGGACATCTGTTACAATAAATGTTTTGACTAATGACTCCGAGTATGATAGTGGTCAGAGTTTAGTACCTGCAAGTGTAGATTTAGATCCTACCACTCCAGGAATACAAAACACATTTAGCAATTCTCAGGGAAGTTGGTCAGTAGATAATTCAGGAGCTGTAACATTTACGCCTGTGGCAGGCTTTATAGGTATAGCTAGCATTCCTTATACGGTACAAGATAATTACACAGTTTCTGGTTCCAATCCTTTGACATCTGCACCAGGTACTTCTTCTCCTGCAAATATCAGTATTACTATAGAGGCTACCTGTACCAATTCCGGTATCACCTCTGTAAATTTGAATACTTTGCTCAATAATTCCACACCATTACCAAGTGGGGTAGTAGTAGAATGGTGGACAAGCCCGACAAGGGATCTTGACCCTGCCAATATGGGAACAAAAGTAACAGATCCAACCAATGTAACGATTTCGGGAACATACTACGCGTTCTACCATGATATGGTGAACAATTGTTACAATACCGATAATTCAACAGCAAAAGTGGTAGTGAAAATATTGCCGCCGTGTGCGTGCTTGAACAATCCTGCATCTCCGGGAATTGGAGGTACCGATACCAAAGTAGGAATCACTTTGTTAAAAAGAGCCGGAGCAGAAAATACAGATAACTGGCCAATGCTAAGAAAATCCGGCCACATCGCTCTGGAATCCAATACCAAAGGTTTTGTAATCACAAGAATGGCTAAAGCCAATCTTGGAAATGTTACCAAGCCTCAAGAAGGAATGATGGTGTATGATACGACCGACAAATGTCTGAAAATCTATTCAGATGGAACATGGAAATGCTTTAATGTTCCTTCATGTCCCTAGTATTTACTAATAAAATGACTATTCTCAAAAAAGTATAATAACACAAATTATTTAAATCACATAAATGAAAAAAGTAATCACAATTCTAACATTGGCTGTTTGCGCGACAGCCTATTCGCAAGTTGTTATCGGTGGAGATACCGGAACAGCGGCTGATAAAACTTCGGTTTTACTGGATTTTGCACCAAACCAAAACAAAGGGATTATTCTGCCTTATGTACGCACCGTGCCTACAGGAACCGGATTAGTAGAAGGAACTATCATTCTGGATGCCACAGATCCCAATAAATCCTATGTGAAATATTACAACGGAAATACAACGGCTGGAACCAACGGTTGGACAGATCTAAGCAGCGGAAACAAAGCCGACATCAATACCGCATTAGCAAAACAACCTACCGCTACACAGGTAACCGAAAACGCAGAAGCCAAAGCTATTATCGGAGCAAATACCACCTCCGCAGAAGGAGTTTTGGTATTAGAATCCGCCGATAAAGCAATGGTGTTGCCTATGGTAAACAGCACTGATGACATCCCCAATCCAGCTCCTGGAATGCTAGTATATCTCAACAAAGCGGGTGCAAAAAGGCTGGCGGTTTTCAACGGATACAAATGGGCGTATTGGGCACCCAATTAATAAAGTAACCGATTTTCAAGCTTGAGTGACAACCTATAAAGTATAACAACCCAGTATTCGGAAGGAAGTATTTTTTAATCATTTCCCCACAATGATTTGTGTTTTTTTTAGTACTTCCGAATGCTTTTTATATAATGTATTACAATACGATAATGTTTTTACTGTAAGTAAATACAAGTAATTCAACTTACTAAAATATGGTGTAAAATAAGCGAATATAGTTTTTACTTTTTAACAAAAAAGGAAAACATATTAATTTTTTTAATTCAACAGAACACAAATGATGCGACAAATACAACTATTATTCACAGCCCTATTTCTATTAGTAGCCACGGGGCTCAATGCTCAATTTAATATTACAGCCACAACAACTCCCGAATTTTGTGCAGGAACCGGAACAGCTTCTTTTACTGTTAATAATACAATACCCGGAGCTACGGTGGACTTTATGCTTTATAAGCTGCCCGATACAACTACTCCTTACAGAACCGCTTCTGAAGATGCAACAGCCACAACAACATCACAACCGAAAGTAACCTTCCGCAAGGAAATTACAGGTTACAGGCAGTGCATAATTTGTTGGGTGTTTCTACCAATCTTACTCCGTACAATTTTAGTATCGGCAACAATTTTACTGCGATTACTGCTCAAAACATAAGCATTACGCCTACTACCGTTTGTGGCGACAAAGCAACATTTATTGTAAATGTAGCAGGTAGTGGTCAGCCGGCACGCTACGAGCTTCGGGATCTCAGTAATTCGGTTATTTTTCCGTTCCAGACCTCTCCCAATTTTACCTCTCCTATTGCCGCAGGAACTTACCGTTTAGCAGTAGAAGATATTTGTGGGAATACAACCGTGAAAGATGTAAATGTAGTCGTAAGTACCAGTATTGTAAAACCCAATAATAGCATACAATTAAGTTTAACTTCTTGTAATACCATTTCATACAAACAAGGAGTAACAGCAACCCAAGGTGGTGCCTCAGGTCCAAGTTTGATTAAAGTTTTTCAGTATCCTATACAACTGAATGTAGAAGTAAAAAATGCCGTTACGGGAGTAGTGGTATTCTCGTCGCAGGGCAATATGGTAACTAATCAGACAGAAGCCTCTGCGGGTATTCCGATAACGATTACCAATTTCAATCCGGGCGATCAGCTAATCCATACTGCAACTACAACAGATGCCTGTGGAGTAGTTGAAACCTATACAAAAACCATTAACTATAGTCCTAATTTCAATTTGAGTGCCTATAATGGAGAATGCAACGCTAAATATTTTAAATTACTTAATTTCTCTGACTATTTCATCGATGCGGAAACCACTGTGGAATTCATAAACTATCCGGCAGGATTTAAACCGTGGGATTACAATCCGGATTTTGCAAACGGAGCATACAGCCATACCTACAATACACTTTCGGATGCGTACACAAGTGGTTCAGAAATAGCGTTTGGCGGATATTCTAATCCTGTTCCAACCGGAACCTATACCGTAAGAGTTACGAATGAATGTGGAGCTTCTGTAACACAGTCTTATACAGTTAATCCACCTACTGAGTCGGCGGCTCCTTATTCCTATAATAATCCGGACTGCGAAGAAGGATGGCATAATATCGGATTATACTATAATGTAACAACGGTTAATATTGCTCAAGTAATCATTACCCAAGCCCCACAAGAGTTTATTGATTTCTATGGACCGCTACCGTTTGACGCATCGGCTTATCTTGTAACGGACTCCAATGGCAAAACGGATTTTAGGATGAGAGTGCCAACGGGATTCTACACATTTGTTGTAACCAACACCTGCGGAAAGGAATTTACACTGAATATTAACGCTACAACAAAAGTAGAAGTTCTTTCTCACAACGTAACCTATACCCGTTTTTGCGGTGGCTATTTTACGTTGAATGTATCGGCTACCATTTCGGGTATTGGAGCCAGTAATAACGTAAATTATTATCTTCAAAAATGGTATCCGGAACAAAATGCCTGGGGACATCCTACTACGGGTGTAACGGGTGATGTTGCAAATGCAAATACACGTCAAGAATATAATAGTAGCACCCAATACTATGCACACGGTGATCTTCGTATAATTGCGATTCCGAGATTGTCCAAATTTGGTGCTACGGCTGTAGCGTGTCCGGATAGATTTCTTGTAGTGGAAGAATTTAATATTCTGGATGGTGCTATCAAACTAAATGACTACTACACCACTTCCTGTCCTAATGGTACTTATAATCTATTGTTAGATGCTACAGGTATTGGAGTATTAAAATACAAAATTATTGAAAAAGATGATCAGCCGTTTATTTTAGATAACGGAACCGACCCTGTATTTACAAACTTGGCAGAAGGAAGCTACAAAGTAGAGATTACCGACTCCCAATGTCTGGATGTAATCACAGTAACCGTAAGAGTGATTACCAACAAAATGCCGATTATCCGAGCCAGCAACCTTTGCGAAGGCGAAAACGGTAAGCTATATGTAAGCGGAGCGTCTTATCTTACCGTAGAATGGTACAAAGACGGAGTAAGCACAGGTGTTTTCGGACATAGTTTTCCCTTCACTCCCTATACTTCCGCAACGGATATTGGTCTTTATGAAGCACATCTAAGCTATTCTCCAAATCCGAATACCTGTATTAATAATGTGCTGTCTTTCAACCTTACGGCAGGAATGGAAAACACACCGAACGCCGGAACCGGACAACCCGTAACCATTCAGCAGAATACATTGACGGGACCAATCAATCTTTTCGATTATCTTACTCCGCCTTACGATGCACACGGCTATTGGACTGATGAAAATAATACAGGATTATTAATGGGTAACAACTGGTACGGACAATTTGCCAACGGAGGAACTTACGAGTTCAAATATATTGTAGACGGAACTTGTACTAACAGTGCTGAAGCAACCGTAACCATAAAGCTGGAAGGCTATTGCCTGAACGACCCTGCATCACCGGGAATCGGCGGCACCGATACCAAAGTTGGTATCACTTTACTGAAAAGAGCGGGAGCCGACGATGCAGACAACTGGCCAATGGTAAGAAAATCCGGACATATTGCACTGGAATCCAACACCAAAGGGTTTGTAGTCACCAGAATTGCCAAAGCCAATCTCGGAAATATTACCACTCCGCAGGAAGGAATGATGGTGTATGACACAACGGATAAATGCCTGAAAATTTATTCCGATGGAGCTTGGAGATGTTTTAACCAGCCAGCTTGCCCATAGGCAACGCTATTTAAAGATAATAAAACTACAAATAATCCGGAGCAAGATTCATAAAGCTTCCGGATTATTTAAAACGTAAAGTTTATAAAGTAGAGATTGGGAATTACAAATAGTATTCTCGGTGATTTTTGAATTGTATTTTTTAATACTGTGAAATTTCGTAAATGTAAATTTCGTAATAAAACAGTATATTGTTAATAATGTAGCAATATAATTATGATTATATGTTTAAAATAAATATCATAAATTTTTATTATTGATTATTTTATTATTTCAGCTAAATTTATATATTATTTTACATAAAATGAGATTGAGATTATTCTTTTTAATAGCCTTAATTACAGTCTTTAGTGCCAAAGCACAGATGCCTTCAAAAAACAAGATTGCAGCGGTAGAGGCATTGATCGATTCTGCTTATGATAAAACGCTAGTTGTCGATATGAGAGGTAGCGGACTCTATGCGCAAAAAGCACTAAAACTTAGTAGACAATACAATTATAAAGCTGGCGAGGCTTGGAGTAATTTTTACATTGGTCAGGGACTTTTTGAATTGTTGGCATATAAGCAGTCACTTGATTACTTAGACAAAGCTGAAAATCTTAATAAGGAATTAAAGGATTCATTTCTTTCTTACGAAATTTATAGGGTAAGAGGACGGGTTTTTGGTTCCCTCGATATGTATGATGCCGCCCTTAAAGAACAAAAAAAAGGACTTAGTATTATTTCTACAATTCCCAAATCACAAGAGAAAAAAGATTATTTGACCAGTCTAGTTTACGAAAATATAGCAGTAAATTATAGTAAAGTAGGTGATCATGATTCCTTCTACTATTATCTAAATAAAAATGAAAATCTTCTAGAAAAACAAGATCCTTCTTTTGTTTTTCTAAATAGCATAACACTATACACCATGTTGGGTGCATATTATACGGATGTTAATAATTTTACAAAAGCAGAAGAATCTTTTGTGAAATCAGTATCTATTTCAGAGAAATACAATTATTCTTTTATTTCTTTCACTTATCAGTGCTGGGGAGCTTTGGAGATTAAAAAACATAATCCAACACTTGCAGTTTCCTATTTAGAAAAGTCTTTGGCGATACTTGAGAAGACCAATTTTAGAAATGAAATTCCAGACGTCTACGCAAAAATGGCAATTGCATATCAAGAAATGGGACAAGAGCAAAAAAGTAAAGATTATAAACTCAAAGCGCTGGAACTCCAAAATGAATTAAAAACACAACAACTAAAAGCTTCATCACTTGCCGTAGAAGATATTCTTAAGTTCCAGTTAGAGGAAGAAACTTCAGAGCATTCAAGAAACAAAATTTTTCTAATCACACTTATTGTAATTGCTATTATCTTGATTTTTGTCCTTTTCGTAAAATATTTTAACGTTAAAAGATTAAAGTCACAAAAAAAAGTAATTATCAAACAAAAAGAAGAGGAAATAAAGAGTAAGGAACGTCAAATAACAGAGCTAAATCATAAGGTTAATCAATCTTTTGAGGAAGTTATTGCCCTAGCTAAAGCTAATAATTCCGAGTTTTATACACGCTTTCAAGAGGTTTACCCCGAAGTAGTGACAAAGGTGTTAGAAATTTGTCCCAACCTGCGAATCTCTGAACTTACTTTATCGGCTTATATATTTCTTGGATTTACAACTAAAGATATTTCAGCCTCCACTTTTACATCCGTCAATACGGTTAAAGTTCGTAAATACAATCTGAGGAAAAAACTAAATATTCCGGCTGAAATGACCACCGATATGTGGTTCAAAAATTTGTCAAATCGAGAATAAAGTACTTTCAAATCGAAATGCTTTATTTTAAAAATATAAAACCCTTAGATAATCCTCTTTTTATCTTAATAATTGGTATTATAATACTTTAATACTACCTATTTTTAATAGTTATTTTAGTGTGTTTAGTTTTCTTTTGCTGTAGCAAATACAAATAACATGAATTTTAAAGATATTCATATTGGTCAATTGATTGAGCAATGCTTTTCAGAAAATAAATTAGAAATTTCAAGGGTATCTACCTTTTTTAAATGTACTGAGGAAGAAGTTCGAAAAATGTTCCTAAATAAGAGTCTTGATACGGACGTTCTTTTAAGGTGGAGCAAGCTTTTAGAATACGACTTCTTTCGAGTATATTCTCAACACCTTATCCTGTATGCTCCAGTTGCTGCAGTCGAAGAAAATAAGAGAAAAAAGACCAAAACAAAACTCCCACAATTCCGTAAGAATATTTATACCCAGGAGGTCATTGATTTTATCCTCGATCAGATTCGGTCAAAGGAAATGACTAAAAAAGAGGTGATGGAACGCTACAGGATACCCAAAACAACCCTATACAAATGGATAGAAAAATACGGAAATAATTAAATAAGATAAAAAACAGATGATAAAGCCAGATTACCACACCATTTATACAGATATATTACACAAAAAATTCCCACACAAAGTAGAAGAAAATCTGTACCTACTTCAAAGAAAATCTTTGTCTGTAATTGACATTCTTTTTCTTAACGATAGAATCTTTGGTAAATCCAATAATGAAAGTCAGAAATACCGTTCCTATCAAAAATCCGACATACTGAAAATCTTGGAGTACCAGAAGAAAAACGGGCTAAATGATACTCAGTTGGCAAATTGTTTCAAACTAAGCAGGAATACGGTGGCGAAATGGAAGAAAATATTTTTGGTGTAATGAAGGAGGCTTTTGCCTCTTTTTTTATTTAAGAAATCAGCTATGTATAAAATCGAAACGCTTTTATTAAACCTTGCAGAGCAACTCAATTTCATTGACATAGAAGTCGATGATATTCTTCTGAAATGTGAGAAGTCAGTTGAAATAACTGTAAAAGCTATACAGGTTGCAAAAAGAGAAATTTTAAAGACGACCTTCAAATCGGATGCTGAAGAAATTAACTTCTTTAAAGAAATAAAACCTCAGTTTACATCAAAAAGAATCTATTACAACTCCGTTTATCGTATAGAAACCAAAAAACCTTCGGGGAGTATCCGTATACTAAAGAAATATTACAATAACGAGCTCGAAAAACTCAAAAGATATTTCGATGATAACCTTGATTTCTATAAATACTACCGTACAAAAAGTACCTATCTGGATTACAAGTATTTTGTAAGAGGTACATTTGATGTGAAGCAAAATCTTGATAATTTTTACTACGAAGCAGACCTCAAATTTACCACCTCGCACGATTTTAAGGTAGCTAAAATTATGGCAAATGATCTTATTCAAGTATACTTAGAAGATCAGCTATCCAACTTGGATAGGAAAGAAAACAGAAGTCCATCAGAAGTTCTACCAAAGTCTGCAGTATATTGGACAAGTACAAAAGTATCCCTAATAGAATTGATATATGCTCTTAATGCCGCAGGAGTACTCAATCATGGACAGCTGGAACTAAACGCAACTGCAGACTTTTTCGAAAAAGTATTCAATATAGACCTCGGGCAATACCATCGAAGCTTCCTCGAATTGCGTGAAAGGAAAAATGCAAGAACAAAATTTCTGGATTTTCTAAAAGAAGTCCTTACAAGAAAAATGGATGATGCAGATGAACTGCTATGAGTAATAGATTTTATACTTTTTTCATCAAAAATCTTTCAGAACTTCGGTAAACCTTCTGAAAAGTTCCCGGTAAAAACCCACAATTTTGAAACCATAATCTTAAAACTAAAATTATGGCAGTCAACATTATTACCAAAGAAGACCTTCAGGAATTTAAGGAAGAATTACTAGAAGAAATCAAAAAATTGTTTTCATTTAAAAGTACAGAGCAAAAATTGTGGCTCCGTTCCGCTGAGGTTAAAGAACTATTAAAAATCTCCTCTGGAACATTGCAAAACCTCAGAATTAATGGAACGTTATCCTATACACGTATCGGAGGCACATTATACTACAACTACAAAGACATTGAAAAGCTTTTTAATGAAAAATAATTTTTAACAATCGGCCTAGGGTTTGGAGGCGTTAAGAAATTTTGAATTTAATCTGTTAAGAAGCTTCTACTGTTTGAGCACACTTAGGCAAAAGCAAAGGAGCGAGTTTAGAAGGTTCAGGATTCAATTTTAAATTTTAGCCGAAAACCCAAGCCTTGACTTTTTAGCTCTTTTGTGTCAAGACAAAAGAGCAAATAAATTATGAATTACATTCGGCATTTAACAGGCTTCTACAACAAAATCCAGCAAGACGAGCGCCTGAATCCAACACACATCAGCTTATATCTGGCGTTATTTCAATTCTGGAATATTAATCATTTTCAGAACCCAATCAGTATTTCCAGAAACGAAATGATGAGGTTAAGCAAAATCTCAGCTTTGGGAACATATCACAAGTGCATCAAGGAATTGCAAGCATTCGGCTATATCGAATATATTCCATCTTTCAACCCATACAAAGGTAGTTTGGTAAATCTTTACAATTTCGACAACTCAGAAGTTCAGAATTTAAACAGGAAGCATACTAAAAAACGTACAACTACTGAACAAGAATTGAACAAGCCTCGTATTAAAATCGATACAGGTAGTAGACAAGCATTGATACCTTCTATAAACAATACAAACATTATAAACAATAAACAGAATGTAACCACACCCGTAAGTCATTCACTTTTTGAACAACCCTCTGTCATTCCGAATGAAGCGAAGCGTAATGAGGAATCTCTGTCGCATAAATTTCACCCACCACAACTTTCCGAAATCCAAATGTATTTCGCAGAAAAAGATGCACCAGCTGAAGAAGCAGAAAAATTCTTCAACCACTACGAAAGCAACGGCTGGCTGGTCGGCGGAAAATCCAAAATGAAAAACTGGCAGGCAGCCGCAAGAAACTGGCTTTTAAATGCCAAAAAGTTCAATACTAGCCAAAATTTACCATCAACTAGCAACCATCAACTAACAACTAAAAGCAACCACCTCAGCGCATCTACCAACAAATCTTATCAGGAAAAATTATAAAAATTACCACAACCAATGAAACTCCCAACTGAAGCAATAGAAATGTCTTACGATTACCAAAAAGTAGTTTCCCAGCTTATTCAAAAAGGCGAAATCCTTTTAGGTAAAAGATTTTATATTCCAATGAGTGAGCGCGGAATTATCTTCGGAATCCTCGCTTGGTTTTTGGAAGACGAGCTTGTTGCAGAAAAAATGAATATTGATCTCAGCAAAGGAATTCTTTTAAGCGGTCCTATTGGTTGCGGAAAAACCACACTTTTCAAACTGATGCAAAATTTTCCGACAAAAAGAAAAGGTTTCGGAATCATTTCCACACGTCAGATTGTTTCAGAATTTATGCAGTCCGGCTACGAAGTATTAGAAAAATATTCCCGCGGAAATTTCAGTCACGATATCAGAACTCCGAAAACCTATTGCTTCGACGATCTTGGTACAGAAACCACCTCCAAATACTTTGGCAACGATTGCAATGTGATGGCAGAAATCCTCTTAACCCGCTATGATCTGTTCAAGGAAAAAGGCATCATTACCCACATCACAACCAACCTCTCCGCCTCCGAAATTGAATCTCAATACGGCAACCGCTTGCGCTCCAGGATGAGAGAGATGTTCAATTTGTATGGATATGAGGAGGGGTCGGGGGATAAGAGGAAATGAGGAAAGCCTATTTGAAGTTTATATAGTTTTGATGTGGCTAAGATTATACATAAATTTGATTAATTATTTTTTATATGATTAGTGTATTAGAACTGGAAAATCTTGTTTCTTCAGGAGAAGGATATAACGTAGAGTTTAAAGTAAGTTTTCCTTCCAAAATGAGAGAAGTTACAGAAGAAGTATGTGCTTTTGCAAATGCTGCAGGAGGAACTCTTTTGATTGGTGTTGATGATGATAATAAAGTTCAAGGAATCACTTTTGATAATGTAAAACGTTCTGCATTACAAAATTCTATTGGGGAAATCTCTCCCACACTTCATTGTGATATTTATACAGCAGAAGTTGAAGGAAAGGAAATTATAGTAATAGAAGTTCCTTCCGGAGATAATAAACCGTATGTTCTGTCCGGAGCAATATATGTCCGTCAAGGTCCTAATTCCCAAAAACTGACAACCGTAGAAGAAATGAGAGATTTCTTTCAGCAGGCAGACCGCATTTATTTTGATGAAGCTCCGTGCAAAGCAATTGATATTGCCAAAGACATTCCGGAAGAAAATATCAGACAATTCAGAGAATTGGCAGGATTTAATAGTACTATTGCTGATGAGCAGATTTTCAATAATTTAAAGCTCTATACCAAAGATACTTTTCTGAAAAACGGAGCTGTATTATTTTTCGCTCAGAATCCCGAACAATTCTTTGAAAAAGCAGTAGTAAGATGTATTGAATTTGAAGGCACAGACAAAAGATTTATCATTGATGATAAAGTAATGTCGGGTACATTATATCAGCAATTTCTTCAGGGAATGGAATGGTTAAAGGGAAAACTGAATGTTCGATATGATATTGAGGGAGCCGGTTCTCGACCAAGAAAAGAAATATGGGAGATTCCAGAAACCGTCTTTAGAGAAGCCATTATCAATGCTTTGGCTCACAGGGATTATTATGAAAAAGGAGCAAGAATAACCATTGAATTATTTGAAGATAGAATTGAAATATCCAATCCTGGTGGTTTGGTAAGTGGTATTCCCAGAAATGAATTTGGGAAAAGAAGTTTAAGCAGAAATCCCCTTATTTTTGGTTTGTTTGAAAGGGTCAGAATGGTAGAACAGATAGGTTCAGGTATTGTAAGGATGAGAGATTTAATGTTAGAAGCCGGACTTACTCCTCCTGAATTTACAATGGATGGAATGTTTACTGTAACATTCAGAAGACCTTTTGATTTTGAAAAGTGGGTAGAAAGGTGGGTAGAAAGACTAACAGATAATAGAGTTAAAATTCTCAGAGAAGTTCATAAAAACAATAGAGTGACAAAAAGAGAATTAGAGCAAAAAATTAACATAAGTGCTTCTGCTATAGATAATAACATAGGGGTCCTTAAAGAATTAGGTTTGCTTGAAAGAGAAGGAAGTGATAAAGGTGGCAACTGGAGTATCAATTATATCTTACCTTAAGGTGGGTAGAAAAAGTGGGTAGAAAAAGAATTTCAAAATGCATAAAATGTAAAATTACATTATTGAAAAATGATTTCAATAAATCATTCTACTAATAAATAGAACAATTTTCTTTAACTAAGGATGTGTACATCCTTCTTTTTTATTTTTACTTATTAAGCTGTGACTGCTGTCATCAATAGAAAATTTTAATTTATGATTAACCCTATCTTTTCTGAGTCTTTTTTGTCAAACTATTTATATGATTTTAATTTTTCTAATATTCCAAATATTCGTGAAATAAAAATTGTTTTAAGAAACTTAATTGGAGAATTGAAATCAGGCAAACTGGAAAGTTTAAAAGAAGAAGAAATTAAATCCAGATTTGTAACCTCGTTCTTTGGTGATGTTCTTGGCTTTAATTATGGGAATTCTAATCAGTGGATGCTCAGAGAAGAAAAAAAATCTGAGATTAATGGTACTAAATCAGATGCAGCTTTAGGATTTTTTTTTGAAGATAAAGATAAGGATGATGTTAGAGTTGCTATTGAAATAAAGGACTCAAAAACAAATTTGGACGAGAGACAGAATAGAGTAAAAAGCTTTACACCTGTTGAGCAGGCATTTAATTATGCACCACAGATGGGAGGCAACTGCAAATGGGTCATTGTTTCAAATATTAAAGAAATTAGATTTTATCCAAGTAATGATAGATCAAAGTGCCAAGTTTTTTTCCTAAAAGATTTAGAAAATGAAACAAAGTTAAAAGAATTACTATTTCTCTTTCATAAAGATCGATTCATAAAGCACAATACAAAAGACAGATCCAATACCGATATTCTCTTCAATAAATCTATAGAGTATGTAGAAAATGAGAGTTTAGTTGTCCATATAATTGATAAGATATATTATTCATTAAAGAGATTTGAAGATTTAGGTTTTGTAAGTCCAGAGTATATTGCCTCAATAAAACCATTCAATATTTTAGATGAATATGTTTGGCATTATGAAAGTGAAAAATTATTTACAATAAATTCTGATATTTATCTTCTTCTTAACGAAATATCAATAATAGATTCAAATATTATATTTTCTGAGAAATTGGAAAAAGAGATTGAAAGTTATGATGTCATCGAATCTAAAGAAAAACTAAAATGGTCTTTTAAGTTTCTTAATAACTGTATGATTACAGAAATTCAAGCTATAAAAGATTATTCAATAGAAGTATATAAAAATAAGAGAACAATTGGATTCTCTAAAAAACATACATTCAGTACTAGTGAAGATAATTATATAATCAAGGATATTCAAATTAAGAATAATGAAAATATTGAATGTGATTGTGTCATATGCAATTATAGAAATTTCAAATTTGATAATTTAATCAGAAGATTACGAAAAAATGAAGGAAATCGTGATTATAATAATCTTCAATATGGTTTTGGGAATTTTTTAGTAAGCTCTAATAATTACAAAAATTCATATACTATTTTAAAAGAGATTCAGTCTGATATAAAACAATATCCAGAGAAAGGGATTACTTATTTTTTAGCGTCTTTTAATCTGACATTATTATATAACTTAATACAATCGTATGATTTAGAAGATAGAGAAAAAATCCGTTCAGAAATAAGAAATATAGATTTGGATAAGCTTATTTATAATGAACTGGAGTTTTATATCGAAAATGACGTCATAACGTATTTGAAAAAAATTAAAGATGATGATTATATTGATAAAATTAAAGATTCGGTTGATAGTACCTATCTAAAAATAATTGATTTAAAAGAGTTGCTGGAAAATGATGGAAAGTTACACAGTGGTCCAAACCACGCTTATAAGTTACTAATAAAGCTTCATCAACTAAGTTTATACATTTATAACAACAACTTATTTTATTTAAAATTCACCAAATACAAACAAATTTTTGAAAAAATTTTTGAAGGATTACTTCTAAGCCATAATACGCCAGATCATGGTTTACTGTTCTTTAATGATTTTGTCTTAACAGAAACTATTTTAAATGTTCCCCAAAGTAATCTACTAAAGATTTTAAAAAATCAAAAAACATTAAGAAGCAATGATGATTCAGTAACAAAACTTTTAGAAAAATTTTCTAATATGCTGATTTCATATTACAAGGATGGACATTTTAATGATTTTTATGAAAATAGTATTCTAACAACTCAACTCGAGAATTGGGGATTTCGAGAATTGTATACATCAATTTTTGCTAATACATTCACTATTCTTTCACGATTAGAAGTATCAAAAGAGCAATTTCAAACTATAAGGAAAGCGTTGATAATATTCTTAAAAATCGAAACAATATTAGCTTGGTACGATTTAAGAGAGTTTGAAACATTTTTGATTGATAAAGGTGATTTTTTTGAAATAAAAGAATTGGAAGAAATTCTTCACATTGCTATTACCCGAGATAAAATGCATAACAACAAATATGAGGGGTTGTTAAGGAGAATTCCTGTTGTCGTTAACAAATTTTATCCTGAATATCGGTTTTCTAATACCACATTATTAAATAGAGCAATATACAATTGCCATTCAGAAAGTAATGATTACATTGATTATCGAAAAATCATAAAAATTGCAACAATTGCAGATAACAATTGTAAAAAAATATTATTAACTCATTTTCAAGATTACCTTGATATGAGTTTTAATTATGATTTTTACGAAAAATTATTGAAAAACCGGGTTCTTGATTTTGATACAAGTGACTATTTTAAAAAGTATGTCTTAGAAATAAATAATAAGAAAGATTGTAATACATACAGATTTGGAAAGCAAGAATTGACAGATTTAATCTTTATCAATTTCATTTTATTGATTTATGAATTGGATATTAATTTTGAGCGTAAAGAATTGCTCTTGTTGTCAAATACAAATGAGTTTGAAACTTGGTTGCTAAATCCTCAACAATTCGATTATCAACAATTCAATGTTATTTGGTTATATGAAATGTATGAATTCCCACATATTTTAGCTAAACTTGGCTGTATTTCAAAAATAGGCGATGCTATTAATAAATTCCTTTTAAACCAATTTGATTCAATATTATTAGAAATTAAATACAAGTATTTTATTAAATAGTACTTAGAAACATTATTACACTTTTTTATAAAATTGTGAATGTAAATAAACTTTTTTTGTTCTCTTAGAACACAGATACATTTAGTTCTCAGGGAGGTTATAATTACCAAACAATAAAATTTTGCAAACGTGAGATAAAACTTATAAGTTTCCAGTGCGGAAGGAAAGCAATGAAGTAATAAAATGGGAAGTATTTATATGTTTTATGGATAAAAAAGATATTGAAAAAGCAAAAAATATTCTTCATTTATCGAGTCATCACAGTGAAATTTATCAGGGATGCATCTGTTCTGAAAGTGACTTATTATAAAAAAAAGAAAATGAAAAAATAAAAGAAATGTCTTTATAAGTTTCTCTTAGATAGAAGTTTATGGTATTTCATTTTCTTCTAACTCTTTTTTTCTTTGCTTTATAAAATCTGTTGGACGGATACCGTTAATCTCTTGAAAAAGATTTGAAAAATTTGTTCGTGATGAAATTCCACATTCTTCTGCAAGACCTTGTATATTCAATAACAAGTATTTCGGATCGTTATAGATTAATTGGGTTATATAATTGATACGAAGGTTTGCAATGTATTTACTAAAATTCATCCCTTTCGTATCATTAATGTATTTGGAGAGGTATGACTTATTTGTACTAAAAGTTTCTGCAAGTTGATCAACAGTAAGATTATTTTCTTTAAACTTATGTGTATCCTCAAAAACCTTTAATTTAGTTTGAATATCTGTAAAGACTTCTTCGCTAATAATGGATTTACTTTGTGTTGAAATATGTTCGTAGGATATAGAATTCTGTTGCTTTTCATCTTTTTGTAATAATTTTTTTTCAAGCTCCGTGTAGTTTTCTTTTACTTGCTTCATGTTTCTGTAATACCTAGATATACCAAATAACAAGAAAATAACAATAGTTGTTAAAATTGCAATCGTTCCTAAACTTAGTCTTTCCACTTTCGACTTGGCGTCTATTAGTAGTTCTTTATCATAGTTTTTATGAATTTTGGTAGATAACTTTGGAAAATCCTGTTGCAATATATTATTTATTTTAGTTAAATCTTTGGTATAGGCCAATTCTTTTTGGAGTTCATTTTTTTTTTGAGAATACGAAATAAGAAGGTCATAGTTTTCCTGAAGTTCCGGAAATATGAATGCTCTTTTCTTAAATATAGAGTCCACTTTTTCAAATTGCTTTATCGCTAGTTCTTCCCGATCTGTTTTTAAAAAACTTTTACCAAGGTAAAAGTCAGAAACAGAAATCCAATAGACATCATCATTTTTTTGTAAGAGTGGTAATACCTTTCTTAAATTTTCTATTGCACTTTTATAATCTTTATGGTAGTAAGCTGATATACCTTTGGATTTTGTAAAATAGTTTTTTTCGGAAGTAAAATCTTTAGAATTACCAATAAAGTCAAATCCGATATTAATTAAAGAATCTGCATTCTTGTAATTTATAAGATGTTGATAACAGACGATCGTCTGATGTAGACTGTTTAGATAACCTTTACTGTCGTTATAGACTTCATTAGGGTGATTCTTTTGTTTGGTCTTGGGTTCGAAATAGATAATACATTCCCTAAAATGTTCCAAAGCTTCTTCGTAATAACCTAAGTAGCTTTTTACAAGCCCCATCTGGTAGATTACTTTAAACTTTAGGTAGGTGTCTCCGCTATTTTTAGAATATTGATAAGCCTGAAGATATTCATCTAGTGCAGCTCGATAATTTTTGTCATAAAAATAATGAAGGCTTCCTTTATACAAATACGCAGATGATATTAAATCTTTATCATTAGTTTTTTTTGCAATAACTATAGCACTATCGGCGTATTTTAATTTAGAAACTGTATTAGGAGAATAGGAGGAGTAATCTTCATATGCATTTTTTATTTCTTTATAATTTTTTTCTTGTTGAGCTTTTTGAAGATACTTTTTAATGTAAGGAATTGCAGATCCATCATTCTTATCAAAATTATCATATAATTTTCTCATTCTTTCGTAATCAGTTTGCCCCTTAATTTTTACAAAATTGCATAACAGTAATAAGCAAAAAAGATATAGAAAACATTTTTTTTCATTCATTCCCGTAAAATAGCTTGTGTTTTAGACTTCAAAATTAACCAAAACAGAACAATTGGTGTAATTTACGTCTAATTTAGAACTAATTTAAATTACGTATATTGTTGATTTTAAGGTAATTGAGATTGAAATCAGTATCAATTTAGAAATTAGCACGTACTAATTTATCGATTTCTGTAATAGTACATGCTTCTTTTGTCTGTATTGGGAGGTGGTTATACTTTTAGACCACAAGGAATTCTATAAAATTTAAAATCCCGGCGCCGGGATAAACTTATAAAAAGAAACATTATGAAAAAGTTTATCTCTTGGGGAGTAGCTATTGCTACATTATTTTTTTTGTCAGGATGTAGGGAAGTGGAAGACTTTCCTGAATTCCAGAAAGTCGATTACAATACACTTACTAAAATAAAGGAAGATTCTTTAAATAGTAAAATAGAGTTAGTGGATGATCCTAAATTTAGTGATGAAAAGCAAGATCCACCAAAAAAAGATGAAATTAGATGGTGAAGGAAATGAGGTGGGAAAAATACTCGAAAATTCTTTCTAGTTGTGAGGTATGATGAAAAAAGGATAAAGGATTTACATAAAAGCAAAAGTAAGTAGTTATGTTTTTTTTGTTCAATTGTCTTTAGTATGTAATATGAATAAAAATTTATTATTTGTAGTGAAAAATTGGTTACAATCTCTCAATTATAATTTGAGAGATTTTGAAATTTGGTTTTCTTCACATCCAGATTTTCCATCGCTAAAATCAATTACAGATACAATTAATTATTTTAACATTGAATCAATTACGGCAGAAGTTGATCAGCAAACTCTATTATCCTTTACAAAACCTTTCTTAACTCTTGTTAATTTAGATGGATATCAGCAAATAGTAAGTGCTGATTTATATAAAACCAAAGATAGAATTGAAATAATTTGTGGTAAAAATAAAACTAAAACATTATCAGTTAATGATTTTTTTGATATTTGGGAAAGAATCGTAATTGTTGTAGATGAAAATAATAAAAATGGTGATTCTCTAAATGGTTGGTTTAAAAGATATTCAAATCGATTAATACTAGCAATGTTAACTATATGCTTTATATTCTATATTTTTATAGTAAAGCAAAACTTTTTATATACTGTAGGATTTTTTATTTCAGTACTTGGCGTTTTTACTTCAATTATCATTCTTAGGAAAGATTACAATATTAGTACAGAATTTACAGACAAATTTTGCACTGCTTTACCCAACAGCAATTGTGAAAATGTTATGAACTCCAAAGGTTCAAAATTTTATGGAGTTTCATTGTCTGAAATATCGATTGTTTATTTTATTGGTATCACTTTATTTCAATTAATGTCACCAGAGTATTACATTCTATCTGTTTTATCTTTAGCAACGATTCCAATGATCTTATTTTCTATTTATTACCAATGGAAAATTGTGAAAACTTGGTGTCCATTGTGTTTGGGTATTGTCTTGTGTTTATTTTTATGGTCTGTTATTGGAGCATCAATTATTTTAACATATCCTAAAGTAATCGTAACTACAACAGGAATTTTTACACTTTTAATTTCTTTTGGATTAGTAGCCTATATACTGTTTTCTCTTAAACCCAATTTAAAAAGAATAGGAAGTTATAATGATATAAAGAAGGAACTAATTTCTTTTAAAAGAAATTATCATTTATATATGCCATTTTATGTAAACTCAAGTAAACAAATACATGATCTAAAGTTGGATGATGAAATTATTTTAGGAAATAGAATAAATCCTTTGATCGTTTTAACAGTTGTTACAAACCCATTATGTGAGAGCTGTATTGAAACTCATAAAACATACGAAGACATTTTGAAAAGTAATCCTTCTGTACAATTGAAATTAAGGTTTTTAGTACCTTTTTATGATAGGAAAGATCCGAGAGTTTTTATTTCAGAACAAATACTAAATATTAACCAAAATCAGCCAGACAAAACTATGGAGTGTTTATCGGAATGGTACAAACTGCCGGATATTAAAAAATGGGTTGAAAAATGGGGGATTAACTATGATTTCGTTCACAACCAAACATTAAAAATTCATAATAATTGGTGTATAGAAAATAATGTAGACTATACTCCTGCATTGCTTGTAAATGACAAGGTCTTTCCGAGAGTTTATGATACAAGTGATATAAAGTATTTTATTGATTACATTCTTAAATATGAACAATATTCTAAAGTGAAGAGATAATCAGTTGCAACGATTATAAAGTGTTATTAATTTTTTTTAAACAACAAAATCTTAAAACTATGTTAGATTTATTAAAAAACTCATTAAATGTGAAAGTTCTTGGAGAAGAACAATTGTCAAAAATTTCAGGAGGAAAGGGTTCGTGTGCAGCTCAGGGATTTGATCCAGTATCTGGAGAATCATATTGTACTACAGGTCTTTCACTACAAGAGGCAAAAGATTGGGCAAAAGATAATGGGGGTGGTCATTGGTGTTGCGATAGTTGTAGTACTGCATCTTGGCATGTTAACTGCATTGACGCAAATTAATTGTGAAAAATACTAATTAAGAGTGGCTGGATTAAAATATTATCCAGCCACTTATTAACAAGAATTGTTTTTATGTACAGGTACTCAAAATTAAATGCATTTTTGTTTTTGTTTTCCGTTATTTTCATTTCATGTCAAGAAAAAGTGAATAAAAATCAAATTTTCGAAAACAGAGTTGATGAAAATATAAAAATTACAATCAAAAATTACCATCCAATTAATAAATTAACATATAAAGGAAGTACAATTTCATTTGGTTCCCCAAATATATTAATTCTTACAAAAGATTATTTAAGACCGCAGAAATTTTATAAAAATAGCATAACTGATACAATATTTACTATTAACTCCAAAGATTTTATATCTTTTAATATTAGAATTCAAGACAATTATCTTTCTTATGTTCTAAAAAAGGGAGATAATTTGCAGTTAGATTTTTTGGATTCATTAAATGTGAAAAGTCAAACAATTAACAATAGAAATGACCAATCTTTTTTTCGTTACAATAATGACTATAAAAATTTTCCTACAAGTAATTCAATTGTTCGGTTTAAAGCACTTAAGGATGGAACATTAAAAAATTTTAATAAAGATGTATATATTGAAAACTATAATAAATACTTTGAAGATAAATTAAATGAAAAAAGCGATAATTCCAACGGAAAAGACGAAGAATACTATTATAAATACTTTTTGCAATTTCAAAAAACCGATCCAATAAAAATATATAACGACGATTTTTTAATATTACATCCTTATTTTATAAAAATATTTAATGACGCAACCAACAAATATACCAATACAAAATCTCCAGATTATAAAAAAGTTTTTGAAGGAGTTTTTAAGTCTCAGGATTATCCAGTAAAAACTAAAGAGTTTATTTTATATGAGGCATTGAATAGATTAGCTCAGCTCGGGTCTTTTAGCGACTTACAATATTGTTATAACTTATTTATTAAAATAAATGATGATTTAGAACTTCAAAATGAATTTAAAAAAAAGTATTCTTTTAATGTTGGTGATCTTAATGTACAAGAAAAAGAAGTTAATCTTTTAACATTACAAAAAAAGTCGAAAACCTTAAATCAAATCGTTAAAGAAAATAAAGGGAAAATAATTTATGTGGATTTTTGGGCTAGTTGGTGTTTACCTTGTAGAAAAGCAATGCCTTCATCAAGGAAGCTAAGGGAAACATATATAAATAAAGATATAGTATTTATTTATTTATCAATAGATAAAGATTTTATGAAATGGCAACAAGCAAGTAAAAAAGAACAATTAGGGGATTACTCAAACAATTTTATTATTTTAAACACTGAAAAGTCAAGTTACTTGCGAACTTTAAATGTTGATTCAATTCCTCGATATATTATTTATGATAAAAATGGTAAATTAATTCATAAAAATGCACCAAGCCCAGAAGATAATAATATAGAACAAATTTTGAACGAATTCCTAAATTAAAGCTTGAATTAATAATTGGTTCTCTAAGGCGAGGTTCAATTTTTAAAAGGAATTCTATTTAATTTTAAAAAAAAATCTGATGTTTAAACTAAAATTTCTTTTACTGTTAATAATCTGTAGTCAGTTTCCAAATTTTAGCCAATCACAAAATAAAATAGAAGCTTCAGAAATTAGTAAGAAACCCACTAAAGAAGAAGCAGTAATATTTGCAAAGCTTGCAAATAAGAAAAGAGAAATTGTAATAATTACTCAGGATAAATATTTAAATCCTGTAACAAGTAAATTAAAAGACGGAGATTCTTTAGTATTAAATACCAATAGTACAAATATTATTAAAATTTTTAATCCTGTCAAAAGCTTTCCAGTTGATTCTGGAGATAAAGTAGAAATTACCCTTACTGAAGATAATTCAACAATTTTAAAGGATCTTAATAACAACAAGGAAAAACAACAAGAGTTGAATCTTTTTAATGATTATGATGAGTGGTATCAGAAAAATTACGAATCCGATGTGAAAAAAATAAGAGAAAAAGCTTTTTCTATTCCCTATAAAAATATAGATAGTATTAAAAAATTCAACAATATTTTCTTTAATGACTTAAAAAAGACATTTTTAGTAAATTATGAACACAATAGTACTGAAATAAACAATAATGTAAAAGAGAACTTTCTTTCATTCTATCAGGTATATAATTTATTTTGGAATTTTCAAAACATAGCAAAGTCATTTCCGAAAAACGAAGAAGCACAGTATAAAGCGTGGAAAGAGATAGTGGACTACACCAATAAAAGAACAAATATAATTACATTAAATCTATTATCTGATGCTACAAATAAGCTGTTCTCCCAACAAAATAATGTGGATATAGATAAAATCATACAACAATTAAATTCAAATTTAAACCCTAATATTAGAGATCTATTATTATATAGATTAGTGCTGTCAGTCAATGATACTTCTACTTTCAAAACCTACCTGAATAAATTTAATTCTGTTTCATCCAATGATTATTTTAGAAAATTGCTGAATGAAAAATATGAAAATCTACAACTGGTTGAAAAAAGCCCTAAAACTTTAGTACGAGCAATTAATGATCAAAACACTAGTCTTGAAGATGTTATTACGCAAAATCGTGGAAAATATATCTTGATTAACTTTTGGGCGAGCTGGTGCTCCCCATGCTTAAAAGAATTAAAAGTTTTAGTACCCGAAAGTAAAAAATTGAATAGTAAAGACATAGTATTCGTTTATATTTCTGTAGATACAGAGAAAAATGCATGGATTAATGGAGCAAAGAATTTGAAATTAGAAGCTTCGCCTTTAAGTTACCTGCTGCTAAGTCACGATGGGGCATACATACAAAAAAATAAAGTAAAATCATATCCAACAAATATTATCTATAATAAAGAAGGAAATATAATTAAAACAAAAATCGGAGAAATTACAATAGATGAAATTAAAAATATATGCGGTATAGATTAATAAATAATTTTTTTCAATAACCATATTGATATGTTATGTCGAAATATGGTAAGCCATAAATTTTTAATTATGAATGAATTGATTATTAAATTCTAAAATTATTTTTTGATTTTTATTTTGAAAAAATTTCCTTTCTATAAACAACCCGATTTTAAAGACTGTGGACCAACCTGTCTTAGGATTATTTCTAAATTTTACGGTAAAACCATTCCTTTACAGCAAATCCGAAATCTTTCAGAAACGACACGTGAAGGCAGTAGCCTTTTAGGATTAAGCGATGCTGCCGAAGAGCTAGGCTTTCGCAGTATGGGGGTGCAGGTAGATTTTAAAACATTATGCGAAGAAGTTCCGTTACCATGTATTGCACATTGGAATAAACAACATTTTGTAGTTGTATATAAAATTGATAAAACGGGGAAAGTATATATTTCCGACCCGAGTTATGGACTAATAGAATATACTAAAAATGATTTTATAAAGTTTTGGATTGGTGGGGATGCTGATGAAAATACAGAAGAAGGCATTGTTTTATTATTGGAAACAACACCTGCTTTTTTTCAAAGTGAATTTGATGATAAAGCAAATAAAGCAAGTTTTTCTTTCCTCTCCAAATATCTTTTAAAATACAAAGCTCTTATAATTCAGCTTACTATTGGGCTGACGGCGGGAAGTTTATTATCTCTTATTTTTCCATTTCTTACTCAAAGTATCGTAGATGTTGGGATTCAGAACCAAGATATCAATTTCATTTATTTGGTTTTATTAGCTCAGATAATGCTTTTCTTAGGTAGAATGGGGATAGAAATAGTACGAAGCTGGATTCTATTGCATCTTTCCGCAAGAATTAATATTTCCATTATATCAGACTTTTTTATTAAACTAATGAATTTACCCATTAGTTTTTTTGATACGAGAATGACGGGAGATATTATGCAACGGATTAATGACCATACAAGAATTGAACAGTTGCTTACCAGTTCCACGTTAAATACACTGTTTTCATTAATTAATTTGATAATATACAGTATTATCTTGTTGTTTTATGATTACAGGTTGTTTCTAATTTATCTTGTAGGAGCTATTTTGTATATGTGCTGGATTTCATTTTTTCTTAAAAAGAGAAGAGAATTGGATTACAAACGCTTTTCACAGGTTTCACAGGAACAGAGTAAGGTTATTGAGCTGGTAAACGGTATGCAGGAAATCAAAATGCACAATGCAGAAAAACAAAAACGCTGGGGATGGGAATTTTTACAAGTTAAATTATTTAAATTAAGGATAAAATCGTTGTCTTTGGAGCAATGGCAGTCTGTTGGAGGTAATTTCATCAATCAGATGAAAGATATATTGGTAAGTTTTCTCTCTGCCAAGCTGGTGATAAGCGGTAACCTTACTTTAGGGATGATGCTTTCCGTACAATATATTATTGGTCAGCTCAATAGTCCCTTAATGCAGTTAATAGACTTTGTAAAACAATATCAGGATGCAAGGATATCTTTAGAACGTTTAGGAGAAATCCATGATAAAGAAGACGAGGAAAATAAAAATGAGCAGTATGTTTCTGAAATACCCAAAGAAAATATTGCTTTACAAAACGTGTCGTTTCGGTATATCGGTTCCGACCAATTTGTTTTTGAAAATCTGAACTTAACGATTCCGGACAAAAAAACAACGGCTATTGTAGGGGCAAGCGGAAGCGGAAAAACAACGCTTTTAAAATTACTGATGAAATTCTATGAGCCTAGTCAAGGAGAAATAAAAATAGGAAACACCAATTTAAAAAATATTTCACCCAGATTATGGCGGGAGCATTGTGGGGTTGTAATGCAGGAGGGTTATGTATTTAATGATACGATTGCTGAAAATATCGCAGTAGGTGAAGATTATATTGACAAACAAAAACTCCGTAAGGCTGTGGAAATTGCCAATATTAAAGATTTTGTAGAGGGTATGCCATTAAGCTATAATACTAAGATAGGTAACGAAGGTGTTGGAGTTAGCGGAGGACAAAAGCAACGGTTGTTCATCGCAAGAGCGGTTTATAAGTCACCAGAGTACATTTTTTTTGATGAAGCTACATCTGCGTTGGATGCCAATAATGAAAAAATAATTATGGAAAATCTGGAACAATTTTTTAAAGGAAAAACGGCTGTCGTTATTGCTCATAGGCTTTCTACTGTTAAGCATGCTGATAAAATTATTGTATTAGACAACGGTAAGGTGGTAGAAGAAGGCAACCATGAAGAATTGGTGAATTTAAAGGGAGAATATTACAGATTAGTTAAAAATCAATTGGAGCTTGGAAACTAAAAAAGACATATTAGACAATATAGAACTTCGCTCGGAAAGTGTTCAGGATATATTGACAAAACCTCCTCACTGGTTAGTTCGTTGGGGAAATACAGTTATTCTTATAGTACTGCTGCTGATATTTTTAATGAGTTGGTTTATTAAGTATCCTGAATTTGTTCCTGCGCCAATTATAGTTACCTCAAAAAATCCGCCTGAAAAAATTGTTGCGAGAATGAATTCTAAAATCGAAAAAATATTTGTAAAAGATCATCAGGAAGTAAAGAAAGAAGAGGTTTTAATGGTTTTGCAGTCAGCAGGTAATTACGAGGATATTTTAAAGCTTAGGAATAGTATTGATTCCATACGTCCAAACCAGATAGGCGAATTCCCGCTTTCAGAAGGTGCAAAATATAAATTAGGAGAGCTGCAAAGTGATTATAATGCCTTTGCTAAAGCATTGCAGGACGAAAAACTATTTACAAGGCTAAAGCCTTATGCTCCTGAAGATATTGCAACTAACCAAAGTCTTTCTGAAAACAGGGGAAGGATTTCCACATTGAAACAACAATTAAGTTTGGAGAATGCGAAATTTGATTTGACAAGGAAAAATTACGAACGTTCACAATCGCTATTTGATCAGGGTGTTATAGCCAAATTAGAGTTGGAGAATGAGAAAATTAAATATTTACAGGCACAACAAAATGTAAAAAACATAAGCATTTCTATTTCTCAATTGGAAGAATCAATTAATAATTTAAATAAAAGTAAAAGTGGTGTAGCCATTAATTCTGAAAAGGATAGAGTCAATTACTCATCTCAAACATTACAGCTTTTTGAACAATTACGAAAGGCAATGAAGCAATGGGAACAAAATTATCTGATCATTTCTTCAACAAACGGAACCGTAAGTTTTCAGCAGTTTTGGGGAGAAAACCAGTTTATAAAAGCAGGAGATGCTGTTCTTTCTATTTTGCCAAAAGACAAAGAGGCTTTAGTTGGCAGAATGTCCATTCCTTCCATCAATTCTGGAAAAGTAGCAAAAGGCGAAAAAGTATTGATAAAATTGGATAATTACCGTTATCAGGAGTTTGGAATTGTGGAAGGACGCGTTCAGAATATTTCTTTAACACCTGATGACAAAGGCGAATATTATGTAGATATTATTTTACCTCACGGGCTAAAAACATCATATAAGAAGAATTTGACTTTTGACAAAGAATTAAAAGGCAATGCTGAAATCGTAACACAAGATTTGCGTTTAATCGAAAGATTTTTCTATCAAATAAGACAACTTTTAGGTCATCAATCCTAAATTTAGATTGGTTTATAATAAAACCACGCTAGCCTCAGCAAATAACATAATCGAAATTATAGTCATACGCCAACGCCACGGGGATTGCCTCCACTTCGTTACGGCAACTGCCAACAAGGTACGCCTATAATTTGAGATTATGTTAAATGCTTCCCTAGCAACGGGCAGAGCCCTTTTGCGCCATCGCGTTGCCAACGCTTTTCACCCAACCCACCCCATTTTATAGGATGCACAAAAAAGATGCAGATAGAGTAGACCTTTGCCAATCGTTACAGTAGCTTCTTGCGAGAAACTATTTTATAGAAAATAAAAAAAATAGTTCGCGCAATCAGCCACTTCCACTCACACGCATAGCAGTATTCCTTCAATCCTACAGGAGCTTATGCCAATCTTTGGTTAAATCCCAATTCAAAAATACGTTAGTTTCATTGGCAAATAGTTTCAGTGTATTTCTTCATCGGTCTTTAAAACATCCAACGAAGCTCCTTTCGTCAATCAGTCATACAGCTATCTTTTCCAACGCACATCACATTTAGTTCTTGCATCTAGGTTCTCGGTTCTTGAATCTTTTCCTAAGCATCTTTTTTGTGCAAGCTTATCTACCCATTTTTGCCTTTTCATTCCAACGCTACATCTAAGCATCTCCAGCTCCTTCACAATAGGTATATGCACGCATATCCCTACCGTTTCGTCACCACACGCAGGAGTATATCGCCAAAGCAAATCCCAAACGCCATATACACCTGCCTTTTCCATCACTCCCCATTCTTTGCCAAACAACTTCACACACCATTGAATTATCGTTTACTCTAGAACATTAGTCATTTTTTAGCATAAACATAAGAGGAAATGGTAGCCGAACTTCGGCCAAAAAATAAAAAAAGAAGGCAAAGTTAGGGGGCTTCCTAATCCAGCAGCTATATTGTGTAAAGGTCAAGCCCTACGGGTTTTTGAAAAAACTTTTTAAAGGTTTCATAAGGAAATTCTAGCTTTTCATAGATCAAAAATCGGAAGCCGAACTTCGGCAAAAAACTTTTTACAAAAAACCTTGACACAATGCCCCGCCCCCTTACAAGAAGGCTTTCTTTTTTTTCTTTTTTTTCGGTTTTTTCTTCGTTTTCTTTTGAAAAATTGAGCGTAATCAAAGTATAAAACCCCATCGCATGATAAATTTTAAAGAACACTTGTATAATTATGAAATAACAAATTACCAAAGCGATTCGATAACTCCAAAAAAAATTGCGTAAACAAAATGAGAAAACAACAAAGCCCCACATTTGCCAAATCAACGATTCGCCGAGTCCATTAAAAATAGACAAGATGAGGCAACACAATTTTAGTGATGGCTTTTATTTTTTACTAAATCTTAGTAATATCTCATCATCAGATTGTTCATCATCTATACTTTCAGAATAGCAAAAACTTACTGTTGGTTCTTCTTTAAATTTTAAATATAAAGAAGGGCGAAGTAGTTTGGTTTTATTGTCATTGTAAAAAGTTCTTTGTCCATTATTCGGATTTCGCCTTACTGTAAAACAATATATTTTGTCAGGATTTTCACTATCGCTCTTAGATAATGATGAAACCATAATTTTCTCTAAATTTTTAGATTTTTTATTATTTACTTTAATCGGAATAAATTCTGAAAAATACTTATTAAACTGATTTAAAATACTTCCCAAGTTTTCAGAATAATCTATATCAAAAAATTCTCTCAAAGTTTTTGCATCAGTCATAAAGCCATTTGAATTGACCGGAATTACTATACTTTTACTATTATCTGTAAGTTTTATAATATCAGTTTCAAGTAAAGCGTATGGCGGTTTTTCATTCTGATAAAGTTTGGCAAGAATTACATACTCTATATCTTTGTATTTAAAATTAAATGCTTCAATTATCCATCCATTACTTTCCATATCAACTTTAAGTAATTTGAATTTCTCAAAAACAGGTAGTATACTCATATTTTTTTAATTTATTTTATTGGCGGAATTTTGTATAAGATTGCAGTTAACTATTTAAAATACACATGTGATTAGTGTGTCCAAATTTGTTTTCATTCTGATTAATAGATATCTTCGAAGATATACCAAATACAAATGTTGGTATTGTTTTCTGCTTTGTATCAAGCGGTTTAAGGATTTGGATTGGTCTAACGCACTGTCTAAAAGTTCCTAAGTACTTATTTTAGAACTTCAAAAGCAAGCGGATTGTCTTAATACAATGGCAATTTTGACGTCGCCAAGTTTTGTAAATCAATCATGTGTAAAGTACTTGCAGATCGGTGTTTTTAGATTGTTTATAGGTGGGGTTTATAAAATCTACACTTTAACTTGTTCGATTAATTTTATTAGTTGACTACGTTTTTAGCGTGATCTACTTCTGATGTTGATGATATAGTTTTGTGTTTTTGGATGATTGTTAAAAGATAAATGCGTAATCAAACTTCTTAGGACAGCGTGTATCTAACAACTTTTTTATTTGTATAATGAAAGTTTTAAGAAGTTATTATTTCTGTTAATTTTTTCCAATTCATTTTTTTCTGTATCTCGTATCATTTCACTTGTATTATAGTCTTTACCATTCCAAGATATTTTAAAACCTGTGCCAGAATTTAATAATAAAAATTTTGCACTTTTTGCGGGGTCTTTTTTATAATCTTTCCAAATGGAATTGAATGCTTCATTTGAAATAATTTTTCTCGGGTTTTTATGTAAATTGAAAAAGTAAGATTCTAATTCATCTCTTTTTTCAATACCCATAAATTCAAATTTATGATTATTATGAGAGTCTTCTATTTTCATTATTAATCCTGGTAATCCATGAAATTTATATGGTCCATCAAAAATGGAAATATCAGTAGTATACCATGCAATCCACGTTCTCCCTCCAAAATTTGTGGTTGCTTTTTTAATATTAAACCCTTTATATGTGTCAGTTTCAGAGATTAAATCCCAAGTAATTTTATTGTTTTCTTTAATTGAATAATTTTCAATACCTAAATTTGTATTCAAAATAATGTTCATTGATGGGTATTCTTTTTCAACTGAAAATGAAATCTTTGATTTGTCATAAATATTTAAAAAATTCAAATCTTTTGAATTTTTTGATTTATTATATTTATCTATAATTAAAGAATCGTATTGTAATTTAGAGTAACTGAAAAATGCAGATTTTTTAACACCAATATCTAAAAGCATTATTTCATTATCAACCAATTCTATATTTGTAGAATCAGCGGAAAAGGTATAATTGTAAGCAATCCTGAAACTTTGCCCATAAAGTAGATTTATATTTAATAGTAGTATAAATACTATTAAAATATTTTTACTCTTCCCATTCATATTTTTTTTCAACACCTTTTCTCTCAAGTTTATTTCTACTAATAATAACATTTTTTGGCAATTTTTCTATCATTTTATTAAAATCATCATCATTCTTTTTTTGTAAAATTCTATTGAATTCTTGTAACGAAATAAAATCTGTACCTATGGGGATTTGTTTAGTAGTATTAACTATGCTACTGTTAGTATCTATTTTTATGGCAATCCAACTATTAATATCACTATTTTCTTCATATATTTCAAGGATCAAACCAGGTAATCCGCCAAATTTATAGGGACCTGTTTTAATGGGGATTTGTGTAGTATAATATGCAATAAGTTTAGTACCCCTAAAAAAAGTTGTAGCCATAAAACACGTATAACCTAAAATTTGTTTTGTATTATTATTGTCTATTAACCAATTTGTTACAGGAAGTTCATCTTTCGTGAAGTAATCTTTATTACCTATATATTCGTGAATAATTATTTTATTATTAAGCTCATTTTTGTAGTATGAGATTGGGTACAATTTATCTTTTACAAAAAATCCCATGTCTCCATTGTTTCCTTTATCAATATTATTTATTTCATCAGTTTTACTATAAACAATTGAATCTCTAATGCTTATAAAATTGTTTTTATTTATGTACAAATTTTCTTTAAAATTTGTAAATTTTGAATTCTTATTAATGTATTCAATATGAATATTTTGAGCTGAAAACAAGCTTGATGCAAATAAGAAAATATAATATATTTTAGTCATAATTTAGAATATAATGCTGTAATGAAATTTTTCATTACAGCATTATAAATGTATTAAAATTAATTAAATTTAATTTTGTTTATTTAATTCTGCTAGCCTTGATAGCCCCATTTGTAAGCACTGATTGTAGCTATCTGCTTCTTTAGTTTCAGTCCAAGAATATAAAGCTTCACCAGCACTATTATATGCAGTAAATGTCATTGTACATGTACCTTTAACAAACTTAGTTTGGCTTGTGTGTGTGACAATGATGCTACTACCATTTGCAAATGCAAATGTTCCTAAAAGAGCAAAGCTCAATGATAAAAATCTGATAGCTTTGTTTTAGTTAAAAAGCAAGAGGACGAGAGAAGCATGTGTTTTTTTAATCCTGTTACTTTTGTTTTTTTTGTAGGTTGGCTATATTTTTGTCTTATTTTGTTACTTTACAGGATATTTGATTGCCTTATCTAATTCTATAGGATTGTTGTGTTTCCTTAAATAATTTTGTTGGCTAGCAATGACATCTCTGCTATTAGCTTTTACTTTTTCACCTCTTTCATTTTCCACAATAAGTCCTCCGTCTCCAAAATCTTTTAGCGGATTAATAAAATTATCTAATAATAGTTTTTTATAGGCTTCCGTAGATATTTTTATTGGTTTGCTTGCATTTAAATTTTCTAAAAAATAATCTGTATTATAATCATAATTTAAGTTCTTACTTTTAAACAACATAAAAATATATTGTTCTTTTAAATCTTTTAATTCAACAATTAAACCTGGTAATCCCTTGAATTTATAAGGTCCTTCTTGCAGGGGAATAGATGGTGCAAACCATGCTTCCCAAGTTCTCCCTCCATAATTGGTAGTAGCTTTTTGTAATTTTATACCATCAATTTCTTTTGTATCTTTCAATATTTTCCAATTTTGATGATCTTTTGTTTCATATACATAATAGTTTGGAGATAGTGACACATAATTTAAAGTAATATTACTATTACTATTTCTAAGCAATTTGTGGCGGAATTTATTATATGAATATAAATAATTGCCCGTTTCATTTCGCAAAGAATCTTTTATAAGAAAGTCTTCCGAGTAAAATTTTATTTTGTCTTTATTTATATCCAAAATCACAGTTTCTGTAATATAATTAGATTCTAATGAATCTTCTTTAAAAGAAACCTGATAGTAGAATCTATTTGTCTGTGCAAATGTCAATGAGGCAAAAGAGAAAAAAAAGATTATTAAAAAATATTTAGTTTTCATTTGATGTATAGCTTAATGTAATATATTACCTAATATAGAAAAAAACATCCTTAATAAGAAAAAATTTAGGATGTTGTAATTAAATTATTCCTTTACGATAATGATAATATCTGGGCATTCTACTTCAACAGCAACGCCGTCAACCATTTTATAACACTTTGTAGTTTCCTTTAAACGATCAAGGGAATTGGTTTTTACAATCTCAATTTTTTCCACCTTTTTTTCATCTCTTTGATTTTTTTCAATAGTTGGTAAAGATTGAGTATCGTTAGCACTCATGATGCCAGCAACTCCTAATGCAACAATAAAAAATAGTTTTTTCATAAAAATTTTTGTCTTCTCTAATAGTTTTGTTTTAGTTAAAAAGCAACGGGACGAGAGAAGCACGTATTTTTTTAATCCTGTTACTTTTGTATCTTGTTTTTTAATTTTCGATTCGCCAATTTGTCCCTGTTTTGGGTGGATCTTTTGGTGGGTTTTCATGTTCATTATGTGCTTCTACCTTAATAGAATCATATATTTTCATGGATGTTTTTAATAGGTTTTTTTTGTTCTCGACCGTCTTTTGCTTCACGGGGATTTCATCATCAGCTCCTCTGCAGGAAAATAATGCTAAGCTGATACATACCATTAAGATATGTGTAAGTTTCTGTTTCATATTTGGAGGTTTCATTTGTGCATTTCGGCCGAGAACTGCTGATTTATTTTTTGACCAAATTAGAGGTGTCCACTAAATTGTGCAAACACCCATGGGGCTGATTATAAAAATCTTTACGTAAAGATTTTTATAATTTTTACCAAATATGTTTTTAATCTACATTGAATCAGATAGTTGGTTTTTTGTTAGCATTCACTCAATTTATAATGATAAATGTTTATTTTTGAGGGAAAATGCAAAGAAAAAAACATAATGAGCAGAAAATTTATATTCATTTTATGTCTTTTCTCAATTTCAATATTCCAAGCACAAGAATATTATTCGGAACTGCGGAAAAAATATTGGGAATATGAAGAAAATGATAAGAGGGCTTTCATGTATCTTAATATATATATAGCCACTGCGAAAAAAGAAAAAAACTATGCAGAACTTTTCCAAGGGTATGAAGATGCAATAAGGTATTCTGAAAATGATAAACTGAAATATGCGGATAGCGCTATTGCAGCTGCTAAAAAATCAGAAAATAGAAATCTTATTGGAAATGCACATATTGGAAAAGGTGCTGTTTATTACTTTAACTACAGAAAATTTCAACCCGCATTAGATGAATATTTGAAGGCTTATGAATACCTAAAGAACTCGGATGATAAATTTCTAAAATATCAAAATCTGTATCATATAGGTGTGGTAAAAAGCTATTTGGGATATTATAAGGAATCTTTAGGAATTTTTAAAGAATGTATTATCTATTTTGAACCTAATTCTAAAGCAGATATTCATCCCAATCTTATTTTCAATAATCAGAAAGGTTATTTTAATACTTTGCATCAGATGGTGATCTGTTATAGGCAACTTGGAAATTATAATGAAGCTGAAAAATTAATTAGCGAAGGATTACAAAAAATTCCTGATGAAAATATTTTTTTTGCTGAAAAAAGCTATTTTGAAAAAGAGAGGGGCATTTCTGAATTAAAAAGAGCTCAATATCTACTGGCTATTACAGATTTTAATAAAGCTCTTTCTGGGATTGAAAAGAAAAATGATTTTACATGGGCTTCGGTTGTTTATTTTTATAGGGGGTTGTCTTATTCTAAAATGGGAGATGAACAAAAAGCCCTTTTAGATTATAAAAAAGTAGATTCTATTTTTAATCGACATCGATTTATACTTCCTGAGCTTAGGCAAAATTATGAAGAGCTTATTAAATATTACAAAAAGAAAGATAATCCAAAACAAGAGTTGTACTACACTAACCAGCTTCTAAAAGCGGATAGTATTATATCTTCAGATTTTAAATCTTTGTCTATACGCATTCATAAAGAATACGACACCAAAGCATTATTGGAAGCAAAAAAAGACTTAGAAAGCAGTAATTTTTTGAGCAAATCTATGCTCATGATCAGTGGAATTATTATCTTATTATTAGGTTGTATTTTTTTCTATTGGTTAAAAAGAAAAAAAGAACTTCAAAAAAAGTACGATGAACTTTTACTTAAAATAAATTCTGATTCTATTGAGGAACCAATAATACCAATTGTAGAAATGTCCATGGAAAAAAACTCAAAGCTAGATACAAGAACTTTCGAAAGTTTACAAAAAGCATTTGCTGAGTTTGAGAAAGATAAAGGTTTTCTTGAAAAGGGCATCTCTGCTGGAAAACTAGCGATACAGATGGGAACAAATGCTACTTATATTTCGCAATTTATGAATGAATGTAAAGAGAGTAATTTCAATACATATATCAATAAATTAAGGATTGATTATGCTACTCAAAAAATATATAATGATAAACAATGGCGAAAATATTCTGTAGAGGATATTGCGCTTTCTTGTGGTTTTAGTAACCGCCAAAGTTTTTCCAATTTTTTTTATGAACAAAACGGAATTCGTCCTGCCGATTTTCTTAAAAAGAGAAATCAAGAATTAGAATTGTAAAAAAATAGTTGAAATTAAGATTATTCTTTATTGCATACTATAACGTGCTGATATGGGGCGTCAGAAAGATGCGGTAAAAAGAATAAATTAAGCGTTGGGAATAGTATAATTATTTTTGCTTGTTAATTATGTTTGTCACTCAATAGATAAAATATTAAATACAAGATAGCACCGAAAATTGCGATATCCATAAGTTTTTAACAACAAAAAACCTCTCAAAAATTTGAGAGGCTCTTTTTGTTCCGCAGTCACCACAACTTTATTTTCGGAACTTATTTTTAATACTATTAATAAGAAATTTGACTAACAATGTTGCTATAAAGCTGGATATTCCTCCAACTGTAGCCAACAGAATTGTTTTAATCAGATCTTCGGTCTGTATATTGACAAAGATAGTCAGAATAGTGCCGAATGCAGTGCTGACTTTTGTTGAGTTATCCACGTAATTCATAGCAAATCATTTTAAAATTTAATCAATTGAGATAAATATTAATTATCTCTGTAAATTGCTGTTTGACTAATTGCTGAGGCAATTCCGCCTGCAACTGCAAGATATCCTGAAATTGTCACTACTAATGCAGGGAGTGAAATTGGTGCCGTCGCAATAACACTACTGACTGCAGTCAGCAACAAACCTAAATTTCTTATCGTTTTAAAGAATTTTGGAGTAGGTTCCTGCATTCTTTCAATTACTTTTTTCATTAAACTTGTTTTTAATGATTAATTCAATTACAAAGCCTTTTTCTAAATACGGAAAAACGCTTTCTTTCAATCGTTCAAAGGCAATCTGCGAACGGATTCCTTTTCCTTCCCCAGATAATTCTGAAACTGGAGCAACACACCCGTTTAGTTCTTTCAACGCGTTATTGGCAGGATGAAACAAAATCAAATCTCTGTTTTTTACATTCATCACTTCCAAATGCCATTTGAATTTAGAACTGACCCGTTTTCTGATGCGGTAAGTTCCTTCGGGAATGCAGGAAATTCTTCTTTGGTTGTTTTTCCAGGGCAATTCAATTGTTTTACAAATTTCCTTGCCGTTAAAAGATAAAACTCCATTAGTTCCCAAAGGAAAGTACTGTCTTTGCAATACTAATTTCATGGTGAGGTAGATTACAATCCAACAACATCAATTAGCTTTAGCGCATTAAAAGCTCCGTTTTTAAGGGAATACTTTTCACCATTAACTTCCTGGAAGAATTCTACACCTAATGCCAAAAATAATGGCTTTGTTGAATCAGCCGTTAATTGCAATGGGATATCAATGGCTGCAGTCAGGGTATTATCCCATGGATAAATAATGGTTTCACCAATTGGAGCAATGTAACTTTCATTTTCAAAATCAATTTCCATTGCTGCAGTTGTAAGTTTAAAATGAGTAGTTCCCCCTGGAGCGGCAACCATGTTGGATGGCACAAATGGATCAAAACTTACACCGGCTTCGCCTGTAGCTCTGTCTAATGTTTTTACCCATGGAGCATAAATGGTATTACCCAGCTTCCCATTTGCATTAAAATCAAAACCAATTAAAAGCTCCGCTTCACCATCAATTACATTTCTTTGACCTCTTGGATTGGTAGCATCCATTTGGATAACTTTTACCATTTCTTTGGTTAGTCTGCTGACCATTCTGCTGTCGTTTACGTTTTGCAATAGCTGTCTGATAGAATTTCGCAAAACCTTTCCTGCTTTACCTGCGCGCCCAAACTCGGCACCGTTTTCTCTGGTTCTCTGGAAAGCGGGATCATTCTTGATTCTATCTGCAGGAATTCCGCCTTTCTCTCTTGCTAAATAACCTTCTTTGGACTTATAGAAAGTGATACCTCCTATAGTCCCGGCTAGCTTAATTATACTTTTCTGTCTTGCCATGATTATAAAAATTTAGGATTAATAATTAATTTATTGACTTATCAATCATGAATTGTTGCAACACTTTTGACTGATTTGAATACAAAATTTGGATATTAAATTGTACTACGAAAGGAGAGTAGCGACTAGATGTCACAATTGAGCATAAGTGTCTTATTTGAACATAAAAGACGTGCATGAAATTTTGTACATTGCATGTTAGTTAACGTATAACGCGAATCAAAGGTATATTTAAAGTATGGAAAAGAATATTACCAGGGTTTGCATCTATCCGAAGGATATACAACGTATAACAGGAAAAAGTTATCGTCAAAGCACAAGATTGATGCATAAGATTAGAAAGGATCTTAGAAAACAACCCAACGAATTTCTGACAATCGATGAGTTTTGTATGTATTCAGGAATAAAATATGAGCAATTAGCTCACCTTATTATTGGATGAAATGCATAAATCACATAAGGTTTAGAAAAAATACCTGATGATATTCTGTAAGTTATCAAAACCTGTTCAAAAAATAGATAAGTTTGTTTGGAGAAAAGGGAAAAATATCTATCTTTGCACCCATACGATTTGCAATTAATTATTACAATATAGGAGGGGGCAAATTCGGTTACCTTAATTATTGTACTTTTTATAAGTACGATGAATAAACAAAAAATTAAGATAGTACAAGTCCCGTCCGGATCGCAAAAAGTTTTATCAATTACTTTTCAAAAAATTGATCCGGTAGTTCAGCTGGTTAGAATGCCGCCCTGTCACGGCGGAGGTCGCGGGTTCGAGTCCCGTCCGGATCGCAAAAGCTTTCAGATTTCTGAAAGCTTTTTTGTTTTTTAGACAATGAATTTTGATCAATAAAAAAAACCTCATACTTGAGGCTTTTTATCTTTTTATAGTAGAATTTATTCTAGTACAAACAAAGTAATTTCTGGGTCTATTCCCACGCGACCAGGGAAGCCAATAACACCAAAGCCACGATTCACATACAAGTATTTTCCAAGGCTTTCATATAGATCCATCCATTTTGGATAGCGATACTGAGCAGGAGACCATTTGGTGTTTTTCAAATCTAAACCAAACTGCATTCCGTGTGTGTGTCCAGATAAAGTTAATTGGATGTTAGAAGGGTGTTTTTTAACGATTTCGTCGAAATGAGTAGGGTCATGGCTCATCAATATTTTTGCCGCGTCTTTTGGTAGGCCTAAAGTCGCTTTATCCAAATCTCCAAACTGCGGAAAAGGAGGAAGACCCCAGTTTTCAACTCCAACGATATACAGTTTTTCACCATTTTTCTCGATGACACGATATTCATTTCGTAGCATATCAAATCCTGCTTGCTTTTCGTATTGAATAAGTCGATTAACATTTTCACGTCCATCTTCAACCTTTGTATAATGGTACATTCCGTAATCATGATTTCCTAAAGTCGCTAGTTTTCCATCTTTACCTTTAATTTGAGAGAACAAAGGAATGAAAGGGATGAATTCTTCTGCAACGTTATTTACCATATCGCCAGTGAACAAAATTAAATCCGCATTTTGCTCATTAATTAAATCAATTGCGTGTTGAAGTTTCTCAGGTTTTGAAAAGCTTCCTGAATGGACATCAGAAATTTGAACAATTTTATAACCTTTGAATGCTGCTGGTAGATTGTTAAGTTTTACTTTAACTCTTCGAACTTTAAATCTGAAACGACCAAAAAATACGCCGTCCCAAATTAATGCGGAAAAAGTAGCTGCCAACCCAATTCCAATATAGCCAATGAATTTTCTTCTTCCAGGATAGGAAGTCGTTCCAGAGGAGAAATAAGAAATTATAAATCCAAATAAGCGGGTTAAATCATCAATTAATAAAGAAATGATGATAAACAGTTTTGGGAGAATTACCGCCAAAACTACAACTGTTACAATTTGGATTTTTAGTGGACTTTTATCCGTTTTTTCAATACTAAAACCTAGCCAAACAACGGCCAAGTAAGGAACAACGGCAATAATCCAATAAAGAATTTTCTGCCAAGGATGTTCTAATATGGATTTAAATGCCTGATAGACATAAATCTCCAACAGGAACATGATTCCTGATAAAATTATGAAATTTCGCTTCACTAGTTTTTCGGAAATTTATAAACGATCGCGTTGATGTTCATACCAGCACCAACGGATGTAAATACGATGAATCCTTCATTTTTGAATGAGTGACCTTCCATTTTTCCTTTACGAATCAGGTCAAACATCGTAGGAATGGTAGCTACTGATGTGTTTCCGAATTCTTGAATGGTCATCGGTGAAATAGCGTGATCGTAATCTTTGATTCCGTACAATTTATAAAGTCTTGAAATCATCGCGTAATCCATTTTTGCATTCGCTTGGTGGATCAGGATTTTATCAATATCAGTAATATCAATTCCTGCTTTGTCAATGGTTTCTTTAATCGCTGGTGGAACGTTTTTCAACGCAAATTCGTAGATTTTTCTTCCACGCATACGAATATATTTTTTAGATTGATCTGCATTCGGATTCAACGTATGTGAATTTTCAAGATAACAAACTTCTTCACCATTGAAACACAATGTAGAATCTGCAATCATTCCAACATTCTCTTCTTCCGTTGCCGTTACAACAACGGCTCCAGCGCCATCAGCAAAAATCATTTTATTACGATCGTATGGGTCGGTAGAACGGCTTAGAGTTTCTGAACCAACTACGATAATGTTTTTTGCACGTCCGCTCTTAATTAAAACATCGGCTAAAATCATCGCTTCAACCCAACCTGGACAACCGAAAATCATGTCGTAATTAATACATTTTGGATTTTCGATTCCTAATTTATTCTTAATTAATGCCGAAAGTGAAGGCATGAAACTTTGTTGCCCATTCGTGTCGATATCTCCAAAATTCGTCGCACTAATAATATAGTCAATACTTTCTTTGTCTAACCCAGAATCGTCTAAAGCTCTTTGTGCAGCGATAGCTCCGATATCCGAATTCAAAAGATTTTCATCTACATAACGCCTTCTTTCAATTTCGGTAATTTCTACAAACTTGCTGATGATTTCATCATTTGGCTTGTCGATTTTTTCATAATTGTCATCATAAAACTCCGAATTTAGGAAGTCTTTACCCTCAACGATGTTCTCTGGAATGTAACTTCCCGAACCAATAATTATGGTATTTGGCATAGTAGATTTAAAAATAATTAAAGAAGCAAATTTAAGAATAAATCTGCAATTAAAGACAATGCAAAAATATTCTTACATTTGCACAAAATTGATTCTTAAAATGAAGAAAAATCCTTCATTATTCGGACTTTTTGCTGCTTTATTGATATTTGTCTTCGCTTTTGGGGTTTACTTCCTGTTTCTTGCTAAGAAAAATGAATATCTCGTAGATAATCCGACTGATAAACCTTATTATTTCAAGATAAATAACGGTACCGAAAAAATCGTTGCACCTGGACAATATGTAAAAATTGATTTGGAAAAGGGAAAAAATGCAATCAAGGTGTACGATAAAGACAAGAAATTGATGTATGATTCTACCTTTCAGGTGAATAAATTACGCGGTCTATTGAATATTACACATGCCGATTATTACGTTAATACGCAATATTACGGGTACAACATCAAAAAAGACTCCTTGCTTTCTGCTTTAGGATCAACAACGATTGATGGAAAGCCGTATTTTGGAGCACCTAAGCATTTTAAAAAGTTGTATTCGGACGATTTTTATTACAATATTGATGAGGATTATGATAAACTCATCAAAAATATTGACAAAGTAGAAACGCGAACTAAAATTTTCCGCAAAGACGACTATATCATATACTATAAAGAATATTATAATTTTTAACTGTGAAAGAAGTTACCCCATACAATAACACCGAGAGCAAGAAAGATCAAGTAGAAGATATGTTCGACAATATCGCGCCAAAATACGATTTGTTGAACCGCATGCTTTCCATGAAAATAGACGTTACTTGGCGAAATAAACTTGTAAAATGGATGAAAAACGATAATCCAAAACTGGTTTTAGATGTCGCAACAGGAACAGGAGATTTGGCTATTACCATCCAAAAAGGAACGGGAGCTAATGTTGTTGGACTGGATCTTTCACAACAAATGCTGAACGTTGGAATTGAGAAAGTAAAACAGCAAAATCTTCAAGATAAAATCACAATGGTGAAAGGAGATGCAGAAAATCTTCCTTTTGAAGATAATAAATTTGATGCTGTTTCCGTTGCATTTGGAGTACGTAATTTCGAAAATCTTGAAAAAGGTTTAGATGAGTTGAAGCGTGTGGTAAAAGTGGGTGGTAGTGTTTATATTTTAGAGTTTTCTAAAGTGCAGGGCATGATGCGACCGTTTTACATGTTTTATTTTAAAAATATATTGCCACGTATCGGAAAGTTGGTATCGAAAGATGATCGTGCCTACACGTATCTTCCAGATTCTGTAGAAGCGTTTCCTTACGGTGCGATTATGAAAAGTATACTACAACAGCGGGGCTACTCGGAAGTGGTTTATAAAAAACTAACCTTCGGAATTGCCACTATTTATAAAGCAACGAAATAGATTATGAAGACAAGAACCTCTTTAATATTGCTTCTCGGATTGTTTTCCGGAATTCAGCTTCAGGCGCAGTTATTCAATACGAGAGATCGTATGGATAATTTGGAAGATTTTGATGAGAAAAAATTTAGTTGGGGTTTTTATCTCGCGGCGAATAATTATGATTATAAGCTAATTCTTGATCCAAAATACGGGATGAGTGAAGATGGAAAGAAAAATCTAATTTCATCAGAATCATCCATGGGTTTTGGGGCAGGTTTAATTGGTAGAATGCGTTTGAATTCGAGTTTTGATTTACGTTTGGAACCTGGACTTCAGTTTGTACAAAGAGATTTAACGTTCGATACGCAGGCAAATGATCGCTTTATAACCGATCCTACACTTGTTCGTACCTTATCAGAAACGGATATGTACAAAACAGTGAAGTCTACGTATATTGACATTCCTTTATTGGTGGAATATCACGGAGATCGCTGGTATAACTCGAGACCTTATGCTGCGGCAGGAATTAATTATTTGGTGAATTTACAAAGCAATGAAAAGTCGGAAACAGATAATATGCAGAACACATTTCGTTCTACGACGCATAATTTTGGATGGACGGCAGAAATCGGAATGCAGTTCTATTTTAAACGATTTAAACTAACTCCCGCTTTTAGAGGAACATTTTTCACCAACAATGAAATTGTTAAAGATAATGCAGGAACACCACCGTATTGGGCTGCAGGAATTTCACAAGCTCAATCTAGAGCCTTTATGTTTGTGTTGAAATTCGAATAAGATTATTTAAAATTTTAATTAGATACCAAAATGAAGAGAAAAATATTAATTTTTCTCTTTTTTTAATTTTCAACTAAATACTTCGTCAAAAATTATCTTTTAATAAGTATTTTTCCTATTTTTGCATAGGTTAGAATGATTCCTAGAGATGCTACAAGAACTTGAAAGTAATTTTTCAGAACTAGAAAAAAAGATTTTGAAGCTTAAAAAAGACTATCAAAGTCTTCAAGAAACTTATCTTCAAGTATCCGAAGATTTAGCCGAAATGAAGGAGAAATACCATGTTGAGAAGAAGAAAAATCAGGAATTGGTAGAAGACAACAAAAACATAAAACTGCACGCAACCATATCGGGGAATCCAGAACATAATCGTTTGATGAAAAATCACATTAACCGATTGATAAAAGAAGTAGATTTCTGTATTGCCCAACTTCAAAATAGCGGCTTATAATGGAAGTAAGAAGAATTACCATCAATATTGCCGGGAGAACATATCCCTTGAATGTCCCTGCTGCCGAAGAAGAAACCCTTCGTCGCGTCGGAAAACAGATTGAAGGAATGATCAAAGATTTTGAAGCAAGTTTTGATGTTAAAGACAAGCAAGATGCTTTAGCGATGTGCGCCCTGAAACTGGGAGCTAGCGCCGAAGTAGTTCAGCTTAATTTAGATAAAAATATGGTCTCTTCCTTAGAGAAGGTGAAAGAGCTTAACTCGCTCTTGGAGGATTAGACTGCACAATATTTTAACGACTGCCTACAATAGTTCTAACACATTAAAGGTAAACTCAACGCTAAACAATTACCGAACAAATGTTCACTTAATGGCGTGCCGCATCTCGCGGATTACAGAAAGTGAAAATCAGTTCAAATCGTGTTGATTAGGAGTTTACTCTCAATCTTTGAATTGTTGTAGGTTTTTTTATTGGACAAAACGAGTACGAAACATAAATAAAACATAAATATATGACTATACCTATAATCGTTGGCCTTGTATGCCTTATTGTAGGAGCTTTGGCGGGAATGTTATTTTCCAAAAGTTCACTTAATTCTAAAGCAAAATTCATAATGGAAGATGCGAAGAAGAATGCAGAGAACACCCTAGAAAAAGCTTCAGTACAGGCAGAATCGATCAAGAAGGAGAAACAACTTCAGGCAAAAGAAAAGTTCTTAGAATTGAAATCACAACATGATGCGGATATTCAAGGAAGAGAAAAGAAAATGCAAGAAGTAGAGAAAAGAACGAAGGAAAAAGAGCAAAAGCTAAACGATGAATTGAGTAAGACATCCAAACTTGAAAAAGATTTGGATCGACAAATTGCTGATTATTCGAAGAAGACGGAAATTGCAGAAAAGAAACAGGCGGAATTAGACCAAATAACGGCTCAAAAAGTTGAAATTTTAGAGAAAATTTCTAATTATTCGGCTGATGAAGCGAAAGCGGAATTAGTAGAATCACTTAGAGCAGAAGCAAAAACAAGAGCACAAGCACACGTACAAAGCATCATGGAGGAAGCTCAAATGAATGCGAAAAACGAAGCTCGTAAAATCGTTATCCAAACCATTCAGAGAATTGGGACGGAACAAGCAATTGAAAATTCGGTTTCTGTTTTCAATATTGAATCGGATGAAGTTAAAGGTAGAATTATCGGTAGAGAAGGACGTAACATTCGTGCTTTAGAAGCGGCTACAGGTGTTGAAATTATCGTAGATGATACTCCGGAAGCGATTTTATTATCATGTTTCGATCCGGTAAGAAGAGAAATCGCAAGATTGTCTTTACACCGTTTGGTTACCGATGGTAGAATCCACCCAGCTCGTATTGAAGAAGTGGTGGATAAAACAAGAAAGCAAATTGAAGAGGAAATTATCGAAGTTGGTAAGCGTACAATTATTGAATTAGGAATTCACGGATTGCACCCAGAATTGGTGAAAATCGTTGGTAGAATGAAATACCGTTCTTCGTACGGACAAAATCTACTGCAACACTCGAGAGAAGTGGCAAATATTGCTGCAACAATGGCTGCAGAATTAGGATTGAATGTGAAGTTGGCGAAAAGAGCTGGTCTATTACACGATATCGGAAAAGTTCCTGAGCAAGAATCAGAACTTCCACACGCATTATTAGGTATGCAATGGGCAGAGAAGTTTGGGGAAAACCCAGAAGTAATCAATGCTATTGGAGCGCATCATGACGAAATTGAAATGACTTCTTTATTGTCACCAATTATTCAAGTTGCGGATGCTATTTCGGGAGCAAGACCAGGCGCAAGAAGACAAGTTTTAGAATCGTACATCCAGCGTCTAAAAGATCTTGAAGCAGCTGCTTTAAGCTTTGATGGAGTTTCTAGTGCGTACGCGATTCAAGCAGGACGTGAGCTTCGTGTGATGGTAGAAAGTGGAAAGGTTAATGATGAAGTAGCAGCACAATTGTCTTACGATATTTCAGAGAAAATTCAGAATGAATTGACGTATCCAGGACAAGTGAAAATCACGGTAATTAGAGAAACAAGAGCGGTAAACATCGCAAGATAATATTCCGTTTTCTATAAATAAAAAAGCCTCAATATTGAGGCTTTTTTTTATGGATCCATTTTGATGAACTTTCCGTTTTGGTCAAATTCATATTCGGTGCCGTTAGCAAGTTCGGCTTTGATGGATTTTTTATCTTTTTCAATCTTCTTAATGGTAATTCCTTTAAAATTGGTGTCAAAATAGGTTTGCACTTCCTTAGATATTAAGGATTTAGGAACTCCAGCAGCATCCTCAATTTCCTTCCAATTTCCTTTGTCATCAAATTCCGCTTTTACACCAGAATTCAAACGTACCTCGTACGAAGTGCCATCGAATGTCTCGGTTTTCTTCTCGTATTTCACGATAGGAACTTTTGCATAATGCTCATCGAGAAATGTTTTAATTGTCTGCGGTATATCTTTAAAAGTCGCACTGTTGGTCACATCGCCAGGAACTTGTTCAATGGTTTGGGTTTCACTAGATTGTGTTTCCGTATTCGGATTGTGAACCACGACTTCTTTCTTCTCACAGCTGATTGCAAAAGCCGCAGCTACGAATGTCAAAGGCAAAATATGGGTTTTTCTTTTCATAAGACGTATTTTTATTAAAATTAATGTTTATAATTTACTTTAGTATTACAAGATAATTTCAAATATTTAGTATTTTTCCATTCTATAAAAAATGCAAAAAATCTAGGATGAATAAACTCTACATCGTATTACTTTTACTCACAAATCTACTTTCTCAAGCTCAATTTGTTCCCTATGAATTGACGGATAATTTGGTTTACAAACATGAAAATGGCGTTGCTTTAACGTATTTTTTTAATCCTAAAGATTCGGAGGGATTCGCTTATGTTCATGAAAATAATGGACGTGAAGAAGATCCTACATATCATATTCGCGTGAATTTTAATCGTAAGATTTTTGAAGCGCAAGCAAAGGTGGTTAATGAAAAATATTTAGACTTAACGGGTTATTCCGAATGGGATCAAGCCTATAAAACGGGTGGAAAGAATTATCGAATGGATGAAGTTTTGTGGACGGTTGAACCCTATAAAAATTGTATTCGTTTGGAAACGGCACATTCCGATGGTGAAAAACTGATTCTTTATTTTGCAGATCGTAAGGATGGAGTAGATTATTCGGGCGTTACCAATACGATTTTGCAAGTCTATTCTTTGCCTGAAATTCTGAATTATACCTCATTTCTAAAGAAAGGTTGGGTGATGGTTTATGCTGAAATAGAAAACTCGTATGGTGGCAATACGTTTTTAGGTTTACTTCAATCAGAAAGGAGAGTTCAAGATTTTAAATATCAGTTTTCCGAAAAGCAAATGAAATATATTTTGGATTACAAAGAAACGGGAGAACCGTATGTCATTGCTGATCCAATTCCGGTTTACTGTGCGGTTTTTGGAGCGAATGAAGGTGTTGATTCGAAAACTTTTCAAGAACTGAAATGGTTTTACGGAGCCATGTGTTCCTATTATGATGATTTTGGACGTTTCCGAAATCAGGAATTTCAAGACTATTACAATTCGCAAATTGAAGTTTATGCCAAGAAATTACTGAAAGATAAAACTCTAAATGATAAACAAATTGTCAAATTTCGGGAAGAAGCCAAGAGTTATGCACCTTACAACGCAACGGATCAGTTAGAGCGTTTTGATGATTAGTTAGGGTTTTTTACTTAAAGTAGGAATGTTGATTAACATAGTCAACACTTTCTTTAAGACTTTCCAAAATTGGTTTTTTACTTTCATCTTGTTCAAAAAACCAATGTTTTAGTCCTGCTAAATCTCGATTTTTAAAGATTGTTTGGAATGGAATAGTTCCATTTCCGATTTCGCTAAATGAGTGATCTTGGGAATCACGATCTTTTACATGCCACAAAGGAAAACGCTTCGGGTATTTTCTGAAATACGCAATTGGATTTTTTCCTGCTTGGTACATCCAAAACAAATCCATTTCGAAAACAATATTTTTCGAGGTTTTGTTGAGCAAATAATCATAAGCCAATTGGTTTTCAACATGATCTTGAAACTCAAAATCATGGTTGTGATAACCAACTTGGATTCCATATTTTTGAGCAATTTCTGCCGCTTTTTCTAAAATTTTTGGAAGTTTTAGATAGCTTTTTTCAGTTCGTTCTTCTTGTTGAAGATAGGCGAGAATCATGTATTGGCAACCTAATGATTGTAAATTTTGACATGCTTTTTCAAAGAATTCGACATTTTTGAAATCAGAAAGTGAATGATGTGAACTTAAAACGTATAGATTTTGCTTTTTTAAAATATCAGCAAATTCGGTGACGGTTTTACCAAAGAGTTTCCCGTTGTATCCGTAAATTTCAATATTTTGAAAACCTAATTTTGAAACTTGATACAAACTTTCTTCAACATTTTTTTCAAGCAAATGCCGAATGGTATAAAGTTGCAAACCCAAATTCTTTTTTGATTGAGTCAGGATATTTTTTGGAAGACAAGAAGTCAATACTAAAAGACCACTAGAAGCAAGAAATGTTTTCCGATTCATTATAAAAACGGTTTCATTTCATCTTCGATTTGACGTCGTAAATCCATTAATTTGATGGCGTATTGCTCCAATTTTTCCTCTGCTTCTGTCGTTGGAGTGAATTTCGGAACTTGAATGGGATTTCCTTCATCATCAACAGCGACAAAAACGATGATGCAATGCGTTTTCTTTTCAAATTCTTTACGTTTGATATTTCGTGAAAACACGTTAATCGCAATATGCATGCTGGTAGAACCGGTGTAGATGACATCGGCTTCAACTTTTACAATATGTCCAATTTTTATAGGCGAATAAAAACGAATTCCACCAACGTAAACTGTAACGCAATAACTCGAACTCCATGAACTTGCGCAAGCGTAACCCGCTTGATCAATCCATTTCATCACGCTTCCGCCATGAACATTGCCGCCGTAATTAACATCGCTCGGTTCGGATATAAACTGAAAAGTGGTTGTGTTTTGCATATCAATCTATCTATCTAATTTCAATTAAAGGTAGGTAATTTTTGGGGTTTTCTGAAGGAAGCTTTATTTTTGAGGTATGAAAAAAGTATTTTATCTGAAAACCTGCGGAACGAATAAGAAAATTATGAGTCCGCTCGATTTGGAAGGTTGGGAACTACGCGAAATAAAATCGGAACCGATTACAGAAGCTGAATTAGAAGAAATACATGCTCGAACAAAATCGTATGAAGCTTTGTTCAGCAAAAAATCAACGCAAATAAAAGCGCGTGAATTGGATGTGAAATCTTTGAAAGAAAAGGATTTTAAGAAGCTTTTGCTTGACCATTATTCGTTTTTGAAGCGTCCCGTTTTTATTACAGATGATGCAATTTTCATTGGGAATGATAAAAAGAACGTCGAAGCATTAAACGACTATTTTGAAAAATAAAAAAGAGGCTGAATGCCTCTTTTTGTTTTATTTAGGAAATTGTATTGCTTGATCAAGCTGAACAGGATTGTAGTTTTTCTTTTTTTGTTCTTGATATTCTTTTACGTACAAATCTAAATCTTTTATTGTTTCTATAGTACGATCTTTATCCACACCAATCATCCAGCTTCCTTCCTTCATGCTTCGATATTCTGCATATGGATTGTTATAATCGTTTAGGATAATTTTTTCATACTTCTTGCGGTCAATCTTTACGGGGCTTGTTCCGAAATGTGCTTCTAAAATATTGGAGGTGTCATATGGCGTATCCAATTTTTTTATTTCAGTTAAGTTATAAATGAAGTTATTTTTGGAATCTTTGATCTCGTAAATCAAACCTGGTAATCCATAAAACTTAAATGGTCCTTCGGATAATGGAATGTCTTTGATAAACCACGCTTCCCAAGATCTTCCGCCAAATTTCGCTGTCGCTTTTTGCAGCTGATAGTTGTTTTCAGATTTCGTATCGGTCTCAATTTTCCAATCTATAGTAGATTGCGATGGATATTGATAATACGCCATTCCTTGAGCATCATAATTCGTGAATTCATTGGTCTGTCTATTTCGGGAAATCACCTGTTCTTGCGGTAGGCTGTAAAACATTTTAGCATTTGGATGTAATTTTTCGTTTCTATCTACCAGCGTTTTCAGTATGAACTTTGAAATGTCTTTTTCAATTTGTAAAACAAAAGGTTCGGTTTTATAATTGTCCGAAAGGGAATCTCTTTTGTATTTGAAATTATAAATAATTTGATAATCTTGAGCTTGGTAAAAGCTTGACCATATAAATAAAACGAAAAGTGATACGATTTTTTTCATGCATTTAATTTGACTTAAATATATAAAAAAAACCATTCTCAAATGAAGAATGGTTTTTGTATTTTTTAGAATTTCTGCTTAAATAAATGGAGTTTTCACCACTTTCGCTGCTAGATTCTTATTTCGTACCTGAATAAAGATATCAGAACCGATTTTGTTATGCCCTTTAGCAACATAAGCCAAACCAATTCCCGTTTTCTTCATGGGAGATTGGGTTCCCGAAGTTACCTTCCCAATAACGTTTCCTTCTGCATTTACCACTGGATAATCATGTCTTGGAACGCCTTTGTCAACCAATTCGAAACCAACTAGTTTTCTAGTAACACCTTCTTCTTTTTGCTTTGCTAAGAAATCACGATCTACGAAATCACCTTTATCAAGCTTCGTAATCCAACCTAAACCTCCTTCCAGTGGCGATGTTGTATCGTCGATATCATTTCCGTACAAACAGAAACCTTTTTCTAGTCTCAAAGTATCTCTAGAAGCCAATCCGCAAGGAATCATACCTTCTTCTTTTCCGGCTTCTGTTAGTGCATCCCACAATTGGTTTGCTGCTTCATTTTTGAAATAAATTTCGAAACCACCACTTCCAGTATATCCTGTATTCGAGATAATCACATCTTGAACGCCATCTACAGCGCCAACAGTGAAATGATAGTATGGAATATCCGCTAAAGTGACATCCGTTAGTTTTTGTAAAATCTCTGTTGCTCTCGGACCTTGAATTGCTAAAAGCGACATATCATCTGAAATATTTGTCATTTTTGCGCCGAATTTTTCATTGTATTTTGAAATATGCGCCCAGTCTTTATCAATATTTGAAGCATTAACAACCACAAAATACTTTTCATCTGCCATTTTGTAAACGATTAAATCATCTACAATTCCGCCATTTCCGTTTGGAAGACATGTATATTGTGCTTTTCCGTTTTCTAAAGTCGTAACATCGTTGGTAGCAACATATTGTAAAAGTTCGACAGAACCTGGTCCTTCAATCATAAATTGTCCCATGTGAGAGACATCGAACATCCCAGCTTTTTCACGTACAGCGAAATGTTCTTCGGTAACACCCGAATATTGTACAGGCATATCAAATCCTGCGAAAGGTACCATCTTTGCCCCTAAAGAGACATGTTTGTCGTAAAGTGGAGTTTTTTTCATTTTTATTTTTTGAGTTTAAAGCTATTATATGTTTCCAAAAATTGACTTCTATACTGACCGTTCCAATATTTGGTTTTGCAATTAAGCGTGATGATATACACCATATTATTTTTTTTGATGAGCTTCGTCATCACCGTAATTTTAGATTGTTGATCTTCGAAATCGTAATAGTATTCAGTGGCACCGCCTACTTTTTTAGACTTTACGGCTGTTTCTGGTTGATTGGCTGAATTAAGTTCTAAAATAAATTTTTTAACATCCGCACCGGGAAGATTAAGGTTTTCATATCCTGAAATGGTAATTGCACCAATTTCGTTATCAGGAAATATGTTAAAAATTCCGTCATCATTGGTTACTTTCCAGTTTTCTGGATAGTCCATTTTGAAGTTTGATGTTTCTAGAACTTGTGGTTTTAGGAAGCTAAATGACGTTGTCAATAGCCAAACCAAAGAAATCCAAATCCATTTTTTCATGTCTTTGATTTTATAAATGTTCTTGATATTCTTTTAAAATGATCTTAAACCACTCGGTAAAATTCGCTGGGTTTTCGGTCATTTCTTTTTCCAAATTTTCTTGAGAAATATAACGAACCTCCGAAACTTCTTCCGGATTTAATTGAAATTCGCCTTGATAGTTTCCTACAAAAACGTGGTCTAACTCATGCTCCCAAAGTCCATCACCAACATCTGCCTTGTAAATGAAGAAAAATTTATGATCAATTTCCACTTCAATTCCTAACTCTTCTTTCAATCTTCGTAAAGCGGCATCTTTATACGTTTCGCCATCACGAGGATGCGAGCATACGGCATTCGTCCATTGGTTTGGTGAATGGTATTTGTGTGCTGCCCTTTTCTGAAGCAACATTTCACCCTGATTGTTGAATAAAAATACGGAGAAGGCACGGTGAAGTAGTCCAGTTTTGTGCGCCTGCATTTTCTCCATTAATCCCTTTACTTCATCATTTTCGTTGATGAGAACTACCATTTCCTCCATAGTGAAAAATTAAGGTTCTTCAGGAAAGTCTTTGGGAGCTTCGGCTTTTCCAAAAACAATCTTTAAAATTACTGGTAATGTAGTTATGAGCACTAAGATAAGGATAATATATTCAAGATGCGCCTTTAAGTCGATCCCGAATTTATCGATGAATACTTTGTCCAAATAATGTCCCGCATACACCAAAGAAAACGACCAAAGAATAGCTCCGATGATATTGTCACGTAAAAAGCGTTTTTTATCCATACGAACGATTCCTGCAACAATAGGGGTAAAAGTTCGTACAATAGGAAGGAATCTTGCTAGAATAACGGCTAAAGAACCGTGTTTCTCAAAGAAATCATTCGCTTGATACAGATATTTTTTCTTGAAAAGTAACGTGTCTTTTTTCTTGTACAAAGAAGGTCCCGTTTTTAAACCGAAAAAATAACCCACTTCATTACCGATAATTGCAGCCAAAGCAATGCAGCTCGCTAAAATTGTCGTATCCAGAAAATCGCTTCCGAATGATCCAAAAGTCTCGGCGATAATTTCTCGCGCATAAATTCCAGAAATAAAAAGTAAACTGTCTCCAGGTAAGAAAAAACCGATGAAAAGGCCTGTTTCTGCAAAAATGATAAACAATACCAGCCAAAATCCACCCATTTTAATATAAAACTCCGGATTTAGGAGGTCTTTCCAACTTTCAAAATGATCCATATTTCGTTTATGATTTCTACAAAAATAATGGAATTGCGTAAGGAATAAAAATTATTAGGATATTTTTAACACAATCTAGTGTGAGTTTTTTTGCAAGGTGTCGATTCGCTCATCCGGTCCGTTGTGTTTCCAGCCTGGAGCTTTAAAAATATAGGCTAGTTTTGATTTTAAATCTGGCGCTGATTTTACGTCTCGAATCATTGCTCCAAATTCATCAAAAACAATATGAAAAACATTGTAGGTGTTTATGTTATGAAGGATGCCGTAATCGTGAATTTTTGATTTTTCTGCACGATAGGTTCCAAAAAGATGATCCCAAAGCATTAAGATCCCACCGTAATTTTTGTCGAGTTCTTCGATTTGACGGGAATGATGCACTCGATGATTGGAAGGCGAATTAAAAACGCGATCAAACCAACCGAGCTTTCCAATAGCATTGGTATGCGGCCAAAATTGAAAAATTAAGTTGAATTGATGCATCATTGCAATCATCAAAGGATGGAAACCGATCAACACAAAAGGAATATACCAAATATCACGATAAACGATCTCAAACCAACCTTGACGAAGGGCAACCGCAAAACTTAAATGTTTCGCGGAATGATGATTGACGTGTCCCGTCCAAAACAAACGGATTTTGTGACTCAATCGATGATGCCAGTAAAACCCAAAATCTTGCACGACAAGCACCAAAAGCCAAAGCCACCAATGTTCTTTATGCCATTTCCAAGTTGCAAATTCAGCCAAACTTGAGACGCCGAAAATATCCGTCAAACGGAAATTGTTATAAATCCAAAAGAAATAGCCCAATGAAACGGCTTTCATTCCGAAATCTAAAAATACAGCGCCAACTCCCAAACCAATACTCGAAACTTCATCTTTTACGAGGTTTTTCGTGAAAAGCTTTTGCGGAATTTGATACAAAAAAGTCTCACCAAGAATCAACAAAATAAATCCAGGAATAAAATACGTCACTGGATCTGTGAAATCTAATGGACTAAATAAACCGTGATCGTAGAAGAATTGGGAGATTTGCTCTTTCAAATTGCTGCTTTTGGGTAAATGTAACTAAAAAAGGAAACCGATATTCGATTTCCTTTTTTACTTTCTATGTTTTGAATTTAAAATTCTAAATCATCTTCACCAACTGCTGTTCCATCTGCCATTAAATAGGCTTTTAGGAAAGGCGTGATATCGCCATTCATAACGCCGTCAACATCGGAAGTTTCGTGCGCGGAACGAACGTCTTTCACCAATTTGTACGGATGCATGACGTAGTTTCTAATTTGGCTTCCCCATTCAATTTTCATTTTGTTGGCTTCAATTTCGTTTCGAGCTCTCATACGTTCTTCCAATTCCATTTCGTACAATCGGGAACGTAAAAGTTGCATTGCTTTTTCCTTGTTTTGAAGCTGAGAACGGGATTCCGAGTTTTCAATAATAATTCCGGTAGGAGCATGTCGTAATCGCACCGCAGTTTCTACCTTGTTTACGTTCTGTCCTCCCGCTCCAGATGCACGCATGGTTTCAAAACTAATATCCGCAGGATTAATGTTAATCTCAATAGTGTCATCAACCAACGGATACACATAAACCGAAACAAAACTTGTATGACGCTTTGCGTTCGAGTCAAACGGAGAAATACGCACCAAACGGTGCACGCCATTTTCACCTTTCAAATAACCAAAAGCGTATTCACCATCGATTTCTAAGGTTACGGTTTTTACACCCGCAACGTCACCTTCTTGAAAATTCAGTTCGCGAATTTTGTAGCCTTGTTTTTCTGCCCACATCGTGTACATACGCATCAGCATCGAAGCCCAATCGCAACTTTCGGTTCCACCAGCTCCAGCGGTGATTTGAAGAACGGCAGAAAGTTCATCACCTTCGTTGGAAAGCATGTTTTTGAACTCCAGATTCTCAATTTTTTCTACCAACTGAGGGAACGTTTCGTCCAATTCTTTTTCTGAATCGGGATCTTCCTTTGCAAATTCGCTTAGAACCTGTAAATCTTCAAATTGTGTATGGATTTCTTCATACTCTTCAACCCACTTTTTCTTGGAACGAAGCTGTTTTAGGAAGACTTCCGCTTCTTTTGGATTATCCCAAAATTCAGGTGCCGCCGTTTTTTCGTCGTCATTGGAAATTTCAATTTTCTTTTTGTCGATTTGCAAATATTTGTACAAATCTTCAATTCGAGATTGGGTTTCTTTTAAGAGGTCTTGGTTGATCAATGTTGCGTAATTAAGATGGCAAATTTACGGATAATTTGGTTTTAGTAACGTCTAGTTAGTTGACTTTCCTACTTTTTTTCACCGTTCGTATTTTGAAAACCAATAGCCCTTCTTGGTTCTTCAACCACTTTGTAAGCGTCAAGTTCCCGTTGTAAGTCTTTTATTCGACTCACAAAATCATCGAAATTATTTACAATCACTTCATGCAAGAACTGCTGAACTTGATCAAGGTATTCCGAAGTTAATTTACTTGCCGAATCCCGCAAAGCTCCATCCAAAAGTTTGATATCAATTTTCAAATTTTCGTCTCGAGATTTTAAATATTGATTTCGAATTCGTTTCTTTAAACTCTGTGTAAAGTCAATAACCATCGTGTTGCTAAAGGCTTTCATTTTCAAGGCGACTTCATTCCAAAACGGGAGATGATCGGCATTGTTTATTTCTAATATTTTAAATAAAGTGGATGTTTTTTCTAAGTTTTTGAGCATCGCAAACTGAATCATTTCTGCTCTTTCCTTCACATTCGGGGGGAAAATAGGAACAAGAACATCAAATCTTCCCGGCGCCATCACTTCTTCGTCAATCACATCCAGCGAAATAGCCGAACCAATCATCAAAATCCCTTCATAAGGAAAGCGGGAAACATTATGCATGATAATTTCCTTTGTCTCTTCATTTTCACGGGAATAATTGGCGTTTCGTTCCTGCATGATATCATCAAAATTCTCGATGAACAATTCAATTTTTTCTTTTTGTAAAATGGAAAGCAAAAACGTGTTGAAATTTTCCACATCACCACCAATGTAAGAGGTTCCTAGAAAATGTTTTTTAACTTCAGTGAATTCATAACCAATAATTTCGGAAATTTTATTTGCCCAAAATATTTTTCCACTTCCTGGAGGGCCGTACAAGATAATTCCTGCCGGTTTTTCAATTCCCCAATTTTTGGATTCTTCACTGTTGATAAATGGTTCTAAAGCATCAGAAATATAGAAAAATAAATCACGATAGCCGATGAAATCCTTTTTTCTAAGTGGAGACTTTTTGCCAAAATAATCGTAGACAAAATGATAATCGCCTCCCAATTGGTTGTCAATTCCAAACGACGAAACCGATGATTTGAAATAACCGTTTTCTAAAATTTGTGGCATTTGACTTTTGAGAATTTCCTCTACTTTTTCCTTCGGTTGATGGATTTTTGCAGCAATATCGTCCGGAGATTTTGTTTTGTTGAGGTCTTTCTCGTAGTGTTGAAGGAAATCTGCATTTTCCTTAGCAAATTGAATGAAATCGGGTTTCACTTCGAAATTGGAAAAAATACATTCGTCTAAATCGAGGTCGAAATCTTGAATAAATCGTTTTATACTTTCTGTTGTTATTTGGAGCTCTTTGGCAAGTTCTATAAGTTTCATTAATCTTTTTTTGAAGATTGAAAGTACAATTTTTTTACCGAAGCCATTTTCAATTGTAACAAAATGATAAAAAATCCTACTTTTTATGTAAAACAGAATCAATGGATCACGTATTATCAGTAAAAAATCTCACCAAGAAATTCAAAAGGGTGGTGGTGAACAATCTTTCGTTCGAAGTAGAACGTGGAAATGTTTACGGAATTTTGGGTCCGAACGGAAGTGGAAAATCCACAACGTTTGGGATGCTTTTAACCACAATCAACCCAACGGGCGGCAATTGGAGCTGGTTTGGAGAAGAAGGAACTTCTACTAAAACATTAAAAAAAATCGGGGCGATTATTGAGCAACCGAATTTTTATCCGTATCTGAGCGCCGAAAAAAACTTGAAAATCATGGCCGAAATTAAAGGCGCACCGTATTCAAGAATTGATGAGGTTTTGGATCAAGTAGGTTTGTTGGCTCGTAAAAAAGATGTTTTCAAAACCTATTCTTTGGGTATGAAACAACGTTTAGCAATCGCTTCTGCGTTACTTGCGGAACCTGAAGTATTGATTTTGGATGAACCAACCAACGGTTTGGATCCTGAAGGAATTATCCAAATTCGTGAACTGATAAACGCCATTGCAAAAAAAGGAATCACGATTATTATTGCGAGTCACTTGCTAGACGAGATTGAGAAAATTTGTTCTCACGTGGTTGTTTTGAAAGAAGGAAACGCAATTTATTGTGGTAGAGTTGATGAAATGACCAACTCTAAAGGCTTTTTCGAACTTAAAGCTGAAAATACGGATCAACTTGTTGCTGCGGTTAAGGAGTTAAATTTCGCTTCGGATATTCGTTTGGATGGCGATTTGGTTATCGTTTCGGTAGAAAACGAAATGTCAGCTGTTAATTTGAACAAAAAATTGACGGAAAAAGGAATTTTCCTTTCGCAACTCGTACTGAAAAAGCAGTCTCTTGAATCTCAATTTCTTCAACTTGTTAAAAACCAGAATTAATGAAACGTCTAGCTACTTTAGAATTTTATAAAAATCTTACCTATAAGCCTTTCCAGATATTTACGGCTTTGTATTTTCTGGTTTTAGTTGCTTTATTATTTATCGGTCTGGTCGATCTTCAGATCACTGATTCGTTTACGATTAACCTCAAAGAACAGGGAATTTATAACTTCCCAGAAATTTGGAATTTCACAACTTGGATTGTTGCAATTTTGAAAATTTTCTTAGGTTTAATCATTGTTTTCTCCATTTGTCAGGAGTTTACTAATCGAATGTTTAAGCAAAATGTGATTGATGGACTTTCTCGAAAGGAGTTTATTTTATCTAAACTTTTTACCATTTTCTCATTTAGTTTTATTTCGACGTTATTGGTTTTCGGGATTACGTTAGCGATTGGCTACGCGTATTCTGAGAAAACAGATACAGAATTGGTGACTAAAGAACTCTTTTTTATACCGCATTATTTCTTGAAGTTATTTACGTTTTTTAGCTTTTTAATGTTCTTATCCGTTTTACTTCGTAAATCCATTTTCGTATTCCTTTTCTTCTTCATTTATTGGATTGCTGAAGGAATTATTGGTGCCATTGAAAGCTTTACACGATTGAGAAATTTGAAACCGGCTCAAAAAATGGAAGCAATTCAAGAGCAGTTTTTCATTTCTAAAGTATTGCCTTTAGAAAGTATGAGTAATTTGATTCCGAATCCTTTAATTCGTTTGAATATGGCGAAAATGATGGGTTTCGAATATAAATTTCACTACCCAACAGAGAGTGTAATTGCAACACTGGTTTGGTGCACTTTGTTTATTTTAGGATCGTATTGGATCTTGAAAAAACGTGATTGGTAATCCAAATTCGATTAAATATAATCCGACTATTTTTTAGTCGGATTTTTTGTTGAATTCCACTTCGAAAAAACGGCTAATTTTCACTAAATTTGCGACTTGTAAAATAGAGCCACGAGTAGAGATTGAAGTCAAGAAACTTTAAACCTGAAACTCAAAACTCTAAAATCAAAAAAAAGATATGACTTCACAAGAAATACGCCAGCAGTTTTTAGATTTTTTCAAAAGCAAAGAACATTTAATCGTTCCTTCTGCACCGATCGTTTTGAAAGATGATCCTACGTTGATGTTCTCCAATTCGGGGATGACGCAGTTTAAGGATTATTTTTTAGGGTATAAAGAACCTAAAGCGCCTCGTATTGCCGATACGCAAAAATGTCTTCGTGTTTCTGGAAAGCATAATGATTTGGACGATGTGGGTCGTGATACCTATCACCACACGATGTTCGAAATGTTGGGAAACTGGTCTTTTGGGGATTATTTCAAAAAAGAAGCGATTTCTTGGGCTTGGGAATTATTGACGGAAGTGTATAAAATTCCAAAAGAAAATTTGTACGTAACGATTTTTGAAGGCGATGCAACGGAAAATTTGGAGCGTGACCAAGATGCATACGATTATTGGAAGGCGTTTATTTCGGAAGATCGAATTATCAACGGAAACAAGAAAGATAATTTCTGGGAAATGGGTGCGAGTGGACCTTGTGGACCATGTTCTGAAATTCATGTTGATTTACGTACAGAAGAAGAAAAAGCAAAAGTTTCTGGTCTTGAATTAGTGAATAACGACCATCCTCAAGTTGTGGAGATTTGGAATCTCGTTTTCATGCAATACAACCGTAAAGCTGATGGAAGTTTAGAAAATCTTCCTGCAAAACATATTGATACTGGAATGGGCTTCGAGCGTCTTTGTATGGCTTTACAACACAAAGAATCCAATTATGATACGGATGTTTTCACACCTTTAATTGCTAAAGTTGAGGAACTTTCAGGAAAAAAATATACTGGAATTTTAACAGACGAAAAAGATATTGCAATCCGCGTTGTTGTTGATCATATACGTGCAGTTTCATTCGCAATTGCTGATGGACAGCTGCCTTCAAACAATGGAGCAGGATATGTAATTCGTCGAATTTTGAGAAGAGCGATTTCGTATGCGTATCGTTTCTTGGATATGAAAGAACCATTTTTATACGAATTGGTTGCAGTTTTGAAAAATCAAATGGGCGCATTCTTCCCAGAATTGGAAAAACAAGAAAAGTTGATTACAGAAGTAATCAAAGAAGAAGAAAATTCTTTTTTAAAGACAATTGAACACGGCTTAGTTCGAGTTGAAAAGCTAATTCAACAAACCCAAGCGAAAAACGAAAAAGTTCTTCCTAGTGAAGAGGTTTTCGAATTGTATGATACGTACGGCTTTCCAGATGATTTAACGAGAATTATTGCAGAAGAAAAAGGATTAACGATTGATGAAGCTGGTTTTGAAGCCGAAATGCAAAAGCAAAAGCAACGTTCTAAAAAAGATTCAGCGGCAAAAGTCTATGACTGGGTTGTTTTAGAAGAAAAGCCTGAAACGTTCGTTGGTTACGATCAAACAGAATCCGAGGTTTTGATTACACGTTATCGTAAAATTGAAAATAAAGACGGTGAGTTTTATCAAATCGTTTTAGACAAATCGCCTTTCTATCCAGAAGGAGGTGGGCAAGTTGGCGACAAAGGTGTTCTAGAAAATGCGGTTGAAAGCTTTGAAGTTTTAGAAACGAAAAAAGAGAACAACTTGATTATTTCCTTAATTAATGGACTTCCGAAAGATGCGGGAGCTGTTTTTTATGCGAAAGTGAATACGGCGGATCGTAAAAATTCTCAAGCAAATCACTCTGTAACGCACTTGTTACATGAAGCGTTGCGGGATGTTTTGGGAACTCATGTTGAGCAAAAAGGTTCATATGTTGGTCCAGATTATTTGCGTTTTGACTTCTCGCATTTCTCAAAAATGACTGAAGAAGAATTGGCTTTGGTTGAAGAAAAGGTGAACGAGAAAATCAAAGAAAATATTGCTCTTCAAGAGTTTAGAAATATTCCTATTCAAGAAGCTTTGGACAAAGGAGCAATGGCTTTATTTGGTGAAAAATACGGTGATAATGTGCGTATGATTCAGTTTGGTTCGTCCAAAGAACTTTGTGGTGGAACGCACGTGAAATCAACTTCGGAAATTGGTCATTTCAAATTGGTAAATGAAAGTTCAACAGCAGCGGGAATCCGTAGAATTGAAGCGATTTCTGGAGATAAATCAGAGGCGTATTTTAAAGGTTTAGAAACTCAAATTTCAGAATTATCTCAATTGTTGAAATCAAAAGATGTTTTGAAATCGGTTGAAAAATTGATGGAAGAAAATCAGCAATTGAAAGCCGAAATTGAAGGTCTGAAAAAAGAAAAAGCAAAAGGGGAAATCCAAAACTGGAAAAACGAATTTGTAGCGAAAGAGGATAAAAATCTTTTGGTGAAGAAAACGTCTTTGGATGCAGGTTCTGTGAAGGATATTGTTTTCCAATTGAAAAAAGAGATGCCGAAATCGGTTATCGTAATAATTTCTGATGCAGGCGACAAACCAATGATTACGGTTGGGGTTTCTGCTGATTTGGAAGCAACCTACCAAGCTGGTGCAATTGTTAAAGATTTGGCGAAAGAAATCCAAGGTGGAGGTGGCGGAAATCCAGGTTTCGCAACCGCTGGAGGAAAAAATCTGGACGGAATTGAAAATGCCTATCAGAAGGCTTTAGGTTTGTAATTTTACTATTCCTCAATATGGAAGAAATATATTAGGAGATTTTCGGCGGCGAAGCCGCCGAAACCCTTTTAAAATTCATTTTTTCGCAACAAATTCATTCATGCGTTTATTCATTAGTTTATTTTTTGGTTTAAGTTTGGTTCTCGTTTCCTGCAAGAAAGAGGAAGAAACTAACGTGAATAAGGTTTTGAAGAACATTCAAGCCGAATCGAAATCCTATCAAGCAAATGGATTGAAATTGATGAAGTCCGAACGAACGGGCGACCATGAAATCAGCTTGCTTTTTTCGTATGATGTTGATGAACGATTGAGTGAAATTTCAGTAATAAAATCCGCTTTGATTGGGATGGTCGGGAAAATGATTTGGAGTAATCCTGAAAACAAGAAATTGTTTAATGAAGGCATTAATTTCCGAATTTTAGTTCAAGATCAAAACGGAAAAATTGTTGCTGAGGAATTGATGAACAAATCCAATATGAATGGTTTGAAACCTGGAGAGATTATTAATCCAAAACATAACGAACTTCAAAAAATGTTGGAAGTCTACAACGGGAATCTTCCGATTACCGATTCAGTTTCTGGAGTTAAAATAACGATGATTTCACTAGGGAAAAATAGCGATGTAGTTTATACTGCCGTAGTCCCGAACAAATTGAAAGATATCGTGAAACGCGACGAGTCGAAGAATATTATCAAATCGGATATGAGCAAAGATCAACAATTGAAAAAAGTCTTAAGTGAATTAATGTATTTTGACATCAAATCTTTGAAATATCAATATCGTGATAATGCTGGAAAGCTGCTTCAGGAAATAGAAATGCATCCAAAAGATTTTAAATAATTTAGTTCTACAACTTATAAAACGTCTCATTTTTGAGACGTTTTTTTGTTTCATTTACTTGTAATTTTAGATTATCAAGACCAATTCTAAGTATTGACATTGCATTCATATTTGGTCAATTCATGGAAGAAAACTTAAAAATATGGTGTCGGTTTCTTAAAATACAGTTCATATGCAGAGCCTAGTTTTGCTCTAGTAAAAATGAAATCAAATATGAATTTACATCACAGTATTGCAGCTTTTGCGTTTTTAGCTTTAACATTTCAAAGCTGTAATGACGAGTCAGGTTCTGATAACAAACCTGTAAATCCAGAAATTAAAATTGAAAACTTTTCTAAAGAACCGGCTTTCGTTTTTGGAATGCCTGGTTTTGAAAATTTAGAAATTAATACGCTTATTTCGAGTTCGGATGCGCTTCCGCAATCGCCAAACTTCGTGTTTGCAGGACAGCCAGACGGAATGGGAATCATGAAAGATCCTGCATCAGACGGATATTTAATGATTACGAATCACGAAATCACGCAATCAGTTTCAAGAGTATATTTAGATAAAACTTTTAGACCCATCAAAGGAGAGTATATTTTAAATGGAATTGGTGGGATGACGCGTTTGTGTTCGGCAACATTAGCAACGCCAGAAACGCACGGTTTCAGTGCGTTTTTAACGGCTGGAGAATCGGGTGCCGAAAGTATGGTTCATGCCATTAATCCTTTAGCGCCAGCTTCTCAAGCTTCGGATCAGTCACGAGTAAAACCTGCTTTAGGAAAGGCTTCTATGGAAAATGCGGTTCCGCTTCCTAAAGATGTTTCAGGTGGGAAAACGTATATTTTAATTGGTGAAGATCAATCGTATTCGTCTTCGCATCAGTCGGCTGGTCAATTGGTAATGTACGTGGCAGATAAGCAGGGAGATTTGGATAATGGAAAATTATACGCTTTAAAAAGAAAAAACAACGATTATACGGAAACCAATATTACCAAAGGAAGTTCGTATGAAGTGGAGTTTGTTGAAATTCCAAATGCGAAAAAACTAACAGGTGCAGAAATCAACCAAAAAAATATTGACAATAATGCGATTCGTTTTTCAAGAGTTGAAGATGTAGATTACAGAAAAGGAGCCAATAAAGGAAGAGAAATTTACTTTACAGCAACGGGAGAATCGAGTGATGGAGTAAATCCAAAACCTGGATTCACGATGTGGGGAAGAGTGTACAAATTGGTTTTAAACGAAAACAACATGCTTACCGGTAAATTGGAGTTGGTTGCCGAAGGAGATTCGAATCCTGGAAACAACATCATCAACCCAGATAACCTTTGTGTAACGGAAAATTACGTGTACATCCAAGAAGATGGAGATTCATATTACCCTGCTGCGAAGCACGATTCATACATCTGGCAATTGAATATTTCAACGAAAGAATACAAACCTTGGTTGAACATGAAGCATAACAGAACTGATACAGCTTGGCAAACGGCTTACAACCAATCTGGAAGCTTACAAAAGTTCGGTTCTTGGGAATTTGGAGCGATGGTAGATGTGTCGGATATTATCGGCGTTCCTAACACGTTTGCAGTAAACGTTCACTCACACACATGGCAAAAAGATGCGTTTAAAAATGCAGATGGAGCGGGTGTAAACACCAATAAAGAAGGTGGACAAGTAGTATTGATTCGCAACGTACAGAGATAACTAATTAGTAACTTTTTTCTATAAAGTATCAGTAGATTTTCTTTCTACTGATACTTTTTCGCAATTATGAAAAACCTTTTCAAAACCGTATGTTTTCTCGTTTTAATTTCGATTTTTGGTATCACAATTCAGTGTAAAGATCAAGGTCAGAAACCAATTAACGAAGATTTAGGAAGCGTAAAAACCGAGATTTTAAAAATCAACCAAACCTTCAATACACAAACGAGCGAACTCATTCATTTGGTGGAACAAAATAAGGATGAACAAACTATTCAAGCTCGTTTTGATCAACTTCGTTTAAGCTACAAAAAAATGGAGTGGGCGATTGAGTATTTCCTTCCCAATTCGGCTCGATTTATTAATGGGCCAGCTCTTCCCGAAATTGAATTTGAAGAACATACCGTTCTCGAGCCTGAAGGATTGCAAGTTTTAGAAGAACTTATTTATCCATATTCTCCCGAAAATAAAGAAGAAGTTATCCGAATGCTCAAAAAATTGGTGAACAAATCGGGAGCGATAAAAACGAATTTTGAAACCATTTCAGTCAATCGGAACCAAGTTTTTGATGCGCTTCGACAAGAAGTTTTCCGAATTACAAGTTTAGGAATTGCCGGTTTTGATACGCCAATTTCAGGAAAGCATCTTCAAGAAATGCCGTATACATTAGAAAGTTTGAAGTATTTTCTAAAGCATATTTCGTACGAGAAAAACAACAAAGCTTTTCAGGATATTTCACGATTAATTGATCAAGCCAAAGCTGAACTTCAAAAGAATTCCAACAAAGACACGTTTAATTATGCTGATTTTATAGCTGATATCTTAAATCCTTTAGCATCCGAAGTTTTGGAGTTTAAGAAAATTGAAGATATTCAGGATATTGAAGTCACTTCTGTCATCAATAAAAACGCTGCCAATTTTTTCTCAAAAGACGCTTTTAGTCCCAATGCATTTGTACCTGGAAAAAAATTTGAAATGTCTACGGAAAAAGCGGATTTAGGAAAGAAATTATTTAGTGATAATCTACTTTCTAAAAACAGCGATCGAAGTTGTGCGACGTGCCATGTTGCCGAAAAAGCATTTACAGACGGCATGGAAAAATCACTTTCACTCATTGGCGCACCACTTTCCAGAAATACACCTTCGCTCAATTATTCAGGTCTGCAACAAGCGCAGTTTTGGGATATGCGACAAGCCGATTTGGAGGGTCAAAGTTCTGATGTTATCACGAACAAAGAAGAAATGCACGGTGATTTGGAAACGATTATTGCAAAAATTAATGCACATCCTGAATATTCAAAAATTTTCAAACAAATTTACCTGACGAACAAGGTAGAAACGTGGCAACTTCAAAATGCTTTGGCGAGTTATATTCGTTCTTTGCCGACGTTTAACTCTAATTTCGATACTTTCATGCGCGGAAATAAAAACGCTATTACGGCGAATCAAAAACAAGGTTTCAATTTGTTTGTAGGGAAAGCAAAATGTACGACTTGTCACTTTTTTCCATTATTCAATGGAACCGTTCCACCCAATTACGTAAAAACTGAACAAGAAGTTTTAGGAACAGCGGAAAATGCGAAGAATCAAAAATTGGATTCTGATTTAGGTCGAGGAAAATTCCATGCAACAGTGCAGGAATTGCAACATTCATTTAAAACACCAACCATTCGAAATATCAATAAAACTGCACCGTATATGCATAACGGAGGTTATCAAACCTTAAAACAAGTGATGGATTTCTACAATAAAGGAGGTGGAAAAGGTTTAGGTTTAAAAGTAGATAATCAAACCTTACCCGAAGATCAACTCAATTTGACCGATAAAGAAATCGACCAAATCATTGATTTTATGAAGACTTTGTACGACAAGTAAGAAATAGGCCTTGCCTATAAAAATAATTCGCATGAAGAAAATATAAATTTCTTGATGCGAATTTTATTTTTTAATGTGATTGAAATATAAAACCATTCTTTAAAAATGTAACTTTCCAGCTGGAAAAGCTACTTATTTTTAAACATTAATCTTGTTTATGAAAAAATACGCGTCACTCGTTTTATTTTTCGTTTTTATCTCCATTTTTTCCCAGAATAAAATCACGGTTTTTGAAGCAGGGAACCGCAAACCAATTGTGAATGCGACGGTTTCATGTAATAAAGTTCCTATTGGGAAAACCAATTCTTTGGGGCAATTGGACTTCCGAACAAAATGTAAACTGATTGAAGTTTCTATGCCGGGATATTATTCGGAAGATGTTTTGGTTGATAAGCGTATGGAAGCTACTTTAAGTGAAGTTGATGGTGAAACGAGAACGATAGAAACGGTTGTTTTAAATGATAAAAGTGATCCGGAAGCCCTGAAAATTCTAGATAAAGTAAATGCGAATTACGAAAATAATTCACCAAAAAGGTTGGACTCGTATTCCTTTAAATCATACGAGAAAATTTCCTACGATTTCGATGAAGACAGTATTAGAGCGTATAATGATTTTCTAGAAAAGCGATTGGATTTACTCTCAAAACTTCCAAAAAAAGACCAAACGGAAGAACAGAAAAAAGACTCGTTAGAGTGGAATGGAGTGAGCAAAATGATGGGGAAATCCAAAATGTTTCTTTGGGAAAAAGCGCAAGAATATTTGTATTCTAAAAAATATGGTGAGAAAATAAACATTTTAGACAATCGAATTTCAGGATTGAAAGAGCCGATTTATGAAATGTTCACCTTGCGTTCGAACCGAACAAAAGTTCCGCGCGAGGTCGCTAAAGAAAACCGGAATCTGTATCGTTTTTTCCTTTCTGATTCCATTGAAATAGATGGTCGAATGAATTACGTAATTCGTTTTCGTCAAGTAGATTACAAACAGGCTATTAATCGAAGAAAGTTTAATGGTTATTTGTACATCGACAAAGATACTTATGCGGTGAAAAAGCTGGAAAGTAGCTCGAAAAAAGCCAATGAAGGAACCATTACGAGTATTTGGAAACCGATTGATAACAAATGGTTTTTGGTGAAAGAAAATTTTAAGCTGAAAGCCGGAAATGTCAATTTTGGTGCGAAGAAAGCGGATTCCGCAGGTTTAAAAAAGCAGTTTGGGATGTATGTTTTTTTAACTTCCGATTTCTTTGATTTTAAAGTTCCAGCCGATGTCAAAGCCAAAGATTTCAAAGGCTACACGATGGAAGTTCAGAATACAGATGGGAAAACTTTAGATCAATACCGTATCAATCCGCTTTCGGAACGCGAAGCAGATACCTATAAACAAATTGATAGTTTAGGAAAAAAATATAAAGTCGATCAAAAAGCAAGTGTTCTTTCGGCTTTAGTAAAAGGAAAAGTTCGCGTTGGAAATGTTGATTTTGATGCGTCACAGTTTCTAAAATACAATTTGTACGAGGGTTTTAGAGTCGGCGTTGGTGCAAAATTGAATGAGCGTTTTCACAAATATATTTCGCCAGATGCGTATGTGGGCTATGGCTTTAAAGATGAAGGGTTCAAGTATGGAGTAGGTTTGGATGTTCGCACAACGACAAGAAAAACTTCTTTTTTCCGAATTGAGTATTACGATGATGTCGTGGCTTCAGGGAAGTTCAGTGAAAATATGTGGAACTTCCGTATGAAGCTGATGAATTCTGGAGTGGATATGAAAAACGACGTTTTTTATGGTTACAGAGGATTTAAACTTTCTTACGAAGCAGATATTGCGAACTCATTAACGATGCAAGTTGCTGCAAAAAAAGATCAGGAAAGATCCTTGTTTGATTATAATTTTAGAGGTTTAGGAGATCGTTTTGATAATTTTAGTACGAAAATATCACTGAAATATTCGCCTGGATCGAAAAATATCATGACGCCTTCTGGAAAATATACATTTGAACAAAATTTTCCTGAAGTTTTCTTCAACTACGAAAAAGGAATGAAAGCTTTTGGTGGTGATTTGGAGTATGATCGTTTTGATGTTTTATTAGCCCATCAGCTAAAATGGGGTGGTGGTGTAACTGGTGTTCGTGCTTATGCAGGTTTGATGTCTGGAAATGCTCCGATTTGGCATCACTTTCAGCAAAATGGTTTAGGCTCTGGCGAAGAGAATTCATTTAATTTCAATTTAACTTCCTATTTAGGTTTTGCTACGATGGAAGCTGGAAAATACTATAATGATCGATTTGCGGGCTTTTATTTAACGCATCGAATTCCGTGGTATTTCAAAAGTTTTGGAAAAAACACCTCTAGTTTTGATGTCGTTTATCGAGGAATTATCGGAAATATGGACGATATGGCAGATCATCAGTTTAAATATGATAAGTTGAATCATTTCTACCAAGAAGTCGGCTTAGAGTGGAATAATTTCTTGAGTTCGCAATTTAATCTTGGGTTTTTCTACAGAGTTGGGCATTACCACACGCAAATTTTCAAAGATAATTTTGCCATTCAGTTTAAGTTTAAATTCTTAGGATTTTAATGGTTTTGAATAATCGGTTACTTTACTTTTTAGCATCACTTGTATTGGTTTATGCAAGTATTCGGTGGTATGTTGATCAAGGTGAACGCAAATATATCTTTGTTGTTTTTGTGGCTTTTACAATTGCTGTTTTTGTTGGTTTGAATTGGTATCAAAATTTGGATTCGAAGAAAAAGACCTATTCTAATGCCGATTATGATGAATTTGAAGCCTCTTTAGAAGACGATGGTGATTTTGTGTTTGATGAATCAGGTTTTTCTATTCAAAATACGGCAAAAGTTGATTGGGATGATGTTGAGAAAATTAACATTTACAAATATGTGAAATCCAAGGGTGAAACTTTTTTGAAAGTTAGAATCGAAACAAAAGATAGGAACTTAGATATTCTCGATTCGGTTCCTGGCTATCCCAAATTTTCAGAAAAAATGATGAATTATTTAGGGGTTTTTGCTGATTGGGAATGGCAGCACCCAGGAAAAGATGAGGTCCTTGAACTTTATGAAAAACCAGTTGAAGAATCTACTAAAGAATAAATAAAGTACTTGTTTTTGATCCTACTTTAAATAATTTTTAAATGAGAGTTTATCAGTAAAAACAAACTAGCCATTAAAACAGTTGTCGATAGAAGAAGCAATGCAAAATTTGAAACATACAATGTTTTAACCATTCTAATTCTGATTATACTAATTATTAATACAGTGGAAGTAAGTAAGCCAGTTATTAGTGATATTAGTATCTGTAAAAGTAAATTATCCGATGCAAAAATTTCTTCATTTGCTATTAGTGTAACAAAAGAAATAATGAAGAATACGAAGACTATTAGAACAACATAGTTTTGTTGCTTTCTTTCCGCAGATTCATTTTTATTACCATTTGGAAATAAATTAAAGAGATTTAAAATTATGTCTATTATATCAAAAAACATTAAACTGAGTTTGTCGAAGTAAACTTTGCTCCTAAACTCAAAAATATAGTTTTTTTTACAAAGAAAAACTTTTTGATAAAAAAATCCCGTTCCAAATTTTGAAACGGGATTTATTATTTAAAACTCAATGAGTTTAGTATCTGTAATATTCAGGTTTGAAAGGTCCTTCAACAGCAACTCCGATATAATCAGCTTGTGCAGGAGAAAGAGTTTCTAGCTCAACGCTTAATTTTTTAAGGTGTAAAGCAGCTACTTTTTCATCTAAATGTTTAGGTAACATATACACTTCGTTTCCGTAAGCTGCGGAGTTTGTCCACAATTCAATCTGAGCCAAAGTTTGGTTAGAGAACGAGTTCGACATTACGAAAGATGGGTGACCAGTTGCACAACCAAGATTCACCAAACGACCTTCAGCCAAGATGATGATTTCTTTACCATCAACGTTGTAGATGTCAACTTGAGGCTTAACTTCAGTTTTAGTTGAACCGTAGTTTTCGTTTAACCAAGCCATATCGATTTCGTTATCGAAATGTCCGATGTTACAAACGATCGTTTTATCTTTCATTTTCTTGAAATGCTCAGGTCTAACGATGTTGAAGTTACCAGTTGTAGTAATTACGATATCCGCATTGTCAACAACAGTATCTAATCTTTTTACTTCGTAACCATCCATTGCTGCTTGAAGCGCACAAATTGGGTCAATTTCTGTAACCGTAACGATAGAACCAGCTCCTCTGAAAGATGCTGCAGTACCTTTACCAACGTCTCCGTAACCACAAACAACCACTCTTTTACCAGCTAACATTACGTCAGTTGCTCTTCTTACCGCATCAACAGCAGATTCTTTACAACCGTATTTGTTATCGAATTTTGACTTAGTAACTGAATCGTTTACGTTGATTGCGGGCATTACTAAAGTTCCGTTTTTCATTCTTTCGTACAATCTGTGAACACCTGTTGTTGTTTCTTCAGAAAGTCCTTTGATGTCTTTTGTGAATTCTGGATATTTATCAAAAACCATGTTGGTTAAATCTCCACCATCATCCAAAATCATGTTTAATGGTTTTCTATCTTCGCCGAAGAATAAAGTTTGCTCAATACACCAATCGAATTCCTCTTCGTTAAGACCTTTCCAAGCATAAACTGGAATTCCAGCAGCAGCAATCGCCGCCGCAGCGTGATCCTGAGTTGAGAAGATATTACAAGAAGACCAAGTAACTTCTGCACCAAGAGCTACCAAAGTTTCTATCAAAACTGCAGTTTGAATCGTCATGTGAAGACATCCTGCAATTCTAGCACCTTTTAATGGTTGAGATGGTCCGTATTCTTCACGAATCGCCATCAAACCTGGCATTTCAGCTTCTGCTAACGTAATTTCTTTTCTTCCCCATTCTGCAAGAGAAATATCCTTAACCTTGTAAGGAACATATTGTGTTGTTGTATCCATAAATACAGTTTTGTTTTTGAATTAATTTTCGATGCAAAAATACAATTTATTATGCACATATAAAAAAAAGGCGAAACGCTTTTCGCTAAGACTATAAGAGTCTGTTGTTCAAACGTTTCGTGCCTTCCCATCCAAAGGATGTCGTTTAAGAGTAAGTGTATTAAAAAAGTGTTATTTCCATCCGCCACCTAGGCTTTTATAAATAGTAACCACGGTGCTTAATTGTTTTTCTTTGGCTTCTACCAATTCCATTTTGGCATCCAAAGCGTCACGCTGATTCATCAAAACTTCCAAATAATCGGCTCTGGAATTTCTAAAAAGTTGATTGGCAATTCCAATAGATTCGTCCAAAGATTTGGCTTCTTTTGCTTTGAATTGATAGTATTGATCAATGTTTTTAATTTTTGACATTTGGTTTGTTACTTCCATATACGCATTCAAAATCGTTTTATCATATTCATACAACGCTTGAATTTGTTTGGCATCTGCCGTATGAAAGTTCGCTTGTATCGCCGTTTTGTTAATTAGCGGTCCCGCCAAATCAGCAGCTAAACCATAGGCTAATGATTCGGGCATTTTTAAAAGATAGGTTGGCTTGAAGGCTTCCAAACCTAAGGTTGCCGAAATACTCAATGAAGGATAAAACTCTTTTCTCGCTGCTTGAACATCGAGTTGTGCCGCTTTTAATTCTAGTTCAGCTTCTTTGATATCCGGTCTGTTGGTCAATAATTCCGAAGGAATTCCTGTGTAAACGGTTTGTGGAACAATAGACATAAACGTGGATTTATTACGAACAATCGGTTGCGGATATCTTCCTAGCAAAGCATTAATTTGATTTTCTTTTTCGGTGATTTGTTGTTTAAGGTCAAATTCCATGGCTTGCGCTTTGGATAATTCGGCTTCGAATTTCTTCACAGCCAATTCCGTAGCAGCCATTGCTTGCTTTTGGATTTTTGAAACCTCTAACGCTTTTTTCTGCAAATCGATGTATTGATCAACAATATCCAATTGATTGTCCAAAGCCAAAAGTTCATAATAGTTATCCGCAACCTCCGAAATTAAAGAAGAAAGGACAAAGTTTTTTCCTTCAACAGTGGAAAGATAATGCGCCACCGCCGATTCTTTTTCGGTTCTCAGTTTATGCCAAATATCCACCTCCCAATCTGTAGAAATTCCAGCTTCGAAATTTCCAAGCGGATCGGGCATTTCTTTTCCAGGTTTTATTTCGGTTGTCGCATCTCCAGCACCTGCTGAAGTGTATCGTCCAACTTTTTCTACACCGGCGCCAATTCCTGCAGAAACGCTAGGTTTCAGTTTTCCATTGGTATAAAGAACGCCACTTTTTGCAATCTCAATTTTTTGCAGCGTAATCAGTAATTCTTGATTGTTTTTTAAGGCAATTTCAATAAGATTGGTTAAATCCGAATCGGTAAAAAACTGTCTCCAAGGCGTAATGCCGCTGTTTGATGAATTTTCGGTATTAGCTTCTTTTTCAAATTGTGCAGGCAATTCCGTTTTCACTTGATCTTTAATTACGGTTGCCATCGGAGCTTTGCAGCTAGCCACTAAAGCTAAAGTGGCTAGGCAAATGATATTTTTAGTGGTAATCTTCAAATTTTCCATCATGTTGGTAAGGTTCTGTTTGTTCAGTTAATGGATTTTCTTCTTCATAATGCGATAGTTTGCTTTTTGCAGCAAGGGTTCCAAATAGGAAATACAATCCCGGAATTACTAATAAACCGAAAATGGTTCCTATCAACATTCCGCCTGCAGATGCAGTACCAATGGTTCGGTTCCCAATAGCTCCAGGACCTGATGCAAAAACAAGTGGTAAAAGTCCTGCAATAAACGCAAAAGAAGTCATCAAAATTGGTCGAAAACGTGCATAAGCTCCTTCAATAGCCGCATCACGGACGCTAATTCCTTCAGCCTTTCGCTGGACGGCAAATTCAACAATCAACACGGCGTTTTTACCGAGCAAACCAATGAGCATCACCATCGCAACCTGCGCATAAATGTTATTCTCTAAGCCAAAAGCTTGCAATGCGATGAATGCTCCCGCAATCCCGATTGGAAGGGAAAGTATAACAGGTAAAGGCAAAATAAAACTTTCGTATTGTGCGGAGAGAATGAGATAGACAAAGCCTAAACACACTAAGAAAATGTATATCGCTTCATTTCCACGAGAAACTTCATCTTTGGAAATTCCTGCCCAATCGATACCAAATCCACGTGGAAGCGTTTTGTCTGCAACTTCTTGAATCGCTGCAATCGCTTGCCCAGAACTGTAACCCGGCGCTGGCGTTCCACTAACTTCGGCAGCGTTGTACATGTTATGACGCGTTATTTCGGATAAACCATATACTTTTTCCAAATGCATAAAATCGGAATACGGAACCATTTGATCTTGATCATTTTTAACATACAACTTCAAAATATCCGAAGGCAAAGCTCTGTACTGCGGACCAGCTTGTACGATCACTTTGTATGGTCTATCAAATCGGATAAAACTCGTTTCGTAATTTGAACCAATTAAGGTTGAAAGATTATCCATCGCTTTTTCAATAGAAACTCCTTTTTGCTCTGCAAGATCATTGTCTATCTTTAGCATGTATTGCGGGAAACTTGCCGAATAAAACGTAAATGCAGAACCTAATTCAGGACGTTTTTTCAATTCTTTTACAAAGTCATTCGCAACCGTTTCCATTTTTTTGTAATCGCCACTTCCTGCTTTATCAAGTAATCTTAATTCAAAGCCACCCGCAGCTCCATAACCTGGAATAGAAGGCGGTTGGAAGAATTCAATATTAGCTCCGGTTATATTTTTGGCTTTTTCCTCTAGTTGTTCAATGACTTCAGCAGCAGATTCCTTACGGTCGTCCCAAGATTTTAAATTAATCAAACACGTCCCTGAATTAGAACCCGTTCCTTCGGTAAGGATTTCATACCCAGCCAAAGAGGAAACCGAAGAAACTCCATCAATGTCTTCAGATGCTTTTTGAAGTTCCATGGCGATTTGATTGGTTCGCTCTAACGTTGATCCTGGCGGTGTTTGAATAATGGCATAAATCATCCCTTGATCTTCTGCTGGAATAAATCCTGACGGAAGTTTATTACTTAAAAAGAAGGCCATGACACAGAAAATCAATAAAATAGGAAGCGTAAATGCTTTTTTAGTAACCGATTTGTTCAATAAGTTTCGATATTTTCCTGCTCCTTTATTGAAATTATTGTTGAAGTGATCCAAAAATCGATTGATTGGCGTTCTTTTTCTTTCTTTTCCGTGATTGTTTTTCAAAATCAATGCACATAACGCTGGTGTCAATGTTAACGCGACAACACCCGATAACATGATGGATGAAACCATCGTAATTGAAAACTGACGATAAAAAATCCCAACGGGTCCACTCATAAACGCAACTGGAATGAAAACCGACGCCATAACCAACGTGATGGCAATGATCGCTCCACTGATTTCATGCATTGCTTCTTCGGTTGCTTTTAATGGTGAAAGATGTTTTTCTTCCATCTTGGCGTGAACAGCCTCGATGACGACAATCGCATCATCCACTACAACTCCAATAGCCATTACAAGGGCAAAAAGCGAAATCATATTTAATGTAATTCCGAATGCAGACATGATCGCAAAAGTTCCAATTAATGAAACGGGAACGGCAATGGTTGGAATTAATGTGGATCTCCAATCGCCAAGGAATAGAAAGACCACGATTCCTACCAAAATAAAGGCTTCAAATAACGTGTGAACTACTTTTTCCATCGAAGCATCCAAAAATCGAGAAACGTCGTAGGAAATTTCGTAGTGCATGCCTTTAGGGAAATTCACTTTCTCCAAATCTTGCATCAAGGTTTTCACATTTTTGATAACATCACTCGCATTAGAACCATAAGATTGTTTGATGGTAATTGCAGCTGAAGGTTTTCCATTTAAAGTCGAGTAGATGTCGTACATGGAACTTCCGAACTCCACATCAGCAACGTCTTTCAACCGAATAAATTCACCATTGGAAGTTGATCTTAAAATAATATTTCCATAGTCTTTTTCATTGTTGTAACGACCAGGATACTTCAAAATATACTCAAATGATTGCGATTTTTTACCTGAGCTTTCCCCCGTTTTTCCTGGCGACGCTTCGATACTTTGAGCATTTAAAGCTTCCATAACTTCATCCGCAGAAATATTATACGCGGTAAGACGGTCTGGTTTTAGCCAAATACGCATCGCATATTCACGAGTTCCTAAAATGTCCGCTTCACCAACCCCTTTTATACGTTTCAGTTCGGATAAAATATTGATATCCGCGTAGTTGAAAAGGAATTTTTGGTTGGCTTTAGGATCATCACTGTACAAGTTGATGTACATTAACATATTCGGTTCCTCACGAGTAATTTTCACTCCTTCACGAACCACTAAAGGTGGCAGTTTGTTAATAGCAGATGAAATGTGATTCTGAACATTTACTGCGGCAACATTGGGATCCGTACCCAAATCGAAAACGACTTGGATTGAAGCTTCACCATCATTTCCGGCATCGGAAGCCATATATTTCATTCCAGGAACACCATTAATGGCTCTTTCTAGCGGAATAACAACCGATTTGACGAGCAATTCATTGTTGGCACCGGGATATTCGGCGGTGATATTTACTTTGGGTGGCGAGATCGATGGAAACTGAGTGACAGGAAGTTTAATGAGTGATAAAATTCCTAAAAAAACAATAATCAACGATATAACGATCGACAGAACGGGTCTGCGAATAAATCTTCTAAACATACTTTTGATTTTTAAAAAGGAATTATTCTGCTTTTAAAGTCAAGTTTTGCAATACTTTTTGTGGATTTTGGTATTGCGTCTTGATTTTTTGATCGTCTTTCACTTTTTGTACGCCATCCACTAGGATTTTGTCACCTGGATTCAAACCTGAAGCAACAATATAAATATCAGGAAGTTCGTAGGCGACTTTGATATTTCTAGATTTTGTCACGCCATTTTTATCTACCACAAAAACGTAAACTTGATCTTGAATTTCATAGGTCGCTTTTTGCGGAATAATCAAAGCTTTGTTTACAGGAATGCTCATTTGAATTTTTCCTGTTTCGCCATTTCGTAGTAAACGATTGGGGTTGGCAAATTTGGCTCTGAATGCAATATTTCCTGTTTCGTTATCAAATTCTCCTTCAATCGTCTGTACATAACCTTTTTCAGGGAAAGCTTCACCATTAGCCATCAGAAGCTTAACTTCTTGACCTCCACGTTCGGTAGAGTGAGTTTGATAATTCAAATATTCAGGTTCCGACATGTTGAAATACGCATACACATTGGAGTTATCCGAAAGTGTGGTTAGTAGAGCACCTTCATCAACTAAACTTCCTATTTTTAGTGGAATTCTATTAATTAATCCAGAAAAAGGAGCTCGGATATTGGTAAATGCTAAATGAGTTTGTGCTAGTTGCATTTCCGCTCTTGAACCATCTAATTTGGCTTTAGCCATAGCTCTTTCGTTGGGCGAAACGATATTGTTTCCTGCTAAAGTAGAGGCATTTTGTAATTCGATTCGCGCTTGTGCTACTTCGGCTTTGGTTTTCATAACTTCGGCTTGGTAGATTTGTGGCATAATTTTGAACAAGGGTTGTCCAGCGCCTACACTTTGACCTTCGTCAATATAAATGGATTGTAAAAATCCTTTTTCTTGAGCACGAATTTCAATATTTTTTACCGATTGTATTTGGGCTACATATTCTTTAGTTACGATGGTATCTTTTTGTAACGGATTGGTAACTTGGTAGGTGACTTCGTCTTCTTTTTTTTCGTCTTTGTTTTTGCATGATTGTGCAAAAAGTAGCGTGCATAACGCACCAAAAGCAATTGCTTTTTTCATAGTTCTCTTAGAATTTACTTAATCTTAAACGTTTTTTTGAATGGATTCCTTTGCTTGTTTTTTCAATAAAAAACATAGCAAAAGAGGCTATTAACAGTAGTAATAGCATGATTTGTAAAAACGAAGACGGTCTAAATTCTAATAGAACGAATTAAAATAAATCGTTTAACATGAGGGATTCCTCGCGGTGCTGATTGAAAAGCTAGAGTTCTCTTTTTTTCAAAAAAAGATTAATTTAGCCTAAAGCGGCTAATAAAGAGTAGTTTACAAGAGTGGGAAACTCTATCGGTAACGATTTAGTAATGGTGCTTAGTGCACTTGCTTTCATTTGATTACCTTGTAAATCATTAATGCAAATATAATAAATAAAGGGTAAAGTACATTAGTGCTTTACCCTTTATTTCGTCCTTTCCTTTCTACTTGCAATATCAATAAAATCTCCCCATTGGGGGAAAACTGTGATATTGGTTTCAATATTATTCCCAAATTTTGGCATATCAACAATAGATGCAACTCCGAAACAAATAGTGAGAACTTCTAAACGACTATGCTATGAAAATCGTGTTGAATAAAATATTAGCGCAAATTCATCATCAGGAAGAGAAATTTTCTTCTCAAATGATGCCAACGGCGGAAGAGGCTTATCAAATGACCTTGTTCCTAAAGGAAATGTTGTTCAATATAAAAGCCCAAGTCATACAGGATGGATTTACAAATGAGCAGCAAGAAATTGACTTTTTCAAGAACATTAAACCACAAATCTTAGGGAAGCTCATTTACTATAACAAAGTCTTCCGCATCGAAACTACTTGCCCCGTTAGCAATGGCAAAATACATCAAAGCTATTATGAGAACCTGTTAAAAACCCTGAAATCAGAATACAAAGAAAGTATTTGCAATGAGGATTTTTATAGGTACTATCGGACTGGTAGGATAGACCGTGACCATAGTTATTTCAGGCTCGGACAAGTCAATTACCACGATGGATTAAAGAGTGGCGTATTTGAAATTGACCTTAGTTTTTCTACATATTATGATAACAAAATAGCCCATATTATAGCGAACGAATTACTTTATACTTATATGCTTACTAAAATCAGTCCCGAAGAAAATCCAGATTTAATTTTATTAAATGGAGAAGCAAACAAGGATATTTCGTGGACAAATTCTCAAAATGCACTTATCGAACTGATATATGCTCTCTATGCTTCGAATTCTATCGCATTCGGAAAAATAGGCATCCGAAAATTAGCTTTGATTTTTCAGGTGCTATTCCGAACACCATTAAACGACATACATCACTCTTTCCATCGAATGAAAACAAGGGCAGGTTCCCGGACGGCTTTTTTAGACCAGCTCAAAATATCCCTCGAAGAATATATGGATAAAGACCTTTAGCCATATCAACACAATAAATTTAAGAGGCTGTCTCAAAAAGGCAGCCTCTTTTTTGTTTTATACTAATTCCAGTTTTGTTATATTTTTTTTGTCTCAAATGTCTGATTTTCTTATATTTAGGTGTTAAAAAAAGATATAATACCAAACAGAACACCCTCGTTTAAGCCTTATGACCAGCATCAGATCATGATGCTTCCCCCGTCTTTAGAAGAGCTTATAGCCGATAAGCATGCGGTAAGAGTTGTGAACGATGTCATCGACCGGATCAATGTAGAACCTCTGCTTGCAGCTTATCATACAAAAGGAACATCCTCTTATCATCCGGTGATGCTGCTGAAAGTCCTGGTTTATGGATATGTAAGCAATATCTACTCTTCCCGTAAGCTCGAAGCGGCCTGCAGAGAGAACATCCATTTTATGTGGCTGAGCGCCATGAACCGTCCGGACCACCATACCATCAACCGTTTCAGGGGCGAGAGACTGAAGGAGGCCCTGAGAAAAGTGTTTGAGCAAGTGGTCCGTTTACTGGCAGAGGAAGGGTTGTTGAGTATCGAGGAGGTTTATACCGACGGCACCAAGATAGAGTCAAGTGCCAACAGATACACGTTCGTCTGGAAAAAAGCCATCCAGACCAACAGGGAAAAGATGAAGGCGCAACTGAAGCAGATATGGCAATATGCCCAGAGCGTAAGTGATGCTGAGGATGATCTGCCAGAACCGCCAGAGCTGACCGCCATCAACAAAGAGAATGTAGAAAAAACGATAGCCAAGCTCAATGAGGTGCTGGGGAACAAGAAAGACATCGATAAAAAAGTAAGAGCGAAGCTGAACTACATCAATAGGAACTTTCCAAAGAACATCCGGAAATACCAGGAGCAGGAAGCTGTTTTAGGAGAACGGAACAGCTACAGCAAAACAGATGAAGAAGCTACTTTCATGCGCATGAAAGAAGACCACATGGGAAACGGACAGTTGAAGCCCGCTTATAACACCCAGATATCCACTTCCAACCAGTACATCGTTAATTACACCCTACATCCAAACCCTACCGATACCACAACGCTGTCCCTTCATCTTGCCCAGCACATCCAGAGCTTTGGTTCTGCTCCAAAAGCATTGACCGCGGATGCGGGATACGGTTCTGAGGAGAATTACACCCTGCTGGAAAACTTGGAAGTAGCAGCTTTTGTGAAGTATGGCAAGTTTGATAAGGAACAGGGACAGAATTATAGGGACAAGCAACCTTTTTCTGCCGATAAGCTGTTCTACAATGAAGAACAGGACTGTTATGTCTGCCCTATGGGACAGAAAATGAGCTATATCGGCGATAGCAATAAGAAGACCAGTACTGGATTTGAGCAGACATATAAGCGGTACCAGGCACAGAACTGCTCAAACTGTCCTTTGAACGGAGCCTGCCATAAAGCAAAGGGAAACAGAATTATAGAGATCAATACAAACCTGAACAGGCTGAAACAACAGGCTTTCCAGCTACTGAACTCAGAACAGGGAATAGCACATCGTAAAAAGAGGTGCCATGATGTGGAACCGGTGTTCGGGAATATCAAACACAATCATGGCTTCAAAAGATTTAAGCTCCGAGGGAAGAAAAAAGTGGAAATTAAATGGGGTCTGATCGCAATTGCCCACAACATTAGAAAAAAGGCAGCTTAAGGCCTCTTTTTCTCCCATTCTAAGAGAGCTGAACGGTTCAATGAACAAATAAGCAACTCAAGAACTGACTACTACAGAAAATCCAAAAAATAAAAAAAGCTGTCTCAATTGTTTTTTGAGACAGCCTCTTTTTCTTTACCCATATCTGCCAATTGGCAAATGTTGGCAAAACTCTATTATAAAATATCCTCAATGCCCCAAAACTCTTACTAAACAAGAGGTTCCCCTAATTGTAAAAACTTTCAAAAAACTGACAAACCAATTGGCAAGCATTGGCAGACAAACACTGCCACCCTTACCAATTTTGCATAGTGAACTTTAAAAACTGTGCAATGAAAATAATAACCATTGAAGAAGAAGCGTGGCAACAGCTAAACAGCCGTATTAATGCCATTGCCGACTACCTGAAAAGATTGGATGATACAAGCTATGATGACCTGTGGCTCAATAACCACGAGGTATGCCAATACCTGCACATCAGCGAAAAGACCTTATGGCGTATGCGAACCAAAGGCGAGATTGCTTATTCAAAAATCTACGGTCAGTATTTCTACACCATTGGGGCTATCAAAGATATGCTCAATGCAAATGCTATACAGAGCAGTGATGAATTTGTACAGGAGCTTATGGCAAAAGGCAAAAGCTATATCGAAAAAGGCAGAAAGTTAAAGACAGATAAAAAATAGGTATGAACCCTTAAAAGTATATCCCTATGAATATTGATAGAATGGAATTTTTGGCGTGGATGGAACGCCTGATGGGTCGCCTTGATATGCTGGGCGATAATATAGACGAGTTGCAAAAGAAACGCAACAGCATAGACGGCGAGGAATTGCTGGATAATCAGGATTTGCTCCAAATGCTGAAAATAAGCAACCGCTCTCTGCAACGGTATCGCTCCATTGGCAAACTACCTTATTATACGATAAGTGGAAAATTGTATTACAAGCTATCTGATGTACATCAGTTCATAAGAGAGAGCTTTAGCCCTCCCTCAAAATGAACGCCAATGAAAGACAAAGGCAGCCTTTGAGTGCCACTTCGGGCAATACAGCCAACGCTTAATTTACATTCGGCGGTAAACTTTAAATTTTTCAGACTATGAGCGAAGAAACCACAAACAAACAGGAAATGCCCGAACAACTATCGGACATCTTATTGGTGCTGGATAAAGAAAAAATGAAAATCCAAGCCGTAAAGAGTATAGACGAGAACGGAAAAATGGAAACCGTTGACCCCACCAAGAAAAATGAAAACCAATTTATGCGTGTGGATAAGAGCGGAGATTTCTTTTCCAATTTCTTTTCCAATTTTTTCAGCCAGTTAAAGAACCCTACCAATTTCTCATTCTTTAAAGTGCCTGCACCTCTTGCTATTGAAAAAGCACAGGAAATGCAAAAGCAGGTGGATAAGCCCACTCCTGAAGGCGAAAAAGTAATGAAAGAACACGAAGTAAAAACCGAACAGAAACAAGAAAATCAAAAAGATATGGCAACAACACAAACAACACCGGAAAAAAGCGAATACCGCTATAAGCCGGAGCAGATTGATTGGGAAACAATGAACAATCTCGGATTAAGTAAGGAATACCTTGAAAAAAGGAACCTCCTTGAACCTTTATTGAAAGGCTATAAAACCAATGAACTATTACCGATAGGCGTTAATCTCGGCGGTACTATTCTACGCACGGATGCTCGACTGTCTTTACAGCAAGCCGAAGACGGAAAAGTTGTAGTGGGAATACACGGTATCAAGAAAGAACCTAACCTGTATTCTGAATTTTTCGGACACAAGTTTACGGATGAAGACAAGAAAAACCTGCTCGAAACGGGCAATATGGGACGTGTGGTTGATTTGAAAAATACCAAAACAGGCGACCTAATGCCGTCTATTATCAGTATAGACAGGCTGACAAACGATGTAATTGCACTGCGGACGGATTTCATAAAAATTCCCGATGAAATTAAGGGCGTGAAATTGGACGATGCCCAGAAACAAACCTTAATGGAGGGTAAACCGCTAAAGTTAGAGGGTATGATTTCTACCAAAGGAACTGAATTTTCGGCAACGGTACAGTTCAATGCGGACAAGCGTTATGTTGAGTTCCTGTTTGACCGCAATAACTCTAACAGGCAAACGCAAAGTAACGGGCAGAACAATCAACAAAGCAACGGACAAAGTAATCAGCAAAGCCAACCGCAGGAAGCTCCAAAAACTTTCAGGGGTAAAGAACTAACCGATGAGCAACACAAGGATTTCAAAGCCGGGCAAACCGTTTACATTGACGGATTGAAAGATAAGAAAGGGCAACCGTATCAAGGTTATATCACATTCAATAAGGAAACCGGAAAAACTGATTTTGCCTTTCCAAGCCAAGTTAAGGCACAGGCAAAACCTGCCGAAGCCCATAAAACACAAACCGCCGTCAATTCGGAGGGCAAGACCAACGAGGCGACCAAGAATATCAACGAGCCTTTGAAGTCGGGACAGCAAAGACCGAAAAACAAACAACAGCAGGAACAACAGGAACAACCCGAAACACCTGCAAAATCCAAAGGCAGAAAAATGTAAAATATGAAAACAATCATTGCAGAAAAACCAAGCGTAGCAAGGGAAATAGCCGGACTTGTGGGAGCATCCGATAAAAAGGACGGCTACCTGATAGGTAACGGCTATTTTGTTACGTGGGCATTCGGTCATTTAATCGGATTGGGAATGCCTGAAGATTACGGGATTTCGGGATTTGACAAAGCAGCTTTGCCAATACTCCCAAACCCGTTTTTGCTGACCGTCCGGAAAGTAAAAAAAGACAAAGGCTATACCGCTGATACAGGAGCATTGAAGCAACTGAAAGTCATCGAACAGCTTTTTAACCGTAGCAACAGCATCATCGTAGCCACCGATGCAGGTCGTGAGGGGGAATTGATATTTAGGTACATTTATGAATACCTGAAATGTAACAAGCCCTTTGAACGCCTTTGGATAAGCTCACTAACTGAAAAAGCTATTAAACAAGGTTTTGATAACCTTAAAGACGGAAAAGAATTTGACGGATTATACCAAGCTGCACAAGGCAGAAGCCGTGCCGATTGGCTCGTGGGCATCAATGCTACACAGGCATTGAGCATAGTCGCAGGTAATGGCATTTATTCACTCGGCAGGGTACAAACGCCTACATTGGCTTTGATATGCAAACGTTATCTGGAAAACAAAAATTTCTCGGTAAAGAAATATTGGCAGATACAGCTATCGCACATTAAAGAGTTGATAGATTTTAAAAGCCTTTCCAAAACAAAATGGGAAGACCAAAAACTTGCCTATGATACGCTGAAATCCATTCAGCGAACCGAAACGGCAACAGTTACAGCGGTAGAAACCAAAAGTGTTACAGAGCAACCGCCTTTGCTGTTTGACCTTACTGGATTGCAAAAAGAAGCCAATAAAAAACTCAATCTTTCTGCCGAAGAAACGCTCAATATTGCTCAAAGCCTCTACGAAAAAAAGTTTATCACATACCCACGTACCGGAAGCAAATACATTCCTGAAGATATGTGGGCAGAAATTCCCAACCTCGTGAGGGCATTGCAGGACAGGGAAACCTGCAAGCAAGCCGTAGCTAAACTGAAATGGGGACGGTTCAATAAACGTATTGTAAACGATTTGCGTGTTACCGACCACCACGGATTATTGATTACTGATAAAATCCCGTCAGCCCTAAACGCAAAGGAAAATGCCGTTTATGATATGATTGCTTTTCGGTTGCTCGAAGCCCTTTCACAAGCCTGTATCAAAGAGATAACCGATGTCGGTTTACAGGTATTGCATTACGATTTTACTGCAAAAGGCTGTAAAATCATAGAAGCTGGCTGGCGTTCCGTTAAGGGAAGTTTCACGGACGATGATACTGAACATATACAGGATTTACCCGAACTGAAAAAAGGGGATGAACTCAAAATAAAAGAAGCCTCCGTTCTCGAAAAGAAAACCAAACCGCCTGTGCTTTATACCGAAGCAGGGCTTTTGTCGGCTATGGAAACTGCCGGAAAGGAAATCGAAAATGAAGACGAACGGAAAGCCCTGCAAAATATCGGTATCGGTACTCCGGCTACAAGAGCCGCAATAATCGAAACCCTGTTTACCCGTAACTATATCCAAAGGGAAAAGAAATCCTTAATCCCCACCGAAAAGGGATTGCAAGTGTATGAATTAGTTAAAGAACGGAAAATTGCGGATGTGGCAATGACTGCCGAATGGGAACTCGCATTGCAGAAAATTGAGAACAACGAAACTGATGCAGGGGCATTTCAAAAGGAAATGGAACATTACGCTTCATCTATTACCAATGAATTGCTGCAAACTTCCATTGCCCAAAACAACCTGCCCAAACTGGCTTGCCCGAAATGTAAAAGCCAGCAACTCATTATCCGTGATAAAATAGTGAAGTGTCCTGATGAGGTTTGTAATTGGGTGCAGTTTCGCAATGTGTGTGGCGTACAAATCGGCATAGCCGATATTGAAAGCCTTATCAATAAAAAGAAAACTTCACTCATCAAAGGAATGAAAAGCAAGGCAGGTAAGAAATTCGATGCCTATATCGTATTGAAAGAGGATTGTACAACCTCTTTTGAGTTTGATAAAAATAAAAGCTACAAAAAGTAATGGAAAATAAGCCTACCATTAGCACAATGGAAATCAGAAATCTGATTTATTCTATACGTGGAAAGCAAGTGATGCTGGATAGCGACCTCGCTTCCTTATATCAGGTGGAAACAAAGAACCTTAACAAAGCCGTAAAAAGGAATATAGACAGGTTTCCTGCTTCTTTCTGCTTTCAACTGACCGAAGAGGAAGTTGAAAACTTGAGGTTCCAAATTGGAACCTCAAGTTTAAGTTATGGCGGAAGACGTTATTTGCCCTATGTTTTTACCGAACAAGGGGTCGCAATGGCTTCTGCTATACTCCGTTCGGATATTGCCGTGAAAGTAAGTGTTGAAATTATGGAAGCCTTTGTAGAAATGCGGCGTATGCTTATCAGTAATGCCTCTTTGTTTCATCGTTTGGATAACATTGAACTGAAACAATTAGAAGCTGACCAAAAATTTGAAGAGATTTTTAAAGCTATGGAAAGCGACAAGCTCCACGCCGAAAAAGGTATTTTCTACAATGGGCAGGTATTTGATGCCTATACCTTTGTTTCCGATATTATCCGAAGTGCCAAAAGCTCCATTACCCTGCTTGATAATTATGTGGACGATACGGTGCTGACCTTATTGGGAAAACGCAATACCAATGTAACCGCTACTATCTACACAAAAAGCATCAGCAATCAGTTACGGTTAGACCTGCAACGCTACAATAGTCAATATCCGTCTATCGAAGTAGAGATTTTCTCCGATGCACACGACCGATTTTTGATTATTGACAGTACGGAACTGTACCATATCGGAGCATCACTGAAAGACCTGGGCAAAAAATGGTTTGCCTTTTCGAGAATGGATATTGAAATCGGTAGGATGCTTCAAATTTTAAACAAGTGAAAAATAAACCCCTCTGAAATTTCGGAGGGGTTAGTTTATAAGGTCTAATAAGTCAACGCAAGCCCTACACCAAAACCCATATCGCTATCGTAGTGAGTACGAATACCAATGTTTTTATTGATAATATACTTAAGCTCTCCCATATATTCCATATCAGTATTGACCATAAAGCCCGCTCTCAATCTTTTTGAAATCGGAATATCCTCACGCATCAACGACAATCGTACAATTCCATCGTGATAAACTTCTGCCTGAAAATTAACGAGCATTGGCAAGGTGTACATAAACCCTAAGCTAAAGGCTCTTCGTGTGTCTTTTTCATTCTTTTGTCCGAATAAATTGGTTTCGTGTTCGTCCATTCCCATTTTACGGTAACGCCAGTCAAAACCTATAAAGGGCATAAGCCACTGCATTTTTCCGATGTATCTTCCTAAATGTGTTTCTACTTCATAGCCGTGCATATCGTTGTAGCCTAAACGCCATTCTGTACCCAAAGACCATCTTGCATTTTGAAACATTGCTTCGCCATCGTTACCATTGGTTGCAAAATCATTCTGTGCCATAAAGTGCGGCATATTGCTTTCTCGCTGTAATTTATTGTAGGCTTGCTTTTTATTGGGCAAATACGGATTTTGATAATCGTCAACAGCAAATACCCTGTTCATCCCCGACATCATATGGTAAAGTATATGACAATGGAAAAACCAATCTCCCTCTTCATTTGCTAAAAATTCGATGGTATCTGTTTCCATTGGCATTATATCCAAAACATTTTTAAGTGGTGATTTTTCGCCTTTACCGTTGATTACCCTGAAATCAAAACCGTGCAGGTGCATCGGGTGGCGCATCATCGAATTATTGTAAATGGTGATGCGTAAAATTTCTCCTTTTTTTACAGGTATTTTATCGGTTTCAGAAAGTATTTTATTATCCATACTCCATACATATCGGTTCATATTTCCTGTAAGGGTAAACTTCAATTCTTTGACCGGAGCATCTTTAGGGAGTTCCGTATTGTAAGGAGATTGTAACATTGCATAATTCAGCGTTTTTATTTCTCCCAAAGCATTTGCATTGTAACGGTTGGGTTCATTATCCATATTCATATTGTGTTGGCTATGGTCTTCTTTAGGTTTAGCCTCTCCAGTAATTTCGGGATACATTACCACATTCATATCCATTTGGTTCAGGCTCATTTTCATACCCATATCGTCCAAATCTCCATTCATCTTCATCATATCGTTCATCATCTTCATCCCCTCAAAATATTTCAATCTTGGGAGTGGCGATATTAACTGTTTGATACCATTGCCTACAAAATAGCTTGCCGATTGTGTTCTGTCTTCGGTTGTGGCTAAAAACTCGTAGGCAACTCCATCGTCAGGAATTGTTACCACAATATCATAAGTTTCGGAAACCGCAATGATTAATCTATCTACCTCTACTGGCTCTACATCATTACCATCATTGGCTACTACTGTAATTTTACCGCCTGCATATCGTAACCAAAAATAGGATGATGCTCCGCCGTTTGATACTCTTAATCTTACTTTATCTCCTGCTTTTAGTTTTTTGCCATCAACTGTTTTTAAATCGGTAGTATGATTTCCGTTGATTAATATTTTGTCATAATACACATCGCTTACGTCCATTGCCAACATACGTTTCCATTCGTTGGTCAATTTGGTTTTGAAATTTCCCTCTCTGATGGCTTCCGCATAGGACTGTGTAGCGTTCTTTTTTATCGCTGCCCAATCATTGGCGTTGTGCAACATACGGTTAATGTTATCGGGATTTAGGTTTGTCCATTCGCTTAAAATGATGGGTACGGTAGGTAAATCATCAATTCCTTTTCTAAAGGTTTTATCGTCATCACGCTTTTTCATCACAAAACTGCCATACATTCCAATCTGCTCCTGCAAACCTGAATGGGAATGATACCAATGCGTTCCGTGTTGGATAATCGGAAAACGATAGGTGTATGTTGCTCCTGCTTCAATAGGCTTTTGCGTAAGCCAGGGCACACCATCTTCTTTGTTGGGTAAAAACACGCCGTGCCAATGCAGCGATGTACTTTCTTTTAACTGGTTATGCACTACAATCTCCGCTGTATCGCCCTCTGTAAATGTGAGCGTTGGCATCGGTATCTGACCGTTTACCGCAATAGCCCTTTTTTCTTTTCCTGCGTAGTTTACAAGCGTATCTTTTACATACAGCTCATATCTCACTACTTTTTGTGCAAAAACGGATTGCGAACACAGCAGTATAAATACCGCTTGCAGCAACCTCATTTTACTATTTATGGGTATATTCATTTTGATATTTTATTAATGAAACTCATTCCTGTTCTTTTAGCCAGTCGGTTAATGTTTTGATTTGCTCGTCATTCAGTTTTGCATCAGTATGCATCAATGTATATGAGGACAGGGGCATTTGCTTCGTTTCTATTTGTTCTTTGATTGAGTTTAATAATCTTTCTTGTTTCCTGTTTGAGTATGTACCCCATTCATTGAAATTCAAATCTTCTTTTGCGTTTTTGATGTGGTTTTCTACCAATGCTCTTGCGGGCTGTACGTAATCGTACCAAACGTATTTGGTATTGTTGCTATGGCAATCGTAGCAAGAGGTTTGAAACATCGCTTTTATCTGAACAGGCATTTTATAGAATTGGGTAAAATCGGTTGTGTAAACCTGCCCTTTATCTACATTAAGGGCAGGCTGGTAAAATTGAATTGCAATAAAAATAAACAGCACTATTGCCAATATTATCTTTAGTACTTTCTTCATTTTAAAATTCTTTTTTTACAGAACCGCAGGTAAGCATCTGACTGCCGTAATATGGATTTTTTATTGCTTTAGCTTCGCTAATCCAAACAGCACCTTTGCCATCATTGTACATCGGGCAATAGTCCTGATATAATTTTTGGGTTGTTCCGAACAGTGCAATAAGGTCGGAAACGTCTTTGCTTAGCGATGCTAAATGTTCTCTTTGGTGTGCTATCTTTCCGGCATTGTCGCCAATATGCTCTGCGTTTTCCTGTGCATCTTCTGCTATCTCCATATATTGTTTATGTTTATTCGCCGGGATAGCTTTCATATCTACATTTTTTAAGGTAGTATATAATTGCTTTCCTGCGTTAGCAGCAGCTTTGTCGTTATCTGATACAAGTGCATTTTTTAAAGCCAAATAATCCTTAACAATAGGTGCAATAGAGAAGTTTTGCGCTACCTCTTTTACTTCTTGTTGTTCAATTTTTTTTGCTGTGGTATCTATTGATGCCATTGTACTATCCGTATCATTTTGTGTTGATGATGGCAAGTTTTGAGTTCCGGATATTGTTGTACTGTCATTGGCTTGCTGGTCGCTATTTTTGTTAGAAGACTGATTGCAAGAAACTGTAATTGCTGCAACCGTTGCCAGTGCGATGATGGAGAAAAATATATTTTTCATTTTAATGCTATTTAATGTTGTTAAAGAAATTTTTGCGGGTTACTTATTTTCAAATTCTTTCAGCTTTCGCTTCATAAATTCGATTTCCTTTGCCTGTGTTTCGAGTATGTTTTTTTGCAACTCTATCAGTTCGGGGTCGGTTAGCTTTGCTTTTTCAGACATCAGCACTGCTGCTGCGTGGTGCGGTATCATTCCTTTTACAAATTGTTTGTCGCCCACATTTATTTGCTCCCTAATGCCAAACCAAGAGAAAATGCCAATTGCAAGGGAAAATGTAATGATTGCCCAGTTGATTTTTTTGTTTTGATACATTCCTTTCATTATCCATAATTCAATGACCAACATTGCCGAAACCATCAGCAGGGTCATATATAAATTATTGATGTTCGGGATAAGATTATCCAATCTGTCTATCATAGCATACATTAGGAAGTACATTGCTGCGAACATTGCAACAGCCATTATAGCAAACCGTTTGTACATTGCTGAAGAATGTTTGCCGTTATGCCCGTCATTTGCCCCGTGGTGGTGCATATCGAGTTTGTTTTCTATATTTTCCATAACAGAATATTTTATTTATTATTAATTGTTTCCTGTACACTGCCACAGGTTAGCATTTGAGAACCGTAATATGGATTTTTAACGGCTTCTTCCTTGCTTAACCAATTTGCACCTTTCCCGTTATTGTACATTGGGCAATGCTGATAATAAACAGGTGTTTCCCGTTTTGATACCTTAGCCAATTCATACATATTCTTAGAAAGCAAAGCGAAAGTTTCCCTTTGTTTGGCAACATCTTTGGAAGCAGCAATCTGTTCGGCATTTGCCGTCAGGTCTTTCATTACTTTCATCCAAGCTGTATGTTCTTCATTAGAAAGTTTTGCCATTTCTACCGCTTTGATGGCTTTTACCAATTCGGCAGCTTTTGCAGATGAAGTACCTGCATCAGTTTTTACCAAAGCATCTTTCACGGAAAAATAATTGTCGAACACAGCTTTCAGTTGTGGTGCATTTTGGGCATCGGCAGTATTTGTTGCAGCCATTTCGTTGTGGTTATGGTTGGCGTGTTCGTTTTTCATATCCATACCCGCATCATTGGATTTTGCGGCTGGCTTTAATTCTCTGCTGTACTGGCAACATCCCGGCAATTTTGCATATACATCATCAGGTGCTAAGAATTTTTCGCTGTCGTACCCTGCCAAAGCTATACGTTTCAATATTTCGTCCTGATTGGTCTTATCGCTATCATAAGTGAGCGTAGCCATTTTAGTGTCTTTATTCCATTCTACACTGGCTACCTTATTCACGTTTCCTGCTTTTTCGATAGTGGCTTTACACATACCGCAATTGCCATAAACTTTTACGGTTTCTGTTTTCGCATTCTTGATTTGTGCGAAACTGTTTACTGACGATAGTAATACAACGATTACCATCACTATTTTTGATAATGATTTCATTTTGAAAATTTTTAATTTAGTAAGATAAACAAAGATTGTGCGAAAACTAAATAGCTTTCGACAAGACATATTTGTGGCTATCAAGCCACCGTTTTAGCTTATTTTAGGCGGTTGCCAAATGGAAGAGTAGCCCGAAGAATAGTAGGCTTGTTTGAACCCGAATTTTTGCTTTTTAGTTTCGGCAAAAGGGGTTGTTACTTTTAAATCTATTGGTATTTGTAAACTAACAGAAGATGAAGAAGTACTACATCCACAAGAGCCGTGTTTACAATTGCCGTCGCAGTCGTGACCATCCTTACATTTTTTACAAGACTTGTCCTTGCAACTGTCTTTATGGTGAGATTTTTCAGATTTTTCTTTTGAGCAACTTTTTTGTTCTGTCTTAGCTGTTTTTTTTGCACAAGCATAGCTTATGCTTGGTATTAGGAAAAAGCCCAAACACAATAAGATGACAAAGCTGATATGTTTACTCAAATTTTTCAACACTACAAAATTATGAAATTATTTCTTTTAATTGCTATCTTTTGCATTTCATAAACTTCAAATATAGAATTTCAGATAAAAATGTTTAAATGACATATTTCTATTGTCATTTTTATGCTCCTTGAGTAAATACCTATTTAATTATCTGTTGTAATTGTTATAAACTATCTAATCAAACAGGTATTTATAGGTTAAAATTATTTTTTGATTAGTGGTTCTATTGTAAAGCCTGCTTTCTTAACCGTATCTATAATTTCCTGTTCGGTCATTCCTTCCGATTTCACGGTCAATACTTTGTCTTTATTTGTTGTGTCCACTTCCCAATGACAGATGCCATCAGCATTATCCAAATGTGGTTTTACTGATGCTACGCAACCACCACAATTAATATTTGTTTTGAATTGAAGATTTTTATTTTCCATTTTTTTACTGTTTTAGAATGTTATTTATTGATACAAATTTCGGTACGATGCCATTCTGTATTATTGTGGAATTTCTTATTTGATTTGTGAGATTTACTGTTTTACTTTTTCCACTTCAACCGCAAGCTGTTAGTTACTACACTCACGCTACTCAATGCCATTGCTGCACCTGCAATCATCGGGTTTAATAGGAAACCGTTTATCGGATAGAGAATACCTGCCGCAATGGGAATACCTATTAAATTATAGATAAATGCCCAAAACAGATTTTGCTTAATGGTGGCTACGGTTTGTTTTGACAATTTTATTGCCTGCGGTATTTTAGTCAGGTCTGATGAAATGATGGTCATTTTGGCGACGTCCATTGCAATGTCCGAACCTTTGCCCATTGCTATACTCACATCGGCTGTTGCCAAAGCGGTACTGTCATTAATACCGTCCCCAACCATTGCCACTACTTTACCTTTACTTTGTAATTCTTTTACAAAATCTGCTTTGTGCTGTGGCAATACTTCTGCTTTGTAATGCTTAATGCCTGTTTGCTCCGCAATGGCTTTGGCTGTAGCTTCGTTGTCGCCTGTCAGCATATACAGGTCAATGCCCATTTCCTGCATTTGGCGGATGGCTTCTACCGATGTTTCTTTAATCTTGTCTGATATGGCTAATACGGAAAGTGCCTGTTTGCTGTCGGCAAACCAAATAACAGTTTTTGATTGTTTGCCCCATTCATTGGCTTGCTTTTGTAATTGTTCCGCAATAGTAATGTTATTTTCTGCCAACAGTTTTTTATTGCCTACAAAATATGTTTCGTTATTATGGTCGGCTTTTGCTCCTTTACCTGTGATACTGTCAAATTGTGTTAAGGTTATGATTGCTGCTCCGTCCAAGTGTTTTACTACTGCTTCTGCCAATGGGTGTTCGGATTGCTTTTCAATGCTTAATAAAATGTCTTTGGACGCATCATCATTATTCAGCCATTGAACGCCTGTTACCTCTGGTCTACCCTCTGTAATTGTTCCTGTTTTATCTAAAATAATGGCATCAACTTTTTTGGCTAATTCTAAACTTTCGGCATCTTTTATCAAAATACCTTTTTCAGCACCTTTGCCAACGCCAACCATTATAGCCGTAGGTGTAGCCAATCCCAAAGCACAGGGACAAGCAATAACCAATACCGTAACGGCTGCCAATAGCCCCTGAACAATCCCGTTATCGCCTCCTAAAACAAACCATAGGATAAATGCGAGAATGGCAATCCCTATCACAACCGGAACAAAGATACCCGCAATCTTATCCACCAATTTTTGTACAGGTGCTTTGCTTCCTTGTGCGTCCTGCACCATTTTGATGATATGGGCAAGCATTGTTTCTTTTCCCACTTTAACCGCTTTGAACTGGAAACTTCCTTTTTGGTTAATAGTTCCTGCAAATACTTTTTCGTTTTCTTTTTTCAGTACAGGTACAGGCTCGCCACTCAACATACTTTCATCCACGTAAGAACTGCCCGAAGTAACCATACCATCAACGGCAATTTTCTCGCCCGGCTTTACAAGGATAACGTCGCCTGCGTTTACATCCTCAATAGCGGTCTGTTTTTCCGTTCCGTCCGTTTGTATCACAATAACGGTTTTAGGTTGTAAGCCCATTAGTTTTTTTATTGCTGAAGAGGTATTGCCTTTGGCTTTTTCTTCCAGTAATTTTCCTAACAGAATAAATGCGACAATTACGGCTGCTGCTTCAAAATATACGTGGGCGTGTAATCCTCTTTGATGCCAAAAGTCGGCAAACAACATATTGAATACACTGAACAGGTAGGCGATACCTGTACTCAATGCTACCAATGTATCCATATTGGCTGAACGATGTTTTGTCTGCTTCCAGGCATTGATAAAAAAATCCCTGCCCAACCACAATACAACAGGTGTAGAAAATGCCCACATAATTTGATTGGCATAAGGTATATCCATAAAGAACATTGCTATCACTACAACAGGCAATGACAGGGTAATAGCCCATACGGTTTTGGTCTTTAGCTTTTGGAACTTTTCAGCGTGGATAGTTTCTAATGTTTCCTGCTGCTTATTTTCTTCCTCAATCAACAAATCGTACCCAATTGACTGTACCGCCTTTTGCAATTTTGAAGCATCGGTCATATTAGGCAGGTATTCAACGGTAAGGTTTCCCGTAGCAAAGTTTACGGAGGCATTTATAACGCCCTCCTGATGCTTTACAATGCTTTCGGCACTGCTCGCACAAGAGGCACAGGTCATACCTATTACTGGAAATGTATTTTTTATGGTGGAAACACCATAACCTAAGTCTTTGATAGCTTTAACCGCTTCGCCTATTGCTTCGCTATTATCTACCGTGATAGCTGCCCTGCGGTTATTCAGCTCTACTTTGTGGGTTGCGATACCTTTAACCTGTGCTAATCCTTTTTCAACGATTAATGCACAATGTTCACTTTCTACATCTTCCAAAGGAAGATAAATGGTTTCTTTATTATTCGTTGCCATAATTGCTTGCTTTAATTAACAATACAAAATTGGCTATTATATTAATGGACGCTATTGTGAAATTTTGGGAATGATTTGTAAGATTTACAATTTATCCAACGGCTTTCTTTTACCTTCTTTTATTTGTTTGAAATAGCTCGGTGTCAGTCCTGTTACTTTTTTGAACTGGTTGCTTAAATAGGCTACACTCGAATAGTTCAGACGAAAGGCAATTTCACTCAAAGACAGTTCATCATATACCAACAGCTCTTTTACTTTTTCTACTTTTTGGGCAATAAAGTATTTTTCAATAGTAATACCCTCCACCTCCGAAAAGAGATTGGATAGGTAATTATAATCGTGGTGCAATTGACTACTTAATACATCTGAAAGATTGGATTTGGTGTCATTGTCCTGATGATGCACAAGGTCAATAATTATATTTTTTATCTTTTCAATGATGCGGCTTTTTTTATCGTCAATGAGTTCAAAGCCCAATGGAATTAAAACCTTATCTAAATTATTTTTTTCTTCTGGTGTAATCTCTTTATCCAATGTTACCTCTCCAAGTTTGATTTTTTTTACAGTCAAACCTAATTTATCCAATTCATTTTGCACCACCATAATACAGCGGTTGCAAACCATATTTTTAATAAAGAGTGTATTCATATATACCTTTTTACGACCTTAACAAAGGTACAAATTAATCTTTGGCATTATATCTTTTAACGCCAAATCCTGCCTCTCAACGCCAAATCCTGCCACATCTTCAAAGGCACTTATCTACTGCTATAATTTTAGGCTTCAAGTAAAATTCTAAACAAAATTATAGTATGGATACACAGCAAAAAGACCTATCGTATTTCAGGTTACGATTACAAGAATTATTAAATACCAGCTTCCCCGAAAAAGCAAACGACCAAAAATTTGTTGAGCAACGTTCTTCGTGGGCTGCCAATGCCTACGAGGGGGCTTTTAGTTCGGGAAACGCTATTGAGCAATGCAACGAAATAGCCAATTACATACTTTTTGAGGGCTTGCATTTCTCCAAATTCGATACCGTGTTTCAGGTGGTATGCAATGAGTTTGATACCATAATGGCAGATGAGGAACTGCGACCGTTCTCCCTTAAAATGTTTCCTGTTTGCGAGCCTGTTTTCTCCGGCTATGAACTAACCGATGATTTCGCATACGGTTATGAGTTTGACCTGCTCTATACCGAAATAACCGGAACTATCGCAATATGGATAGAGGAAAATGGGCTTCAGTAAAAAGCAACATCTCCAACAGAACATTGATGCCCTACGAATTGCTTTTAAACTTGAAAAGGAGAAACGACAAGCCACCGTAGGCGAAAGACTGCTAATGATGCAATACAGCGGATTTGGCGGTCTTAAATTCGTTCTGAACCCCATAGCGAATGAAATAGACATCAATCATTGGAGAAAGACCGAACACGACTTTTTTCCGATTACGCAGGAACTCCACCAGCTACTCAAAGAAAATTCCGAAGACGAGAAACAATACCGCAGGTATGTGGACAGTATGAAAAGCTCCGTACTTACGGCTTTTTATACACCGCCACAGGTAATAGATGCGATTTCCGCAACCTTGCGTGAAAGCGGTCTGAATATTGATAAATTCCTTGAACCCTCCGCAGGTATCGGCTCATTCATACAATCCTTTTCGGAAAACCAACAAAGTGTTACCGCTTATGAAAAGGATTTGCTGACAGGTAAGATTTTAAAACAGCTTTATCCCGATAGCAATATTCGTATAAGTGGTTTTGAGGAAATACCCGAAAAGGAACAAAACAGCTATGATGTAATCGCCAGTAATATACCGTTCGGCGATACTTCCGTCTTTGATTTATCCTATTCCCGAAGCAAGGACAGTGCAAAAGTACAGGCAGCCCGAAGCATACACAATTACTTCTTTTTGAAAGGTGCTGATATGCTCCGTGAGGGCGGTTTGTTGGCTTACATTACTTCGCAGGGTATTCTCAATAGCCCAAAGAACGAACCGATACGCAGGGCGTTGATGAGGGATAATAATTTAGTTTCAGTAGTTCGGTTGCCCAATAACCTGTTTACGGAATATGCAGGAACGGAGGTTGGCAGTGATTTGATTATTCTGCAAAAGAACACAGCAAAACAAAGTCTGACCGAAAGGGAAGATCTGTTTTGCCAAAGCAGGCAAACAGAATACAATACTCCGGGCAATGCACTCTTTCAGGACAGCACAAGAATTGTGCATACCGATAGAAAATTAGATACCGACCCTTACGGACAACCTGCACTCATCTATATTCATAAAGACGGCGTTAACGGAATTGCCAAAGACCTCAAACAAATGCTTTCCGAAGATTTTGGAAAACATCTGAATTTGAGTTTATATAGAGGCGAACGGAACGATGAGCCTGTAATACAAATTCCAGCTACTCCAAAGGTAACACCTCCAATTGTCGAACCTGTAACCATTCAGGCAGAAATACAACCTTTATCAATCAATCGGGAAAGCCCGCAGGAATTAAAACAATTAAGCATTTTCGACCTGTTTGAAAATACGGACGAACCTGTAATGGTTGTTGCTCCGCCCAAAAGAACGACACAAGTTAAAAGGCAAAGCACCAATAAAAGAAGAGGTGCAATGGGTCGCCAACCTGACCTGTTCAGTAGTGCGATACAACAACCTTATACACCTCCGATTACCAATAGAACTGCCAACGGAAGCCCATCTACCAATGGCAAAAAACAGGAAGCCATCGGCGACCTGTTTTCGGGTATCAACGGGAATGGCCAAGCTGATAAGCCAGCCGTTCCCGACACCATTCCCGACACCATTCCCGACACCATTCCCGAACCTGCTATGTATAGTGGCAAACTGCATCCGTTCCACCGTAACGATAGCCTTGTCGTGGATAATGGTTGGGTCGGTCATCTGCAAGATGTAGATACATCAGACGGTACGGCAGTTTTCCACCCTTTGCAATTACCGACTTTACAGAAAGCAAGAGCCGAAGCGTATATCGAGGTGCGTGATATTTACCAACAGCTTTACACTAACGAAGCAGAGCTTCAGACCGAACACAAAGAAGAAAGGGAAAACCTTAACCGCCTTTACGATGCCTTTATCAAAAAGTACGGCAACCTTAACAGTGCCGATAATGTAAAATTGATTAAAACTGACAGTTCCGGTAAGGAAATCCCTTATTTGGAACGTGTTATTGGGGGTGTTGTACACAAAGCCGATATATTCAGCCGTCCTGTAAGTTTCTCCACCTTAACAATAGCAACGGACAATCCCGAAGAAGCGTTAGCGGCTTCGCTGAACAAATACGGAAGCGTGGATTTGGACTATATGTCCGAAATCAGCGGTATGACGGACGATGCTTTGAAAGAAGCATTGCACGGTCGTATTTACTACAATCCTCTGCAAAAGGAATATGAAATATCCGAACGCTGGATTGCAGGGAACGTAGTAGAGAAAGCCCAAGAGGTCAAAGCGTATCTCGAACGCAATCCCGATGATACCGAAGCCAAAGCAAGCCTTACAGTCATAGAAGAAGCCCGACCAAGGCGAATTGAGTTTGAGGAACTCGATTTTAATTTGGGCGAACGCTGGATACCCACAGGTATTTATGCCCGATTTGCTTCACATCTTTTTGATACGGACGTACTCGTTCATTACTCTGAAAGCTCCGATGACTTTTCAGTAAAATGCGACCGTAAGAATTTGCATATATGGGAGAAATATGCTGTCAAAGCTGAAAGCCGGACGTTTGATGGGATTGCCCTGTTCAAACACGCCCTTGTCAATACCACGCCTGATATTACCAAAAAAATTACGGTTGGCGACCAAGAGGTCAAGGTGCGGGATATGGAAGCCATACAAATGGCGAATACCAAGATTGATGAAATCCGTACCGCCTTTACCGATTGGCTCCACGCCCAAAACGATGAGTTTAAAAGCAGGCTGACAGACCAATACAACGATACGTTTAACTGCTTCGTCCGACCGAACTATGACGGAAGCCATCAGGACTTTCCGGGCTTAGACCGTAAGGCGTTGGGCATTGAAGACCTGTATTCAAGCCAAAAGGACACCGTTTGGATGATAAAGCTGAACAACGGGGCAATTTGTGACCACGAAGTAGGTGCAGGAAAAACCCTTGTGATGTGTACGGCAGCACAGGAAATGAAACGTTTGGGACTGGCACACAAACCGATGATTATCGGGCTGAAAAGCAATGTTCACGAAATTGCAGAAGCCTACCGCACTGCCTATCCACACGCTAAAATCCTGTTTCCGGGCAAAGAAGATTTTACGCCCCAAAAACGCCTGCGGATATTCGGCGATATTAAAAACAACGATTGGGATTGTGTTATTCTGACACACGACCAATTCGGAATGATACCGCAGTCGCCCGAAATTCAAAAAGAAATACTCCAAATAGAATTAGACAGCGTAGAGCGTAACCTCGATGCACTGCAATCGCAAGGAAAGGAAGTTACCAGAGGTATGCTTGCCGGAGTAATCAAGCGGAAAGAAAACCTTGAAGTCAAACTCAAAACCCTGCAACACGATATTGAAAATCGTAAAGATGATGTGGTGGATTTTAAGATGATGGGCATTGACCATTTGTTCGTTGATGAAAGCCACCAATTCAAGAACCTAATGTTCAATACAAGACATACAAGGGTTGCCGGATTGGGCAATGTGGACGGTAGCCAAAAGGCATTGAACCTGCTCTTTGCTATCCGTACCATTCAGGAACGCATCAATGCGGATATGGGAGCGACCTTTCTTTCAGGGACTACCATCAGCAACTCACTAACGGAACTGTACCTACTTTTTAAGTACCTGCGACCAAGAGCATTGGAAAAACAGGGCATTCATTCTTTTGATGCGTGGGCGGCTATCTATGCAAGGAAAACAACCGATTATGAATTTTCTGTTGCTAACAACATTGTGGCAAAAGAGCGTTTCCGCTACTTTATCAAAGTGCCGGAGTTGGCACAATTCTACTCGGAAATCACAGATTACCGAACGGCAAAAGATATAGGCATTGACCGCCCCAACAAGAACGAGGTATTGTATAACATACCGCCTACTCCAGACCAGGAAGATTTTATCAAAAAACTAATGGAGTTTGCCAAAACTGGAAATGCAGAACTGTTGGGCAGACCTAAATTAAGTGCAAGCGAAGAAAAAGCAAAGATGCTTATCGCTACTGATTATGCCCGTAAGATGTCGCTCGATATGCGTATGGTAAGCGGTATGTACGAAGACCACCCCGATAATAAGGCTTCGCATTGTGCGGCAAACATTGCCAAGTATTACAACCAATACAATGCACAGAAAGGAACGCAATTCGTTTTCTCCGATTTGGGAACCTACAAGCCGGGCGAATGGAATGTGTACTCCGAAATCAAACGCAAGCTCGTGGAAGACCACGGCATACCTGCACACGAAGTCCGGTTTATACAGGAGGCTAAAAATGATAAGCAACGTAAGGAGCTTATCAAAGGAATGAACGAGGGTAAAATACGTGTGCTGTTCGGTTCTACAAGTATGTTGGGTACAGGCGTAAATGCACAGAAAAGAGCCGTTGCCGTTCATCATCTGGATACACCTTGGCGACCAAGCGACCTTGCCCAAAGGGACGGTCGGGCAGTCCGAAAAGGCAATGAGATTGCCAAGTTCTTTGCCGACAACAAAGTAGATGTAATTATCTATGCCGTAGAAAAATCACTGGATAGCTACAAGTTTAACCTGCTGTACAATAAACAGCTATTTATAGACCAATTAAAAAACAACAATCTCGGCAAACGGACTATTGACGAGGGCAGTATGGACGAAAAATCGGGAATGAACTTTTCGGAATACGTGGCTATCCTTTCGGGAAATACCGACTTGTTGGATAAAGCTAAATTAGAAAAACAGATTGCGGGATTAGAAAGCGAAAAACAGGCGTTCAACCGTTCAAAGTATAGTGCGAAGTACAAATTGGAAGACTATACGGCTGAACTTGATAAAGCCCAATCCCGCTTTGACCGTATGAGCCTTGATTGGGAAAATTTACAGCAACGCTTACAAAAGCGTTCGGACGGTACAATCGCAAATCCTGTACAGTTGGACGGTTTACCGCCCAATGCGGATATAAAACAAATCGGTGCAAAACTCAACCAGCTTGCGGACAAAGCCCGTACCGGAGGTCAATATGAAGAAATCGGCAGTTTGTACGGATTTACGCTGTTGGTAAAAACCGAAATGTCCGAAAAGGAGGGCGTGGATATACGGGTAAACCGCTTTTTAGTGCAGGGAGAGTGCAATATCAAATATACCTACAACAACGGTTTAATTGCTAAAGATGAGAAGCTGGCGGCTATGAACTTCCTTAATGCACTGGAGAAATTGCCCGGCTATATCGAACAGGAGCAAAAGAAAATTGCGGAAACACAAAAAGATTTACCTGTTCTTCAGGAAGTGGTTAATGGTACGTGGTCTAAGGAAAACCGATTGAGTGAACTCAAAACGGAATTGGCTGCCATTGAACGGAAGATACAGTTGTCTATAACGTCTGAAGCTAAAGAAGAAACACCTAAACAGGTCGAAAAACAGAAAGAAGCTCCAAACATTTCGGAGAATATTGTACGGACGAAAGGTATTCACTTACCCCGTGGGGTATTATAATATGTAAAAGTATCCGCTACATTTCTTCCTGTTCATCCATTTTCCTAATCAAAGCATCCCGTAAGCTGTCAAGAAATTTTGTTCGGTTTATTTTTCGGGATTTAAGTTCCATAAATGTATGATAAAAGTCGCCCAAATCAACATTAAAAGCACGTTCAAATGTTTTGGCAATAACTTTAATATCTGCATTTCCATTGTCAAGCACAGCTTGCGAATGCAGTGCATAAATCAATTCTATGAGTGCTGTTTTGCTCCCTGTCCAATTTAAATTCGGCAGGTCTGTTGATTTTTCTCTATACGCAGTGTTGTGAAGCTGGTCTTCAAGATAGACTTGTATCAGGTCATTGGCTATAATCTTTGCCACTTTGTAATCGTGGGAAGTGGAAAAGTTGCGGTCTGCCTCAAAATAAAACGTGTCTAAACTTAGCTTAATATCGTACTTGCCCCGTACAAAGAGCTTATCGTCAATAAAAGAATTATTGGTTCGGTAATATTTATAAAATTCAAGGTTGTTGTCAAAATACCTTTTGAGTTTTCTCAATTCATCATTTAGGTATTTCCTAATAGGTTTTGCACCGTAAGGCTTTTTTGTTTCGATTTTATAAACAGCGTTATAGTAAATCAATTTGGAAACAAGGGCAGGTTTCTGGTGTTTGAAAAAATAAATTTCCTCCTGTTGGTTTTTAAACCCTATATCCAGCACGTGTTGCTTTAATTCAGAAATTTTTGCTAAAATGAGTTTAATAGCTTTCTCATAAGAAACTAATAAGTCGCTCTGTTCAAAGTGCAACTTATTTATTTCTTCTTCTAAATTTTCGATTGCTTGTTTGTAATATACTGTCATTTAACTTTATGCTTGATTTGATAAAATGCTACTCAAAAGAGAGTAACGCATTTTTGGATTGCCTACAACTCTGTATCTACCGTATCAAAAAAAATCTCTAATCTGCCATTTCAACGATGATGATGATGTTGGTGTTGATGGTGCTGAAAATTGCCTATATAATGATGATATATATGACGGACAACAGCAAAAATTAGGAATATCAATATGGCAGAAAGGAAAATCAGCATTGTCCAATTAAGTATTCTATGACGCAATCTTTCTACCCTTTTTACAGGCTTACTTGATTGAGAAATATGCCGATTGGGGATATATTTCTTTTTTCGTTTTTTCTTTTTCCTTTTCAAAACTCATAAATTGAAGGGGTTTAAAATTTCATTCGCTGTATTCTTACCGCATTCAAAATAGCCAATAACGCCACGCCAACATCCGCAAAAACAGCTTCCCACATTGTCGCCAATCCACCTGCTCCAAGTACGAGTACAATCGCTTTGACACCGAAAGCCAAACCGATATTTTGCCAAACGATTTTCTTTGTCTGTTTACCGATGTTGATTGCCATAGGTATTTTACTTGGCTTATCGTCCTGTATGACCACATCTGCGGTTTCGATAGTGGCATCGCTTCCCAAACCACCCATTGCGATACCGACGTCGCTCAATGCCACAACAGGAGCATCGTTTACACCATCGCCCACAAAAGCAACGCTTTCGCCTTTGGCTTTGATTTCTTTAACCCTGTTTACTTTGTCTTCGGGCAATAAATCTCCAAAAGCATTGTCTATCCCTAACTGCTCCGCCACATATTTTACAACGGTACTTTTATCTCCGCTAAGCATCGTTGCATTAACATTGAGCTTATGCAGTAGGGTTATGGTTTCCTGTGCATCTTCTTTGATACTGTCGGCAATCGTGATGTAACCGACAAATTTGCTGTCGTAAGCAACGGCGATAGTTGTATAAACGATGCTGTTCGGGTCTAAGTCGTATGGTATGCCGAACTTATCCATCAGTTTGAAATTCCCGACCAATAAATCCTTACCGTTTACAGTTGATTTCAAACCGTGTCCGGCGATTTCCTCCGTATTTTCCAATTGGATTTCATTATTCGGTTTCCCCACGTATTCGTGAATAGCGGTCGCTACGGGATGTGTGCTATTGCTTTCCAAAATGTTAACTAATTCCAGAATTTCGGCTTTATCAAATTCAGGATTGAAATTGACTTCCTGAACCTTAAAAACGCCCTCTGTCATTGTGCCTGTCTTATCCATCACTACGTTTTGGATATCGGAAAGAGCATCTAAAAAGTTACTCCCTTTAAACAGTATTCCGTTTTTGCTTGCAGCACCAATACCACCGAAATAACCTAACGGAATGGAAATAACCAACGCACAAGGACAAGAAATAACCAGAAATACCAAAGCCCTGTACAGCCAATCTCTAAACTCATAATTTTCTACAAAGAAATAAGGCAGTAGGCAAATAGCTATGGCTAACAGCACTACAATAGGCGTATAGATTTTTGCAAATTTCCGGATAAATAATTCCGTTGGTGCTTTTTGTGTAGTGGCATTTTGTACCAATTCCAAAATCTTGCTCAACTTACTGTCGGTGTATGCGGTCGTAACTTTTACCTGCGATACGGTGTTGAGATTTATCATCCCTGCCAAAACGGTTTCGCCTTTGTTTTTTGTATCTGGTTTGCTTTCGCCTGTTAAAGCCGATGTATTGAAAGATGCCGTTTCGGACAACAGTTCTCCGTCTAAGCCTAATTTTTCTCCCGGTTTAAGCTGTATAATTTCGCCAACGGCAACAGTTTCTGCCTTTACGGTTTGCGGTTCATTGTTTTTTAAAACGGTTACTTCATCGGGTCTTTGGTCAAGCAAAGATTTGATGTTTGATTTTGCCCTCGAAACAGCCATTGTCTGAAAAACTTCGCCAACGGCATAGAACAACATTACCGCAACGCCCTCGGGATATTCGCCAATGGCAAATGCCCCGATAGTTGCAATGCCCATCAAAAAGAACTCCGAGAAAATCTCGCCTTTGCGAATACTCTCAACGGCTTCTTTGAGTACGGGCAGTCCAACAGGAGCATAAGCCACCACGTACCAAATAATCCGTACCCAATCGGTAAACCACGTCTGCGGAAACCAATTATCCATTGTGATACCTGCAAGCAACAGCGCAAGGGAAATAATGGCGGGAAGAAACATCTTGAAAACATTGTCAGTATCTCCTGAATGCGAATGGTCGTGTCCGTCATCATCACTGTGGTCGTGATTATGCCCGTCATTTTTGTGATGCCCTTTTACCAATTCCTTAGCACCTGCTTTGGTGTAGATTTTTTCTTCCTGTGTGCAACAAGTCATTTTGCCTTGTGCATCGTAAGTATGCTTGTGATTTTTGTCTGTATTTATCATAGCCTTTAATTTTTTAGGTTCGTTACACTTTTTTATTTCTTATTCTTTCTACATTATTATTCATTATATGCCTCACGATATGCTGAAAAATAAACTTCTTGAAAGCGTTCAGTTCTTGTTGATGTTTTGCATAAAACGCATCGGGTGTATCAAAAACGCCAAAGTCCCGATTGATGCCTTTATCCTGAATAAATGTATTATTGAGGTTCCATTCAATCGGCGGGTTCTCAAAATTATCGGTATAAACCCCGAAACCGCAAAAAGTGGTCTTGCAATCACTGTTCTGTTCCTGTAATTTAGTGAGGTACGGTTTATCCAAAATCACGCCCTCCAAAAAATACCATTGCTCGTTTACCCAAACTTCAACCCAGCTATGCAAGATATTCTTAGGCGATAGTCTGTACCAAATACCTGTAATAGCTCCTTTCTGCAATGCCTTGTCAATGGTAAAGCCGTGAATACGGTTAGGTACATCTGTTGCTCTTAACAAAGCCATTAATAAAGTGGCTTTTGTGTTGCATTGTCCGTACCCGTCATTCAGCACCTGCGATGCGGAAATATAATCAGAAACATTATAGCCAAACTTTATTTCGTCCCGTACAAAATTGTAAATGGCTTGAACTTTGGCAACGGTGTCCAAGTTTTCCCACCCTCTCTGCTCCAATAGCTTTTGTATGGAAGCATTGGAGTAGTCAAGGATTTTTGTCTCTTTAAGATAGTTACCCATAACATACTTATATTTATAGTAAAGTTACATAGGGAGAGCCTGCAATGCTATTGCAAACTCTCCATTAAACACTTCTCGCAAATTCCCTTGCCAAACAACTTTATCTCGTCAATCCGATATTCTTGGTGCGTGTCCTGTGGTATTATAAAATCCTCCTTACAGGTCGTCTGTTTGCAAATCTTACAGTAGAAGTGCAAGTGCCAATCTTTATGGGTTTGCTCGTCGCATTCGTCGTGGCACAAAATATATTTGGTAGTCGTGTTTTCCTGAATACTGTGTACGATGCCTTTTTCTTCAAATGTTTTCAAAGTCCTGTAAATCGTAACCCTGTCTGCTTTATAAAAATGGCTCTCAATTTCAGATAAGGACATTGCTGTCTGCTGTTGCTCCAAGAAGTCGTACACCAATATCCGCATACTGGTCGGATTGGTGTTCTTTGACAACAGCTTCTGTTCAATGTTTTTTTTCATTATCCAATGTTTTTTAGTGAGCGTGGGCGTGTTCTCCCGAATCATCCATTTTTGCATTCACAAAAAATGCACTTTTTACCACGATATGCGTTCCGTGAGGAATTTCACTTACAGGTGTAATTGCCGTATAACCTAATAGAGAAGCACCTTTAATGACTTCCATTCTTACAAATCGAGTTCCCTTTTCAGAACCGTGGTCGTGAGCCTCCTCTTCATCGTGGTCGTGAGCTTCTCCCTCTTTATGCTCGTGGGGTTCTTCTTCCTGCTCCTTGACCAAAAAGATGTAATACTTTCCGTCTGCATTGACAATAGCATCGTTGGGTACAGCCGTACTTAATACATCATCTAAACTTACCATTCCGGTTATACTCATTCCGTCAATCAACCCTGCTTTATCTCCTGTAATCTTGCTGTGAACAGCAATAGTTTTACTCTCTCCGCTAAAGGATGAGCCGATACTATAAACTTCGGCAGAATAAGTCTTATTGGGATTGTTGGTTACGACAAAATCTATTTTCTGACCTATTTTGATTAAAGGAATATCCTTTTCATACACCTGTAAGTCCAAGTGCAGGGCTGTGTTTTCTATGATTTCAGCAATAGGCGATGACACATCTACATAGCTTCCGATTTTGGCAAAAACATTGCTGATAGTACCGCTTATCGGACTTGTAACGACCAATGAGGATTTAAGGCTCGAATTTGACAAGGAAGCCGGATTAATCCCCATCATTTGAATTTGCTGGTTCAAAGAAGACTTCCGTGTTCTCAACGTGTTCAGTTCAGTAGTGGCACTTTGCAGGTTTTTCTTTGCTCCGACATTTCCGTCGTTCAGCTCTCTTTGTCTTACAAGTTCCTGTTCGGCAAACTCTATCCGGCTATTGATGCTTAGGTATTCTTCCTGCAATTGTATGAATTGCGGATTGGAAATAGTAGCGATAACCTGACCTTTCCTTACGAAATCGCCTATCTCCACATTAAGGGATTTGATAACACCACCAAACAACGAGGTTGCATTCGCCTTGTTGCTGTTGGGAACTCTTAATGCTCCATTGGCTTTCAATGTTGCGGATAATTGCTTCTGTTCAATTGAACCGATTTCAATACCCACCGCTTTCATCTGCTCATCGGTCAGCACTGCAACATTTTCTTCTTCTTCTTCGTGTTCGTCCGTTGTTGTTTCTGCTTCCGTTCCGTGATTATGCCCATCGCCCTCTTTATGATTATTTGTACAGGCGTTGAAAGCAAAGAATGCTACGAGGACAAGAACGCTAAAAACTATATTATTTATGATACGTTTCATATATTGTATTATTTACTGATTAATGAATGGATAAGCGTTACAGCCTCATTGATTTGCTGAATGCTATTTAAATAATTAAGCTGAATGTCTGCTGTTGTCTGCAAGGCAAATAGGTACTCCACATAAGAAATATCTCCGGTACTGTACCCCAGCTTTGCAGCATTGATAATCTCATCAGCATTGGGAAGTGCCTGCTCCTTGAAATAGGTAAACTGCGCTACATATTGTTCGTATTGTTTCAAGGCGTTTGCCAATTCCGTTTTAAGCTGTTGTTCCTGCCATTGCGCATTTAATTCCAATGATTGTTTCTTGTAATCAAGCGAGCGAATTTTTGCTTTGGTGGTGGTAAAAATTGGGATTGTAATACCTAAATCAACAAAACTAAACCGCTGTCCTTTGCCATAAAATTGCTCTACACCATTTTTACTGTGCATTCCTATCAGCGATATGTTATTATAACCGAATGTAAAATCAGGCAAGCTGTTTGCTCTTTCCAATTTCTTGTTCTGCTCGGCAATTTTCGCCTCTTGATACAATAACTGGATGCTCGGATGATTTGCAACAGCCGAACTGTCAATGAAAGAACTTAACAGCAATGGTGTATAATCCGGTTGCGGTTCTATTAAGAAGTCTTCCTGTGTCTGCATCAGATTTTTAAGGCTTTGATAGGCGTTCTGCCTTAAAACCTCGTTCTGTTGATACAAAAGACTTATTTCCCCTTTCTTGGTAGTCGCAGTATTAACGTCCAGTTTGCCTATATCTCCGGTTTTGTACCGCAGTTCTGCTACGCGGATAAAGTCTGCATAAATAGTATCAAGATACTTTAAAACCGAAGCATTATGCTCCAAATATTCCAACTGGTAATAATAGGTTCTTACCTGTTTTTTCAGTTCGTTTTCTGTCAGAGCCTTCGCCCACTGCTGACCTTTTACCTGCTCTTTGACAAGATTTTTCTTTGCCCCAAAGAGTGTCGGAAAGGGAATGGTCTGTGAAATTTGGAAACCGTCATTATATTCAAATCCCTCATTATTCCCGTATTGGAAGTTTACATCGGTCTTCGGCAGTTCATACGCCGTCTTGCTAAGGCTTTGGGCAGATTGAATATCCATATTTTTGGAACGTAGCTGAGGGTTGTTCTCCACAGCTACTTCAATAGCTCTATCTACACTCATCGGAGTTTGTGCCTTACCGTTTTGAGAAAAACCCAAGAACACAAACAGCAACAGCACGGGTGCTATGGCTTTCGTTTTACTATTTTTCGGAGGTTTTTGGTTTCTCATAAATACGAGGTACAGCAATGGCAGTACGAACAACGTCAATGCCGTTGCTGAAATCAATCCGCCGATAACCACCGTTGCCAACGGTTTTTGTACTTCTGCACCTGCACTTGTACTCAACGCCATTGGTAAAAAACCTAAACTTGCCACAGATGCCGTCATCAATACAGGTCTAAGCCTTGTTTTAGCTCCCTCGATAATTCTCGGAATAATCTCGTTCCAACCCTCTTTTTCCAGTCTATTGAACGTGGCAATCAGTACAATCCCATTCAGAACAGCAACACCAAACAGGGCGATAAATCCGACACCTGCTGATATGCTGAATGGCATATCCCGCAATAACAGGGCAAATACGCCTCCAATGGCACTCATCGGGATAGCTGTATATACCAAAACGGCTTCCTTAAACGAATGGAATGTGAAATACAACAGGATAAAAATCAAAAGCAATGCGATAGGTACAGCAATCAGCAATCTGTCGGTAGCTTTTTGGAGGTTCTCAAACTGACCACCATAAGTAAAATAATAACCTGTCGGTAGCTTAATCTGTTCAGCCAATTTATCCTGAATTTCATTGACAACGCTGGCTACATCCCGCCCCTGTACGTTGAAGCCGACATATATCCTGCGTTTACCGCCTTCACGGCTGATTTGTGCGGGCCCTAATTTGTAATCAATGTTTGCAACCTGTGAAAGCGGTATTTGGTCGCCGTTTGGTAGTGGGATAAACAGATTGCTCACATCCTCAATGGAACTGCGGTGGGCTTCATCAAGCCGTACCACCAAATCAAATCTTCGTTCGTTTTCATAAATCACACCTGCTGATTTACCTGCGAACGCAGTGCTGACAATATCGTTTATTTCCTGTACATTCAAGCCGTAATTGGCTATTCGGGTACGGTCATATTCGATATTGATTTGGGGAAGACCTGCTACCCGTTCTACCTGCGGAGCAGTCGCACCTTCTACTGTTTGAATAATAGCATTCGCTTTATTGGCATAAACCAACAAACTGTCGAGGTCTTCTCCGAATATCTTAACGGCTACATCCTGCCTGATACCTGTCATCAGTTCATTAAATCGCATCTGTATCGGCTGATTGGCTTCAAAGAATACACCGGGAATAACTTCGAGCTTCTCCATCATTTCATTGGAAAGCTCGTCATAGGATTTATCTTTTTTCCATTCGTCCTGTGGTTTCAGGATAATCATCAGGTCGGTAGCTTCCGGAGGCATCGGGTCTGTCGGTATTTCTCCTGCACCTGTCTTACCTACGACCATTCTCACTTCGTCAAATTCCTTGATTATCCTTGATGCCTGCATAGAGGTTTCCAGACTTTGGCTTAACGATGTTCCTTGTGGCAGGATACAGTGGAAAGCAAAATCGCCCTCGCCCAATTTTGGCAGGAACTCTCCGCCCATCCGTGAAAAAAAGAATATACTTATGGTAAACAGCCCAACGGCAACCGCAATAACCACATATTTCATCCGAATGGCTTTTTCTAACAATGGTTTATAAACCCCTTGAAGATAGTCCATCATTTTGTCTGAAAAATTCTTTTTGGTAATCGGCTTTTTAGACAAACACAAAGCACTCATCATCGGGATATAGGTAAAGGATAAAATCAATGCTCCCAAAATGGCAAAACCTACGGTCTGTGCCATCGGTGTGAACATTTTACCCTCGATACCTACCAAAGTAAGGATAGGGATATAAACGATAAGGATAATGATTTCTCCAAATGCCGCACTTGTACGGATTTTTCTTGCCGAGTCAAAAACCTCGTCATCCATTTCGTTTTGGGTAAGCCTATGCGTGGTTTTCCGCAAGCCCAAATGATGCATTGTCGCTTCAACAACAATCAGGGAACCATCTATTACCAATCCGAAATCAATAGCCCCCATACTCATCAGGTTGGCACTTACACCAAACAGCCGCATCATTCCCAACGCAAAAAGCATAGATAGCGGTATGGCTGAGGCTACAATCAGTCCTGCTCTGAAATTCCCCAGGAATAGAATTAATACAAAAATAACAATCAGTGCGCCCTCAATGAGGTTCTTTTGAACCGTACTTATCGCTCTATCAACCAAATCCATTCTGTCTAAAAATGGTTCTATGACCACGTCTTCGGGTAGAGATTGTTGGATAACCGGTATTTTTTCTTTGATACTTTTTACAACTTCAGAGGTGTTTTCTCCCTTCAACATCATTACAATCCCACCCACAGCATCTACTTCGCCATTATAGGTCAATGCTCCGTACCGGGTTGCGTGACCAAATTGTACTTCTGCCACATCTTTGATAAATACCGGAACGCTACCTGTATTTTTAACGACGATATTTCCTACATCTTCCAATGAAGTAACCAGACCAATCCCGCGAATAAAGTAAGCATTGGGCTTCTTATCGATATATGCACCTCCGGTATTTTGGTTGTTGTTTTCGAGGGCGGTAAAAATATCGGAAATACTAACGTCCATTGCCTTGATGCGGTTTGGGTCGATAGAAACTTCGTACTGTTTAAGCAAACCACCGAAACTATTGACTTCTGCAATTCCCGGAGTACCGTAAAGTTGTCTGGCAACAATCCAGTCCTGCATTGTCCGCAAATCCATTGCGGAATATTTGTCTTCACTGCCTTCTTTGGGATGAAGAATATATTGGTACACTTCGCCAAGACCTGTACTGACAGGAGCAAGTTCAGGTGTTCCAATCCCGTCAGGTATCTGGTCTTGTGCTTCTTTCAGCTGTTGGCTTACTAACTGTCGTGCAAAATAAATATCGACATTATCTTGAAAGACAACGGTTACAACAGATAATCCAAATCTTGAAACACTTCTTATCTCTTCTACTTTTGGAAGATTAACGATACTTTGCTCTACGGGAAATGTTACTAATTGTTCTACTTCTTGTCCTGCCAATGTAGGCGACAGGGTAATAATCTGAACCTGATTGTTTGTAATGTCAGGTTGGGCATCAATGGGGATTTGCTTGGCACTCCATACCCCCCAAATGATGAGAAACAAGGTCATCAATCCTATAATGAACTTATTCTTTATAGAGAATTTTATAATACTATTTAACACTTCTATTGTGATTAATGATGAATAATTAATGATAAATTGCAATGATTATGAATACGAGAAATACGAAGTATGACCCAAAACATTCAGCTTGTTGCTGTACGCAAAAAGCTATAATCATTAAAACATTAAAAATTATGCATTAATCTTTGGCGGTATCCAAATTCCCCCCAGATAGTGGGATATAAAGGTACATTTATAATAAACTTTAGGCTTAGAAAGGTCAAAAGTCTTCGCCTTAACTAAGCTGTATACATTCCATTGAAGCACTATACCTGAAACTATTCCACAACAACCGCATAAACAAAAAGGTGTACATAAGTCGCTGTCTGTATGTTCGTGGTTGTCCTGATGTGTTATTTCTGTAGAATGTTCCTGAATATTAAATACATTTTTTTCATACATATCAGCACAAGGCATTACAAATAATGCCATCATAAAAAGTGCCAGTATGGAAGAGAAGACTTTCATATTCTTTTGCAAAGTTAGTAAAAAAGTAATGCAATGGCATTGCATTGTTTTGAAAAATTACTATTTTATAATCATCATTTTTCATTCCGAATATTTGTTTTATAAACTGTTCAAAAAAATGTTGGCGACACTCCATCTAAATTCAAGAAGAAGCACCACCAACATTCTTAGTCCTTTATTTAATGCGTTTATTGTTCTTGCTGTTTCAAATGCTGTAAGTTCGGGTCGTTCTTGATACGCTCTATTTCACTTTCAACAATGTGTACAATGTCGGATTTTATCTGACGGTAATTACTTTCAATTTCCTGTTTCATTTTATCTTCTCCCTGTTCATTAACAAAGGATAGGATTTCCGGTATCTTCTGATATACTTTAGTTTCTGCGGCAACTTTTTCATTGTCCACTACAATTTCAGCGTGAAAGATTTTTTGCTCAATACGTTCATCAAAATTATCTGATACCGAACCGACAAACATACCTTGTGTAAGTGTTGAGATTTTAGAAGCCGGAATAAGGCTGTCTAACTGTGTGGAGATAGAGGTAGATTTATCATTCCTGTTAATCGTCATACTTTGGCGTTTCTGCAATACTTTTCCGAAACGTTCCGAAAGGCTCTTTGCCGTTTCGCCAACTACCTGCCCGGAGAAAATATTACCAACGGTATTTTGAATTACCTTACTTTCCTTGTCGCCATAATCCCTTGTTAATTGCGAAAAATCCTGAAAGCCCAAACATACAGCCACCTTATTACTTCTCGCTGTTGCGATAAGATTATCCAGTCCCCTAAAATAAATTGTGGGCAGCTCATCTATGATTACTGAACTCTTTAATTGCCCTTTTTTGTTGATGAGCTTAACAATACGGGAATTGTACAAACCCAATGCTGCGGAGTAGATATTTTGGCGGTCGGGATTATTACCCACGCACAAAATTTTAGGCTCTTTTGGGTTATTGATGTCGAGCGTAAAGTCATCGCCAGTCATAACCCAATACAACTGTGGGCTAATCATTCTTGACAAAGGGATTTTTGCCGATGCAATCTGTCCCTGCAATTGGTCTTGTGCGCCACCTTGCCAGGCATCCATAAACGGAGAAAGATAGTTTTCCAAATCGGAATATGAGGTCAGAATGGTAAATACGTCCGAATACTTTTTATTCAGCAATTCAATGGCGTGCGGGAATGTACAATACTTACCATCCTCATAGATTTTCAGATACCAAATAATGGCAGCCAATAGGATAATTGGGCTTTCCACGAAAAAATCCCCTTGCTTCTGTATCCAGCTACGGTTGAGGTTCAGCATTATGGTGTAAGCCGCTTCGTAAGCGTCGGAAATGTCTGTCATAAAATCGGGATTGAGTGGATTGCACCTATGGCTCTTGCGTGGGTCATCGAAATTTATCACATAGAATTTTGGTTGAACTTTGTACTTATCCCGATGCTTCAATAAATGATTGTAGGCAATGGTGGAAAGGTCGTCAAATTTAAAATCATATATATACATACTAAAGCCTTTCTCAATCTGCTGCTTGATGTAGTTGTTTACGATGGCATAAGATTTACCGGAACCCGGAGTACCCAACACGATTGATGCCCTGAAAGGATTTACAATGTTTATCCAACCGTTGTTCCATTTGCCTTTGTAGTAAAATTTGGTGGGCAGGTTAACGGAATATTCATTTTCCATCAGCTTTGTTTCCTGTTGAAAGCTCTCGTTCTCGTTGTTGAAAACATCGTCCATTAAGTTGGTACGAAGCAAGCGGCTCATCCATACGCCCGCCATCAGCAAAGCAATATAACCTAACGAGATAGTAAGGATATACAGAAATGTGCCTATTACCGGAGATAGCTTTAACAACGGCGTGTTCAGAAAGAACAGCACAAAACCAACGCCCAAAGCCACGTAGATTTTAGCCCAGGTTATCTTCTCATTCTTTACGCCTTTCGTTCCCAAACAACTCAAAGCAAGCAAAACCAAAGCGAACGCCTTGGTATAAAGGGTATGTGAAAACAAGCCCGCCGTCCGGTCGAAATTGCCTAACATCTTGTTGATTATTTCCAACGTCCAACCACGTTCTAAAAAGAACCCGTAGCAGAACCAATAAAGGTGCATCAGCACCAAAAGAATACTGACTGCCCGCATAAAAGCCATTATTTTGGCTAAACCTCTTAAATCGTCTTCTCCCTGCATTCTTTTTTAGTTTTAATGTTCGGGCGTGAATTTAAAGGCTCTACACAGCGGCTATAAGAATGTGGCAGTCAATGGCGGTGCGTGGCAGTGTTTGGCGAAGTGATAAGAGTTGTAGCTTCTATGATCCTTTTGTATCGTAACATTTATGAAGCATCCAAATAAAAAATACTTTTAGTTGCTCTTCTGTTTTCTGTCCGTCAGCAACATTTTTTGTCCTGCTGAATTGGTGGACAAGGAACACTTCCGTAACTACAATAAACACAACAGTCTCCTTGTTTTGGTTTAAGAACTTGTTTGCATTTTTCACATTCGTAGAAATATTGGCAAGCGTCTGTCGGCATTGTTTCTTCTTTCTTGTGTCCGCAGTTGGGGCAAGTAATTGTTGATTGCAATATGATTTCCATTTGGTTTTATTTTTTGTCGGTTACAGAATATCCTGTTGAGTTAATTGCTTTTTCGACCTCAGAAATATTCGTTTTTGAGTTGTCAAATTCCACGATTGCGTTTCCTTTTTCGTATGAGGCGTTTGAACTTATTATTCCTGTCAATTTATTTACTTCGTGATTTACGTGTTCGCCACAACTTGCACAAGTCATTCCGCTAATCGTAAATTCTACTTTTTGAATATTGGATTTGTCCACCGCTATAATTTGCTTTTCTGTCTTTGGGTAGAAAATGCTTGAGTAGTATGGAAAGGCAAGCATTACGATTGCAAATGCTGTTACAATTCCTAAAAACATTTTTGACTGAATGAATTTTGGTTTTTCTTCTGTCTCACAATTGCAATCTATCTGCTTTTTGGGTTTCAACTTTTGATACCAAGCAAAACCAAGAACCAAAATTGTCAACCCGATAAAATAGGGTCGAAAAGGTTCAAGCCAAGAAAAAGTGGAAGCAAGACCGCTTGTTCCTGCAATAAGAGCCAATACTGGTGTGATGCAACAAAGAGAAGCTGCAATTGTAGTCAAAAGTCCTGCACCAATTAATTTTTTGTCAGTTTTCATATTGTTTCTAATATTTTGTTTTCGTCAAGTATTTTGAAAAATGGTTTCAGCATTTTTTCATACTCTTTAGTCAGTGAGTGAAAAATAGTTTGAGCTTCTCGTTCGGTTTCAATAAGTTTTCTGTCTTTGAGTTTCCGCAAGTGTTGTGAAACCGCTGAAATTGTCATACCAAGAATATCACTTATATCACAAACACAAAGTCGTTTTTCTTCATAAAGTAGAAAGAGTATTTTCAGTCTTACATTGTTTCCCGCTAATTCAAGTCCGTTCGATAAATAGTCAAAAGAACCGTTGAGTTCTGAAACTCGGTCTTTACAGCGGTTTATTTGTTTAATGTCTGCTTGTTGTCGTATGCAAGAATTATTGTCCATAGCACAAAGATAGTCAATTTGTTTATTTAAGCAATTACTTAAATACAACTCAAATTCTTTCAGAATTATAAAGTGACAGCTCAATAAATCTTTTTAAAAACAGATTTTTAATTCCAAAATCTGACCTCTTACAGTCTTCTTTTTTTTTTCTTCTTCATTTTGTTAGCAAAATCCTGTTCCTCGTAATCATCGCCCTGTGCTTCGGGTAACAAACCGCCAAATGCCTCAATCAAACCGTCTTCGTGTTTTTCAGTAGTATTCAGGAAGTCGAACAAATGATGAGGTTCTTCCGCAGGAAGATCTGCATCATTTGATGTGGATGTTTTTGGAAGTTGTACGACAGGTTCTTTAATCTCCGGTTTGATATTATTGTTCCAATAATCATTAAAGGTATTGGCAGAAAGTTCCTTTGCTAAGCGTGAACCGTTCCAAACCGCCTTTGAATTGTGGTCTATGAAAGTGATACCATAAATACGACCTGTATCGTTCCGGCGGACCACTACATTAATGCCCTGTTCACTAAACTGCTTTTTAAAAGCCTGCTCATCATTTGTGGATTTCAGAGCAATAGAAATTGCAGCTTTTAGGGTCTGCTTACTTGGGTGGTCTTTTAAATCCTCTTTGCATTTTGCAAAATGCAGTTCCAAAGCCGGAAGCCCTGCATTTTTACCAAACAACGAAGCCTTGAACGGATGCCCGGCTCTTTCGCCTTTCTCGTTTAAAGGAATATATAATAAGCCTTGCCGCATTTTTCCCTGCAATTCGCCCTCCACTTTTTCGGTGGTAACATTAAACAGGGAAAGCAAGGCATTGTATTCGCCCAAAGTCTGAAACTTATAATAATTCGGTAGGTGGCGGACAACGGAAGCGATTTGGCTTTTCACATCGCCTACTTTGTAATTAACTGGACGGAAAACCTTGTCATTTTGCTTGTGTTCTTTATCGGTGGCGGGTATCAATCCGTGTTTCCTTTCGAGTTCACGGCACACATTCATCGACCGCATTTTTTCAAACTTGTCAGAGATTTTTTTACCGTTCTCGTCCACACAAACCGATACGATATGAATATGAGAACGGTCAATGTCCGTGTGTTTGAATACTACAAAAGGCTGTTCGCCGTAGCCCATTTCCCGCATATATTCTTCCGCCATTTGCCGAAACCTGTCATCGCTAACCTTATCTTTCGGGTCGGGATTGAGCGAAATATGCAATGTATGTTTTTCGGTATTACGGTTGGCTATCAAATAAGGTGCAAAAGATTGTGCTAATTGTGCAACAGTATATGTTCCGTTTGGCGTTTCGATTATCTTATTGGCAAACAGAATTTTCCCGTTTTCATTCTCCACTTTCAGATTGTTATATGCTAATGCTCCGTACAAATTTTCGCTTCTTCCTATTTTTGCTATCATTTTTAATGCTGTTTTTTCAGGTTCTTTGCTTCAAATTCTTCGGTTAGCTGAATGATTTTTTGGCATAGCATCGCCATTTCAGCCGTCTGTTTTTCCAATTTGTACAGGAATGCTGCGGCTTTTTTCTCCGAAAAATTCTTGTACAGCAGCTTTACAGTCTGGTTATAGTTTACACCTACGGAACGGAATTGGCTGTGAAAAGAAGTCAGTCGCATATAAAAATCAACCGTTCCCTTGTCAATTTTAACCGATTTCATTTCCTTACTAAACAGTAGTGAAATGATAAACTTTGCTTTATTGGGCATTCCCGATGCTTCAAAAAGCGATAAAAGTTTGGCGTTTTCTTCGTCCGTAAGGCGGAAAACGTGGCGGTGGATGCTTGGGTCGGTTTTCGGTGTCCGTCCGCCCTTATTCTGTTTTTTGTTATTGTTCTCGTTCATCACTAATCCATTTTAAATTCACACAAAAACGCTGACTTCGGAAGACGTTTTTTAAGCTCCCAGCAGGGCAAGTTGTTTTGAGGCACTAAACTCGGTTTCGAGTGCCTCAAAACACAACTTGCCGTGTTCCGTTGAACACAAAAATCCGCC
>JAFAFC010000032.1 GCA_023423715.1 Bacteroidota bacterium
AATAAAAAAACCCAAAAACAAAAAAACCGCCGGCCCCTCAAAATCCGGGCCCCGACTTTTTAATAGGTATATGAAATTATTTCAATTTCTTCTTAACCGCTACTTCTTCGTAAACTTCTAGGATATCGCCAACTTCAATATCGTTGTATCCTTTCAGGTTCAATCCACATTCGTAGCCTTTGTTTACTTCTTTAACATCGTCTTTAAAACGCTTCAAGCTTTCTAATTCGCCATCGTATTTAACGATTCCATCACGAAGTAATCTAATTTTGGAATTTCGAGTTACTTTTCCAGAAAGAACCATACATCCAGCAATAGAACCTACTTTCGAAATTCTAAAAACCTCACGGATTTCAACATTACCGATTACTTGTTCTTTAATTTCTGGCGAAAGCATTCCTTCCATCGCTTCTTTAACATCATCAATTGCATCGTATATAACTGAATACGTTCTGATTTCGATTTCTTCTTTATCTGCAAGATCTTTAGCATTAGCACCAGCTCTTACGTTAAATCCGATTACGATACCATCAGAAGCTGTCGCTAACAAGATATCACTTTCTGTGATCTGACCAACACCTTTGTGAAGGATGTTCACCTGGATTTCTTCTGTTGACAATCTCTGGAGCATATCTGAAAGCGCTTCTACCGAACCATCCACGTCTCCTTTTAGGATAATGTTCAATTCTTTGAAGTCTCCCAAAGCAATTCTTCGTCCGATTTCGTCCAACGTAAGATGCTTTTTCGTTCTGATAGACTGCTCTCTTTGAAGCTGACCACGCTTGTTTGCAATAGATTTTGCTTCTTTTTCGTCTTCGAAAATTCTAAACTTATCACCCGCTGTTGGTGCTCCATCCAATCCTAAAATAGTAACTGGTGTTGAAGGCCCTGCTTCTTTCATTGGCTTACCACGTTCGTCAAGCATAGCTTTAACTTTACCATGATTAACACCCGCTAGAATATAATCTCCAACTTTTAAAGTTCCCGCTTGTACCAATAGATTCGTTACAAATCCACGTCCTTTATCTAATGACGCTTCAATAACAACCCCTACTGCATTTTTATCAGGATTTGCTTTCAATTCAAGCATCTCTGCTTGAAGCAATACTTTTTCTAATAATAAATCTACGTTGTTACCAAACTTCGCAGAGATTTCTTGCGACTGAACACTTCCACCCCATTCTTCAACAAGGATATTCATACCCGATAGTTGTTGACGGATATTATCAGGATTCGCGCTTGGCTTATCTACTTTGTTGATTGCGATAATCATTGGAACTCCAGCTGCTTGTGCGTGCGCAATAGCTTCTTTCGTTTGAGGCATCACATCATCATCCGCTGCAATAACGATAATTACAATATCCGTAGCTTGTGCACCTCTAGCTCTCATCGCGGTAAACGCTTCGTGACCCGGTGTATCTAGGAAAGTAATTTTTTGTCCGCTATCCAACTTCACACTATATGCACCAATGTGCTGCGTAATACCACCGGATTCCCCAGCGATAACGTTAGCTTTTCTAATATAGTCAAGTAACGACGTTTTACCGTGGTCAACGTGTCCCATTACCGTAACAACAGGAGGTCTCGTTACCAAATCTTCTTCATTATCCGGCTCTTCGCTTGCTGCTTCTTCTTCAAGATCAGCATCAGCAAATTCAATTTTATAACCGAACTCATCCGCTACTAGAGTTAATGTATCTGCTTCCAAACGTTGGTTCATGGTTACCATAACTCCAAGTCCGAAACATGCAGAGATTACTTCCGTTGGGCTAACATCCATTAAGCTCGCCAATTCGCCAACTGTAATGTATTCTGTAACTTTTAACGTTGTATCTCTTGCTTCCATCTCCATCTGATGCTCTTCTTGCTCACGACGGAAACTTCTTTTTTCTCTTCTATATTTAGCACCTTTAGATTTACCACCTTTGTTGGTAAGCTTTTCTAAAGTTTCTTTAATTTGATTTTTAACTTGCTCGTCAGTCAACTCAACAGGCATCACACGCTCTCTACGTCCACCACCTTTCTTGTTGTTATTGTTGTTATTTCCTCCACCACGGTTGAAGCCACCACCTTGCTGAGGTCTGTTTCCTCCGCTTTGGTTGTTTTGGCCACCACCTTGTTGTTGGTTATTTTGCCCTGGTTGAGCAGGCTTTTCAATTCTTTTACGCTTCTTCTTATTATTGTTATTGTTCTTGTTTGCATTATTTGCATTCGAAGAACTTTTTGGTTTGGTTTGGAATTGAGACAAATCTACCTTTTGGTTCAAAATTTTTGGACCATCTAATTTTTGGTAAACCGTTTCAATTTTTTCAACTTCACCAGTTCCTTCAGAACTTTCTTCCGTTGAAGCGGCTGCAGGCGCTGCTTTTTCTTCCACTTTTTCTACAGGTTTCTCCACTGGCTTTTCAGCTTTTGGTTCCTGAACTGGAGTTGCAACTTCCTCTTTTGGCTTTTCTGGAGCCTTCGCTTTTGGCTTCGGCTTCGAAGAAGATTCAATTTGGCTTAAATCAATTTTATCCAAAACTTTGAATTCTTGTTTGGTTTCTTTTTCTGCCACTTCTTCTTTTTCCTCCTTCACGGGCTCTGCAGGTGCAGGTTTTTCCTCAACCACTTCTTCTTTTGAAGGGTTAAGATCAATTTTACCTAAAATTTTAGGTTCCGTTTTGGAGGTCGCTTTCGCTTTAATCACCTCCGGCTCTTCTGGCTCGATAGCCAACTTTTCTTCCGGAACCTTGGAAATAATCACTTCATGAGACGCTTTTCTTTGCTCGCTATCGCTTGCAAATTCTGCCTTCAATGTAGCGTATGCCTGTTCTTCCAATTGTGCGTTCGGGTTGCTTTCCACCTCGAAACCTTTTGCTTGTAGAAATTCTACCAGCCTGGACATCGAGATATTAAACTCCTTTACCGCTTTGTTTAGTCTAATTTTTGGCATGTATTATTGTATTCTTTTTATTTGCTTAGTTTGTTAGTAATTGAAATGAATAAAAGATTAATCTTCGAATTCTGCTTTTAAAATTCCTTTCACCTCATCGATGGTTTCTTCTTCAAGATCCACCATTTTTGCTAATGCTTCATTGTCTTTTTCTAGAACGCTTCTTGCGGTCTTAAGACCTACTTTCTTGAATTCTTCAATTACCCATCCTTCGATTTCATCGGTGAACTCATCTAGTTCTACGTCGTCATCCTCAGCTGTCTCTCTGTAAACATCAATTTCGTATCCTGTTAAGGAAGAAGCCAAACGGATGTTTTGACCTTGCTTACCAATAACTTTAGAAATCTCCTCAACTGGCGTATATACTAAAGCGTACTCCGTATCTTGGTTGATTTCAATCTTATTAATCGTCACATTTCCTAAAGCTCTCTTAACCAAGATTTCAGGATTTTTAGACCATTGAATAACGTCGATATTTTCATTCTTCAATTCGCGTACCACTCCGTGAATTCTTGATCCTTTTACCCCAACACAAGCTCCAACTGGATCAATTCTATCGTCATAGGCATCCACAGCGATTTTCGCTTTTTCACCTGGTATACGAACGGCTTTTTTCAAGATAATCGTTCCGTCTTGGATTTCTGGAATCTCTAGTTCTAGAAGTTTCTCCAAGAATTTCGGTGCTGTTCTTGAAATGATGATCTGAGGTTTAGCCCCTTTAAAATCTACACTTTCAACAATGGCACGAACGCTTTCTCCTTTTTTGAAGAAATCCGATGGAATTTGATTTTCTTTTGGAAGGATAAACTCATTTCCTTCATCATCCAACAAAATAACATGTTGCTTTCTGATGTGGTGAACTTCTCCAACAACGATTTCACCAATACGGTCACGGAACTGATCATACAACATCGCGTTGTTATGCTCTTGTAATTTGCTTGCAAGAATTTGCTTCAAAGTCAAAATATTACGTCTTCCTAAATGCGCGATTGGAATTTCAACCGTATATTCTTCACCAACTTCGAAACTATCGTCAATTTTTTTAGCTTCGGTAATTTCAATTTCCAAATCATCATCTTCAGACATTTCATCTTCAACGATCGTTTTGTTAAGGAAAATTTGAAAATCCCCTTTGTCAGGATTCACAATCACATCAAAGTGATCATCTGAATCGTATCTTTTCCTCAATAAAGTTTTCAGGGAATCCTCAATGATCGCCATCAAATCAATCTTACTGATCCCTTTTTCATCCTTGAAATCACCAAAGGATTCTATGAGTGCTAAATTATCCATTTATCTAGTTCTGATTTTTATTTTCTATTTGTATTAAAATTTCACAGCGATCAACGCTTTCTTAATTTCGGAATAAGGAATTATTTTTTCTTCTTCCACATCCACTTTACCCTTACCGATATCTTTCGGTTTACGGTATCTCAACATCAAAGTTACGCCGTTTTCGTCGGCTGCAATAATTTCTCCTGATATTTTTTGTTCATCCTGAAGGATAATATCAAGATCTCTCCCCATGTTTTTCACAAACTGTCTCGAAATTGTTAACGGTTCTGAAAGTCCTCCAGACATAACTTGTAAAGAAAAATCTTCTTCCTCGCGGTCTAAATTATTTTCAATTGCACGACTTGCATCCAAGCAATCTTGAAGCGAAACTCCTTGATCTCCGTCTAAAGTCACCACAATATCATTCCCTGCAGAAATCTTCAAGCTTATCAAAAACAAATCAGGTCTTGTATCTAAAAAAACCTGCAACAATCCTTCAACTTTATCTTTAAACATCATAGTTTGAGAGTCTTTACCATCCATTTTCGGGAAGCCCAAATCTTGGTACGAAAAAAGGCTTTCTTCCGAAGCCTTCCCATCCTTTCCCGTAAATCTTTTGCAAAGATAGGAATTTTTGATAAAATAAGCAAATAAGATTCGCAACCAATTTGTTACAAATATTTAACAGCCAAGGGAGATTTTGGCATTAGGTTAAAAAAAATAAGTATTTTTGCCTCATATTTTTCAAAAATAACAAATGAACATCAGTATTGTAGGTACAGGCTATGTTGGCTTATCCAACGCAGTCCTATTGGCTCAACATCATGAAGTAATTGCTTTGGACATCGTTCCAGAGAAAGTTGAGATGCTAAACAACAGAATTTCCCCAATTGAAGACAAGGAGATTACGGAGTTCTTATCTGAAAAGAAATTAAACTTTAAAGCAACAACAAACAAGGAAGAAGCATATAAAAATGCCAATTATGTTATTGTAGCTACACCTACAGATTACGACCCAAAAACAAACTACTTTAATACAAGCAGTGTTGAAAGTGTTGTGAAAGATGTAAAACACTACAATCCCGATGCGGTAGTTGTCATTAAATCAACAGTTCCAGTTGGGTTCACCGAAAGCTTAAAGAAAGAACTGGATTTTGAAAACATTTTGTTTTCACCTGAGTTCTTGCGCGAAGGAAAAGCGTTGTATGATAACCTCTATCCATCACGTATTATTATTGGTGAGCAAAGTGAGCGCGCTCGCATTTTCGCAAACCTACTTCAAGAAGGAGCAATCAAAAAAGAAGTTCCTGTTTTATTTACTAACGCAACAGAAGCGGAAGCGATTAAACTTTTTTCAAATACCTACCTTGCGATGCGTGTAGCCTACTTCAACGAGTTGGACAGTTACGCCCAGATTTACGGATTAGATAGTAAACAAATTATTGAAGGTGTTGGTCTTGACCCAAGAATTGGAAGTCATTATAACAATCCGTCTTTCGGATATGGTGGTTATTGCTTACCAAAAGACACAAAACAACTTTTAGCTAATTATGACGCGGTACCAAACAACTTAATAAAAGCTATTGTTGATGCAAATCGCACAAGAAAAGATTTTATTTCGGATTCCATTATCGCTAAAAATCCAAAAAAAGTAGGTGTTTATCGATTGATTATGAAATCGGGTTCGGATAATTTCCGCGCTTCGGCAATTCAAGGAATCATGAAACGTATCAAAGCAAAAGGAATTGAAGTAGTTGTATATGAACCCGTTTTACACGAAAGCACTTTCTTCGGTTCAAAAGTTTCGGTTAACCTCGAGGAATTTAAACAAGAATGTGATATCATTATCTCCAACCGACTAGCACCTGAATTGGAAGACGTTAAAGATAAAGTGTACACGCGAGATCTTTTTGGGAGTGATTAAAACTTGAAAACATAATCTCACAATTCGCATGCAGAGCTATTTTGAAAGAAATATGACTATATTGTCACACAAATAACAACAAACAAAACACGGACGTAAAAAAAAATATTAATTCGCAGATGAACGAATCTCAGCAAAAATGGACCGACACCATAGAAGCAAAACACACCTTATTTGATCTTAGATTAAAAGAGGTCTGGCATTACAAAGATTTAATTTATATGTTTGTTAAACGAGACTTTGTTTCAAGTTTTAAACAAACCGTTCTTGGACCAATATGGTTTTTCATTAACCCAATATTCACCACATTAGCCTACTTAATTATTTTTGGAAATATTGCAAACCTTCCAACCGATGGGGCCCCTAAAATCCTCTTTTACCTTGCAGGGGTAATGCTTTGGAATTATTTTTCAAGCAGCCTAACCGGCACATCATATACATTTGCAGGCAATGCTAGTATTTTTGGAAAGGTGTATTTCCCTCGCTTGGTTACACCGATCTCAATTGTTCTTTCCAACCTAATGAAGTTTGGCGTACAGTTTCTTCTGTTTCTTGTTTTTTGGATTTATTTTCTTGTAAAAGGAGAAGTACAACCAAATATTTGGATCCTAGCAACTCCTTTTTTAATAATCTTAATGGCAGTTTTTGCATTAGGGGTAGGCATGATTTTTTCTGCGCTTACAACAAAGTATAAAGATCTCAATATGCTTCTTGGGTTTGGCGTAAGTTTATACATGTATGCAACACCCGTTATTTACCCTATTTCTGCACTTAGGGGAATTTGGAAAAAATTAGCCATGTACAATCCACTTACTGGAATATTTGAATGTTTTAAATACGGCTGGCTAGGCGTAGGAGAGTTTTCTGTAACCATGCTTGCGATTAGTTCCGTTATTATTTTTGTTTTACTTGCCATCGGAGTTGTTATCTTTAACAAAGTGGAAAAAACATTTATGGATACCGTATAATCTAAATGATGATTATTAAATTTTTAAACGAAAAACTATGCTTGCATTAAAAGCTGAAAACATATCCAAACAATACAGATTGGGAGAAGTAGGAACTGGAACCTTATCCCATGACCTCAACCGGTTTTGGCACAGAATACGAGGAAATGAGGATCCTTATTTGAAAATTGGAGAAACCAACGATCGTACAACAAAAGGAGATAGTGATTATGTTTGGTCTCTACGAGATATTAATTTTGAAGTGGAACAAGGTGATGCTGTAGGAATCATCGGAAGAAATGGCGCAGGAAAATCCACACTTCTAAAACTCCTATCTAAAGTAACGAAACCAACCACAGGGAAAATATACTCCAATGGTCGTATTGCATCTTTATTGGAGGTTGGAACAGGTTTTCATCCAGAAATGACAGGACGCGAGAATATATATTTGAATGGCGCCATTTTGGGAATGACCAGAAAAGAGATCAGCCGAAAATTTGATGAAATTGTTGATTTCTCTGGAGTTGAAAGGTACATAGACACACCTGTAAAAAGATATTCTTCCGGGATGTATGTACGTTTGGCTTTTGCTGTAGCAGCACATTTAGAATCTGAAATTTTAATTGTAGATGAAGTTCTAGCCGTTGGTGACGCCGAGTTCCAAAAGAAATGTCTAGGAAAAATGGGTGATGTAACCAAAGGAGAAGGAAGAACTATTTTGTTTGTAAGCCATAATATGGCGGCTGTTAATATTCTTTGTAACAAGGGAATAGTTCTTGAGCAAGGTAAAATGATTTACGATGGAAGTATTGGAGGAGCAATGGACTCGTATTTGGCTTCAGGTCAAACTTCTAGCAATCATTACATTTCCGACCAACCATTTTTCGAGAATGAAATTTTAGATTTCAAAATTATTAATGCGAATAATGAGCTACAAAGCAACTTTTACTTTAGTGACGATATTTACATTGGTATTACCTTTAAATTGAACAAGGAAAATGCAGATAAAACCGTAATTGGACTGCGGGTGTCTGACCAGCGAGAACGAATTGTATTTACTACTATGCAAGATGTAGCTAACCTTATGGAAGAAAAGGGAGAATATAATGTAACCATAAAAATTCCTGGTAACAATTTGGTGCCTAACAACTATAAGGTAGCAACTGCCTTACATATCCCAAATGTAAAAGTCTTGTCTTCAAAAGAAGACGTTATAGACTTTTCAATTGAAGAAACAGGCACTGATTTCCATCAATACAATGGTACAGATTATGGTTGTGTATTTATGAATTGTGATTGGATTCAAAAATAAATAATGTTTAGATGATATATATAAACCTTGGTTGTGGTTCAAAGTATTCCACAGAGAAAATTTGGCTAAACGCAGATATGTCACCATGTTCACCAGAAGTCCTTGACTGCAACTTCCTCAATGGCATTCCATTCCAAGACGGAGAGTTTGATCTTGTCTACCACTCACACGTTATAGAACATTTTTCCAAAGACGATGCGCAAAAATTCATCCAAGAATGCTATAGGATTATCAATAAAAATGGTACTATTAGAGTTGCATGTCCCAATCTTGAAGTAATCGCGAAAGAATATATCCGAAATCTTGAACGAGCGATTGCTGACGAGGAAAATGGTGAAGAAGACTATGATTGGATCATGTTAGAAATGTATGATCAAACAGTACGTAACAAAAGTGGAGGTGATATGCTTAATTACTTCCGAAAAAAAGAAGTAAACAACTTAGACTATATTAGTTCACGAGTTGGAAACGTTGCAAAAAACTGGCATAAAGATTTATCTCAACAACCATTCCTAACAACTCAAGAAGGCAAAACAGAAAGCACTTCTTTATTAAGGAGATTATTTGTTAATAATATATCACAGAATCACCAAAAAATAGGTGAATTCCGATTAGGTGGAGAAATCCATCAATGGATGTATGATCGCTTTTCGTTGAAAAGATTACTCGAAAGCGTTGGATTCAAAGATGTAATTGTAAGAACCGCAACAGACAGTTACATTCCAAATTGGGCAAGTTTCGGATTAGATAATCCTCATGAAAATGCATCTATCTTTATAGAAGCAAAAAAATATTAATACTATAAATCAATGAAAAAGCTCGCAGTATTAGGCGCAAGTTACCTACAGCTTCCTTTAGTAAACAAAGCGAAAGAAATGGGTATTTACGTTATCTGTATTGCTTGGAATGATGACAAAGCGGTTTGCAAAAATTTCGCAGATGCTTTTTATGATATTTCTGTAATTAATAAAGAAGAATTGCTAGAGGTTTGTTTAAAAGAACAAATTGATGGCATTACTACTATTGCAACCGACATTTGTATACCAACAATTGCCTACGTTGCACAAAAAATGAATCTCATTGGAAACTCGCAAAAGTGTGCTGAATTAACAACCGATAAATCAGCAATGCGAAATTGTCTCCAAAAATTCAATATTCCAATTCCTAAAAGTTTTACTGTACTTCAGAATGAAGAATTAGATGAAGAAAATAACAACTTACGCTTCCCTCTAATTATAAAACCAGCAGATCGTTCAGGAAGTTTGGGCGTGATAAAAGTATTTAATAATACTGAAGCGATTACTGCAATTAATGAAGCGATTCAATATTCATTTTCTAAAAAATGCGTAGTTGAAGAATTTGTAGAAGGAGCCGAAGTAAGTGTAGAAACTATATCTTACCAAGGAATGCATGAAGTAATTACCATTACCGATAAAACAATTACAAAAGAACCTTACTTTGTAGAATTAGAACACCATCAACCAAGTCAGCTTACTGACGATATTCAGCAAAAAATAAGAAAAATTGCTATTGATGTGCTTTATGCAACTGAAGTAAAAAATGGAGCTTCCCATATTGAAATGAAAATTAATTCGAAAGGAATATTCGTTATTGAAATAGGAAGCAGAATGGGTGGCGATTTTATTGGTTCGGATTTAGTCTTTCTTTCTACAGGATTTGATTATTTGAAAGCAGTAATAGAAATTGCATTAGGAAGTTATATGCAACATAAAATTAACCTTAAAAAACAATATTCAGGTGTTTATTTTATATCTCAAGACACCAAGCATTTGCTAGAATATTTTGATAAAAATGAACCATTTATAAAGAAAAAAGAAATACTTAGCAACACTCTTCAACCGGCACAAAGTAGTAATGATAGATCTGGATATATTATCTATCAATCTGATAAAAAAGAATTATTCCAAAAAATGTAAACTTCTAATAAGATTCAGCTTCAGTCGTTGACAAAAAAACACCTAAAACTAATTTATCAAAAAACTACTCTTATTTTAGAGCAAAACTAGGCGTAATGATCAAGAAACTCTACAACAAAAAAATTTCATCAATTGGTTTAGCTATTTTCCGAATCTTTTTTGGGTTGGTATTATTAGCCGAAGTTCTTCAGTTCTTTTACTTCAGACATTTAATTTTCGATTATATTCCTTACATCGAAGAATCTGAAATTAGATTCAGGTTTCCCATCATTATTTGGGCAATTTCTGTAATCCTCATTATTTTCGGGTTGTTTACCAGACCTGCAACGATTGTGAACTATATCCTGAGTCTTTCTCTCATTGGTAGTATCAAATCTTATGAATATCACATGTTCTATGCTTACATGGGTATTAATTTTTTACTAATATTTTTACCAATTTCGCAAACACTGTCTTTGGATAGATTATTGCTCAAATACAAGTATTCCAATACCAGGTTTAATTATATTCCGCCAACTAAAGTAAGTGTATTATCCTATTACATTCCTATAATGGTAGGTTTGGCTTTTGTATATTTCGATTCAATTTTTTTTAAGTTTTCATCAAGTTTTTGGACTAAAGGTTTAGGAGTTTGGCTTCCTTCATCAATTCCGGTTAATGTACTTATTCCAATGCAAGTATTGCTTAACCAAGAATACTTAATGTATTTTTTAGGTTATTTAACATTGGCATTCGAAACCATTTTTATATTTACATTTTTCAGAAAAAAATGGAGACTTCCTTTAATGCTTGTTGGTTGGGGACTTCACATTGGAATTTTGCTATCATATCCAATTCCTTTATTCGCTTTGGGAATGTGTGCTATTTATGTATTAATGGTTCCTGTTTCTTTTTGGGACAAAATTGGCAATCTGATTGTGTACAAAAAACCAATCATGACTTTCTTTTACGATGCAGAATGCCCATTATGTAACCGAACAAAAATTACCATTCAGTGTTTTGACATACAAAAAGCCATTGATTTTCAAACAGTTCAGTCTCATAGCCAAAATTATACTTTATTAGAAGATTATACTAATGATGAGCTTCTAGACAATGTTTTTTCGATAAAAAAAGACAAAGTATATCAAGGAATTGACACTTACATTCAAGTTTTATCAAGTATATTTTATCTGAAACCTATAAGTTGGTTTTTAAGAATTCCTGGAGTATATCAGATTGGCAAAAAAATATATAATTACATTGCTGTAAACAGAAATACAGAAAGATGTACCGAAGAAAGCTGCGGTTATATACCTCCTAATCTACCAATTAAAGATGTTGATATTAAACTATTAAATAATCTTAACCTTAAAGATCTTAAAATAGGAATCATTACTTGCTCATTGACCTTCATTTGTATTCTACAATTTCTTATTACCTATAATTCTGGTGTGAATGTGTCTTTTAGGAAAAAATTGCAAATAGAAGATAATTATATCAATCAAAAGTTTGTGCAACTTTCTAGTAAAATGGAAACGAGTACTAGAACTTTACTTGGCATTACTCATCACGCTGTATTTATGGATTATCATTTCAACGAATACAACCATATTTTATCTACAGTTTACATCAATAAAGATGGTAAAGAAATATGGTTACCCACAATTAACCAAAACGGAACTCCTGGAAAATATCAATTTGGTTTTACATGGGTAAAAAGAACTTTCAGAACCAACGGAAATAGTGTTAATCAATCAGATTTAGAACGTGGATTACGAGATTTTACAGCTTTTTGGGCTCACAAAAACAAAGTAAATCTTGAAGATGCAACTTTTATTATTAAGCTAAAGAAAATAGATATACCTACTGAATGGGAAAAAGACTTCCTTGAAAAGCAGATGGAAAAACCTTGGAAAGATGTTGGTATGGTTCATTGGAAAGAAAAAAAGTTTAACTTAGAGATTCCGGATATAGAGAGTTTATAAAATGAAAAAAATTGCCATAATAGGATCTGGTCATTTAGGACAACAAATTACACATCATATCCAAACGGATACTCAAGATAAAGTTGTTGCTTTTTTTGATGATTATCAAGAAAAAGGAAGCTCTATTCTAAACATTCCAATTCTAGGTGGTAATTCAGATATTTACAATGCTTTTTCGGAGAATATCTTCGATGAACTTATTATTGCAATTGGTTATAAACATATGAACATTCGAGCTCAAATTTTCGAAAAATTTAGTACCCAAATTCCTTTTTATAATTTTATCCATTCTTCTGTTATTTTGGACAAAACAACAAAGTTAGGGCAAGGAAGTATTATTTATCCAGGATGTGTAATTGATCAATATGTAAACATTGGCAATAACGTTTTACTAAATATTTCTTGTAGTATTGCTCACGATTCTACAATTGGAAATCATAGTTTTATATCACCATCAGTTGCAATTGCTGGATTTGTGAATATTGGAGAACAATCGATTATTGGAATTAATTCAACAATTATAGACAATATCTACATAAGTCCAAAAACTCAATTGGGAGCAGGCACAGTTGTAATAAAAAATATAGAATCGCATGGATTATACGTTGGAAATCCTGCAAAATTTATCAGATAAACACAATGATTCCATTTAATAAACCTTTCATTATTGGTAATGAATTGAAATACATAGAAGAAGCAGTAAAATTTGGCAAAATTTCGGGTGATGGTATTTTTACAGAAAAATGCCATGCTTTTTTCGAAAACAAATATCATTTTCAGAAGGTTTTGCTTACCACTTCTTGCACAGATGCGCTAGAAATGGCAGCAATTCTTTGCGATATACAAGAAGGAGACGAAGTGATTATACCAAGTTATACATTCGTTTCTTCTGCCAATGCGTTTGCATTAAGAGGTGCGAAAATTGTATTTGTAGATTCTTATTCGGACAATCCAAATGTAGATCCTAAAGAGATAGAAAAACACATCTCTTCCAAAACCAAAGTTATAGTTCCGGTACATTATGCAGGTGTAGCTTGCGATATGGAAGCCATTATGAACATAGCCAAAAAACACAACTTATTTGTAGTAGAAGATGCAGCTCAAGCCATAGATAGTTTTTATACTTTTTCCGACGGAACCCGAAAAGCTCTAGGATCTATAGGCGATTTTGGTGCTTTTTCGTTTCATGAAACAAAAAACATAATCGCTGGTGAAGGAGGAATGTTAGTTGTCAACAATTCTAAATACAACGAAAGAGCAGAAGTCATTCGTGAAAAAGGGACCAACAGAAGTGCTTTTTTCCGTGGCGAAATCAACAAATATGGTTGGGTAGATTTAGGATCTTCTTTTTTACCTTCAGAAATAATTTCTGCTTTTTTGTATGGACAAATCGAGTATTTAGACCAAATACAAAAGAAAAGAATTCTCATTTGGGAAAAATATAATCAAGCTTTAACTTCCTTAGAAAAAGAAGGTCATATAAAACTTCCAAAAATTCCTGATTTTGCTACTAATAATGCGCACATGTTTTATTTAGTTTGTAAAAACTATGAAGAAAGAACTGCTTTAATACAGTTTTTGAAAAAACAAAACATTCATCCTGTATTCCACTATCTAAGTCTTAATAAAAGTGATTATTTCTTGAAAAAAAATAACGAAATTAGTATTCCTAATTCTGATTACTTTACAGATCGTTTGCTTAGGTTACCCTTTTATTATGAGCTATCAGAAATAGAGCAAACTATAATAATTGACGCAATACATAATTTTTTTAATCAATAATATATCCGGTTCAAATTTTGGCTCACAATGGAAAAACAGAGATTTTTATTTCTTAATTACGCAGATAATGGAGGCGCAGGAATTGCCAATCTCAACATTGCAAAAGCTTTATTATCTTTAGGTCACGAAGTGTTATTTCTAGTTGCGAACAAACAAAGTAATCTAGATTTTGTTGTTGAAATAAAAAAAAATCCGCAACCAATAATTTATCTCACTTTTTGGCAAAGAAACCTTACAAGAATTAGAAATAGGATTCTTCCACCGAAAAAAACTGACAAACCAAAGGTACCTCATTATAACTCAGAATATTACTATTATAATACAGATGAACAACAAAGCCCATTCGATTTAGGGGAAATTCTACCCCATGTTCATTTTTCTCCAAACATAATAATTGGAGGTTGGATTAGTTTTTTTGTCAATCTTGAAGTAATCGGTAAAATAGCAACAATTTTCAATGCCAAAGCGTATGTTCAAATGAACGACATGGCCCATCTTACAGGTGGCTGTCATTACAATTCCGATTGTTTAGAATATACACAAAGCTGCGAAAAGTGTCCAGCTTTAGGCGAAAATACAAATAAAAAGCAGTCTTCAATCAACTTACAAAACAAAAAAAAATATATAGAAAAATACAATATAGAAGTTATTGCAGGTTCTGAAGGTAATATCCAAGAAGCAAGAAGGTCTACACTTTACAAAAATCAAAAAAATATAAGAGTAATTAACGGAATATTGGATTTTTATGTTTTTAATAATAAAAAAAGAGACATTGCAAAACAAGTTTTCGATATTCCTGTAAATAAAAAAGTAATTTTTTCTGGCGCAAACTTAATTGATGACCAAAGAAAAGGATTTGATAAAATGCTTGTATCTTTGACACATCTTAATGAACTTCTTGTAAAAGAAAAAAAAGAAATAGTCTATATCATTGCCGGGAGCAATAATAATTTCAATTACAATTTTTCCAATATTGAAGTCAGAAAGATGGATCGTATTTCTGATAAAATTTTATTTTCATTGTTGCATCAGTCAGCAGATGTTTACGCATCACCTTCTGTCCAAGATACAGGTCCCGTAATGGTAATACAAGCACTAGCTTCTGGAACTCCGGTAGTTGGTTACCAACTTGGTTTTGTAGAAACTTTTGTTCGCAACAACGAAAATGGTTTTGTGATTCCGAAATTTGATACGCAACTATTTGCGGAAAAAATTTTTGAAGTCTTATATTTTTCTGACTTTGATACATTGTCCGTAAACGCAATGAAAAGTGTAAAGGATTCCTTTTCCAACAAGCAATTTGAGTTTTTTTTTGAGCAAAATTAAAACGTATTAAAATAAAATAATGAACTTACAATCCAAAATATACATCGCAGGACATCGTGGAATGGTAGGAAGCGCCATCCTTAGAAACTTGCAATCCAAAGGTTTCACAAACCTTATCACGAGAAAATCTTCAGAATTGGATTTACGAAATCCTTCTGCTGTTGAAGAATTTTTCGCTCAAGAAAAACCTGAATACGTTTTTCTAGCTGCCGCAAAAGTGGGCGGAATTATGGCAAACAACACCTACAGAGGAGAATTTTTATATGATAACATGACGATTCAGAACAATGTGATTCATCATGCACATCTTAACAACACCAAGAAGTTACTCTTTTTAGGTTCCAGTTGTATTTATCCCAAAATGGCACCTCAACCCTTGAAAGAAGAATACTTATTAACAGGAACTTTAGAGCCAACCAATGAGCCTTATGCAATCGCAAAAATTGCAGGAATCAAAATGTGTGATGCTTATAGAAGCCAGTACAACTCAAATTTCATCTCAGCAATGCCAACAAATTTGTATGGTCCGAATGATAATTACGATCTCAACAATTCGCATGTTTTACCAGCGATGCTTCGTAAATTCCACGAAGCAAAATTAGATGGCAATAGAGATGTAGAACTTTGGGGAAGCGGAACACCTTTGCGTGAGTTTTTACATGTGGACGATTTAGCAGAAGCATGTTTCTTCATGATGGAAAATTATAATGATTTCGGGCAAATTAATATCGGTGTTGGCGAAGATTTATCCATTAAAGCTTTGGCAGAAATGATTCAGAAAATTGTTGGTCATGAAGGAAAAATCATTTGGGATAGCTCTAAACCAGATGGAACACCAAGAAAATTGATGGATGTTTCGAAAATAAACAATTTAGGTTGGAAAGCAAAAATTGGTTTAGAAGAAGGAATTACAAAAGTGTACCAAGAGAAGTTTTTATAGAATATTGAAAAAAACAAAATGAAAAAAGCATTAATAACAGGAATTACAGGTCAGGATGGCTCATATCTAGCAGAACTTCTTTTAGAAAAAGGTTATGAAGTCCATGGTATTAAACGTAGAGCTTCTTCCTTTAACACACAAAGAATCGACCATTTATATGTTGATCTTCATGAAAAAAATGTGAGATTTAAACTTCACTATGGAGATTTGACAGATTCCACCAACATAATTAGAATTATTCAAGAGGTTCAACCTGATGAAATTTATAATTTGGGAGCGATGTCTCACGTAAAAGTGAGTTTCGATTCTCCTGAATATGTAGCCAATGTAGATGGAATAGGAACTTTGAGAATTCTAGAAGCGGTGCGAATTTTAGGTTTAGAAAAGAAAACCAGAATTTATCAAGCTTCAACTTCGGAATTATATGGAGGTTTAAAAGAAAATAAAAACGAGAAAGGAATGTACGACGAAAACACGCCATTCTATCCTCGTTCACCGTATGGAGCCGCAAAAATTTATGGTTTTTGGATTACTAAAAATTATCGTGAAGCCTACGGAATGTTCGCATGTAACGGAATTTTATTCAATCATGAATCTCCGCGTCGTGGTGAAACTTTTGTAACGCGTAAAATCACGATGGCAGTTTCAAGAATCGCAAAAGGAAAACAAGATGTTTTGTATTTAGGAAACCTCAATGCATTAAGAGATTGGGGACACGCCAAAGATTATGTAGAAGCGATGTGGAGAATCCTTCAACAAGACAAACCCGAAGATTACGTAATAGCGATGGGTGAAACTACTTCTGTACGAGATTTCGTAAAAATGGCATTCGCAGAAGTAGGAATTGAAATAGAATGTGAAGGCGAAAATGAAAACGAAATTGCAAAAGTAAAAGCTTGCAACAATCCTTTGTATCAATTAGAAATAGGATCAACAGTTGTAAAAGTAGATCCAGAATATTACCGTCCAACAGAAGTTGATGTTTTGATTGGTGATCCTACAAAATCTAAGACACAATTAGGTTGGGTTCCGCAATACGACCTAAAAGGTTTGGTAAGAGAAATGATGGAAAGTGATTTAAACTTAGCATAAAATGAGTCCAAAAATCACCATCATCACCATAAGCTACAACAACCGTGAAGGCTTAAAAAAAACAATAAAAAGTGTAGACTCTCAATCGCATGTCGATTTTGAATATATTGTTATTGATGGTGGTTCCCAAGATGGCAGCAAAGAAATTTTAGAACAATTTGCCAACAAAATTTCATATTGGGTGAGTGAACCCGATAAAGGTATCTACAATGCCATGAATAAAGGAATCAAAGCCGCCAATGGCGAATATCTTTTGTTCCTAAATAGTGGTGATGAATTCTTTGCGAATGATGTTCTTGAAAAAGCTTCTTCCCAGTTAGGAAATGAAGATGTAATCTATGGAAACCTTGAGTTTATTGACGAAAACCAAAGCTATAACCGCGAGTATCCAAAAACCATTAGTTTTCATTATTTATATACAGACGCCCTACCTCATCCTGCATCGTTCATCAAAAAAACAGCGTTCGATAAAGTAGGCTTGTATGACGAAAATTTAAAAATAGTGAGCGATTGGAAGTGGTTTATAGAAGCCTTTTCACGATTTCACTTAACATGGAAACACATCCCAATTACAGTTTCTAAGTTTTATTTAGACGGTATAAGTTCAAAACAAATAGAGAAAGTAAATGCGGAAAGAGATTTGGCTTTAAGCAATTTTACTCTATCAGAAAAAAAAGACGCTGAAACGATTGAAAACCTTCAAAAAATAGTGAAAAACCTACAAGCAACTGAACGAAATTATATTCATCTAAAAAATTATAAATCAGTTCGGATTTTAGCAAAGTTAAGATTGATTCAAATCCGATAGGTAAGCATCTTACACTAGACCAATCTTTGCAAATCAAAAGTTCCTATATAAAACTCTTATTTTTAGTATCTTTACGGCCTAAAACACAAGCATCTCCAAAGTACACATAACTTATTGATAGATGCATATGCATTATTAAAAGTTTATTCTTGATGAAACGAGATCTGCAACCTCCATTAAAAATTCTATTTGTTGTTCATGAAATGTACGCCAGTGGAGCTCCTGCAGTTCTTTTAGATTTCATGCATTGGCTAAAAAATGAAAATAAAAATGTAGTATTTGATATTCTAACATTAAATGCTCAAGGGGTTCTCTATGATGATTTTACCAAATTATCAAGAAAAGTTTTAGAACTCCCAAAAGGTTCTCTTCGGACAAGAAAAAGAATTTTAAATGCCCTAATTGGTCAAAAAACAACACCAATGCAACTTTTTGGTGAAAGTCTGCAAGCTGAAAACTATACACATATTTACATAAATTCAATGTTTTCTCTCAATGTACTACATCATGTGAATGCATATGTAAAAAACGTTAAGAAGATAATACATGTACATGAAAGCGAATTTCTTAATGAATTATACTTCACGAATACAAAGCAAGAAAACCTGCTTTCACTAATTGACGGTTTTATTGCGGTCTCTGAACATGTAAAATCAAATTTGATTGAAAAATATCAAATTAAAAAAGATATAATTGAAGTTGTTTATCCATTTGTAAAGGAAGAGGTTTCAATAGAAGACCTCTCTATTCTAAAAGAATTAAACATTAAAGAAACAGATTTCATTATTGCCACTATTGGCAACCCTCATAACGTTAAAGGAACAGATATTGTTCCACTTCTCGTAAAAAAAATAAAAAAGAATTACCCTGATTTCAAGTTTAAGTTTTTAATTATCGGCGGACACAATAGCAATGAGGCTATAATAAGCGCAAAAATAGATGCACGAAAACTTAATATAGAAGATAATCTCATATTCGTAAACCACGTTAATAATGTAAATCAATATTTCCCCTTGTTAGACGCCTATGTTTTAACATCACGCGAAGAATCATTCTCCTTAATGGTAGCTAAAGCTGTTTACAATGAGGTCCCTGTAATCATGTTTGCAAATAATGGAGGGCCATGTGAAATTATATCTGCAAGTAATGCACATGTTGTTGAATATTTAGATTTGGATCAAATGGCAGAAATAATATACTCTGTCAAAGAAAACTACGATGAAGCAAAAAAGAAATGTAAAGATGCAAAACTAAAAATTGAAAACGTATTCTCCACTCTTAACACATTTGAACGTATCCATAACTTCGTAATAAATATATGATTTCCATTATCATTTCATCATATCAGCCTCAGTTTTATAATTCCTTAGAAAAAAACATTTCTGAAACTTGTGGTATTAATTATGAAATAATAAAAGTAAGTAATGATGGAGTAATGGATATTACAAAAGCATATAATTTAGGGGCGCAAAGTGCGATTTATCCTTATCTACTTTTTTTGCATGAGGATGTTATATTTCATACTCAAAAATGGGGCGAAAAACTTATTGCACATTTCAATAAACCTGATACTGGGATTATTGGGGTAGCCGGATCCTTGTACGTTCCTTATGCTCCATCGGGTTGGTATGTATCGAGATCCAATTTAAATTACGCTACTTATATTCAAAATACAAAGAATAAATTAAACCCTAAACCTCAGAATATTTTCCCACCAAATACAAACAAAACAAGGGCATTCGCTATTGATGGGGTTTTCATGGCAATCACAAAAGAAAACTTTATAAAAAATCAATTCTGTGAAAACATGAATGGATTTCATGGTTATGATTTAGAAATAAGTTTGAGATATTCAGAAACACTCAATAATTTTATTATAAATGATATCACTATAGAACATTTTTCACCAGGTAATATGGATGAAAAGTGGTTCGATAATAATATTATAATAAGAGAAAAATTTAAAAATTCTACATTTCAAAAGTCTCATGACTCAGTTACTGAAACAAAAGCATTTGAAATTTTTCTGAGAGATTATATGAAATACAAAGGCATTAGCTTGCAAACTGTATTACGTACTTTTAGATTCTTCCCGACAAAAAGAATCAAATACTCAGACAAACTAAAATTGCTTAAGTTAATCTACATGCATTTACGCTATAAAAAGGAATTCGAAAAAAAATATAAAATCTTGAATGCATAATTCAAAGCTTACCTAATATGATATCAATAATAATTTCATCATATCAAGATGAGTACTTTAAGAATTTAGAAGAAAATATTACTTCAACCATTGGGATGCCTTTCGAAATAATAAAAATTGAAAACAAGGGGCAAATGGGAATTTGCAAAGCTTATAATAAAGGGGCTTCACAATCTCAATATCCATACCTCCTATTTTTACATGAAGATATTGTTTTCCACACCAAGAATTGGGGAGAATTACTTTGCAAACACTTAGAATACGGAAACACTGGTGTTATAGGTGTTGCAGGAGGAAACTACATTCCTATAGCTCCATCTAGCTGGAACACTTTTCCAGAAAATAATTTTCTAAATATAATCCAAAATGACAAAAATAAAAACCAACCTCTACATGTCAATTCTTTAACTGAAAACAGAACAAGAGTTTACAGCGTAGATGGTGTTTTTCTAGCAACAAAAAAAGAGATTTATTTAGCATCTCCTTTTAATGAAGATGTAGAAGGGTTTCATAGTTATGATTTAGATTTTAGCTTACGAATTGCAAAAAATTACCAAAATTTTGTAATTGGCGACATCTTAATAGAACACTTTTCTCATGGATTACCAGACAGAAAATGGTTTGAAAATAATCTTAGTATTAGAAAAAAGTTAGGGCATAATTTTCACAAAGAAAGAAACCCAAAACTTGAGGAGCAAGCTTTTATAGGGTTCCTAGCTCTATTATTTAAATACCATGGAATAAACCTAAAAAGTTTTTTCACATCTTTACAATTTCTACCCCTTAAGAAAACGAACTTTCAAGGTTACATTCAAATTCTAAAATATTATTATTACATTCTTCGTTATAAAAAGTCTTATACCAAAAAATTCAACACTAACTAATGTCAACCATATACATCATCATCGTAACCTACAACGCCATGAAATGGGCGGAAAGATGTTTTTCTAGTCTTCGAAAATCATCAATTCCTGTAAAAACCATTGTGGTTGATAATGGATCTACTGATGGCACTCAAGATTTTATAAAAACCAATTTTTCTGAAGTTGATTTTATTCAAGCTAATGAAAATCTTGGTTTCGGAAAGGCAAATAACTTAGGAATTGAAAAAGCATATAAAGAAGGAGCCGATTTTTTCTATTTAATGAATCAAGATGCTTGGATTTTCGAAGACAGCATTCAAAAAATGATTGATGTTTATAACGCTTTTCCTAATAAAAACGAAATCGGAATTCTAAGCCCAATGCATTTAGATGGTTCTGAGCAACAATTTGACTTGCATTTTGAAATGTATCTTTCTCGAAACATAACAGAGAACAGAGCTTTTTCAGACGTTTTTTGTGGTCACCCAAAGCCTTTTTATGAGATGATTTTTGTAAATGCGGCGCATTGGCTGATCCCGAAGCGAACAATAGAAGAAGTTGGAGGTTTTAACCCTTATTTCTTTCAAGGTGTTGAAGATCATGAATATGCAAACCGATTGAAGTTCAAAAACAAGAAAATCTTCATTTGTACACAAAGCAAGGTTGTTCATGATGCCAAAAAAGGATTTTTAAGAGGAGATTCAAAAGAAAATACTCGAAAAGCATCATTAAGAGCCCAAAGAGAATCCAGATACCTCAATCCTTCCTATCAGTTCAATATAAAAAATGAGAAAAAAGAATTTTATTCGAACATTATAAAGCTTGCCCTAAAAGGTAATACTTATGAGAGTAAATTTTACAGAGATATGTTGAACTATTTTAAACCTAGATTTCAACAAATAGAAAAAGCAAGAAAAATTGCAATGACAGAAAAAAATCCTTTTCTTAATTTATAATTTTGCAATGATAGATTTCCCAATAAGTATTTGCATTCTTTCTTGGAATAGTACAAAAACATTAGAAAACACCTTGAAATCCTATAAAAAAAATGGACTTCTAGAGATTTCTGATGATGTTACAATATTATTCCAAGAAGTAACTGATATCGATGTTCGTCTAGCGAAAAAATATGGTGTAAAACATATTGGTTGTCAAGAAAATATTGGGATTGGAAAAGGAATAATTATGCTTTTTGAAAATGCAAAATATGAAAATGTTCTCTTTTTAGAAAATGATTGGGAATTGGTTGAAAAACAAGAAACCACTTTTAAAGAAATTTCGAAAGCATTAGACTTACTAAATGAAGGTTATGATGTTGTACGTTTTAGAAGCAGAAAGAAACCAGGTTATCCATTATATTCTTTGGCCTACAAAGGAAAGGAGCTGGAGTATTTTGATGACTGGCATCAGGTAACTTCTCCTCATTTATTAGAGTCCTTACATTGGTTAGATCCTGCCAAAGAATTTCCGGATAAAATACAAAAACAAGGTGATTTTTTTGTTACAACAAGTCGTTGGGCTAACTGGACGAACAATCCTTTTCTTGTAAAAAAATCATTCTACCTTACCACATTAACTCCATTTGCTGGCGAAGGTGTTCATTTCGAAAAAAACATTGCACCATGGTGGGTAAAACAAAACTTCAAAATAGCTCAAGGAGAAGGTCTTTTTATGCATAATGATTTAAAAAAATACCCAAGACCAAATCTTTTCATAAAAAGTAAAAACTGGATAAAATCTTTAGTGAGATGATTAAAGAAATAACGGTTTTCACCAATGGAGACTCTGCAGAAATTAGTACATGGTCTAATGTTCCGTACTTTTTCACCGAAACATTGATGAAGAAGGGTATCAAAGTAAATCGAGTAAACATATATGCTGATGAGTTTATCCCTTCACCATCTAAAACACTAATTGATAACTATCTATCCAAAATTCTTAATAGAATATATAAAAAGAATAATACATACAATTATTTTCGATCACCATTTCATTTTAGAAAAACGAGAAAACTAATTCAACAATCCATAAATACGTATCCTGATTCAGATGTATTTTTATTTTTAACCTTTAGCTTTTCGGCTGCAGGTTTAACTAATAAAAAGATTGTGCAGTTTGGCGATTGGACCTATGATTACTATTTCAAATATTTTCAAAACAGGGAACCTAATTGGTTTGAAAAACAATCAATCAATCGAGAAAATGCTATGATTGGCGGAAGTGATTTAGTAATAGCATTATTCCCTGCAGTCGCAGAATATCTAAAAAATACGTATTCCACTTCTGTTAAGTATCTTGGCAATGTTATTAATTCTGTCTACACTCCTAATAAATTAGAAATTCAAGAATTGAAGAGGGAAAGTAAAAATTTTCTCTTTACAGGATCAAAAAAATACATACTTGCTGCTCGAAGTCTTATTAATGCTTTTGAGAAAGTTCAAAAAAGTGAACCTGAAGCACAGCTTCACTTTATTGGTTTACAAGAAGATGATTTCGAGAACCTTCCTAATAACGTATTTTGTTACGGATATTTGAATAAAGCAAATGAAGAAGAGTGCAAAATGTACTATGATTTGGTAAAAAATGCGCGTGCTTTTGTAAATCCATCCGAAAAGTGGGGATCCTTCTCATCCTCCTTAGAGATGATGCATTTTTATACACCATTAATAATTGCTCCTTATCAAGAGTTTACAGAAACTTTTGGAAGTGATTATAAAGGCGGTTATTTTTGTACAGAAGATGACTTAGCAGAAAAAATGGAACTCATTCTAAAAGATGAAAACTATGATGAAATGTCCAATATAGCTCATGAATCGGTAAGCAAATTTACATGGGATTCTTATATTGATCATTTTTTAAATGCTGTTGAAGAAGTAAAAACCAAACGATGAAACTCTCAATTATAACCATAAATTACAATGATGCGAAAGGTTTAGAAAAAACAATTAACTCGGTTGTTTCTCAAACCTTTAAAGACTTCCAGTATATTGTTATTGATGGAGGATCAAAGGATAAAAGTCAAAGCGTTATCGAAAAATATGCGAATCAAATTTCCTATTGGGTTTCAGAACCTGATAAAGGAATTTACAACGCCATGAACAAAGGCATTGCACAGGCTATCGGTCAATATGTTCTTTTCATCAATAGTGGAGATACGTTGTATAATAATGATGTTGTTTCGCGGGTTATTCCTCTTTTAAAAGATTTTGATTTAATTTCAGGACATACCAACCTCATCAAAGATGGAGGCTCATTAATTGTAAAAAGCAGACAACAAGTTACCTTTAAAGATCTTTTTAGGTACTCAATAGATCATCCAAGTACATTTATTAAAAGGAAACTATTTGATGAAATCGGGTTTTATGATGAGAGTTTAAAAATAATTTCCGACTGGAAATGGTTTATCATTGCTTTAGCAAAATACAATGTAAGCTATCAGCCTATTGATGTCATTATTTCAACTTTTGTTTTTGACGGCATAAGCTCTCTTCCAGAAAACAGAGCCAAATTATTAGCAGAAAGAAAGCAGGTTCTAGAAAAAGAATTTCCTTTTTTTATTGAAGATTATAAAACGCTTGTCGAATACGAAGAGCCAGCAAAAAATTTTATGAAACTTAAGAACTCTGGCTGGGTGAAACTAGGAAGGAAAATTGGTTTAATGAAAAATGTACGCTTCTAATGAAAATACTCTTCCATGAAAACGAACTCAATTACAGAGGAACATCCATCGCATTATACGATTATGCCGATTTTAATGAAAAGTATTTGGGGAATGAGTCGGTTATTTTTTATCGGAAAAATGAGCCTACCAATCATCCTGCAGGCATAGAAAAATTTGTAAAACGATTTGAAACAATTGCGTACACCGACTTTTCTGAAGTTGAAAAATATATAGACAAAAACAACATTGATTTATTTTACGCCATCAAAAATGGGTTTAAAGACAATGTAGAAACAACTTCGTGTAAAAATGTAATACATGCTGTTTTTAAACATTATGAGCCTCATGGAGATGTTTATGCCTATGTTTCTGAATGGCTTTCGCTAGAGATGACTGAGGGGAAAGCACCTTTTGTTCCCCACATGGTCAATTTTTATGAAAACACAGATGAAGATTTAAGAGCAGAACTTAACATCCCAAAAAATGCAAAAGTTTTTGGATATTACGGAGGCGCTCAAAGCTTTAACATTAATTTTGTACGAAAAGAAGTTGAAAAAATAGCCCGAAAATATAAAGACATTTATTTCATTTTCATGGGTGTCGATTCCTTTGTCGCCAAAAAATGGTGGAAATCGGATGTTAAAAATATTATTTTTTTGCCTCCATCTTCAGATTTGTTTTATAAATTGAAATTCATCAATACATGTGATGCTCTTCTGCACGCAAGAGAACGTGGAGAGACTTTTGGAATTACAGTGGCAGAATTTGCTTTAAAAGGAAAACCGGTTATCACATTTGCTGATTCTCCAGAAAAAAACCATATTCACGAACTTAAAGAAAATGCATATTACTATCGAAATAAAAAAGATTTAAGTCAAATTATTCTTGATAGTGATTTAACGATTACGGCTGTAGAAAATTATAAAAAATTCTTACCCGAATCTGTAATGGAGCAGTTTAAAAAAGTGTTTATTAATGATTAGTACTAATAATATTTTAAAATATGGCTACCTACTTTTTGTTATATTGCTAACAATTAGCACTTTCATTCATTTCACTGATCATCAAAATAGAAGACATGTTTCCGATATTTTTTATCAAAGTGATTTTCTAATAAATTATAATGCAGGGTTCGTAAGACGAGGGCTTGATGGACAGTTCCTTTATTACTTAAGCGAATTATTAAATTTGAAGTCTAAGCTTATCATTAAACTTTATGAGTTTACTACATTTTTAGTTTTTAATGTGGTCTTCTTTGCTGTCGTTAAAAAGTACAGAATACCTTTGGTATTTATTTTTTCTATGGCTGGTTTTCTATTGTACCTATACAATGCGGCACCGGTAAGAAAAGACCATATATTACTACTTAATTTTATCCTGCTTATATTATTTATAATCAAAAAAAACGGTTCTCTTAAGTATTTTGAAATAGTTTTCGCAAGTATTTTCATTTCTATTTCTATTTTACAGCACGAATTATTTTTCTTAATTTCATTTTTCCCTCTTTTATTAATTTTTTATTACAACAAGAAAACATCCACGTTTATAGAACTCACAATAGTTCCTTGTGTCATTTTTCTTATCACCATTTTATTTAGTGGTACAATTGAACAGCGAGATTTAATTATAACTTCTTGGGAAAAAATAGGAGTACATGATGTTGGTTTTAACAAAGGAGTTTTTGAATCTAACCTCTATTTTTGGAGCTTCCAAAACACATCATTCACCTATATATATACTTTTTTAGTTTTTGTAATTCAATTCTGTTTTACTTTTTTGTGTTGTTTTTCTTATTTGAACAATTCTCAAAGAAAGTACTTTTTCATTTTACTTCTCTTACAATATGGAGTAATGTTAGTACTATGCCTTGTTGCAATAGATTTTGGAAGGTGGGTGTTTTTTGCTAATATTACATCTGTGTTAACTATTTATCTTATAAAGACGAACAAGCCTGATAACCAACCCCCTTCAATAACGAAATTAAAATTTTTACCTTATTTATTAAGTCCAATAATTACGATGCCGTTTTTCTTGGTTCAAGAGCAATCATTAGCAAGTTACTTCAATGTAATGCCAATTAGTATTATCATAAATACATTCAAACAAATTGTACCTTAACTATTAAAATAGAGCCTAACCTATGTGCGGAATTGCAGGAATAATTACATCAAGCGCTAAAAATTACTCGGACGCTTTACAAAAAATGACCGATGCAATTGCGTATCGTGGTCCCGATTCTCAGGGACATGAATTTTTTGAGAATGCGGCACTTGGGCATTGTAGATTATCCATTGTAGATCTTTCAGAAACAGGAAAGCAGCCTATGTTTTCTAACACGAGAAATGAATGTATCGTTTTGAACGGTGAAATCTATGGGTATTTAGACATAAAAAAGGAATATCAAGACTATCCTTTTCATGGAAGCTCAGATACGGAACTTGTATTAGCGATGTATCAAAAAAAAGGAAAAGATTGTATTCATGACATTCCAGGCATGTTTGCTTTCGCTATTTGGGACGAAAACAAGCAAGAACTTTTTTGTGCGAGAGATCGGTTTGGAGAAAAGCCTTTTTATTATGCCATCGGTGAGAATGGAGAATTTATATTTGGTTCCGAAATTAAGGAAATCTTAGTATCAGGATTACTAAAACCAGAGGTCGATAATAGTCAAATTGCGTACTATCTAAAAAATGGATATATCCATCCCCATCATAGCATTTACAAAAACATCTTTATTCTTCCGCCTGCCCATACTTTGGTGTACAAAGATGGGAAAATTGAGCAAAAACCGTATTGGAAACTCCCTGAAAACACATTAAAATTAAGTTTTGACGAGAGTATTGAAAAATTCAAACAACTTCTAGATTCTGCTATAAAAAAGCAATTGATCGCGGATGTTCCCGTTGGCTCTTTTCTTTCTGGTGGATTAGATTCGAGTACCATTGTTGCTGTTGCTTCGCAATATAAAAAGAATCTAACAACATTGGTTTATGGTTTTGAAACGGGTGATCTCAACGAAATGCCTTATGCACAAGCGATAGCAGATAAATACGAAACAAATCATATTGTTCTTTTAGATAAAAAACAAAAAATTGAAGATACCCTACAAGAAGTTTATTCGTATATGGACGAACCTTTGATGGACTCATCTCTTCTTCCTACTCATTTAATTTTTAAGGAGGCTGCGAAAAATTTAAAAGTAGTTCTTTCTGGAGACGTTGGTGATGAGCTATTCGGGGGGTATAGTTTTTACAAATACAATATCAATCTTTCCCAAAAAGGATTTTATCCAAACTATTTATCTAAAATGATTCAACTTGGAAATAAATTTCGAGACATGGGTGCCGAAAGAATGAAACGCGCAGATTTTTCGGATTCGATTGACTACCATCAAAATAACGTCCGAAATTATTTTACTGTAAACGAAATTAAAGATCTAGGTGTACCAGATAATATCCCAAATCAAAAATTTAGTTTCACACCAAAAGCTGCTGACTTTAATGATTTAATGCGTATTGATCTTGAAAAGTACGTTCCCGGAAATATGCTTTTAAAAGGTGACAGAACGGCGATGTTCAACTCTGTAGAAGCTAGAATTCCGTTTTTGGATAAAGATTTTGCAGAGTTCTGCATTCAACTTCCTTGGCAGTACAAGGTAAACTCTACTGAAGACAAAATAATTCTTCGAGAAGCGTATTCAAAAGCTTGGACCGATGAAATTGCACAGCGAGGCAAAAATGGATTTGCGGCATCTGTTGCAGAATGGTTCAAAGAAAAAGAATTACAAAACTTAAGCGCTTCACTTTTAACAAATAAAAATTCGGCTATTTTTTCTTATCTTAACTTCTCAGAAGTTCAGAAAAAACTTAATAACAATCTTCAACATTGGAGTTTATTGGTTTTGGCTTTATGGTTTGAAAACAATAAACACTATTTTTCTTAAATGAAAATCGGCGTTACAAGTACAGATTATCCAATAAAAAGAAATATCATCGGTAAAGTTTCCGATGCTGAATATTTGGTTTTACGCAAGAACAATAATTTTTACCACTCTCTTTCAACAATAATCAAACTTCTACTTCGAAAAAAAGAAAATTTTGATGGAAAATATTATTATTGGCAAAAACCAAAACTAGATGTACTTCATCTGTATAATCAAGTTAATTACTCATCACAAAAGTGGGTAACGTCTTTCGAAACATTGGTTCCAAGATTCGATGAAACAAAAAATGATCATCAAAAAGAAAACCCGTCTCATCAGAAAAATAATAAAACCGAGCAAGCATTACAACAAATTTGCAAAAGCAACTGCTTAGGAATCATCTCTATATCGAAAGCGAGTGCTGATATCCAGAATGAATTACTGAAAAACTATCCTAAATATGAAGAAATCATTCAAAAAAAGCTTCATATAATTCATCCAGCACAAGAATTACTTCCAGAAAATAAAAGGAAGTTTGATAATCTAGAAAATGGTCTTACTCTAATCTTTGTTGGAACTCAGTTTCATTTGAAAGGCGGAGTCGAAATGGTTGAAGTTTTAAAAACGTTGAAAAAACACTATAATTTCAAACTAATTATAATAAGTTCTTTTAAAACGGACAATTATGTAACTCACGTAACAAAAGAAGAAGCTGAAAAAACAAGGGAAGAACTAGAAAAAGAAGATTGGATAGAGGTTTATCAAAATATCCCAAATGAAAAAGTGCTAAGTCTCATTAAGGATTCTCACATTGGTTTGCTTCCAACGTGGTCAGACACCTACGGTTTCTCTGTTTTAGAAATGCAAGCTGCGGGAGTCCCTGTAATAACAACGGATATTCGCGCTTTACCAGAAATAAATAATAATCAATGTGGATGGTTAATCCATCTTCCTCAAAATAGGCTAAAACAAGCGCTGTATTTCAACAAAGATCAAAAAGAGGAACTTCGAGAAACGTTAAAAATACAATTAGAAGATATTTTAGTACGTGTTTTTGATAATAAAGACATTCTTAAAGAAAAATCGAAAGCCGCTATCGAAAGAATTGAAGAAGAACATAATCCCGTGAAAGTAAAAGAAAAGCTTTTAAAAATTTATAATCAATAATGAATATTTCCGTCATCATCCCTGTTTACAATGCAGAACGCTTTCTAGAAAAAGCGGTGAACTCCGCATTGCAATTCTCAGAGGTAAAGGAAGTATTATTGATTGAAGACAAATCCCCAGATAATTCGTTAGAGGTTTGCAAAAAACTAGTTGAGAAAGATTCTAGAGTAAAGCTATTTCAACATCAAGATGGAGGAAACCACGGCGCTGGAGCTTCGCGAAACTTAGGTTTGGAAAAAGCAAGTCAGGACTTTATTGCCTTCTTGGACTCAGATGATTATTATTTACCCCATCGTTTTGATGCCGAAAAAAGTCTTTTCAAAGACGAAAAAATTGAAGGTGTTTTTGGAGCTTTAGGAACTGAATTTTTATCTGAAAAAGGACAAAAAGAATTTCACGAAAAGTTCAAAGAAACGACGTTAACCACCGTAAAATATTCTGCTGAAGGAAGTGCAGTTTTTGAAGGATTAATGAACCCAAATAACACATTTGGAACCTTCTTTCATTTGAACACGATTACCATTCGAAAAGAAGCTTTAAAAAAAGCAAATTTGAAATTCAATGAAAACTTAAAAGTACACCAAGATCAAGATTTCATTACGAAGTTGGCATATCATCTATACTTAAAAACGGGAAACATCACCTCGGCTATTGCTATTCGTGGGGTTCATGACGACAATAGAATTACCAAGATCAAATTGTATTCTACAGAATATAATACACGACAAAATTTGCTATGGAACTCGCTATGGACTTGGGCAAAGGAGCATAAAATGGATAATACCATTAAAAAGCATATTCATCTTCAACAAAAATCGTTCGAACTATCTCAAAAAAAGGGAATTTCTAAGTATTTTTCTCTACTTATTGAGATACTCAAAAATCCAAAACTTTTAAAAACAAGGTACCGATTTACCTACGCAACATAACCATGAAATTACAAAATTTACAAGTTTTAAGAGGAATATCTGCGCTGCTTGTTTGTGGATTTCACATGACTTCTCATCTTAATCAAAAAGACTTTTTACTTGGGGATATTTTGTTTTCTAGAGGTTCTTTAGGCGTACCAATATTTTTTGTGATAAGTGGCTTTATTATGGCTTATACTACGCAAAACATCAACCTCAACCAACAAAACATACTTTCGCAAATAGCTTCTTTTCTAAAAAAGCGTATCATAAGAATCGTTCCATTATATTACTTTTTATCCTTTGCTTGGATTATAATGGGTGGGAGTCTCTTTTTAATTTTCGAAGGTGAAGCGTTTAAAAGAGTATGGCACTCCATTCTGTTTTTACCACAAAACGGCGTTCCACCTGTCCTGTTCTTAGGTTGGTCGCTCAATTTTGAAATGTTTTTTTATCTTATATTTAGCATATCCTTCTTTTTCCTTTCAAAAAGATACTGGTTTGTTTTCTTATTTTTCATTACCGCTATTACGATCGGATGGTTTACAAAAATTGAGTCTGCATACCTCCAAATGGTTACAAACATTATAAACATCTATTTTTTAATTGGAATTGCGTTTGCGCTTATATTTCACAAAATTAGAATGTCAAAAGCGGTCGCAATAGTAATTTCAATTTTGGGTGGCCTAAGTTTTCTCTTCTTATTATTCGCTCCTGATGGCTATATTGGCAATGTATGGACAATCATGTTGATCATTACTCTGATTGTCTTCTCTTTCCTCTTAATGGATTATATTATCAAATTTAAACCGTATCGATTTTGGATTCACCTAGGAAACATTTCGTATTCCGTCTATTTGGTGCATCCATTTGTTGAAATTGTAACTCGAAAATATAAACTAGAAGGCTGGCTAAACATTCCTTTGTTTATGGGAAAAATTGGGCTCGTCATACTAATTTCGACATGTACCTATTACTTGATTGAAAAGAAATTCACCAATTATCTTAAGTCTAAATTAGCATGAACATCTCGGTAATCATTCCCGTTTATAACGCTGAAAAATATGTAACTCAAGCTGTTGAGTCAGCTCTTCAATTTGATGAAGTGATGGAAGTTATTTTGGTGGAAGACAAATCGCCCGATAATGCGTTGGAAGTTTGTAAGGGTTTGGCTGAAAAGTTTAATCGAGTTAAATTATTTCAACATCCCGATCAGCAAAATCATGGAGCAGGTGCAAGTAGAAACCTTGGTATAGAAAAGGCTACTGGAGATTTCATTGCTTTTCTTGATGCGGATGATTATTATCTTCCCAATCGTTTTGATGCCGAAAAAGAGCTCTTTAAAAACAAAGAAGTTGAAGGTGCTTACGGAGCCTTAGGAGTTCATTATTATTCCGAAAAAGCGAAAGAACAATATTACCATATCTATCAAGATAAACTGGATACGGTTTACAAAAAAGCGGATCCGCAAGATGTTTGTCCTGGACAATTAAATCTAAGAGGAAGTTTCGGGTTAATTCATCTTGATACAATTACAATACGAAAATCGGCGCTAAAAAAAATGGATCGACTTTTTGACACAAGTTTGCGATTACATCAAGACACTGATTTTACAGTAAGATTGTCGTACTATTTGAGCCTTTATACGGGAATTAACGATCAAGCCATTGCTATTCGAGGAATCCATGAAAGCAATCGCATTACACAACTAGATTCTAAAAAAATAAACCCAGCAAAAACGCGTGTTCTCCTTTGGACAAAATTAAATGACTGGGCGAAAACTGAAAAAACGATGCCCGAAGAATACAAAATTCATATTCAACGAACGCTGAGAAGTTGGGAAATTGCAAATGCCTCAACAGCGAGAAAATGGGTTATGATTTTAAAATATTTAGTTTTAGATTATAAAAGTATTCGCTCGGGATTATACAACATCAATTTTAGGTAAAACTAAATTTACTTAGCTTCTTTTCCATTCAAACTACTAATAGTATCCCCAAGCATTTTAGAGAAATCATTCATTGAAGAATTGGTTAAATGAACCTCATCCGTCCAATAGAAATCATGGTTAATGTCGTTATAGTTGATGTAATCTATATTTTTGCTCTTAGCAATTGAATTAATTCTACCATCAAAATCAGCATAATGTTTGTTTTCAATAGTATACGCTGTTTTAGAAATAGGCATTCTCACGAGAACAACTTGACCGTGTTCCTGTAGAAATGAAATCGTCTTAGTTAAATAACTTAACCTATTTTCGGATTTCTTCAAACCTGCCATTCGAACATCAAATTCTCTCATTTTCGTAGCATTCAATTCAGCTTTTGTTTTAGGATTAAAGTCCTTAATAATCTTAGTATCCCATTTTCCATTATCCAAAACTTTTGTTATTGCCATCACATTTTTAGGAGGAAGAACAATCATATTTAGCTCGTTCGTAATGGATTTATCGTAACTTTCTACAAGATATTCGACATTCGGATTAACATTCACATCATTTAATGTTGCAATAAACTTATCATTCTCAATATAATTTTCAATAGCATCTGGTGAATTACCATCCACCATAACTGCAGTTGGTTCTACAGTCAAAATGAACAAACTATTTTTTGTTTTTGGATCAAGCTTCTTTTTAATAGAATTAAGATATACCGGACCATACGGAGAATGCGCCCATGTGAATGCATAATTATACATCTTCAAATTAGGATACGATGGGGTAAGTATAGAATCCAACACTTGTGGATCAACTGATCCCGCCCTTGAACTTCCTAAAATAAACGCCGTTTGTTGAGGAGAAGAAAAACGTTCGTAGTAGTCATTATTGTTCTTCTTTAGTAAGTAAACAGAATACACAATGACCGCAAAAGGCAATATTGAAAAACCAATTAGCTTTCCAAGAGATTTTAAAATGTTAGAATTGTGCATAAATAAAACCTTTAGGAGCAATGTAAAATAAAAATATCAAGAACACCAAAACGTAATAAAATCCCCAACGCAGGATTCGCGGTTTTGTACTAAATGTATCTTTTATAGCAAATTCTTTGTCCCTTCCAATCCACTCTATAAGCATCATGAATAGAATTAATAGAAAGACTTCTTTTTGAAGTTTGAAATTTGGCAACTGAAAAAAGGACATAGAAAAAATCTTTTTATATGTTACGAATGCCATTTCCATATCTTTCACCGAGAAAAGAATCATGAGTAAAGTAAAACATACGAACGTAAATCCAATTTTCCAAAGTTCTTTTATTGGTGGAATTAGTTTGTTTGAAGGTTTTACTTTTTTGTTCATCGTTCCGTTTAAAATCATAGGAATGAACATCAATCCACTCACCAGCCCATGAAAAATATAATGCCATTCCGCTCCATGCCAAAACCCTACGACTAAGAAATTAACGATAATCGCAATAATTAAACCCCATTTTCCATAATCACGAAAACGGATCGATAGCGGTGTAAAAACATATTCCGTAAGCCATCCTGTAAGGGAAATATGCCATCTTCGCCAATAATCAGCGACATTTTGAGCAAATAAAGGAAAGTTGAAATTCGGCTGAACTTTAATTCCTAAGAGCTTAGAAATCCCAATTGCCATATCCGAATACCCCGAAAAATCTGAATAAATCTGAATGAAATACAAAACGGCTCCAACAAATAAAGCACTTCCATTGACATTCTGATAATCCGCAAACATTGGTCCCGTAATCGTTGCAATGTTATCGGCAACCACTAATTTTTTGAATAATCCCCATAAAATTTGTCTCCAACCATCTGTAAACTGCTCGGAAGAAAACTCTCTCTTTACATGAAGTTGCTTAATAAATGGCGTTGATTTATCGATTGGTCCTGCAATAATACACGGAAAAAAGGCGACAAAAACACTGAAATCGAGTAAGGATGCTTCCGTTTTTAATTTCTTATTCTTGATGTCTAAAAGATAGCCCATCATTCGGAACGAGTAAAAACTGATCCCAATAGGAAATACTAATTTTAGAAGCTGTAAATTACTCTTAACTCCAAAATTCATCAAAAAATCATTGAAGTTTTCAATAAAAAAATTGGAATATTTAAAATAAATGAGCTGTGAAATAGTAACGAGTATTCCGGCTCGTAACCACCAAACTTTCTTTTTTTCTTGGGCGGTTTTCATTCGCTCACCCACAAAATATACGATGACCGTAGTTGCAATTAGCAGAAAAAGAAAGTTAAAACTCCAAGATGCATAAAATACATAACTTGCTAGTAATAGCAAGCCATTTTGAACGGTCTTTGTTTTCGAAAAAAACCAATAAAGAATGAAAACAATGCTAAAAAAAGCAATGAAATAATACGAGTTTAAAAGCATTTCCCTTTACTTCAGCTTTTCTTCTAAAGAATTTACCATTTCGCCAACGTTATCCCAGCTTTGGATTTCACTAGAAGTGAATCGAATTTTGAAAAACTTCTCAATAGCTACAATCAGCTGAATATGAGATAAAGAATCCCATTCTTCAATATCTTCAGCCGTTGTCTCTGGTGAAATTTCAATTTGATCGTTATCTAATTCTTCTCGAAAAATATTCGTCAACTGATTATAAATTTCTTCTGTATTCATGTTTAGTTTATGTTTTATTATTTTTTATTAATATGAACTTCTTTCGGCGTATAGCTATCCACCGCCAATTCCCAGAAGTTTCCTGATTCAGTGAAGCCTAAATTAGCGTAATGGTTTTCTACCATTTGATTTTTTCCAGACTCAATATACTCGCCGATAACTTTTTTAAATCCGTTATTTCGGGCTATTTCAACAATCGTATTTAAGGTAAAATCTTCCATTCCGCGTTTCAAAACACGACAACTCATCAACCAATTTTCAATGAAAAGAGTATCCGAATTTTGTTCTTCTAAAACAACAACGGCGATTAAACCATTGCTTCCAAATTTATCATCCAAAGTAAATGATAATGTATGGAATCTGTCCGTTTGCGAGCGCTCTTCTACCTCCTGTTCTGTATAACGAACCGTTCTCAAATTAAACTGATTGGATCTTTGAGACAATTGCGAAACTCGAGGTTTATTGAATGAGTTAAACGATTGAACATCCGAAACCATCGATAAACTCTTCAAGAAATCACCAAGATTGGTGAAACTTTCTTGCGCAAAATTTCGTTCCGCTTCAACTTGATATTGTTTCGTTCTTTCTAAATCATTTTCAGAATAACTTGCTGTTTCAAACAAATTCAACGAATACAAATATTCTAAATAATTCGCTGGATCTTCTGGTAATTCTGGAACGCAAACCGTTGGTAAATTTTCTCGAACCAAATTACGCTCAAAAGGATTATCATCTAAAAAAACCATCGAATCAAACCCTATATTCAAAATGCTCTGAATTTTTCGAATATTATCGGCTTTATTTTCCCAATTGGCTACAAAAACAGCGATATCCTCTAATTTTAGAACCATATCAGGATGCTTCTCGAAAGGTTCTTTGGCTTTATCTTCATCATTTTTGCTACAAACAGCAACAATAACTCCCCTTTTCTGAAGCGCTTTTACCCAATATTGGAATTCCGTAAATGCTTTTCCAATTCCAAGGCTACCAATTTGGATTTTTTCAACACCATCGTCACCGATAACTCCACCCCAGGTTGTATTATCCAAATCTAAGATGAGACACTTTTTAAAGCTCCCATACATGGAAAAGATCTGAGTCGCCAAACTGTGAGAAACAAGTGGTAAGGCATCAACAGAAAGTACCATTTCTGTATTGATATAAATGGAAGGCGAAAATAAAACGTCGCGCCCGTATTTCGCTTGAATCCCAACCAAATCTTGTACATAAAAATTATCTTTTTTTACAGCAAAATCGGACAATAGGAAATTCAATTTTTGGAGTTGATAAACAAATGAAGATTCCACTTTATGAGAAAAATTTCCAAAAACTTGATTATCAATTTCTGGAAAATTGCAATAAATGAATTTACTATTTGTCAGTTGCGTAACGTTAGCGTACAACGTTTCCACATTTTGAAGTTTACTTTCTGCAAAGCTCACCCCACTTCCACTCTTATAATAACTTGCTAATAGCTTGTGAGTTGATTCAAAAACGATGGTAACATCTGGCTGAAACTCATAATATTCTGAAGTTGGATCTAAAATCTGTCGATTTATTTGAGCAAAATCACCTTCAAAAACTTGAAATTGATACCCCAAATCAATAGCAGAACCTTGTAATGCAATGTTTAAAAACTGAGTAGCCGTATCTCCTAAAACCGCCACTTTTAACGACTTCAATGTTGAAAAGTCTTTTTTAAGATTCTTTTTTAGTTGATTAAACGTTTTAATTTCCATGAATTTACTTTACAAATACTCCAATAAATTTTCCTTCGAAAGAAATAATGGTCGGCTGGATATTTTTTGATTGGCAAAAGTCTTGAAAAGCCGCATTATCATTAATGTCGTCACTAATAAAAACACCTCCTTTTCTTAAATGATTATACAATTCGCCATAAGCCCAAATCATCCCATTATAGGCTTTGTCAGAATCATAATGTACGACATCAAACTCTTTATTTTTTTCGAAAATTTTTGGTAAAGACTCTCTATCTGCAAATCGAAACAACTCCCAATTCTTTCTCACATTTTCAGGAACAACGTAACCAACATATTGATCACCATCTTGTCCTAAATAAGGCATATCTGAGCTATAGAGTGTTCCATTTCTTTTTTCTAAGGACGTTAAAGCCGCTAAAGAAGACCAACCATAAGCAACACCCGTCTCAATGACATTTTTAGCTTGAGTAAATTCGCAAGCGGCATAAATAAGCTCCAAAGCCCCTGCTCCACCCATTTTAATAGGACATGTATTTTGCCGATTTAATGAATATTGGAATGTATCTGGAAACTGTGAACTAAATTCTTGAAAGTTTATTCCAAAAAGTGTCGAAATGGCTTGCTCTTGAGATACAGCGATAGAAGCCGCCCATTGATTGCTTTTCTCTTGTCCTTTATTTGCATTTCCACGTTGGAACGTGTTTTTAATAATCTTACGCCCCAATTCTGGATAAAGGTCTGGCCTTTTTAAATAGGCAAAAAATGTTTTAGTAATTCTTCCTAATTCGCTCACTGTGTCTGTTTTATTCGCCAAAAATAGGGTTTTTAAACGTATTTTTAAATTATATTTGCATTTATTCAAAAACCGAGATGAATTTAAATTCAACCAAAATTGCGATTATCGGGCAAGGCTATGTTGGCCTTCCGTTAAGTTTGGAATTTGCGAAGCATTTCCCAACCATTGGTTATGACATTTCGAAAGAAAGAATTTCTGAGCTTAAAAACTCCCAAGACTCTACATTGGAAGCAAGTTTTGACGAAATTAATCTGCATTTAAAAAATAATCTAAACCTTAGCAATAGAGGATATTTTCCAACCGCAATTTTAAGTGACATTCAAGAGTGCAACGTATTTATTGTCACCGTCCCAACTCCAATTGACGACACAAAAAGGCCTAATTTAAACCCATTAAAACAAGCAAGTGAAGCGATTGCTTCAATCTTGAAAAAAAACGATGTTGTCATTTATGAGTCGACAACATTTCCAGGATGCACTGAAGATTTTTGCATTCCAATTCTTGAGAAAAATTCAGGTTTAGAATTTAACAAAGATTTTTTTGTTGGCTATTCTCCTGAAAGAATAAATCCTGGTGATAAATTCAATACGCTTCCAAAAATTAAAAAAGTAACTTCTGGCTCCAATTTGGAATCCGCTAATTTCATTGATAATTTATATCAAAAAATCATTATCGCTGGAACACACAAAGCACCTTCAATAAAGGTAGCGGAAGCATCCAAAGCCATTGAGAATGCACAAAGAGATGTTAATATATCTTTTGTAAATGAGTTGGCTATTCTTTTCGACAAAATTGGAATAAATACGGCAGATGTTTTGGAAGCCGCTGCTACAAAATGGAATTTCCTCAACTACAAACCTGGTTTGGTTGGTGGGCATTGTATTAGTGTAGACCCATACTACTTAGCTTATAAGGCGGAAAAAGTGGGTTATATACCCAATGTCATCCTTTCTGGAAGAAGAGTAAATGACCAAATGGGCAATTTTATCGCAGATAAAGTGATTAAATTAATGATTTCCAAGAACATCTTAATTAATCAATCGAAAACACTTATTTTAGGGTTTACATTTAAAGAAAATTGTCCAGATATTCGAAATACGAAAATTATTGACATTTATCGTGAGATAAAAGATTTTGGGAGTATTCCAACGATTTTTGATCCATGGGCAAACCCTGAGTTGATAGAGAAAGAATATGGCATTTCTTCTACCAATAAGGTAGAAGAAATTATCAATCAAAAATATGATGCTATTATTTTGGCTGTTGCCCATCGTGAATTTTTAGATTTAGATTTGGAAAACTTGAAAACATCCAATGGAATAATCTACGATTGTAAAAATGTGTTGAACCGAAAAATTGTAGACGGAGTACTATAATGATGAAATTCTCTATACTAGTTGCGAATTACAATAATGGCAAGTTTTTTAAAACCTGCTACGATTCTATTATTGCTCAAAAATATAAAAACTGGGAAGTAATTATTCTTGATGACGCCTCCACTGATGATTCATTAGAAATCATCCGAAAACTCATTGGGGACGATTCTCGATTTTTGATCTATGAAAATGAAAAAAACTCGGGAGTTGGAATTACAAAAGCGAAATTAATTGAGCTTGCAAATGGTGAAATTTGCGGTTTTTGTGATCCTGACGATGCCCTTTCTCCGGATGCACTTCAGGATTCAATGGATGAATTCGAAAAAGATGAAAAAGTGGTTTTAACGTATTCCAATTTTTATGATTGTGACGAAAATTTAAAGCCTACAAACATTTCAAAAGCCTCAAAACTGGCTCCATCAAAAGATCCGTATTTTTTCAACTGTCCAATTCACATAGTACATTTTGTAGCATTCCGCAAAAATGTTTACAACACCACAGAGAAAATGGACACGACAAAAAAGATTGCAGAAGATCAAGATTTGTATTTAAAGATGTACGAAAAAGGGAAAATTGCTTTCATTGACAAACCCAACTACTATTACCGAAAACACGCAGGTGGAATTTCTCAAAACGATAACAAGAAAAAATCGTATGAATATTGGGGAGAAGTTATTTTCAATGCGATGAAAAGACGTGGATTAAAAGAGATAAATGGCGTAAAAATTCCAGAAAAATTTACAAATTCGGATGAAATTTTTAAACTTTTAGAATATCAAAATTCGTTTGCATTTAGACTTCAAAAAAAAGCTAAAATCCTCCTTCAAAAACTCTGGTAATGGTAGAAAATTCAAATAAAATAAAACTTCTTTTTAGACATCGCTCCATGGAAATGGGTGGCGTTGAGAAAGTTTTGTTGAGTATTTTAAGCAATCTCAATCCAGAAAAATTTGAGATGACCGTTTGTTTGAACCTCAACCAAGGTGAATTGCGTGATGAATTTCCCAAACATGTTAGAAAAGTTTACATAGCCGAAGGTAAAGAAGATTTCTCAAAAAATCCGTTAATTCAAAAAGCGCAACTTTTTAAACGCAGTCAACTACTTAAAAAATATCAGAAAAACCCAGAATTAGTCGATCAAAAAATATTGAAAGACACCTACGACATTGAAGTCGGGATGACGTACAATGATTTTGATATGGTTTTAAACTCTTCCAATAAAAAATCAAAAAAAATAGGTTGGTTCCATTCAGAAATAAATATTCCAGGTTTTGAAGTCTTAGCTAATGGAATTATAAAGCAATTCCCTCATTTTGACAGAATGGTGTACTGCTCACAAAAGATCCATGATCTCATGCACGTTCATCATCCTGATTTACATTACCCTTCGGAAAGCGTCATTACCAATGCGATTCCTGTTGATGAAATACGAAAAAAGGCAGAAGAAAAAATCACTGATCTTCCTCATAGTCCTGTTTTTGCTTCCGTGGGAAGATTGCACCATCGCAAAGGTTACCACAAATTAATTGAAGCGCATAAAAAAGTTTTAGACCAAGGTTTCCCCCACAATATTATAGTTATTGGAGACGGAGAAGAAAAGAAAAATCTAGAAGAACTAATCATCCAACATCAAGTTGAAAAAAGCTTTCAGCTGATCGGAAATAGGATGAACCCTTATCCGTACATTGAGAATTCTGACTATTTTATTCTATCTTCCATGTCGGAAGCATGGCCACTTGTAATCGCAGAAGCCTTATTGCTTCAAAAGCCAACGATCGCAACTAAAACTGGTGACATCCCGAGAATGATTATTAACAATGAAACAGGCTTGTTAATTGATTACGAGGTTGATGCAATGGCAAATGCGATGATTAAATTTTTAAATGATAAAGAATATGTTAATCATATAAAAACCAATTTAGTTGATATCGAAAAGCAATTTGACAACGCAGCTATTTTTCAATCCATTGAAGACATGTTTTTAGAAACAATAAATCAATAAACCTACAAACAACACAAGATGAATCTTTTTATTGATAAATTATATCAATCTTTCACCACGAATCTCAACAATATTGGTTTGAGCATAGATCATGTTGAATATACATATGAATTTATTCTTCAACTTTCTTCTCAAATCCGTCATCAACTTCAGAATAAACCTCAACAAAATATAGGAATTTACTTAACTGATGACGTTTTCATGTACGCATCCATTTTAGCGGTGTGGTTAGAAGGAAAGACATATGTTCCTGTTCACCCTGACTTCCCATTTAATAAAAACCTAAGCATTTTACAACAAGCGGATGTCGAAATTCTTTTAAGCTCGATTGAAATTAAAGATGATTTTGGAGTTTCAATTCTAAATTCGACAACAAATTTTGGAGCAGCGATTTCTCAACCTAAATTGGTGGATATCAATACCAACGCGTATATTTTATTTACATCAGGAAGTACAGGAAATCCAAAAGGAGTTCCAATTCGATTTTCTAACTTATATTACTTTTCAAAGTCATTTCATGAAACTTTTGGCGAATTAGAGTCATCAGACAAGGTTTTACAAATGTTCGAACTCACATTCGACCTCTCTGTGATGAGTTATCTTATTCCTTGGTTAAATGGTGCTTCCGTAGTCGCTTTGCATAAAAATGAAACAAAATATTTACAAATTCTAGATTTACTAGAAGCAAATGAAATTACCGTTGCTCTAATGGTTCCGAGTATTTTGAATTTGATAATTCCGTATTTAGATCCTGAAATTAGAAATGAAAGCCTGCGACTGAATTTATTTTGTGGTGAAGCTCTATTAAAAAAACAGATTGACAGATGGAAAGATTTCGTTCCAAATACTGAAATTTACAATGTTTACGGGCCTACAGAGAACACAATTTTCTGTACTCAGTATCATATCACAGAACCAATTAAAGAAAAAAACGGCATCGTAAGCATTGGCAAATCAATGAACTATAGTCATTTGAGCTTCGAAAACGACACTAAAAACGAAGGCGAGCTTCTACTTTCTGGAAAATTCTTAACAAATGGTTATTGGAAAAACGAAGAGAAAAATAACGAAACATTCAGTTTTGTAGAAGGAGAAAAATACTATAAAACGGGGGATTGGTGCGTTCGCGATGCTGATGGAGATTATTTTTATACCAACCGAATTGATTTTCAAGCTAAAATAAATGGATTTCGTGTAGAACTCTCTGAAATTGAATTTTTTGCGAATCAAGTTCTCAATAATGCGATTAGTGTTGCTTTAATTGAGAAAGATAGCAATGATAATGATTTTTTAGTGCTCTTTGTCAACGATCAAAATGCAGATGAAATAGAAATAAAAAATCATCTTGAAAAGAATTTACCCGAATATTGCATTCCATCAAAAATCTATAAGATTGATAAATATCCGGAAAATACATCTGGAAAAATCGATCGTAAAGAATTAAAAAAACAGATTCTATGATTATTAGAAAGGCAGAAAAAAAAGACATCCCTTTTATTGTAGATGCAATGATTGAGGTTGAAAAAATAGGCGACACCAATACCATCAACAATTTGTTTGGGACAACAACCGAAGAAAGCAAAAACTATCTAGAACAGTTTCTATTAGACGACGAAAATTTGAATACCGAATTTTCCTTAAACACATATAGCGTTGTAGAATTAGATGGCGAGCTTGCAGCATGCTGCTGTATTTTTTTCACAGATTTTGATTATTACCAAAACAAAAGTGAGCTATTCCCAATTCACTTAAACAAGGATCATTTAGCGGTGTTTATTGAAAATGTAAAAAGCTTACCCGACACCAAAAAGATCACATCGCACAAGTATTTCCTTGAATATCTTTATGTTGCTCCTAATTTTAGAAGTCGCGGTGTCTCAAAACCTTTAATTAATCATCTCGTTGAAAAAACGGATAGAATGTATTTAATTCCCTTACTTAATAACACATTTGCTGTTGAATATTACAAGAGATTAGGTTTTATAGAGGATGAAAACAATACTTCCTTCCCTATTGATAGAAAGGAAAATCCGATTTATCCCGACACTCATAAAACAATGCTGTATCGGGATAATTAAAAGTGATTACGAAAGTTTTTCGACACCAATAGCTTCGATTAAATCCTGTACTGTTTTAATATTGCGGAAGCTTCTTGGATTAATTTGGATATTAAAATGAGTTTCAACCAATTGCAGAACAGCTACAGCAGAAAGTGATCCATAATTTTCCAACTCCTTGAAATTGGTTTCAGAAGTGATTATTCCTTCTTCGTTTAATTCACTTTTAAGCAACTCGCAAAATTGTTCTACTTTCATATTGTACTCATTTAATCAGCCAAATTTATAAAATAATTTTAACTTTGTTTACTATGATTTTACTCAAGATTTTTAATAAAATCCATACTTTAATCCAAGACTTCAATCACTCTGTCTATGTACAAATTTGTGTTGCAAATGGCTTGAAATTAGGCAAGAACGTAGTAGCAAGAAAAAATGTTTCCTTTGGTTCTGAGCCTTTTCTAGTAGAAATTGGAGATGATTCGCGAATTGGAGAAGGAGCAACGTTTGTAACCCATGCTGGAACCACAGTTAATGTTAGAAAATTAGAAGGATACGAGGAGGTACGGAATTTTGGTCATATCAAAGTGGGTAAAAACTGTGCTATTGGAAGCAACTCTGTGATCTTACAAAATGTAGAAATTGGCGACAATTGCATTTTAGGCGCAAACTCGGTTTTATCAGATTCGATGCCAAGTCATACGGTTTATGGTGGAAATCCCGCAAAATATATTTGTGAAATTGAAGATTATGCTGATGTTTTAAAGAAGACTACCATTGACTACCCAATTGAATTGGAAGCAAATAAAAAGGACCTAAATGAATGGTTAAAATTGAATTTACCTAAAAAATTCAAAAACGCATAGTCTTGGTTAAAAAGAAAATACTAATTCGGATTGGGTCTCTTCGTCATGGTGGTGCAGAGAAAGTTTTGGCCACTTTCCTTAAAAATCTACCCAAAGACAAATATGAAATTGATCTTTTATTGAATTTATATTCGGGAAAATATCTGGCTGAAATCCCAGATTGGATTAACGTTTTATACCTTAACAAAGGGGAAATGATAACCACCAATCGGCTTCAAGATATTCCAGAAAAAGCCTATCGTGTTGTCTATCAAAAACTATTGAAAAAATTTCCTAAGCTTCTGTACAACGGAAAATTAAAAGGAAAAAAGTACGATATCGAATTAGCGGCTATTCATGGTTTTCGTGATGAAATTTTAAATTCTCCTATTTCATCCTCTAAAAAAATAGTTTGGATTCATAACGACCTTCGAAAAACTGAATTTCATAACTATACAGATGATGAAATCAGAAAATTCTTTGGTTTTGATAAGATTTTGGTTATTTCAGAGCAAATTCAAGAAGATTTCGAAAATTTAGCCAAAAACGAGGATGAAAAATCAAGAATTGTTCGTATATACAATCCTTTAGACACGGAAGAAATTCTAACAAAATCGGAAAAACCAATAGAAAATTATGAATTTGAGTCCAAAATTCCCACTTTTATTTCTGTCGGAACCGTTTTTCCTCAAAAAGCATTTGACAGATTACTTAAAGTCCACAAACGATTATTGGACGATGGTTTTCCTCATAAAATTTTAATCGTTGGCGATGGTTATGATTTTGAAAACATCAAAAAATTAAAATCAGATTTAAAAGTTGATGACACTGCAACTTTATTAGGTTTCACCAATAATCCATATCCGTATTTCAAAAAGACCGATTTTTATGTTTTGAGTTCGCGTTACGAAGGTTTTCCAACGGTTTTATTTGAAGCCATTATGTTGAAAAAGAACATTATTTCAACCGAAGTTTCTGGTGCGTCTGAAATGCTGGAAAATGGAAAACTCGGAATGATTGTCGAAAATTCGGAAGATGGAATTTACAACGGAATGCGGACAGCATTAGAAAACCCAAATTCATTTGAAGAATATCAAAAAAACTTGGAATCCTACGAAGTCCCATTTACATTAAAAAATTCAGTTTCAAGTATCGAAAAAATACTAGACAGTTTATAAAAAAAGCAGCTACCCGCTGCTTTTTCTTTTATTGAATTCTATATGCAATCATCTTATTTTCAGACGTACTGGCCGTATTCCCTTTTAACGCAAAATCAACCAATCTAACTCCAACAGTACTACCTGCAGGGACATTAAATAATTGTGTAGAAACTTTTAAATAATAGGTCTTCGCACCTCCTGAATTGTTATTAATAATTTGCTCTCCACCAACCTGCATTGATTTTGATGGGCCTACAATAGCATTACTAACTTTATTTGGCCCTACAATATTAGAAGAAATTACGCCATTATCGTGATTATAACCTTTGCTGTACTCTGTAGTATTATCAGCAAAATAGGTTCTAATCCATAATGAGATATCTCCTGGAAGGTTCTGTCCCCAAGAATTAGAACCATAATTAGGACTATATTCTACATTCGCAATATTATTAAAGATCACAAGCCACTTTCCTTGCGGCAACGTAATGCTTGTGCCCGTATAAGTAATTCTAGAATGGCTTCTCCATATCGGATCGGGATATGATGTTGATGAATTATCATAATAATTCAACACATTATAACCAGTTGTTCCATAAGATGGGCCATAATTTTTTACCGATAAATCCATTGCTTTCCATGATGCATTTCCATTTTCATCAGAAACAAGAACTTGCCCTGCTGTCAAACCAACTATACTAGATGGCTCAAAACGCATGCTGCCATTCACATCAAGCTTTTCTGTAGGCGCTTTCGTATTAATACCAACATTTCCTGCCTGTGCATAAAGTAAAGCTGTAAACGAGATGCTTATAAAAAATAAAATCTTTTTCATCTTAAAACTTAGTTTTCGTTAATTGGCATTGCATATAACTGATTTTCTGGTGTGGTTTTTAAACCAAAATCTTTAAAATTAATCGTTGAACTCCCATTAATTCTTTCAATATTCGCAAGTATATAATATGTTTTATTGGTTAATGACGGGTTATTAATAAACATATTTCCAGAAACGTAATCTTTAGGTAAAGGGCCTAAAAGTCGGCCAAACATTTCACCTTTTCCCGCGCTGTAGTTTTCAGCCGATATAAAATCTGAGGTTGCAGTGGTTGCTGATGCGTCATCAGCCAGAGAAACTCGACAATTGTAAGCACTATTGGTTTGTGAACTAATAGAGGAACTTGGAGTTAAAACGAGTGTTCCAGTGATATTCCATTTACCTGGAGGAACTGAAATGGGAATCCCCGTATTTTGCCAATTAGGAGCGACAGTAGAAATTGTAACACCAGTAGCGGATAATGGAAAAACAACAGTACTTCTAAAAACACCAGTTGCCACCTTATTAAAAGTTCCAAATCCATCTGCACTTTTAATAGTCCAGTTTGCGTCTGTCGTTGTAACGGCATCTCGAACTCTTAAAATATGATCATTATTTGTTTTCACGTGCAAAGTTGATGAAGGACTTACTGTTCCGATACCAATATTCTGAGCAGAAGCTAATGACGCAAAAAATAATCCTAAATAAATAAACGTTGTTTTCATTTTGAGTTTTTATTCAATTGGAATTGCATAAATTCGGTTCTCCGACCATATATTTGAAGCCAAGCGATCCAAAGAAACCGTCGAAGTTGAGGTGGTAGGATATTTTATCGCTTTCCCCCACAAATAGTAGGTTTTAGCGATATTATCTTTATTCTCTATTAAGACCGAACCTTGTAATAAATTGTAAATAGAAGGTGTATATGCAGTACCACCCATCATAGTAGATGATCCTTCGACATAATCCGTTGTTGGGGTTGATGACGTGTTAGAATCCGCTAAATAGGTTTCTACAACATAGCCTTCATCAGTACTACCTCCAAGGTCTCGAACAGTTAGCAGGAATGAAAGCTTCACGATCCATTTTCCGGGTGAAAGCGTAATAAAACTTTTAAAGTAAGTGTCATTAGTAATGGTTTTAACAGTATAACCATCTTGAACTTCAAAACTTCCATAGACGGGCAAAGGAACGGCATTCGCCCATTTCATTGCGCCCGTATCATAAACTCTAAGAATTTTCCCCTTTCCTTGAGATGGATGTTCTAAACGGAGACTTCCTTTCACATGAAGTGTTGTTTGAGGCGCAGTAGTACCAATCCCAACTTTTCCACTTTGCGAAAACAATAAGGCAGATGACACAAACGCCATCATATATAGTAATTTTCTCATGAATTACGCGTTTTTTGAGACTACAAATATACAGTATATTTTTCATAGACAAACACTTACATATAGGTATTCCATAGTTTCTAAAAATACCATAAATTTGAAAGTGAGAAAAAAACTATGGAGTATTCTATCATTCAAAAAGATTTTTATCGGGAAAGCGGAAAATGGCTTTCTAAGCCTCAAATTTGGGGCAAATGCATCAATCCTAATTTGCATTTTGTTTATATTTTGAGGAAATGCCAAATCCACCCTAAAAAATCGATAAAAGGACTTTTTTGGAGAATGGTACTTCGAAGGCATCAGATTAAATACGGATTTCAGATTTATCCAGAAACCAAGATTGGAGAAGGTTTTTATCTCGGTCATTGGGGCGCTGTTGTGATCAACCCAAATGCTCAAATCGGAACCAATTGCAATATGGCGCAAGGCGTAACAATTGGTCAACAAAACCGAGGTAAGAATCAAGGATTCCCGAAAATTGGAAATGATGTTTGGATTGGTCCTAATGCCGTAATCGTTGGCGGAATCACCATTGGAAACAATGTTTTAATTGCTCCAAATGCCTACGTAAACTTCGATGTACCCGACAATTCTTTAGTTGTAGGAAACCCTGCAAGTATCACAGCAAACGAACAGGCAACCGAAGGTTACATCAACAATAAAATATGACATTCGTCATATCCACATATTAAATTTTGTTAAAAGAATTTTATTTTTAATCAAAAAATTTATTTTTGCATAATTATTGATTCAATCTATCGAAAGATAAAATAATTTTGTATTTATAAATAATTAAAACCCGCAGAACAGATGCCAAAAACGTACGAAGTTATTTTTGAAAACAATAAAAACTGGGTTGAATCTAAAATAGCTGAAAATCCTGAGTATTTTCATGAGCTTGCGAAAACGCAAAATCCTGATTATTTATACATAGGGTGTTCAGATTCAAGAGTGACGGCAGAAGAGTTAATGGGTGCCAAGCCTGGTGAAGTTTTCGTAACAAGAAACATCGCCAATGTGGTGAACACCTTGGACATGAGCTCTACAGCAGTTATTGAATATGCGGTAGAACACCTAAAAGTGAAACACATTATCGTTTGTGGACATTATAATTGCGGTGGTGTAAAAGCAGCGATGACGCCGGAAGATTTGGGTTTAATGAATCCTTGGTTGCGAAACATTAGAGATGTCTATCGTTTGCACCAAGCCGAATTAAACGCGATTGATGATTTAGCCAAAAGATACGATCGCTTAGTAGAACTGAATGTTCAAGAACAGTGCATCAATGTTATTAAAATGGCGTGCGTTCAAGAACGATATATCTTAGATGAATATCCTATTGTACATGGTTGGGTATTCGATTTGAGAACAGGAAGAATAATCGACTTGGAAATCGATTTTGAAAAAATATTAAAAGACATCCAAAAAATATACGACCTAACCAATTCGGATTGGGTGATGAACCGAAAAAAATAATCGGTTATAAAAAATAAAGAAAAAGAGAGAATGAAATTCTGGAGTATCCTTACGTTATTCGTATTTATAAATTTCACAGCGCTTCCTACAGTTGCTGCGATTTTGGACTGGGATCTTCCGCAAACGGCATTGATGGCCAATGAAGAAGAAAATCATTCATCTAACTTTTCAATTACAGAAAAAACACTTCCAGAGACTCTGGATGTACATAAATTCATCAAATTTTTTCAGTCGGACATTTCACAGAAAGACTTCGTTGCAACCAACGAATCTCTGTTTATTCCTCCGCACATTTCTATCATATCCCCCCCTCCCGAAGCCTAGCTTTTGACATTCGACATGTGAACGGCTCCTTGTGAGCGCATTACATCTTCTATCAAATTAAATTTTTCACCCGCATGGGATGTTCAAACACGAACATGCATGCACTCAATTTCATGGAAAAATGAAAAAAGCAAAAACTTTGTTCGGGGGGATGAAAGAAAATTTCCCTTCAGGACTAGTCGTGTTCTTAGTAGCACTACCCTTATGTTTAGGAATCGCATTAGCATCCGGCGCTCCCCCTTTATCAGGAGTTATTTCAGGAATTATTGGCGGTATCGTCGTTGGTTTTATAAGTAATTCAAATATATCAGTAACCGGTCCAGCCGCGGGTTTAACGGCTATTGTTTTAACAGCAATTACGGATTTAGGTGCTTTTGATTTATTTTTAACGGCTGGAATTATCGCCGGATTATTGCAATTGATTTTAGGATTTATTCGAGCTGGAAGTATTTCGAATTATTTTCCAAACAACGTTATCGAAGGAATGCTTGCTGGTATCGGAATCATCATTGTTTTAAAGCAAATTCCGCACGCCGTAGGTTTCGATAATGAAAATTTCAGTAACGAAACGTTATTCGAAAACGGTATTAACTTCTCATATTTCACAGAGGCATTTTCTGCAATTCATCCCGGAGCGGTCGTTGTTACGTTAGTTTCCATCTCTATTTTATTAGCTTGGGATCATATTCCGGCTTTAAAAAAATTGAAACTTTTACCTGGTGCATTGGTTGCAGTAGCAACCGGAATTGCCTTAAATGAAATCTTCAAAATGACGGGAAGCAGTTTAGCAATTGGCTCAAAAAACCTCGTAACTCTGCCTGTTCCGCAATCGTTAGACGATTTCAAAAACATGGTAACGCTACCAGATTTCAACGGGTTAACCAACCCTAAAGTATGGATTGTTGGCGCAACCATCGCGGTTGTCGCATCGATTGAAACACTTCTTTGTATTGAAGCTTCGGATCGACTGGATGTGAAAAGAAGAATCACCGATACCAATTTAGAATTGCGTGCACAAGGCGTTGGAAACTTAGTAAGTTCTTTTATTGGTGGACTTCCGATGACTTCGGTTGTTGTTCGAAGTTCGGCCAATGCAAGTGCGGGAGCAACTTCAAAAATGTCAGCAATTATCCATGGCGTATTATTGCTAGTTTGCGTGTTGACTATTCCTTTTATTTTGAATTTAATTCCACTTGCGACTTTAGCAGCTGTACTAATTCTTGTTGGATACAAACTTGCAAAACCGGCTACCTTTAAACATTTTTGGCATAACGGAAAATATCAATTCATTCCGTTCTTAGCAACCGTTCTTGCCGTTGTATTCACGGATTTGTTGAAAGGAGTTGGAATCGGATTGTTGATTTCCGTATTCTACATTCTTCAAGGAAATATGAAACGAGCGTACTATTTAAGTCGTGAAGAACTTAATGACACCGACGAATTCACATTAAAATTAGCTGAAGAGGTATCGTTTCTAAACAAAGCCGCGATTAAGAAAACTTTGAAAAATGTAAATCCTGGCTCTTCGGTTACCATTGACGCTCGTGGAACGTCCTATATTACTACGGATGTACTCGACCTCATCCAAGATTTTGCCAATGTTCGAGCCAAAGAAGAAGACATTGATGTAAAACTCATTGGCTTCCGAACTTCTTATAAAGATTATGCGAACGATGAAGATTCTCATGTATTAATCACCCACAGACGAGCAATGTAAGCTCAAATTCTAACTTATTAAAATTAAACAATATGAAAGCACATACTTCAGAAACTCAAGCAACGATAACACCAGAAAAAGCGCTTCAATTCTTACAAGAAGGGAATCAAAGGTTTGTTAACAATCTAAAAGTAAATCGAAATCTACTAGAACAAGTGAATGACACAAGAGCTGGACAGTGGCCTTTTGCCGTGGTTTTGAGTTGTATTGATAGCCGAACTTCTGCCGAACTCATTTTTGATCAAGGTTTAGGGGACATTTTCAGTATTCGAATTGCAGGAAACTTTGTAAATCAGGACATTCTTGGTTCTATGGAATTTGGCTGTAACGTTGCCGGTTCTAAACTGGTTGTTGTCCTTGGACATAGCAAATGTGGCGCTTTGAAAGGCGGTTTGGATGCGGCAAAAATTGAAGAATTAGGAATGGACAATTTGAACCATTTGATTTATCATTTCGATCCCATCATTAACGAAATTATCCAAGAGGGCGAGGAAAGAAGCTCCAAAAATGAAGATTTATTAGAACGTTTGAACGTTAGCAATGTTCAACAATCAATTGAAGATATTCGTCACCAAAGCTCAACATTGAGGGCTTTGGAAAAAGACGGAAAAATAAAAATTGTAGGCGCCAATTATTGTGTAGAAACAGGCGTTGTTACTTGGTTATAGACTCATTTTCATCTTTATATTCATCCGAGCGGGCGTAGCAAAAGCTGCACCCGCTTTTTATTTGCGCTTCAACATGAACGAAATGTTAATAAATCCCTATTTTTGAAAAAAATCTATTTGAAAAATCTACTCCAAAAAACCTCGATTGTATGGTGGCCCATCGGATTCTATTTCCTTGTGGTTTTCATCCTTTCATTTTTTGGATCCAATCTAGAAATTGCTTTTTCAAAAGAGATTTTACAAAATAGAATTCTCTATTTGGTTGCGTGGCTACTTTGTTTTCTAGCTTTTAATTTCGTCACAAGAAAAGTTTGGGTTATACTTTCCTTTATCCTTGTATATGCCTTGTTAAGTGTCTTGTATAAAGAAACCGCAAGTCTCAATCAACTCTTTTTTCCACCAATTGATGCTCATTTATTAGAACTCGATCAAAAATTATTTGGTTTTCAACCTTCGTTAGTGTTTTCAGAAAAGCTTAATCAAGCCTTTTTTAGTGAATTATTTTTCATGGGCTATTTTTCGTACTACCTTATGCCTATTGCTATTTTGGTGTATTTATACATAAAATTTCCAGAGAAAATTCAAGAGTTTGCTTTCTATTTAATCGGTTCATTTGTTGTGTATTATCTATTTTTCATTTTGGTTCCAGCGTACGGGCCGCAATTCTATTTTAACGCACCTCAAAACCAAATTGAAGCTCAAGGACTCTTTGGAAACCTCATCAAAATCATTCAGAAAAATGGTGAAGCGCCAACCGCAGCTTTTCCTAGCTCGCACGTAGGAATCGCCTACATCATGCTTATTTGGCTGCATTGCAATAAGCTCAAACTTCGATATTTTCTAGCTCCTTTTGTGTTTATCCTCACTTTTTCAACGATTTACATAAAAGCGCATTGGGCTATCGATAGCATTGTTGGACTGTTCTCAGTCGCACTTGTTTACCCTTTGGTTACTTACATTTATAAACGAATTCCATGTCAATACAAATCCGTGAAGTAAAATCTGCCTTCGATTTAAAAACCTTTATTTATCTGCCAGAAAAAATCCATCAAGGCCACACCAATTGGGTACATCCGCTGTATATGGATGAAGAAAAATTCTTCAATTCAGAGAAAAATCCGGCTTTTAAAACCAATACGACGATACTTGCTTTAGCATTTGAAAATGAAAAACCTATTGGCCGAATTATGGGAATTATCCCATTAGAATTCAACAATTTGCATCATACAAAAACGGCTCGATTCAGTTATATGGAATGCTACGAAAATCAAAATGTATTTAATGAATTACTTCAATTCATCGAAAACTGGGCAAAAGGTTTTGGATGTAACCAGATAATCGGTCCAATGGGTTTTTCGGATAAAGAGCCGCAAGGTTTTTTAACAAAAGGATTCACGGAACCGCACATGATGGTTACCAATCACAGTTTCCCATTTTTGGTGGATTTTATTTCAGAAAAAGGCTACCGTCCGTATGTTGAACTTTGTCAATACGAAGTTCCCTTAAACAAAGAGTTGCCCGTTAAATATGAAAAATTTGCTGATCGTGTTATCCGACAATTGGATATTCAAGTTTTAGAATTCAAATCAACAAAGCAGATAAAACAATATGTGAAGCCGATTTTCAATTTGATTAACAAAACGTACACGGATATTTACGGATTCACAAAGATTAGTGAGGAAGAAGCGGAAGAATTTGCCAATCGATTTTTGCCTTTACTCAACCCAAAATTGATTAAAATTATCACCAATAATCAAAACGAAGTAATTGCTTTTGTAATCGCCATGCCGAACATCAACGAGGGCATCAAAAAAGCAAAAGGACGATTGCTGCCTTTGGGCTGGTTTCACATTTATCAATCCATGAAAAAATCAAAACGATTGGTATTACTACTTGGATCGGTGAGAAACGATATGCAAAACAAAGGTTTGGACGCTGTTTTAGCGATTAAATTGATTTCTTCGGCACTTGAATTGGGCTTACAAGAAATGGATAGCCATCTCATCATGCGCGAAAATGTAAAAATGCGTGGCATCATCGAGCGAATTGAAAAAAACCGAATGTATAAAGAATACACGATTTTTTCCAAATTCCTGATTGGGCAAAATGTGATCTAATTATTTCCCGTTGAAGGTGTTCATGGTATTGGTAATGCCTGCAAAAACAAAGGAAAGAACGGCATCCGAAAACGTTGAAATACGTTCTGGGAGTCTCTCATTTTCTTCGTCATCCCATTCACCAATCACGTAATCAATTTGTTTTCCTTTTTCAAATTCGGAAGAAATCCCAAAGCGTAAACGAGCATAATTTTGTGTATTCAAAACTTCTTGAATGTTTTTTAGCCCGTTATGCCCCGCATCAGAGCCTTTCTTTTTCATCCGAAGGCTTCCAAAAGGCAACGCCAAATCATCAGTAACCACCAAGACATTTTCCAAAGGAATATTTTCTTTTTGCATCCAAAATTTAACGGCATTTCCCGATAAATTAACATAGGTATCTGGCTTTAAAAGCAAGACTTTACGGCCTTTGTATTTCCCTTCAGCCATCCATCCAAAATTAACCGAGTTAAAAGGAACTTCCAACTTTTCGGCTACTTTTTCAACAACCTTAAAACCAATATTGTGGCGCGTATTGACGTATTTATCGCCTTTGTTTCCGATACCAATGATAAGATACTTCATGCTGCAAAAATAGAGTTTTTTCGTCTTTTCCTCGAATTCAAGGAAATAATTATCTTTAGCTTGCGTTTCAAAAGTATATCAAAAAAAAAAAATGATGACAAAATTTAAACTTCTCTTCTATCCACTACTGCTTGTTTGTTCTATTTTTCTGATACAAAGTTGTTCCAGTTCGGATGACGACTCTGAAAACCCAACAAATCCTGTAAAACTTGATCAAAAAATTAACTTCACAACGGAAGCCACACCAGGAAGCGAAATTACAATTGGCGTTGCAGGATACCAAACGAACAAACCAATGCGAATTGATTGGGGCGATGGAACTTTTGTTGATGTAAAAACGAATGAAGACGCCATCGTAAAAGGAAGTGTAAAAGGGAAAAACATTAGTATTCTTTATGATAATTTTGATGAAATCCACCTTACAAAAGCTAAAATAACCTCTATTGATTTTCAAAACAGCCCCAACTTAAAGCAAATTGCATTAGATCAAAATTTGCTTACTAGCGTTGATTTTTCTAAAACTCCAATTGCAGAACATATTTATCTTAGTGATAATAAAATAGCGAAATTGGATCTTTCTAAACTCCCAAAACTATTTGGTTTAGGTGCTAATAATAATTTGCTCACATCCATTGATTTAAGCTTAAATCCGGAATTACGAAATTTGGACATATCTGGAAACAAACTAACGACTTTGGATATTTCTAAAAATCCGGAAATGTTCGGCATCAGTTTTAATTTCAATGATATTACGTCAATAAATTTAAGTCAAAATCCAAATTTGGTACAGCTGAATGCCGTAAACAATACTAAAATTGCTAAAATCGACTTCACAAAAAATACGAAATTGAGATATTTCGATCTTTCTGGAACAACGGTTACCACTTTAGATTTATCTAAAAATCCAGAATTAGAACAAATATCATTATCCACAAAAAGCATCACTGCAGCAAAACTTTTAGAAATTATCAAAGTGCTGCCCACAAGAACAACAACTGGAAAAGGCACGTATTATACAACCCAAAGTGAACACGCAACAACGGCTGTGAAAACAGCTTTTCGAGCGAAAAATTGGGATCTAAGATTGAGTGGACAAATTGTAAACTAGTAAAATAATTATCGTTAGCTTTCGTTTCAAAAGTATAACGAATAAGAAAACATGAAAAAGCTAAAATTTCTCTTCTATCCGATTCTACTCATTTGCTCCATCTTTTTGATGCAAAGTTGTTCAAATTCGGATGATGAAGTAATTGTCCCTGTAGACCCAACAAAGCCGGAAACATATAGAGCTAATGTTTCCTTTACAACAGATGCATCAATAGGAACTAAGATAAAAATTGGCTTTTCTGACAAGCGAATTGGCCAAATCATACGAGTCGATTGGGGCGACGGAAAATTTGTCAATGAAGAAATTGGCAATAGAACGATTATCCCAGGAACTACAAAAGGAAAAACAATTAGATACTACCTAAGTGACATTCAAGAAATCTCCATTTATGATTCGAAAATTACGTCTATTGATTTATCCCAATCTCCTAATTTGACTAAACTAGATTTGGTTGGCAACAGTCTTCCAAGTATTGATTTATCGAAGACACCATTGCTGAAGGAAGTGTATCTTGACGAAAACAAGTTAACAAAAATAGACATCTCTAACCTTTCGCAACTTGAAGATTTCTCTGCTATGAGAAACGAACTAACGACGGTAGACTTAACGAAAAATCCACAATTGCGTTATGTGTCATTGGGTAGAAATAAACTAAAAACACTGGATTTCACCAAAAACCCGAAGTTAACTTCAATTGGATTCGACTTTAACGAAGTTACTACCGTTGATTTGAGCCAAAATTTACAGCTCTACGGTTTTGATGGAAGCAATAATCCTCTGGTGAGTCTCGATGTCACAAAAAACACAAAATTGCTTGATCTAGCACTTTCAGATACTCCTATTACCAATATAGATTTATCTAAAAATCAAAAATTAAATCAATTGGAGTTATCCTCAAAACTTTTTACACCTGCGAAACTTTTAGAAATAATCAAAGTTTTACCAACACATAAAACAGATTTTAAGGGAACCTTCATATCGTATGAAGAGTTCCAAGCAACTACCGCTGTAAAAACGGCGCTGCGTGCCAAAAATTGGGACATGCGATTAAACACGCAAATTGTTAATTAACTGAATTCGGGTTGAGCTTTGCTCAACCCGAATTTTTATATCTCTCACGAATTTAAAATCTTACTCAACACCACATTCACTGCATCAACATTCGTCACGCGTTCTTTTCGCATCATCAATTGCGTTCCTTGTGACGACGATTTTTCTTTCAAAGTCGCTTCTGTTGGATTCTGCGTCAAATATGAAATAATCGTTCGGAAACGATCGCTCAAATAAAATTTATCTTGTGGATTCGAAGGAAAGTAACCTAAGAAAATTCCGCTTTTCACGACAATTTTTTCAAAACCAATATCGGCAGCAAGCCATTTCAATTCCACACTTTTCAGAAGATTCACCGCTTCTTTCGGAAGTTCACCAAAACGGTCTTTCAATTCGCTTTCCATTTGGGTTAATTGCTGCGCATTCTCCATTTCGGATAAACGTTGATACAACTGCAAACGCTCTTCGGTACTGCTGATATACGAATCGGGGAACATCAATTCAAAGTCCGTATCAATATTCACTTCTTTGGTTGATTTGAATAATTTCTTGCGATCTTCTTCATTTTCAAACAAGTTTTCAAACTCGGCATCATTCTGAAGTTCTTCCAAGGCTTCTTGCATGATTTTCTGATACGTATCAAAGCCCATTTCATTGATAAAACCACTTTGTTCGCCTCCTAAAAGGTCGCCTGCTCCTCGAATTTCTAAATCTTTCATCGCAATTTGGAAACCACTTCCCAAATCCGAAAACTGCTCCACAGCTTCCAAACGTTTCCGCGCATCCGAAGTCATCATATCGTACGGTGGCGTAATCAAATAGCAAAATGCTTTTCGGTTACTTCGCCCGACACGACCACGCATTTGGTGCAAATCGGCCATGCCAAAACGCTGCGCATCGTTAATGAAAATCGTATTGGCATTGGGAACATCCACCCCACTCTCTACAATCGTTGTTGACACCAAAACATCGTATTTCCCTTCCATGAAATCCAAAATTTTGGCTTCCAATTCTTTGCCGTCCATTTGGCCATGCCCAACGGCGACACGAGCATCAGGAACCAATCGCTGAATCATTCCCGCAACCTCTTTGAGATTTTCAATTCGATTGTTGATGAAATACACTTGTCCATCGCGTTGCAACTCATATGAAATTGCATCACGAAGCAACTCTTCGTTAAAACCAACAACGTGAGTTTCCACAGGCTGACGATTTGGTGGTGGCGTTTTAATTACGGACAAATCTCGTGCGGCCATCAAAGAAAACTGCAAGGTTCGTGGAATTGGCGTTGCAGTAAGCGTCAACGTATCCACATTGGTTTTCATTGTTTTTAATTTATCTTTTACAGAAACTCCGAATTTGTGTTCCTCATCAATAATCAACAAGCCTAAATCCTTGAATTTAATCTTATCCGAAACCAATTGATGCGTCCCAATAACAATATCGAGTTTTCCGCTTTCAAGACCTTCTAACGTTTCGCGTTTTTGTTTTGCCGTTCGGAAACGATTTAAATATGAAATATTCACTGGAAATTCTTTCAAACGCTCTTGAAAACTTCTAAAATGCTGAAACGCCAAAATCGTCGTCGGAACCAAAACCGCCACTTGTTTTCCATCCGTTGCTGCTTTAAACGCCGCACGCATCGCAACTTCCGTCTTTCCGAAACCAACATCGCCGCAAATCAAACGATCCATCACTGTTTCGGCTTCCATGTCTGTTTTCACATCCATTGTCGCTTTTTCCTGATCGGGCGTATCTTCGTAAACAAAACTCGCTTCCAATTCATTTTGTAAATAGGTATCGGGTGTAAAAGAAAATCCCTTTGCCGTTTTTCGTTGTGCGTATAGTTTTATCAAATCGAATGCGATTTGTTTCACCTTCGCTTTTGTCTTCTGCTTTAGTGATTTCCAAGCTGGAGAACCAAGCTTGCTTAAAACGATTTCACGACCATCAGGCCCGTTATATTTCGAAATTTTGTGAAGCGAATGAATACTTACGTACAATAAATCTCCATTTTTATACGTCAACTTAAAGCATTCCTGAATATTTCCATCGTTATTCACTTTCACCAATCCCATGAATTTTCCAATTCCGTGATCGATGTGCGTGATGTAATCGCCAATTTTCAACGCCATTAAATCTTTCAACGTTAGTTGTTCCGATTTTGCAAAGGCATTTTTAGCTTTAAAACGCTGATAACGATCAAAAATTTGATGATCTGTGTAGACTGAAATTTTCGCATCACCATCAACAAAACCTTCGTGAAGTTCGGATTTAAAGGCTTTGAATGGAATATTTCGCTCCAATTCTTCAAAAATAGATTCAAGTCGTTCTTTTTGTTTTTCACTCGAAAAAGAAATCCACGTATCAAATCCTTCACCTCGTTTCCCTTCCAAATCATCAATCAACAATTGAAAATTTTTGCTGAATGACGGTTGTGGACTTTGATTTAGCATCACTTCAGCGTGAGCGCCTTTCTCTTTGGTAAAAAAGAAATTAAGCGGCTGAACACTGAAGTCAACATTACGAAATTTCGCAAATTCATTCGCCCAATCTTCGATCGAAACAAACAATTCGTCGGGCGTTTGATGTTTAATATCTTTATTTAACGTTTCGTACTTCTCAATCGCTTTCGCATAAAAATCGCGAATTCGGTTAAAACTCAAATATGCATTTCTTGAAATAACAAGCGTTTTCTTATCTAGCAAATTCAAAAACGGAACGCGCGTTCCCGAAGCAGCAAAATTCATATTGGAAACCAATTCAAACGAATCGATTTTACGAATAGAAAGCTGGGTTTCGATATCAAATTCACGAATGCTTTCGATCTCATTTCCGAAAAACGAAATACGATACGGCTTCTCATTCGAATAGGAAAAAACATCGACAATACCACCACGAACCGAAAATTCTCCCGGTTCCGAAACAAAATCCGTTAATTGAAAATTAAATTGCGACAAAAGTTCTTCCGTAAAGTCAAAATCCAACTGATCGCCTACTTTTATCTGATGCGAAATCGCTTTGAAATCTTCCTTTTTCATTACTTTTTCGCACAAAGCAGTTGCCGTTGTCACAATTATTTTTGGCTTCTTATCCGACATCAACTTATTGAGAACTTCGGTTCTTAAAACAATATTCGCATTCTGCGTTTTCTCAATCTGATACGGCTCTAGATGCGTTTCTGGAAAATAATATACCGAATCTTCGCCCACCAATTCCTCCAATTCAGACGTAACGTAATGAGCATATTCTTTGTCATCAGCGATAAATAGAATGCTCTTTTTCTGCGTTACAAAAGCTTCTGCAGAAAACAACGACGGAACGGAACCTGCAAAACCTTTTACTGTAACAAAAGGAAAATCTTCGGTTTGTTGAAAAATTTGAGATCCAAACTGAACCTTCAGTAAATGCGGAAGCAAGCTTCCATCAATGGATTTTAATGTCATACGATCATTTATGTGTAAACAAGAAAGCGATTTGGGACTTTTCCCAAACCGTTTCGAACTACAAATTTACAAAAAACCAAACGAAATCTTTAAGTGGAAATCAAAAGGCCCAATTTGAAAATTATCTTACTTTTGTGTGAAACGAATTTAACCATGAAATTAGTTTCCATTTTAATTCTTAGTATCTTTCTAATAAGCTGTTCGTCGGACAGCGAAGAAAACTCAAGAACGTATATCGAAGGAAAAATCTCAACTACAATTCCGATTCACGAAGTTGTTCTGAAATTAAAAAGCAACGACAAAACCTTAGGAAAAGTAACACCCGAAAACACAGGTGCATTTGTGATATCAGCTCCTATTGAAGGAGACAATTTGTCTTTAGAAAGCAATTTCAAAATAAAGAAAATTCAAGTTGAAAATTATTCCAACATCACTCTATCAAAAGATTCATTGCAAATTATGATTCCAGCATCAACAACTTTTCTTCGTTTCACTGAAATACAAGTAGTTAAATGAAAAATATAGGAATTATACTTCTCCTTTTGGTTGGATTTTCTGCGAGCGCTCAGAAGAAAAAAACGATGAACGATATTAAGTTCACCACCGAAGGTTTTTTCGTCGCAAGCAGAGCGTTAGGAAATAACAATTTGAGTAAGAACTTTGCTCCGTTTTACGGTTTTGGATTTGCAGGACAGCTTCACACTCCGATTAACTGGGGACTCGGCATTCAGTATTCCTTGCAATTTTCGGATGTAAAATATGGAAAAGCCAATGTATATGGTGACTTAGGAAGTGCAAAAATGAACGTAATTGACCTAAACATTTTTCATAGAAACCAACTAGGAAACGAATTTTATTTAGAAAAAGCATTAGGCTACAGTGTTATTCGACTAAATTCTATTTGGAATGATGGTGGTGAAAAATACACCGAAGGAAAAGGTGGAATTCATGCTTCTGTAAAAGGAGTTTACACGATTGATCGTGAAGAAAAACAGCATTTTATATTTGGCTTGAAAGCGATGACGTATTCCGCAGGAGTTCATAATGAAAACAAAGAAATTGAGAAGTTTTATAATCGTTCTTATTTGATTTCCTTATCTTTAGGTTATCGATATTCATTTTAAAAGCAGAAAATCATGAAAAACTTCCTATTAATTTTCCTTTTTGTTTTAGGTTTTGGACTAATCCCTGCACAACAAAAAACAGCGGTTAAAAAGACAACGAAAACCACAAAAACAACAAAAGCTAAGGCAGTTACCCCTACCAAAGCACCTGCTGGTACCGTTTTGAAAAAAGATGGAACGCCAGACAAACGCTACAAATCCAGTCAAAAATTGAAAAAAGACGGAACTCTAGATCGTCGCTATAAAGAAAACAAGTAGGATTTCCTTATAAAAAAATGATTCGGCACATCCAAATTCAGCAGTTGTTTTATACTTTTGCGACATGCTAGCATTTCTCAAAAAAACCATGGCTTTGGTTTGGGCCAAAAAAGCAGTAAAATCTTCGCAAGATTTTAAAAAAAATGCCGTTTCCGATCAACAAAAGCTTTTGCTTTCCCTTGTAAAACAAGCTGAGAAAACACTTTTCGGACGCGTTCATGCTTTTTCCGAAATTAAAAATATTGCAGACTACCAAAGTCGAGTTCCGATTTCGGATTACGAAGATTTGAAAGACTATATTGAGAAAATAAAGCATGGTGATCGCCATATTCTCTGGCCAGAAACGCCTGAGTATTTTGCTAAAACGTCGGGAACGACTTCTGGCACGAAGTATATTCCAATTTCGAAAGAAGGAATGCCCGAACAAATTAACGCAGCTCGCTTAGCGCTTTTCCATTATATGGCGCAAAAAAACAATGCGGATTTTGTTTCTGGGAAAATGATTTTTTTACAAGGAAGCCCTGAATTGGAAGAGGTTAACGGAATTAAAGTTGGTCGACTTTCAGGAATTGTCGCACATCATATCCCCGATTATCTTCAAAAAAATAGACTTCCAAAATTGGAAACCAATATGATTGACGATTGGGAAACCAAAGTGGACAAAATCGTTGAAGAAACGGAAAATGAAAACATGACGTTAATTTCTGGAATTCCGCCATGGTTAATCATGTATTTCGAAAAATTAATTGAGCGAAACGAAAAAAAAATCAAGACATTATTCCCTAATTTACAGCTTATTGTAACAGGCGGAGTTAACTACGAACCGTATCGAGAAAAGATGGAAGAACTGTTGGGCGGAAAAGTTGACACGATACAAACATTTCCGGCTTCGGAAGGTTTTTTTGCCTTTCAAGATGATTACACCAAAGAAGGTTTGCTTTTGCTTACAAATCATGGAATTTTCTATGAATTTATTCCTCTAGAAAGCTACGGAAATCCTGATGCGAAACGTTTAACGTTAGGTGATATTGAACTCAACAAAGATTATGCTTTGATTTTAACAACTAATTCTGGTTTGTGGGCGTATTCTATTGGCGATGTCGTTCGATTTATTTCAAAAGATCCATATCGAGTTTTGGTTTCGGGAAGAACGAAACATTTTACCTCAGCTTTTGGAGAACACGTCATTGCTTTTGAAGTGGAAGAAACCATGAAAGCTACTGTAGAAAAGTTTCCAGCTCAAATTACGGAATTCCATTTGGCTCCGCAAGTCACACCAAAAGAGGGGCTTCCCCATCATGAATGGCTGATTGAATTCGAAAAAGAGCCTGAAAACATGGAGCAATTTAGACTTCAACTGGATGAAGAGTTGCGAAAAAGAAATACCTATTACAATGATTTGATTACAGGAAACATCCTGCAACCGTTGATCATTAGTAAACTCAAAAAAGGGGCTTTTCATGAATACGCGAAATCCGAAGGAAAACTAGGTGGTCAAAATAAAATACCACGTTTAGCGAACGATCGAAAAATAGCCGATTTTCTTGAAAATTTGATTCAAAATTAATGGGCAGAAACGAATTTTAAGCCAACGATCGAAGCAATTAATGTTGACACAAAAAAGATTCTCCAGAACGTTGCCGGTTCATTAAACAAGAAAATTCCAGCTAATACGCCACCAACAGCGCCAATCCCCGTCCAAACTGCATACGCCGTTCCAATCGGAAGCGCTTGAGGTCCTGAAATGGATTTCACCATTAAAAACATGGAAATAAAAAGACAAAAAATAAAACCTCCCCACCACAGCGTGCTTTCTTTTCCTGTAGTTTCCTGAGCTTTACCTAAACATGTTGCAAAAGCGGTTTCGAAAAGACCCGCGATAATTAAAATAATCCAGTTCATAGTGTTGGCAAAGATAAAAAGTATTCGTAAAATTACTTTATAAAATTCCACGTTCAAGTTGTATGCAAAAAGGCCCTATTGAAACCTTAAAAATTCCCGAATTCCGAAATTTATTAACCGGAAGAATGTTCATCGTTATTGCTTTCCGCATGCTCGCAACCCTGTTGGGATGGTGGGTATATCAGCTAACAAACGATCCTTTTTCGATTGGAATTATTGGCTTATCCGAAGTGATCCCAGCCGTTACTTGTGCTTTATATGCCGGTCACATCATCGACAATTCCGAGAAAAAAAAACTCCTCATTTTATGCTGTTTCGCTTATATTTTTCTTATTAGTTTATTGCTAATTCCCGCTTTTGGAAGCCACGCATTGCATTATTCAGGGCATCAAATAACGTATTTCATTTATGGAGTCATTTTTTTCACAGGAATCGCGCGAGCGTTTATCGGTCCGATTGTTCCTACATTAATTCCGAAAATTGTTGGTGTTGATTCTTTACAAAACGCCGTAACCATGAATCAAGCCACGTTTCTAGCTTCATCAATTTCGGGTCATGCGTTGGGCGGAATTTTAATTGGAATTATTGGCCTAGATTGGACGATTGTGGTGGTGATTTTCTTCATTATCATAGCACTTTTATTCTTTCTTCAAATCAACAAACAAGTTCCGGAACCTCAAGAGAAAAAAGCTCCCGTTTTAGAAAGTATCAGAGAAGGAATTCAATACATCTACAAAACCAAAGAAATTCTCGGCGCCCTTTGTTTGGATATGTTTGCTGTTCTTTTTGGTGGTGCGGTGGCGATGGTTCCGGTTTTCGCACGGGATATTCTTCATGTTGGTTCTACAGGTTATGGAGCACTGAATGCCGCTTCCGATGTGGGTGCAGCGCTCATTATCATTACCCTTTCGTTTGTTCCGTTGAAGAAAAATCAAGGAAAAATATTACTCGCGGTTGTCGTTGGTTTCGGCTTGTGTATTATTGGTTTCGGCTTGTCAAAATGGTATTGGTTATCATTCTTGTTCTTGATGTTAAGTGGAATTTTAGATGGAATTTCGGTTGTCATTCGAGGAACGATTGTTCAGCTGAAAACACCAGATCACATTCGTGGTCGTGTAATGAGTGTGAACTCCATTTTCATTATGTCCAGCAATGAGATGGGTCAGTTTGAAAGTGGTTTGGCTGCAAAAATATTAGGCCCAGTACGTTCCGTAATCTTTGGCGGAAGCATGACTTTACTCGTCGCCTTAATTGTAGGAATCACCAATCCAAAGTTGCGAAAAATGCAGTATTAAAAAGTTTTCCACATCACAAAAAACTCTTTAAGAATACGCTGGTGAAGCCTTAGGAGAAAAACGCAATTCTTATTCACATTAAGGTTCAGGAAATTTTAAAAACCTATCTTTGTCCAATGGTTCAAAAGGAAACACTATCTTCATTAACTCAAGGAAATTTTGCCAAAGAAATGTCTATTTCTCAAGGTAAAATGCCACCCAATGCCGTAGATATCGAGCGTCTTGTCATCGGAACTTTTCTTATTGACAAAAAAGGGCTAGACCATTCTATCGACTTGCTAAAACCGGATAATTTTTACGATCCGAGGCATCAGGTAATCTTCGAAGCGATTGTTAAATTGTTCGAAGCCAATCTTCCTGTGGATTTAATGACTGTGATCCAAGAACTAAAAAAAGAAGAAAAGCTAAACCTTGCAGGCGGCGACCACTACATCATCGACCTTACGATGGGCGTTTCTTCAAGTGCACATATTGAATACCACGTTCGAGTAATACTTGAAAAATATATTTTACGAAGTTTAATTAACGTTTCGGCGAATGTCATTGATAATTCCTACAAGGAAAGTACGGACGTTTTTGAACTTTTGGATCAAGCTGAAAAATCATTTTTCGACATTACGAATGGAACGATTAAAAAGGGATTCGACACCGCTAATTCTTTAGTGAAACAAGCCATTGACACCATTGTTGCCTTGAAAGACAAACAAGGTTTATCAGGTGTCCCTTCGGGCTTCACCGATTTGGACAAAGAAACGGGTGGCTGGCAAAACTCCGACCTTATTATTATTGCAGCGAGACCAGCGATGGGGAAAACGGCATTTATCCTTTCTATGGCTCGAAATATCGTCGTTGAAAATAAAATTCCACTAGCGTTATTCTCGTTAGAGATGGCTTCGGTACAGTTAATCACAAGGATGATTGCTTCCGAAACTCGAATTTCTTCCGACAAATTAAGAAAAGGAACTTTGGATGATGAAGAGTGGCAACGTCTTTTCTCCAACGTCACCGAATTGGAAAACGCACCTCTATTCATCGATGAAACACCATCTTTATCGGTATTTGACTTTAGAGCAAAATGCCGTCGACTAGTGATGCAGCACGGGGTGAAAATCATCATGGTGGATTACCTTCAGCTGATGACTGCCAACAGTGGCGGAAAAGGTGGTGGAAACCGAGAGCAGGAAATTGCAACTATTTCCCGTTCCTTAAAAGCAATTGCAAAAGAATTGAACGTTCCTGTAATTGCCCTATCTCAGCTTTCCAGAACCGTGGAATCGCGTCCTGGAAAAAGGCCTCAACTTTCCGACCTTAGGGAATCGGGAGCGATTGAGCAGGATGCGGATATTGTATCGTTTATTTTTAGACCTGAATACTATAAAATCACGACTTGGGATAACGATCCTGAAGGGGAAGAAACTTCTACCGAAAACCAAGCCGAATTAATCATCGCGAAACACCGTAACGGTGCTACAGCAGACGTTCGATTGGCGTTCTTGAAAAACTTTGCACGTTTTGGAGATTTGGATCAACTAGGTTCTTCGTTTGGATATCAGGATTCTAATTTTGACAAAAGTGATTCGCCAAGTGGTTTTGATGCCATTAAAACAACTATTGATCCAGGAGCCGCATTTGATCTTCCGGGAGTTCAAGATTTCTCTGGCTTATCAGGCTCTTCGATGAATGATCAGGACGATGACGACCATATGCCTTTCTAAAAAACGAGTGCTTTGAAAATTGAAGTTTTTACCGATGGGGCCTGCTCAGGAAACCCAGGAAAAGGAGGCTACGGCATTTTAATGCGTATTCCTGATGCTAAATATCAGAAAACATTTTCGCAAGGCTTTCGCCGAACAACTAACAACCGTATGGAATTGTTGGCGGTGATTGTTGCGCTTGAAAATCTACGATCCGAAGGGCACGAAATCCACATCTATACCGATAGTAAATACGTTTCGGATGCCATTAACCAAAACTGGTTGTTTGGCTGGGCAAAAAAAGGTTTTGCAAAAATTAAAAATCCCGATTTGTGGAAACGTTTTTATCCACTATTTAAACAACACAAACCTAATTTTCATTGGATAAAAGGCCACGCTGGACACCCTGAAAACGAATTGGCTGATCAGCTTGCGGTAAAAGCTACTCAATCACCTCAATTGGAAATAGACACCTTTTTTGAAAACCAAGACCAGGACGGATTATTTTAAAACCTCTACTTTTTTCGATTTCTAAATTTCAAAACAACTATCTTTAGTTCACTTATTTTGAAAACACGAAATGAAAAACCTTTGTATACTTTTAACTATCTTTTTAATCGCAGTTTCTTGTAAAGCGCAACAAACCTATCCATTATCTACTCCCTATTTTGAAGTACCAACAAACTCTTATATGAAAGATACGAACAATGAATTGGATAAATTTATTGGTACATGGGCAACAACTTATGAAAACAAAACAATAACGTTCAACTTGGTTAAAAATGTAAAAAAATACTTTAATGATTCAATTGATAAGTACTACCGCGATACCATAGAAATGACATTTACTGTAAAAAATGCAAATGGAATGATCCTTCAAAGTACCATTCAAAAAATAAATACTGATGGAACAAAATACCATGTAATAAATAGTAAAACAGTCCAAAATAATGGCAAGACTTTAAGTTTGTATTACAACGGAACAAATTGCGGTGTAGGATGGGGTTCAATTATGCTTACCCAATTAAGTCCTACTCAATTAAGTTGGAGCTATAGTCCAAACGGTTCAATATTTATAGGTGATGAGTGTCCATCAAATTTGGACACCAATATATACTTGCCTGTAACCGACACTTTAGTTTTCACAAAACAATAAATAAAAAGCCTCCTCACTACAAAACTAGTGAGGAGTTTTTTTGTTCTTCAACTCACGAATTTGTCATACCGAAAAAGTATTTTATGTACCTTTGAGTATGCATTATATTGAAGCTTTACAAAGCAGATATTCGGTAAAAAAATTCGATAAAGTTCAGAAGATAGCAACGGAAAAACTCAATTCTATTTTAGAAGCGGGGAAACTTTCGGCGAGTTCTTTGGGCTTGCAACCGTATAAAATTTGGGTTGTCGAGAGTCCAGAAATCAAAGAAAAACTGATTCCTGCGTTTTACAATCCGTCCCAAATAAGTACGTGCTCGCACCTTATCGTACTCATCACAAAAAAGAATATTGAACAAAATTATGTGGATGGATATTTCCGCCACATTGAAGAAGTGCGTAATGTTTCCGCCGAGAGTTTAGAACTTTTCAGAAACAGCATTGATACCTATGTTCACCACCTAAAAGATGAGTCAACAGAGCATTGGGCTGAAAAACAAGCGTATATTGTTTTGGGAACTTTGATGATGGCGGCGGCTCAAGAAGGTGTAGACACTTGTCCGATGGAAGGTTTTCGACACGATATTCTCAGTTCGGTCTTAAATTTGGATACCGAAACGGAGAAAGTTTCCGTTACTTTGGCTTTGGGCTATCGTTCGCCAGAAGATCATTTTCAGAATTTGAAAAAAGTGCGCAAACCGAACGAAAAACTTTATAAATTTTTATAAATTATAAACATCAAATTCATGATAAAAGCAGATGTTTTAGTAATTGGCTCCGGGATTTCGGGTTTATCGTATGCCATTAAGATTTCCGAGAAAATGCCCGAAGCAAAAATCATCATCGTAACCAAATCCGATGAAGACGAAAGCAATACCAAATACGCTCAAGGTGGACTTGCCGTGGTTACGGACTTCGACAATGATAATTTTCAAAAGCATATTGACGATACCATGCGTGCCGGTGATGGCGAAAACAACCGCGATATTGTAGAAATGGTTGTTAAAGAAGGACCACATCGTTTTCAGGAATTAATAGATTGGGGAACTCAGTTCGACAAAGGTCAAAATGGCGATTACAAACTCGGAAGAGAAGGAGGCCACACCGAAAATCGCATTGTTCATCATAAAGATATTACAGGTTTTGAAATTGAACGTGCTCTTTTGGAAACTGCCAATAAATCAGCCAACATCGAAATCCTAGATCATCATTACGTCATTGATTTGATCACGCAGCACCACGTTCCAGGAAAACCAAAAAACTACGATAACGTACACTGTTACGGAGCGTATATTATGGATGAGCGAACTAAAGAAATAAAAAAAATCACAGCTAAAATAACCTTGGTAGCAACGGGTGGCGCTGGACATGTTTATAAAAACTCGACTAACCCAATTATTGCAACCGGCGACGGAATAGCCTTTGTTCATCGAGCTCGAGGCAAGGTTTCCAACATGCAATATTATCAATTTCATCCCACGGCATTGTATTCGAAGCGAGATGGAATGTTATTTTTGATTTCCGAAGCCGTTCGTGGTGATGGTGCCAAATTGAGAACGAAAGACGGAAAGCCTTTCATGCAGAAATACGATGAACGTGAGGAATTAGCTTCCCGCGATATCGTCGCACGAGCGATTGACAACGAAATGAAAATTTCAGGTGACGAATATGTTGGTTTGGATTGCCGCGAAATGGATCAAGAAAAATTCAAAGAACATTTCCCGAACATCTATCAGAAGTGTTTGGATGAAGGAATAGATCCTTTCAAACAGCTGATTCCCGTAGTTCCAGCTTGCCATTATTTGATGGGTGGAATCAACGTTGATAAAGACGGTCAATCGTCCATAAAAAACCTTTTCGCCGTCGGTGAATGCACCAATTCGGGATTGCATGGCGCTAATAGATTAGCTTCAAATTCTCTTTTAGAAGGTTTGGTTTTTGGTCATAACGCGGCGATAAAAACGGTAGAACTTCTTCAAGAAAATCAATTTAATTTTGATGATTTAAAAGCCATCCCTGAATGGAATGAAGAAGGAATGAAGTTGATGGATGAATTGGTTTTGGTTACCTATCTTCGAAAGCAACTTCAAGAAATGATGAGCGATTTGGTTGGGATTGTACGAAGCAATTCTCGTCTTAAACTAGCTCAGAAAAAACAACGTGAAATCTACGAAGCTGTAACAGAATTGTATAATTATTCTTTACTTTCACCACAACTTTCCGAATTGAGAAACTTGGTGAATGTCTCATATTTAATTATCAAGCATTCGCTTCAAATGAAAGAAAATAAAGGCGCTTTTTACAATAAGGACCTTGCAAAAAAACCATTAATTAGTAACTCCAAATAAAACAGCAATGAAACGACCTTCCTATGTGACCGAAAAAGCGTTAAAAACGTTTATTAAATCTGCTTTAGAAGAAGACATTCATTCGGGCGATCACTCGACGCTTTCCACAATACCGAAAGATTTAGTTCAAACTGCAAAATTATTGGTAAAAGAAGATTGCGTACTTGCTGGAGTAGAATTAGCGGAGATTATTTTCAAAACATTTGACAAAGAAATGAGTCTTGAAATAAAAATTCAGGACGGTACCGTTGCAAAAAAAGGCGATATAGCATTTTTAGTTACTGGAAAAGCACAATCGATCTTGCAAACAGAACGTCTAGTTTTGAATTGTATGCAACGTATGAGCGGCATCGCAACCATGACGCACGACTGGGATTCTAGATTAATTGGTACAAAAACGAAACTTTTAGATACTCGAAAAACAACACCTAATTTTAGAATTTGTGAAAAATGGGCTGTAGCTATTGGTGGCGGAACCAATCACAGATACGGTTTGTACGACATGATTATGTTGAAAGACAACCATATTGATTTCAACGGAAGCATAACAGCGGCCGTAAAAATGGCTAAAGCCTATATTAAAGAGAAGAAACTCAAATTAAAAATTGAAGTGGAAACTCGAAATCTCGCTCAAGTTGAAGAAGCCTTGAAAGCAAATGTAGACCGAATCATGCTAGACAACATGGATGTTCCAACCATGAAACAAGCCGTACAATTGATCCAGGGAAAATGCGAATCGGAAGCTTCTGGTGGAATAACTCGAGATATGCTTAATGAGATCGCACAAACTGGAGTTACCTATATTTCGGCTGGCGCGATCACCCATTCTGCTCAAAATATTGATCTAAGCCTAAAAGCGGTCAACTAGAAAAATAAATTCACTTTATTTTCACCATTATGTTAAGATTTTAGGAAAATATTTAGCATAAATTTGACCTTCCTCAACTCGATTTGATTATATTTTTTGTATATGTAGAAAATAAGTTAATATTTAACTCGCTGAAAAACAATTTTTTACATCCGCTATGTAAAACTTTGTAAAATTAACATATACTTAACAAAGAGTTAATATAAATTGCCGACTTTTGCAAAAAATATCTTAATCTAAAGAGTAATGAGAAAAACATTAATTCTAGCAATTCTTTTAACAGGATGCTTTACAGTTTCTGCACAGGTGACAACCAGTGGTGTACAAGGGGTAATTACCTCGGCTGCAGGTGGAACAGTAAAAGCGACGCATATGCCAACAGGAACGGTATATACGGGAACGGTAAACTCTTCTGGGAGTTTCACTCTATCAAACATGAGAGTTGGTGGTCCTTACAAAATCGAAATCACGAAAGGTAATGGACAACCAGAAGTTTTTGATGATGTTTATTTAGAACTAGGACAGCCATTCGTAGTAAACCAAAAAGATAACGTTAAAACAACGGAAATCTCTGAAGTTGTTATCTCTGGTGGTCGTGGTAAAACAAACACCAACAAAACTGGAGCTGCAACGAACGTTGGACAAAAACAAATCCAAGAGTTACCACAAACTTCTAGAAGTATTACAGAATTCACGAGATTAACGCCACAAGCAAACGGAAACTCTTTTGCTGGTAGAGATGCTCGTTACAACAACCTTCAAATTGATGGTGCAAACTTCAACAATGGTTTTGGATTAAGCTCTAACCCACTTCCAGGTGGTGGAACGTCTCAGCCAATTTCTTTGGATGCAATCCAAGAGATTTCTGTGAACATTGCGCCATTTGACGTTACTCAATCTGGTTTTACAGGTGCTGGGATCAACGCAGTAACTAAATCAGGGACAAACAAATTCCACGGATCTCTTTATGGTTATTATACAGGTAAAGAATTGAATGGTTGGAAAATCAACGGAAACAAGCTTGATAAATATACAGGTGCTAAAATGACCAACGGTCTTACAGTTGGTGGACCACTAATTAAGAACAAATTGTTCTTCTTCGTTAGTGGTGAAAGAGAAGTTGCAACAGGAGCAAATGCTTCAGGAGCAAACCTTTGGAAAGCATCTCAAAACGGTGTTGCTGATGCAGCAAACAACGTAACTAGCGTAAAAGAATCTGATCTTATCGCAGTGAGAAATCACCTAATCAATGTTTGGGGTTACGATCCAGGAAGATACCAAGGTTATGCTGATAACGCAGAACAAATTGGTGACAAATTCTTAGCTCGTTTAGACTGGAACATTAATGATAAGCATAAATTAGCGATTCGTTACAACATGCTTAAAGCAACGTCTAACTCTGTAGCAAACGGAACTTCAGGACCAAGCCCAAGATCTTCTTGGAACCGTGTTTCTGATAAAGCGATGACTTTCGAAAATGGTAACTACGGTTTCGAAAACAACGTACAATCGGTTACTGCCGAATTAAACTCAACGTTTAATAGCCGTTTATCGAATAAATTCTTATTCACGTACTCTCAAATCCAAGATAAAAGAACAACTCCAAATGGAAACTTATTCCCATTTGTTGATATCTGGAACGGATCTGACACAGGTGGTAACTACATCAGTTTTGGTACGGAGTTATTCTCATATTTGAACGATGTAATCAATGATAACTATTCATTCACAAACAACTTAACATATAGCGCTGGTAAGCACACGTTAACTGGAGGGGTTGCATTTGATCTTCAAAAATTCGGAAACTCCTATACACGTATGGGAACTGGATACTACAGATATAAGTCTGTTGAAGATTTCTTGAAAACAGGAACTCCAAATGAAGTAGCACCAATCATGTACGGTATTACTTATCCATATGCTGGTCAAGACACGTATTCAAGAATTAACTTTGGTTTAGCATCTGCTTATATCCAAGATAGATTCAACGTTTCTGATAGATTTAACTTTACTTTAGGTTTAAGAGCAGAATTACCTCTTTACTTAAATGATTTAACTCCAAACCCATCTATCGATGCTTTAGAGCTTTTGGATAGCAAAGGAAACCCTACACATTACAATTCTGGAAAATGGCCAAACTCTAAAGTAATGCTTTCTCCAAGATTTGGATTCAACTATGACGTTATGGGAGACCGTAGCTTAATCATTAGAGGGGGAACAGGTATCTTTACAGGACGTGTACCATTTGTATGGTTAACGAACATGCCTACAAATGCTGGGGTATTGCAAAATACTATTGAACCAGGAAGTTATGCAGCTGTTGCACCTTGGATTAACCAAATTAAATTCCAAGGGAACGATATCTACCACTATGTAAACAATCCAGTTTATTATACAGACGCACAAGGTAACAAAGTAACACCATTCATTAGCAATCCTAAAGAAGGAGCTCCTTCTTCATTTGCTTTAGTTGATGAAAACTTCAAAATGCCTTCAGTTTGGAGATCAAGCTTAGGAATTGACTACAAAATCCCAAGTACTCCATTAACATTCACAACAGATTTAATCTACACTCAAGATGTTAATGCGATTTTCCAGTACGGAGCTAACAGAAAAACTCCAACTGAAAAAATGCAAAACGGAACAAGAGATTACTATGCAAACTCTGCAGCGTATACGTATAACAACAAAATTGGCGCAAACAGTGCTACAGTACTTACCAATACAGATGTTAAAGGGTATGCATTCTCTGCAACTGCTGGTTTCAACTTGAGTAACTGGAAAGGTCTTTCAGGATCTGTATTCTATACGTACTCTGAAGCAAAAGAAGTTACAGCTAACGCAGGATCTAGTGCATCATCTGCATGGTCTGGATCTCTTACTGTAAACTCTCCAAACGAGCAAATTAAAAATATCTCTAACTTCTCAGTTCCACACAGAGTTGTTGCTAACTTAAGCTACAATATCAAGAATACAAGTATCGGTATTTACTATTCTGGAGCTAATCAAGGAAGATATTCTTACTACTACTCTAACGACGTAAACGGTGATGGTATCGCGAATGACCTAATGTATATCCCAGGAAGTTCAGAAACAGTTAAGTTTGCTGATATCAAATCTGGTAACACCGTATTGTTCACGGCAGCTCAACAAAGAGAAGCTTTCGATCAATTCATTAAAGATAATGACTTAGAGAAATACAGAGGAAAAGTAACTCCACGTAACGCATTCTTGATGCCATGGGCAAATAGATTTGATGTTCGTATCAGCCAGACGTTATTCAAAGACATGGCTACGAAAGGAGACAAAGTTGCTATTTCATTAGACTTCATCAACTTCGGAAACTTATTGAACTCGAAGTGGGGTATCCAAGATTATATGGTAAGTTCTTACGGAGCTGCTGTATTAGGAAGATCAGGAAATGTTTCTCCGGATCCAACATTCACAATGTTGCGTGATGGTAACAACCTAGTTTCTAAACCATATAGACCAGCAAGTACAACTTCTACGACTTGGTCTGCTATGCTAGGATTCAAATATTCTTTCTAATATTAATAAATACCTAGAAATATCAAAATCCCGACCTAGAGTCGGGATTTTTTATATCTTTGCTAATCAAATTTTTGATATGGACGTACACAACATTTTTATTCAAGCACACAGAGGATTCGCGTATTTAGAAATCCTTCTCGTAGTCGTATTTTTAGTTTCTTTGCTAATCGTTATGTTTGGCTATTCAGGAAACATTAGCAAATTGCTAAGAAAGTCAACGTTATTTACCATGATTTTCTTCCACATCCAATTTATCGTTGGGGCAATTATGCTATTTGCAACTTCTGCGTTTACGGATATTATTTCGTCGCAAGGAATGGGCGCTATTATGAAGAATTCAGATTTGCGATTCACATATATTGAGCATCCATTTTCGATGCTTATCGCTGCTGTTTTAATGACAGTAATCAACAAAAAAGTAAAAAGCAATGAGAAACTAAGCATGGGTGTATTTATTCTTGCAATAGTAGCTTTAGCTTTATTCGGATACGCTTTGCCATGGGCAAGGTTATTTAACTCTTAAAAAACAATTTTAAACAATCCAAAATCAATGAAAGTAGCAGTCGTAGGCGCCACCGGAATGGTAGGCCAAGTGATGTTGAAAGTTCTTGAAGAACGCAATTTTCCAGTAACAGAATTAATTCCAGTAGCATCTGAAAAATCTGTAGGTAAGAAGGTGAAATTCAAGGATAAGGAATTCAGTATCGTAGCTATGCAAACTGCTATTGACATGAAACCAGAAATCGCTATTTTTTCGGCTGGTGGAGACACATCTTTGACTTGGGCTCCCAAGTTTGCAGAAGCAGGTTCTTTCGTTATCGATAACTCTTCGGCTTGGAGAATGGACCCTACTAAGAAATTGGTAGTTCCTGAAATCAACGCGAAAGAAATCGGTGCTGATGATAAAATTATTGCCAATCCAAATTGTTCAACAATTCAGTTGGTTATGGTTTTGAATCCGCTTCATAAGAAATACAAACTGAAAAGAGTGGTTGTTTCTACCTACCAATCCGTTACAGGAACAGGAAAAGATGCTGTTGATCAATTAAACAACGAAACGTCAGTTGCTGTAAATGGTGGAGACAAAGAAGCAATCAACAAAGTTTATCCGTATGAAATCTTCAAAAATGCATTGCCTCAATGTGATGTTTTTGACGATATGGATTACACCAAAGAAGAGCTTAAATTGATGAAAGAACCGAAGAAAATCATGTCGGATGATTCTTTCCAATTAACGGCGACGGCGGTGAGAGTTCCCGTACAAGGCGGTCACTCGGAAAGTGTAAATATCGAATTCGAAAACGATTTTGATTTAGCCGAAGTTCGTCAGATTTTAGCCAATACACCTGGTGTTGTGGTTCAAGATGATGTACAAAACAAAATCTACCCAATGCCTTTGTATTCCGAAGGAAAAGATGAAGTTTTCGTTGGAAGAATCCGAAGAGATCCTTCGCAAGCCAAAACTTTAAACTGTTGGATTGTTGCTGATAACTTAAGAAAAGGCGCGGCGACAAACGCCGTACAAATCGCCGAATATTTGGTTAACAATAAATTAGTATAAAACGAAATGCTCACTTAGGTGAGCATTTTTTTATTAGACACTTCAAACATTTACCCTTTTAAACTCAAAACAATGACCTCTAAAGTCAGCTCAGGAAAAACCAGATTTCGATTTCAACGCAATGTCGCCATTGTAGGAATCCTTCTTTTTATTGGAAAACTGGTTGCTTGGCGATTGACGAAATCCGATGCCGTGTTTTCCGATGCGATGGAAAGTATTGTGAATATTATTGCAGCGTTTATGGGTTTATACTCGTTGTATTTGGCAGCAAAACCAAAAGACGAAGATCACCCATACGGTCATGGAAAAGTGGAATTTGTCACATCCGGAATTGAAGGTGCGTTAATTATTTTCGCAGGAATTGTTATCATTGTTCAAGCAGTCAATTCATTCATCAGCAAAAACATTCCACAACAATTGGACTGGGGAATTTTGATTGTTGCCGTAACGGCCGTCATTAACTATTTAATGGGTTATTTGTCCTATCAAAAAGGGGTTAAAGAAAATTCATTAGTTCTTCAAAGTTCTGGAAAACATCTTCAAAGCGATACGATAACAACCGCCGGAGTGGTTTTAAGTTTAATTATCGTTCGTTTCACCAAATTGTATTGGCTTGACGCAGTTGTTGCAACGATTTTTGGAATTTATATCATTTGGATAGGTTATAAAATTATCAGAAAATCCCTGGCTGGAATTATGGATGAAGCCGATCCCGGAATGCTCGAACGATTGGCTGATTTTCTTAATAAAAGCCGTAAAAAAGAGTGGATTGACGTTCACAATATGAAAATCCAACAGTTCGGAAGTCGGCTTCATATCGATGCACATTTAACACTTCCCTATTATTTTGAACTTCGAACGGCACACAATGAAATGGAAGAAGTCATTAAATCCATCGTTAAAAAAACGGATCGGAAAATTGAATTTAATTTCCACATGGACGATTGTAAACCGCATTCTTGTGCGATTTGTCAAATGGTTGAATGCCCTGTTCGCTCTCAAAATTTTGTCGGAAAAGTGAATTGGAATACCGAAAATATCACGCAATTAAATAAACACACCGCTGAAAATTTAGATTCAACAAATCAAAACTAAGCTTTCTTTTCAATGCTTTGGCGATAATAAAACATTGGAATAATCAGCAATACAATCAATGGCTGAATTACGAATCTTCGCATATAAAACGAAAATAAATACCCGATTTCAAACTTGGTTGAAACGGCGTACAAATACAACGGAAATGTAATGGCGAAAACAATGAGCATCAACACAATTCCTTGGACTGTCCAATCTTTTCGTTTGAAAAAGCCATAAATAATTAAAGCGGCAAAAATCAAATTCAATACAAAACGGAAGAGATGACTAAAAACTAATTTCGTCCATTCAAAATTGGGGAAAATCGCGTTCTTATTTGCAGTATGAAAGTAGTCTAAAAAGGGATCATAAAACAATTGGTTTTCGACCATGCGAACCCCAATCAATCCTAAAATTCCGATGATAACAAGAATCCAGTTGCTATTTTTCATCTTTCAATGCAAAAAATTTAATCCAAACAATCCACAGAACGACCACAGTCCCATAAATAATGGCTGGGAAGAAATAATCATGGGTAATTTTGGAATAATCGGGCATTTCTAAATAGATAATATTAAGTCCCGCAATTCTTAAAACATTCATGATATGCAAAACAACCAAGCCTACTAACGCAAAAACAAACGTTTTCGCTCCTTTGTAAAACGCGAAAATAAAAGCTAAAAACAAGATCATTACGGAAACCGCATTACAGCCTTCTACCATTCGTGTTGGCCATTGCCCATTAACGTAGAAATAGGATGTTTCTCGCTCTGGTACGTGCACCATTTTCGTATGATATCCTAAAAGATTCTGTATCGCTGCCGCTTGATCTCCAACCCAACGCGAAATCGGATCCAAGCCTTGACCTGCATACTGATTCAAATAGAGTTGATACAACACCACCGGAATCAAATAAATCAATAAAAACCGACCTAAAATCAGCAATACAGGCTTGAAATCTTTAAACATGATGCAAATATATAAATAAGGCTGATATTTAGTACTTTTGTAGAACGAATTGAAAAAACAAAACTAGGCGAATGTCTTTATCCGAAATCAAAAATACTCTTGAAAACAAGCTTCAAAAAGAAGTTCTTTCCATAGAACAACTTCCTCAGAGCGGCTCTTCACGAAAAAATTATATTGTGACAACTTCGGAGGCTAAATACGTTCTTACGGAAAATGATAACCTTCTAGAAAACGATTCGTTTTACTATTTTTCAGCAGTTTTTTCCAATCTAAAGCTGAATACACCTGAAATTATTTGGATTTCTGAAGATCGAAAAACCTATTTGCAATCGTATCTTGGTGGTCAAACATTTTCTGAAATTATCGCTAATGAAGGAGATTCGGAACGTGTAAAATCTTTGGTTAAGCAAACGCTTGAAAAACTTTATGAACTTCAGGTGAAAACCCAAGGAAAAGTTGATTACAAAAAGACTTTTGAATACGAATCCTACAACGAAATCCCGGTCCTTCATGATTTGTTTTATTTCAAATTCATGTTTGCGGATGTTTTAGAAGTGTATTACCATAAAACAAGGTTGGTTAAAGAATTTCAAAAATTGGTTTCAGAAATTGAGCAATTAAAACCAAAAGGCTTAATGATTCGTGATTTCCAAGCGCGAAACATCATGGTTGACGAAAATGATACGGTCTTTTTTATCGATTACCAAAGCGCAATGCAAGGTCCTTTGATGTACGACGTGACTTCATTTTTGTTTCAAGCAAAAGCCAATTTTTCAGATGACTTTAGAAGTGAAATGCTTTCTCATTATTACCAGTTATGGGGAAATTCCGATGCGCAAATTCAACTACAAAAGCAACTTATACCAATGAAGTTGATGCGTTTTCTTCAAGTTTTGGGCGTTTATGGATTCCGAGGTTTGGTGCAGCAGAAAAGTCATTTCATCAAATCCATTCCGCAAGGCATTGAAAATTTATATCAATTATCCGAATCTTGGGAAGAAATGGGACAATATCCCGAATTAAAATCAGTTATTAATCAATTGTATCAACCTGAAATCAAAGCGAAACTGCAGGCTATGATACCTTAAAAATAAAAAGTACGAATGAATCATCCATTACATATCGAAATTCACAGTTTTTCTTATAAAAAAGGCGGAATTCCTAAAGACGATTCGGGCAACGGCGGTGGCTATTGTTTTGATTGCCGCGGAATTTTGAACCCCGGAAGAATTGATGAATACAAGCCTCAAACGGGAAAAGATGTTCCCGTACAAGAGTTTTTGGAAACCCAAACGTTGATGCCGCAATTTATTGAAGGTATCAAAAGTGTTGTTTCCATCACGATTGAGAACTATTTGGAACGCGGTTTCGAGCATCTTCAAATCAATTTTGGATGTACAGGCGGGCAACACCGTTCCGTTTATAGCGCTGAAAAAATAGCAGAATTTATTCGTGAAAAATATCCACAAGCTTTGGTTACTGTGAATCACGACGAGCAACCTCAGCTAAACCCTTCCAAATAAACGAAAATGAAAGCATTGATTTTCGCTGCTGGAAAAGGCACACGTTTGCGACCGTTCACAGATCATCACCCAAAAGCTTTAGCTAAAGTAAACAATGTTCCTCTTTTGGAGCGTAACATTCGCTATTTGCAGGAAGCTGGGATTCATGATTTCGTGATTAACGTCCATCATTTTGGTGATCAAATCGTTGATTTTCTAAAGTCAAAAGATAATTTTGGAGCCAATATTAGCATTTCCGATGAAAGTGAAGAACTTTTAGAAACAGGCGGTGGCTTGGTTTTTGCCAAAAAATACTTGGATGATGCTGAAAATTTCTTGATTATGAATGCCGATATTTTAACGGATTTAAACATCAAAGAATTTGTTCAATCTCATTTGGAAAATCAAAATTTTGTTACTTTGGCGGTTTCGGATCGTAATAGCTCTCGAAAACTGCTTTTCAACGAAGAAATGACGCTTCGCGGTTGGCTGAATGTACAAACGGGCGAGCAACGATTAGCCGAATTTAATAAAGGGTTTAAAGCATTAGCTTTCAGTGGAATTCATTGCGTAAACGTTCATCTTTTTGAAAAAATAAAACGCAAAGGGAAATTCTCTATTATGGAAGAATATCTCGATTTAATGCAAACAGAACATATCCAAGGGTTTAAGCACGAAGCTCGAATTGTCGATGTTGGAAGACCCGAATCGGTTTTAGAAGCCGAAGAATATTTTAAATAATCAATGCATGGCAAAAATTAAAAGAGGAAAAGGCCTGACTCGTGAGGTCGCAGGAAACGAATTTGAAATTGATCAAAAAATACAAAGTTCATTCAAAGAAAAAACATGGGACGAAACCATAACCAAGGATTCTTGGATGGTTTTCAAAATCATGGCAGAATTTGTTGATGGTTACGAAAAAATGGCTAAAATAGGACCTTGCGTTTCTATTTTTGGATCAGCTCGACTAAGAGAAGACAGCAAATATTACCAGATGGCCGTGGAAATTGCGGAGAAAATTACCGCTATTGGATTTGGAATTATCACCGGTGGTGGTCCGGGTATTATGGAAGCTGGAAACCGCGGAGCTCACAATAAAGGTGGAAAATCTATCGGTTTGAACATTGAGCTTCCCCATGAGCAGCATTTTAATCCCTATATTGATAAAAATTACTCGATCGACTTCAATTATTTCTTTGTTCGAAAGGTGATGTTTATTAAATATTCACAAGGTTTTGTTGTTATGCCTGGTGGATTTGGAACATTAGACGAACTTTCTGAAGCCTTAACGTTGATTCAAACGGGTAAAATTGCTCGTTTCCCAATCGTTTTAGTAGGATCAGAATTTTGGGGAGGCTTACTGGATTGGTTTAAAAATACCCTGCTTAAAAACGGGATGATTGCTGAGGAGGATCTAGAGCTCTATCGCGTTGTAGATACGGCCGATGAAGCAGTTGCACATATCAAAGCATTCTACGATAAGTATACCGTTAACGTTAATTTCTAATTGGCATATTATTTGTGCCATTTTATAACCATCTTATGATGTTAAAATTAAAAGCAATGAAAAAAATTTTATATTTCTCTGGTGTTTTAGCAATATTTGCATTGATGAGTTTCATGATTGCAGATTTCTATTCGTCCATGACTAAAGTGGATTTTGTTGAAGGGAACAAAACCTTGAAGTTCACCACAAAAATGAATACAGAACACGTTGCTGCAGCGATTAAAATCAACCCCAATACAGCTGGTTTTGAAGCGGAAGTAAAGAAATACGTTAATCGTAATTTTGGCGTTACCGTAAATGGAGCTCCGAAAACATTGACTTTTACAGGAAGCCAAGTAAATGGTGAATCAGTTTGGGTCTATTTTGAAGCAGCTGGCGTAAGTGACATTAGCTCTTTAAAAATCAAAAACTCCATCCTTTTAGATGCCTATCCAAAACAGTTTAATGTGGTTAATGTTGCCTATAAAGGAAACCAAAAAACAATGAATTTCCAGAGAGGAAAAGATACAAACGAAGTTAGTTTTTAAATAAAAACGACATTCAAATACAAAGAAAGCGCTCCAAACTTGGGGTGCTTTTTTTATTGAATCATTTTTCTCATTTTTGAAGTTTCAAAAATCAATCTATGTTCGACGATACCTATTTTATGAAACTCGCTTTGCAAGAAGCTCATGAAGCTTTAGAAAAAGATGAAGTTCCCATAGGTTGCGTTGTTGTATTCAATGACCGAATTATTTCGAGATCGCACAATCTTACCGAAACATTAAATGACGTTACTGCACATGCCGAAATGCAAGCGATAACCTCATCTGCTAACTTTCTTGGTGGAAAATACCTCATCAATGCGACGATGTATGTTACCATGGAACCTTGCGTGATGTGTGCTGGAGCTTTGTTTTGGTCGCAAATTTCGAAAATTGTCATTGGAGCTCGTGATGAGCAAAGAGGATTTATCAATAAAGGAATTCGGCTGCATCCTAAAACTGAAATCGTTACCGATATTCTAGCAGAAGAATGCAGCCAAATTGTTAAAGATTTTTTTAAATCGAAACGATAAACTAAAGATCTCGTCCTAAATAATACAAGCCTTTTAAGGTGTGAAGTCTATCACCTACATGGATTTTATCGGTAAGCGGTTTGTAAACGTGCGAAACGCCTCCTGTTGCAACCACAAAACAATCCTCTTGAACTTCGTTGTTAATTCGATCAATAAAACCTTCTACCATTCCTAAATAGCCATAAACCATCCCGCTTTGCATGCAAGAAATGGTATCCAAACCAAGAACGGATTTGGGTTTTACCAATTCAATTTCGGGAAGTTGAGCCGTATCATGAATTAAACTATTCAAAGACGTTATAATTCCTGGTGCGATAATAACGCCTAATGTCTCACCCGTTTTACTCAAACAGCTTGCTGTCAATGCGGTTCCGAAATCCAAAACAATCTTCGTCCGATCCGGATACAGAAAATGAGCCGCCACCAAATTGGCGTAAATATCCGTGCCCATTTGTTTGGATTTGGGTTCAACAGGAGACTTTGTTGTGCGATCAACAATTACGGGATCTACTTTATGAATACGCTTTATAGCGCTTTTCACCACGTTTGTTAATTGCGGAACTACCGAACCGATGATAACTTTTTCAATAGAATCAACATCGATTTTATACGTTTGATACAGCATCAAAAACTGTACATACAATTCATCTGTTGTTTTGTAAGGCTTTGTATTCAGCACCCAAGAAATATCACAGTTATCATCGTCAAACAATCCGAAACGGATGTTCGTATTTCCAATATTTATAACAATTGAATTCATACGCTTCCTCGATTATTTTATTTCAACCAAATTATCTTCTGGATGGATATCCGCTAATCTTTTAGAAAAATCAATTCCTAAAGCACTGATTTGACTTTTTGAATATGGAATCGTAAACGTATATTCTTTTTGAGTCCACGGCCAGTACGAAAGTGTTTCAAAATCACCATAGATATCTTTAGATTTCCACGTATGAGTCATATTCAAAGGGATTTGATAATTAACAACCTGCTTATCCTTCGTCAAAATTGAAAAATCAATAGGCATTGGAAGCGTTCCTTTATTTTCTAAAGTTATGGTCGTTTCATCATCACCATAAACGATATTTTTCACAGCGTAATCAATGGTGTTGGTCGTGTTAATCCAATAGTGATAGAACCATTTCAAATCCATTCCTGAAAGTTTCTGCGCGATATGCATAAAATCGGTTTCATTAGGATGTTTAAAACTCCACAAACGATAGTATTCACGCATGATTTCATTTACTTTTTGCTCACCAACGATGTATCCAAGTTGCACTAAAAACAACTCTCCTTTCGTGTAGGAAGAAACGCTATACGCGCTCCCGTTATCGTGATGATCGGCCAACCAAACTGCCGGCTCTTCCAAACCTCCTTTTACAAATTTTACATAGCTATTAATCGCTGGAACATACGGGTTCGGGATTGGATTTTTTGGCGGAAACAAGCGATACATCACATAATCTTCAGCATAACTTGTAAAGCCTTCATCCATCCACGGACGCATACTTTCGTTGGTTGCAACCACCTGCTGGAACCATGAATGCGCACCTTCGTGAACCATTAAACCGACTAAACCTTCCAAAGTTTTCGCTTCGCCCAACATCATCGTTGCCATTCCGTATTCCATACCGCCATCACCACCTTGAACAAACGAATACGATGGATACGGATATCTACCAAAATTTGCATTCATCAATTGGAAAAACTTCGTCACATAGGGCTTAGACTGCTCCCAGAATAAGGTTTTATCGGATTTTTGATAAACGTAATATACTTTTGGACCGTCAATAATTGAAAAAGTATCCACTGAAAAATCTTTGTCGGCTGCCCAGGCAAAATCCAACATTTTTTTCGCATTCCACTTCCAAACTGCTTTATTTTGATCGTCGAATTTCACATTCGCATTCGAAGAATATCCTTTAACTTCCAATGGGTTTTGAAGCGTTCCTCCTGCTCCAATAACATATTCTTTGTCGATTTTTATACTTACATCAAAATCAGCAAAAGGTGCATGGAATTCTCTTCCGATATAGTCAAATGTTGCCCAACCTTCGTAATCATATTCCGCTATTTTTGGGTACCATTGCGTCATCGTCATATCAACACCTTCACGGTTGTTACGCCCCGCTCTACGAATTTGATACGGAATATTCGCATCCCATTCTAACGTAAATGTTGTTGAAGAATTAGGTTTAATTGGTGTATTCAAATACACTTTCATGATGGTTTCCTGAATTTCAAATTTCAGATCTTTTCCATTTTGCTTGATCCAATGGATGTTTTGAGCACCTTCTTCCCCTTTCGGAATCTGCGACAAACGAGAAATTCCGTCTTTATGCAATCGGCTATCGCCCGTTTTTCCTTGATTTTGAACACGCTGATCCATCATAGAACCTGGACGAAACGCATTCCAATACAAATGAAAATACACTTCTTTTAATTCGTCTGGAGAATTATTGGTGTATTGTAACGTTTGCTTCCCTGTGTATGTAAAATTGGGTGCATCCACATCAATCTCCATCTTATATTTCGCATACTGCTGATAATAAGGAGCTCGCTGCGCCGAGAGCCAAGAACCTAAAATAACAAATAGAAAAAATAACTGCTTATTCATGATTTCAACAATTTTGAGTCGAAAGATAAGCAATATTTAAAAAATAAACCTTGAAAACACGAGGTTTTCAAGGTTACAGATTCTAAAAATCGACTGATTTCTGTATTTTATTTTGTACTTGAATTCAAGATTTTTTCTAGAATTCGCATAGTAATCATATAGGTTGGTTTTACTCCCGTTAATCCTAATCCTCCCGAAGACAAGGTGCTTCCCGTCTCCAATGGATTATCTGAAGCATAATACGCATAACAAAGGAAAAGGTCTTCGGAAATGTGATGTCTGATTTTTGAAGCCACCTGAATCGCCTTCTGATAGTGCGCTCCTTCCATTTCTAGTCCAATTGCTCGCCAAGATGTATTCATGAAATACGAAAGAATATCTTTATTCTGCAACGAAGTTCCCAAAACGGTTATCATCGTTCCTTCGTAGGCTTTGATTTCATCATCTTCGAAATCAGAAAGTTCCAAAGCATTTTTAAAAGGATAGTTATCTGCTGTTCCTTCGAAAATATGCGCCGTTGGAATCATAATATCGCCTTTCGTTCCTTCTAAAATCCCTGCTTTCCCCATAATGGAAATGGATTTCACCTTCATGGTATAGACTTCTCCTGCACTTTCGTACGGTCTAAGCAACTCATCCATGATTTCGTACGCCTGCTCTCCAAACGCATAATCAAAAACCAGTACCACATCATCACCGGAGAAATTAGATTTTGCAAACGGTGTGTTTTTCAACTTCACTTTGCTCAAATCAATAATCTGAACATCGATGTTACTTCCACTTTGATCATCAATATAAATCAAACCTTGTTTGGATGAAAAATCTAAAACTTTATCTTGAAGTGCTTTCTTGTTGCTGATTTCTTCATACATTTTGTAATCAACCGTTCCATCCGATTTTTTTCCTAATGCATCATTTCCGTAAATCATATTCTTCACCGAGTGCATGTTAGCCGAAATAATATGAAGTGGACGCATTTGCAACTGGTTTTCTACCAAAACACGTTTTACATTATTTGCCCATCGATCACCAAACAAGTGATGCCCAACACGCTCTCTCAAAATCGCACTGAAGAAAACTTCACGCTCACGAATCCCCAACAAATCATCTAAACTCGCTCTTCCCAAATGATAAATGATTTTAAATAAACGATCTGGATTCTGATCGTCTCCAAAAGCGTGATAAGCATTCAATGTTTCATCAAATGTTCTTCCTAAAAGAGACGAAAGATGAATTAAAGCAACTTCTTTTTCCTTACGGCTGTATTTTTTCTCACCAATAGCAACCTCTTCAATAATATGCCAAGCGCGTGTTGGTTTGTATTCTTCATCTTTATTATAGGCAAGTTCACGGATTTTATCCGCTTCTATATATAAGAAGGTAAGGTGCGTCAGGATATCATAAATCTCTGATCTTCCCAACAAAACCTCAATATTCATTTGATATTCGTCGATACGGTAGCAGTTTCTACGACGTTTTTTCGGAACAATCACTTCAAAACTTCCTTTTTCGAAACCTTCATCTGATGTTAAGTGAACAAAAGGTGTTTCCTCAATACCTTCAGGCAAACGATCAAGAACATACAAAAGTCCATCAAGTTCTATTTTATTAGGAACTCCCATGGAACCGTAAATTTCAGGCGCAATAATCATCAAAAGAGATCGTAAAGACTCTCCTGAGATTCCTGACGGCTTGAAAAAGCCTCTATAAAAAAGGTGACGCATTGATACATAAAGTTTCTCAATTGCTTCTGTAGTTTCTCTTGCTCTTGAATTTGCCATAGATTTTGATTTTAGAAAAGTCGACAAAGATACGGAATATAGTTAATGTTTAAAAATTTCACAATTCTACTAAAAACTAAAGAATCTAGAATTAAAAGGCGATTACATTTATATGAACCTTCATTAATGAGATCGAAAACCAAATTTAAATGTTAAATTTCTACAACACCCCTAAAAAAAATAGGGGTAATTGAATTTTTTTTCATTTTTTTTATAAATTTGCCCTATCAAAATATAAGCTGATGTCAACATTAAGATTTAAAGCCTTAGCAGAACTTCCATTTAGAGATTACAGAAAAGACAATTTCGTGGATGTTCCCGTAAAACTTTCAGAATTATTCTGCAACAACGTGTTTTCAGAATACACAATGAGAGAGTATTTAACAAAAGAAGCATTCAATTCTATTATGGATGCAATCAAAAAAGGAACTCAAATCCAAAGACATATTGCAGATCAGGTTGCAGTTGCCATGAAGGATTGGGCGATGTCCAAAGGTGTAACACACTACACGCACTGGTTTCAGCCATTAACTGGGACAACTGCAGAAAAGCACGATTCATTCTTTACTCCAATTGAAGGCGACAGAGCAATCGAGCGTTTTAACGGCGGAATGTTGATTCAACAAGAGCCAGATGCGTCTTCTTTTCCGAATGGTGGAATCAGAAATACATTTGAAGCAAGAGGATATACCGCTTGGGATCCAACGTCACCAGCATTTATCATGGGAACAACACTTTGTATTCCATCGATTTTCATTTCGTATACAGGCGAAACTTTAGATTATAAAACACCTTTACTACGTGCACTTAACGCGGTTGACGAAGCTGCAACAGACGTTTGTAAAGCCTATTTCGATAAAAACGTAACCAAAGTAACACCAACTTTAGGTTGGGAACAAGAATATTTCTTGGTAGATTCAGCCTTATACATTTCTCGTCCTGACTTGGTGTTAACGGGTAAAACATTACTTGGACATTCACCAGCAAAAGGACAACAATTGGATGACCATTATTTCGGATCAATTCCTACAAGAGTGATGAACTTCATGAAAGAATTGGAAATCGAATGTATGAAGTTGGGAATTCCAGTTACTACTCGTCACAACGAAGTTGCTCCAAATCAGTTCGAATTGGCGCCAATGTTTGAAGAATGTAACGTTGCCGTTGACCACAACTCTTTGCTGATGGATATTATGGCGAGAATTGCACACAAACATCATTTCCATATTTTATTCCATGAAAAACCTTTCGCAGGCGTTAACGGAAGTGGGAAGCACAACAACTGGAGTTTGGCGACAGATACAGGTGAAAACCTTTTAAGTCCAGGGAAAAATCCAAAGAAAAACCTACAGTTCTTGACATTCTTCGTGAATTCTTTGAAGGCAGTTCACGATTATGCAGATTTGTTGAGAGCAAGCATCGCATCAGCAAGCAACGATCACCGTTTGGGAGCCAACGAAGCGCCGCCAGCAATTATCTCTGCATTTATCGGAAGTCAATTGTTTAGCGTTTTGGAAGAACTTGAAAAAGTAACCGACGGAAAACTATCTCCAGAAGAAAAAACAGAATTAAAACTAAACGTTGTTGGTAAAATTCCTGAAATCCTTTTGGATAACACGGACAGAAACAGAACATCCCCTTTCGCATTTACTGGTAATAAATTCGAAATTCGTGCGGTTGGATCTTCTGCAAACTGTGCGGAAGTAATGACGGTAATGAATGCTATCGCTGCAAAACAACTTCGAATTTTCAAAACAGAAGTTGATGCATTAATCGAGGGTGGACTTAAGAAAGACGAAGCGATTTTCAATGTATTGAGAGAATACATCAAACAATCGAAAACAATTTTGTTCGAAGGTGATGGTTATTCTGACGATTGGGCGAAAGAAGCTAAGAAAAGAGGATTAAACAATCACAAAACAACACCAGAAGCGCTTAAGCAAGAATTAAATCCGAAGTTTTCAGAGCTTTTTGAGGAATTAAAAATTTATTCTCACCGAGAATTCGAAGCGAGAAACGAAATCAAATTCGAAAAATACTCAACAGTTATCGACATCGAAGCAAGAGTTTTGGCGGATATCGCGAGAAACCACATTATTCCAGCTGCGCTCAATTATCAAAACAGATTGATTGAGAACGTGAAAGGTCTTAAAGAAATCTTTGGCGATAAAGAATTTAAGGTTTTAGGAAAAGAGCAAATCAGCTTGATTACTCAGATTTCTGAAAACGTTTCTAAAATCAAATTAGGGGTTGACGAACTTCTTAAAGAAAAAGAAGCTGCGAAAAACACGACTGACACGCACAAACAAGCAAACGCTTATTGTAATAAAGTGAAACCTTTATTTGATGTGATTCGTGAAGGTTCAGACGCATTAGAAATGATGGTGGACGACGAACTTTGGCCAATGACCAAATACAGAGAACTTTTGTTCACAAGATAATAAACAACAAAAAGCCGCATTGAATGCGGCTTTTTTTTATATTCAAATAAAAACAACTATCAAAAACTAAACATCTAGTTGAAACGAATCCGCATCATTTAGAAATTGAAATCTTTTTCTAAACACATCCAAAATCTCCAAATCCACTCGAGCCGTAACTAAATTCCCTTTCTTCTCAGAAACAATACTTCCGTCAGGGAAATAACAATCTGTACTTTCCTCATACTTTAAATTATTTCCATCGACACCAATTCGGTTCACCCCAAAAACATAGGCTTGATTTTCAATAGAACGCGCTTTCAGGAGCGTTCGCCAAGCATCAACTCGAGCTTCGGGCCAATTAGCAACATACAAAGCCAAATCATAATCGTTTATGTTGCGCGCAAAAACCGGAAAACGAAGATCATAACATACTTGCAGCAAAATCCTCACGCCTTTATAATCGAAAACAACCCGATCTTTCCCTTTTGAATACACCTCATCTTCACCAGAATATGAAAACAAATGACGTTTATCGTAAAAATGGCAACGCCCGTTCGGTTCAACAAAATAAAAGCGATTATAGAATTTTCCATTTTCTGCGATTGAAACACTCCCTGCCACAGCGAAATCACGTTCTTGGGCTAGATTTTTCATCCAATTCAAAGTCACTTCATCCCCATCAGCAATCTGTGCGGGCTCCATACAAAAACCCGTGGAAAACATCTCTGGCAGGAGCAAAACGTCCGTTTCCACATTTTGAATTTCTTTCGAAATTAATTCAAAATTCTCCCCTTGGTTTTTCCACCGAATATCCAAATTCAGGGCTGTAATTTTTAAACAGGTCATCACAATATCTTTTATAAACACCGATTAAAATTATAAATTTTTCCCGTAATAATGTTAAACTAGAAAATAAAATGGTCTTATTTTTGTTAGAGATAAAAAAGATTATTGAATATGAAGAAATTTTTTATCGGAGCAGCGCTCTTAGTAGGAAGTCAAATGGCATTTTCGCAAGCATGGAGTGGTAAAGGCGATCAAAAAGCACAAGTCGCTTTAAACATCTATGGTAGTGAAGGTTTAGGAATCAAAGGAAGCTATGACTATGGTGTTGCAGATGCAATATCTGTTGGAGCAGGAGTTGGTTTCTTTTTTGGTGATAAAAATGAAAACTCGGATTTCACCATTCATGGTAGAGCAAACTATCATCTTCAAGACGCCTTAAATCTAGATGACCGAATGGATATTTATCCCGGAATCACAATGGGAATTGTTGGAAACTCGTTTGATTTTGGAGCTCATGTTGGATTCCGTTATTTCTTCACAGAAAAATTTGGAGCCTTTATTGAAGTTGGAAATCGTGGAGGCTTAGGATTAAGCATTAATCTTTAAAAATTAAAATAAACTTTAAAAAACATATTATGAAAAAGCTTTTTGGACTAGTAGCAGTTGCGTTTGCTACGATTTTAGGAACATCGAACATGAATGCTCAAACGTATAAAACAGGAGCAGGTCTTATGGTAGATGTTGGTGATGGAGCAACTTTAGTTGGACCACATGTAAAACATTTCTTCTCAACAAATAGTGCTGGGGAATTTTCCGTACTATTCGGTGGTGATGCTACAACAGTACAGGCTTTATACCAATTCAACAAAGGAATTGGAGGTGCTAAAGGTCTAATGTGGTATGTTGGTATCGGTCCTTCAGTTAGTTTCGGAGACGGAAATTCTTTGTTCGGGATTGTACCAGTTGCAGGTCTTGATTACAAAATTCAAGGAGCTCCATTAGATTTATTCTTTGACTGGAGACCTAGAGCTGTATTCTATGATGGTGATTCTGACTTCATCGCAGGAAGATTTGGTTTGGGACTTAGATTCACATTCTAAAAATCCAAAAAACAAGACAAAAAGACTCTCTTTACGAGGGTCTTTTTCTTTGGCATAGTTTTGATAATCCTTACATTTGCAAATCTTTAATTTTAAAATACATTAATGGAATTAGCATTAAAAATATTTCAGTTTGTACTAAGCATATCAATTCTTGTCGTATTACATGAGCTCGGGCACTTTTTACCAGCTCGTTGGTTCAGAACTCGAGCAGAGAAATTCTTTTTATTCTTCGACCCTTGGTTTTCAATTTTCTCAATGAAGAAAATTAAAGGTTCGTGGAAATTCAAATTCTTTTCGAAAAACCTTCCAGACACGAAGGTTATTGAAGTAAATGGTGAGAAAAAAGAAGTTCCAATTGATTTAGATGAACTTTCGGACGATGATTGGAGAAAATATCCCGAAAACACCAAATACGGAATTGGATGGCTGCCAATGGGTGGTTATGTAAAAATTGCCGGAATGGTCGATGAAAGTATGGATATTGAGCAATTGAAAAAACCTGCTCAAAGTTGGGAATTCAGATCCAAACCGGCTTGGCAACGATTAATCATCATGTTAGGAGGTGTTACCGTTAACTTTTTCTTAGCATGGTTCATTTTTTCCGCATTAGTATTCAAAAACGGGGAATCCATTTTTGATTCATCAAAAATTACGGAACCTTTAAAATACTCCACAGCAGCCAAAAAAATGGGCTTCCATGATGGTGATGAAATTTTAACTGTAGATGGAAAAGTTCAACCGAATTTTAGAAAATTAGCGCTTGACGTCTTATTAAGTGATCACGTAACTGTTTTACGAGATGGCAAAGAAGTAACTTTCCAGACGAATGATGAAGGAAAAGCTGAAGCCTTCCAATCTCCAGACCCACGAGGATTCCTTTCTCCAAGAATCAATCCGGTTATGGACACAATTATGTACGAAAGCACCTTGAAGGCGGGATTGAAACAAGGCGATATCGTTGCTAAAATTGATGGAAAAGAAATTGAATTCAACGATGAGCTTGCACCATTAGTTAGACCAAAAGCTGGAAAAACGGTTGATTTACAAGTTTTAAGAAATGGAAATCCAGTTGATCTTACTATACCGGTAAAAGAAGATGGAACTATTGGAGTTCTTCCATACAAGCAATTATTGAAATACGAAACTCATAAAGACTATTCATTTGGACAATCTGTTACCCGTGGTTTCACACAAACGATAGAGAGTTTAACCTATCAGATTAAATCATTCAAATTAGTTTTCAATAAAAAGGTTAAAGGATACAAAAATGTATCAGGCCCTATCGGAATCATCAATCAAATGCCGGTTTCAAAAGACGCACACAACAATTATTCAATTGATTGGGATGCATTTTGGGCATTTACAGCAATGTTCTCAATTTGGTTAGCCTTCATTAACTTGATTCCAATTCCTGGATTAGATGGCGGTCACGTGATTTTCACTCTTTGGGAAATGATCACAGGAAAGCCTGTTCCGCAAAAAGTTTTAGAAAACGCACAAATGATTGGTGTTATTTTCTTACTTGGTCTAATGGTGTTAATCTTTGGAAATGACATATTTAAGCTTATAGTCGGAAAATTCTAATTAAAAAGATTAAAAAAAGTTCTAGAAATATTTGGTGTGAATCATTTTTCGTTATATATTTGCACCACTTAAAACAAAGGACATTCCTCCTTAGCTCAGTTGGTTAGAGCATCTGACTGTTAATCAGAGGGTCGCTGGTTCGAGCCCAGCAGGAGGAGCAAAAAGACTTACAGAAATGTAAGTCTTTTTTTGTTTTATACTATCTTTTAAGAGTTTACAAGAGTTTTTGGGGATTTGTTGAAATGCCCAGAAGATTAAACCTTATACGAATTTGGCCATTCTTTCTCATTAAAAGGCACACAAAAAGGCATACCCTATTTTAAAACTAGGTGTCCATTCTAAGAAGTCACCACCCAACTAGGGTATTGAACACTACGAAATAGCAGAACTAAAACTAGTCAAAAGTACCATTTTACAGATATAATATCTTTCAAAATCAATTCTCGAAGTTTACAAAACTGCATATTTAAAAAAAATCAAACTTTTTTAATTGCATTTCATCAGGAATATGTAATTTTAAAGCTCACCAAAACAACACAAAACATTTATGAATTTCAATTCAAAAGTAGAAGAATCGTTCTACCAACAATCTGGTGCGCCAAAAATTTCAACTCAAATTCCCTACATCACCGTAGACAACTTTCCAAAACTTGGTTTAATGACCGCTTTACGCTTTTTAGAATGGGTAAGCGAAAATCCAAATGGAGTCATTAGTTTACCAACTGGGAAAACGCCTGAGTTCTTCATTAAGTACACGCAATTTCTACTTGCGAACTGGGACAATGAAACGGGCAAAAAGTATCGTGACACATATGGCTTAAGCCATATTTCAAAACCGGATCTTAGCGGGTTGCATTTTGTTCAAATCGATGAATTCTACCCAATATCACCCGATCAACACAACAGTTTTCATCAATATGTAAGCAAATATTACATCGAAGGTTTTGGACTAAACCCCGAAAACGCATTGCTTATTAACTCGGATGAAATCACATTACATGAAGGAAGACACTTCAAAGAAGTTTTCCCAGACTACTCCATTGACCTTTCTTTACGCTATCGTGAAGCCAAAACAAAAACAGAAAAAATTCAGCAAGAATCAATATTTATAATCGATAATTGGTGTTCAGAATACGAACAAAAAATTAGAGAAAAAGGCGGAATTGGCTTCTTTTTGGGAGGAATTGGTCCTGATGGTCATATTGCTTTCAACATCAAGGGCTCTGATACGTTTTCAACAACCCGATTGACAAGTACAAATTTCGAAACACAAGCCGCTTCCGCTGGTGATTTAGGTGGAATTGAAATCTCACGAAATCGATTGGTTATTACGATAGGCTTAGAAACCATCACCTACAATCCAGACGCCGTAGCTCTAATTTTTGCTGCTGGTGAATCCAAAGCTGAAATCATCAAAAACTCGCTTGAAAGCCCTATAGATGTTACGTATCCTGCAAGTGTATTGCAACGTTGCAAGAACAGCCGTTTCTACATAACTATTGGGGCTGCAAAACTTCTTGAAGATCGTGTCGAAATGTATTATCAAAATGATGATTGGTCAGAAGAAAAAACACTTCGCTCCGTTATTGATTTAAGTTTAAAACTTCAGAAATACGTTTCGGACCTTACGTTAGATGATTTAAAGGCCGATAAATACTGTTCATTAATTCCAAATTTATCAGAGAACACGAAAAACGAAGTCATTGATATTGTTTTACGTAAGCTTGAAGCAGGAATGGATGCGGAAGACAATCAAGTCGTTTATCATACAGGACCGCATCATGACGACATCCCTCTCGGAATTATGCCGTACATCAACTTCCAAGTTAGCAAACCAAATAATGAATTGCATTTCTCGGTGTTAACAAGTGGATTCAATGCGGTAACGAACGCATACGTCATTAAATCCTTGTACAATACGTTAAACTTCATCACTGCTGGAGAAGTTCAGATGCTTCAAATGGAAAACTATTTTGAAACTGGATTTAATAATTGGTGGGGAAAAGACGTTTCTCACTTCCTAGACGGTGTTTCAGAGAAGAATCAATACGAAAAAGATCGTGGACTTGCGCATCGTTTGGTACGAATTGTTACCGAAATTTATCATCCGAAATCTGAAAGCGAAGTTGTTGAAAAAATCAAGGAAATCATTGTTGATTTAGAAGAAACCTATCCTGGTTCCGTGAATTCACCTGATGTTCAAAAGTTGAAAGGAATGATTCGTGAGTTTGAAGAAGAATTGGTTTGGGGACATTATGGAATTCCGGTAAGTAACGTTCATCATTTAAGACTAGGGTTTTATAAAGGGAAAATCTTTACTGAGCAGCCTGAGAAAAACCGAGACATTGTTCCTATTTTAGATCAATTTAGACAATACCAACCAACGATGATTAGTTTGGTTATGGATCCTGAAGGAAGTGGACCAGACACGCATTACAAAGTGTTGCAAGCCATTGCTGGAGCTGTTAAAGAATGGTCTAAAGAAAAAGATCTTTCGCACGTAAAAATCATGGGCTACCGAAATGTTTGGTTCCGATATCACCCTGCAGAAGCCGATATTATCGTTCCTGTAACGTTGAATGACCTTCATATCCTGCAAAACTCGTTTGAAGAAAGCTATATCACGCAAGTTGACGCTTCTTTCCCAAGCTATGAATACGACGGAACTTTCAGTGATGTGGCTCAAAAAACATGGGTAAACCAAATGCGTCAGATTCAATTGGTTTTAGGAAAAGATTATTTCATTTTCAACAAATCGCATTTGCTAAAAGCAACTCATGGAATGATTTATACCAAAATGTTAACCGTAAATCAGTTTATTGAAATTGCTGAACAACTAGAATCAATCATGGAGGGAATCACTGAAATAGGCGATTTATAAAGGAAATTTGTAACATTTCGCAGTTTGTGATTTCATCAATAAAAAATTTGTATCTTAGGTAAGTAAGAAAATCAAATAAATAACCTCAAAAAAAAGAGAACGTATGGAGTCGAATCTTAAAAAGCTAGTTGAGGAATCTCAAAACATTGTCAACTCTAACCAATCTATCTATGAAATGGTGGAAAAATCGAGCAAAGCAACGAAGTCAAACAGCAGAAAAAATAAAAAAAGAAGCAGTCTTGCGAAAATGCGACTTCTTCGTATGACCTTGAAAGATCTTACGAAAAAAGTGAACGCTTTGCACGAAAGCCGCACTAATAAGCTAAAAGACGCTACAAAAAAAATGCAAGATTATTTCAGAAGTTCGGTTAAACTTGCGAAATAAACTCAAGCAAATGAAATACACAAAGCCAATATCTTTCGATATTGGCTTTTTTTCTTTGCATTAATTCATAAAAAAATCATAAAAAAACGGTTTCAAAACAACATAAGGCATAGTTTTAGTAAGCTAATGCATACCTTTGCACGTTCCTGTAAAAAGGACTTTTTTTATGTATATGACGAACCGTTTTTTCTTCACCATTTTCCTATGCTTTGGGTTGCTATCTTTTGGGCAACAAAAGAAAGCTGATTCCGCTGCTACAAAGGAAATCGAAGCCGTAACGCTAAGTAAAAAAACGGTGAAGTACAAAAACAAAAAAGAAAATCCTGCGTACGCCATTCTTAAAGAAGTTTGGAAACGTAAAAAAGATAACGGTCTCGACAAATTTACAACCTACCAATTCGACGAATACGAGAAAATAGAGTTCGACCTTAACAATATTGATTCGGCGTTCATGAAAAAGAAAATCTTCAACAAGATTGATTTCATGTTCGATTATGCCGATTCTACAGCGAATGGAAAATTAGCACTACCTGTTTTTCTAAACGAATCAGTGTATAAAAATTTTGGTAAAAACAAACCAAACAAGCAAAGCAAAAAAGAAATTATTGCTCAAAAAACATCTGGTTTTGAGGAAAACGAAACGCTTGCCTTAACGGCGAAAAACCTTTTCAAAGAAATCAACATCTACGACAACACGATTAATTTCTTCAATATTGGTTTTCAAAGTCCGATTTCTACAGACGGATTTAGCACGTACGAATATCAATTATTAGACAATACGACCGAAGGTGGAGAAGAAGTTTATACCATTTCGTATGAACCAAAACGTAAAGACGTTCTCGCATTTAAAGGTTATTTGTACATTTCCACAAGCACGTACGCGGTTGTTAAGGTGACGCTGAAGTCAACGCATAAAATGAATGTCAACTTTGTGAATCAGGTTTATGCAGAGTTTGAATACACTAATCCGGATTTGGAGACATTCCTACCATTCCGAACGTATATGGAGTTTGACCTTTCACTGACATCGAAAAATAAAAACGCTAAAGGGATGACGTCTAAAAAGACGGTAAAATACACCGGATATGAATTTGACAAACCTTTAGACGACAAAATTTTCGAAACGAAAGAAGAACCCAAAACCAACGCAAGCTTAGCAAAGGGAGATGAGTTCTGGGAAACCAGCCGAACGGATTCATTAAGCAAATCGGAATCGGGTGTTTACGAAATGCTTGATCAACTGAATGATGTCCCGAAATTTAAACGTTTTATCAAACTTTACGAAACCTTAGGTTCTGGTTATTTCAATGTTGGAAAAGTCATTGATATTGGGGATTTGTATTCTACATTTGGATTTAATGATGTTGAAGGAACTCGACTTCGTTTAGGAGCAAGAACATATTTTTCTCAAAATGATCCGTGGAGAATTCAAGGATACGGGGCGTATGGTTTTAAAGATCAGAAATTTAAATACGGAGCGGAAGCCAAAGGAATTATCAACCGAAAAAATCGTTTAATTATTGGTGCTGGAACCCGAAGAGACATTATGCAACTTGGAGTTCAGTTGACCAACGATGATGGGATCATGTCCCGTTCTTTCGCGTCGTCGTCTCTATTTGCTCGTGGTGAAAACGCAAGTTTAAGCGATGTTAATCAAACCAACGTGTTTGCTTCAATAGAACCAATTAAGAACTTCCAAATTAGGCTAGATGGGACGATGCAAAGTATTCGTTCTGCCAATCCTGGATTCAATTTACATTATTATCGAGACGATGTTTTGAGAAAAACGGTAAACGATTCCCACGTAACATTAAGTTTAATTGCTCGACCTAAAGCAAAATATTCACAAACGGGAGTTGATCGCTACGAGCACACAACGTTGAATCCAACTTTCGTTTTGAAATATACACGGGGTATAGAGGATTTGTTTAATTCGGATTTCAATTATAACAAACTACAGTTTTTATATACCCAACCGATTTTATTAGCAACTTGGGGGAAATCCATTGTTACCATAGAAGCGGGGAAAAACTTCGACACTGTTCCTTTGGCTTTGCAAAATGTTATTCCAGGAAACCAATCGTATAGTCTGGCTACAAATACGTTTTCGCAGCTTAATTATTACGAATTTGTTGCTGATACGTATGCAACGATGCATTTTGAACATCATTTTAATGGAAAGATACTTTCGTATATTCCGTTAATTAAGAAGCTGAAACTACGAGAAGTTGGGATTTTCCGTGCTGCTTACGGAACACTTAATGATGCTTCGAAAAACATTAATCTTGAAAATTGGAAATTTTCCGCACCTGACCAGCAGGTTTATTTTGAATATGGTTTCGGAATTGAAAATATCGGACTAGGAAACTTTAGAATCTTCCGTGTTGATTTCAACTGGAGAGGAAATTACCTTAACAAACCAGATATCTCAAAATTCGGCATCAAAGCTGGGTTTCAGATTAATTTCTAAACATACTTCTTTTGTATTGAACGCGTAAAATCTCTACTGATTGTCGTTAATTCGAAAAAACTAGAAGATCCATCAATAAAAACTTCTTGTCTTATAAAAGGAAATCATTTCTAAGCTACCAACATAAAACAAAAAATCCTGCACAAGTGCAGGATTTTTATATAGCGTTCTTATAAATTACGCGTTAGTCTCTACAGATACGAAAGATCTGTTGTTTGCTTTCTTTCTGAAAACTACTTTTCCATCTACAAGAGCAAATAAAGTGTGGTCTTTACCCATTCCCACGTTTTCACCTGGGTGGTGTTGTGTACCTCTTTGTCTCACGATAATGTTACCCGCGATTGCTTCTTGTCCTCCGAAAATCTTTACACCCAATCTTTTAGAGTGAGATTCTCTACCGTTCTTGGAACTACCGACTCCTTTTTTGTGTGCCATTTTATTCTACGGTTTTATTTGTTAAGTGGTTTAAATTCAGCAATGTGCTTTTCAATAAGCGCATCAACTTCTTCGTGAGTTAGGATGTTTTTCTCCAACTCAACTTTCAATGCTTTTCCTAAAGTGATCAACAATTCTCTGTTGTCTTTAGACTGAGAAAGGTTGTTTTTCTTTAAGTGATAGTTCAACTCGTGATCTTCACCGAAGTTTACTGTTTTGTGATCAGAGTTTGGGTTGCTAGAAGTTGTTGTTTCTTCTTTTGCAGGAGCCGCTTTTTTAGCTGGCTTCTTAGCAGCACCGTCAAATCCAGTAATTCCTGTGATAACGATTTGCGTTAATGATTGTCTGTGACCATTCTTTACAGCGTATCCTTTTCTTCTTTTCTTTTTGAAAACGATTACTTTATCCGCTTTTAGGTGATCAACGATTTCGGCATCAACAGTGATACCGCCTACAGCTGGGGCGCCTACAGTGATTGTTCCGTTTACAGTAAGAAGAACTTTGTCGAAAGATACTTTATCTCCCTTTTCTCCTTTCAAACGGTTCACAAACAACTTCTGGTCTTGCTCAACTTTGTATTGAAGCCCTGCTATTTCTACAATTGCAAACATTGTTTATAAATTTTTGTTAGTTATTCTATATAATTCGAGGTGCAAAGATAACAATTATTATTGATGTACAAACACTTGCAATTCTTTTTTTTGATTTTTCCGAGAATAAATATGCTATTTTGGTCATAAATGATATATTTACCCTCATATAAATTCAACGAAAAACGATGAAAAGAGATCTCTATATAGATTTTGCAAAAGGACTTGCAACTCTTTCTATTATCTTTATACACACGGCTTTTTGGTCGGGTCAATTCTACATCAAACCAGAAATACGTGTTTTGTCTTTGGTTTTTGATGTGGCTCTTTTTTACGCGCTTAGTGGCGTCACTTCAGGCAATAACATCGAAAAAACGTTTTATCGCTTATTGAAACTACAAATCACGTACATGATTTTCGTGACCTTCCTTTTCTTTATGGATTGGTTCTTTAAGGTTTTCGGACTTTCATTTTTTGATTTGCAATGGCTCAAAGATTTCTATTCAACATTTGGGTCCAAATACGTTCCACAAAACATTTCTTATGAACCTCAATGGCAGAATTTAGGAAATTGGTATTTGCATTCCTATTCTAACGCCGATACATTCCCTGTAGTAATGGGAAGTTTTTGGTATTTGAAAGTCTATTTTATTCTAACGGTTATGGGAGTTCTTATTCTCAAATTCTTTCCAAAACACATCAATTGGTTTATTGGACTTTGTATTGGTTTAACCATCATCTTCAACATTTTTCCTCAGTATTATCCTTCAGGACAAGTGGGTTATGTGGCGTTCTACATGGCTGTTTTCTTAATTGCACACCAATTGAAAGGCAAAAAAATTCCAACAAAAATGATTCCTATTCTTTACGGATTGGTTGCGGTAGCACTTTTTGGAATGTTCTGGTATTACGGCGCCGATATGTTCTATAAAATCAACAAGCAGAAGTTTCCGCCTAAAATCCCATACATCATTTGGACTTTATTTTCGCTAACAACTTTATTTGTACTTTATAATCGATTAAAAATTGAAAAGAATAATTTCATATGTTACATAGGGAAAAACGCCATTTTCTATTACTTCGCTCAAGGAATTAGCTCGTCATTAGTTTACTTTTTAGTTGTTCCTTTAAAAGATCAAATGAATTGGGTTGTTTTAATGTTAATCATCTACCCTATTAATATTGCTTTAGCAATTGGTATTGCAGAAATTTTGAAAAAAGTAGATGCATTTGGATGGAAAATTTTAGAATTTTTACGCAAAAAAACCGCTCAATAGCGGTTTCAACAATCAAAAATGGGTTTTGTTTTAACTTTTATTACCACCACCTCTTGCGATTAATGCGATAATAATAATTAAAACAACGGCTCCAATAACCAAATATAAAGGATTGGTGTACCATTCTGTTTCTGTAGATGTTGTCGTGGTAGTCACATTAACATCAGCTGAACCTTCCTTGTCTTGAGCAAAAGTCATAAACGAAAATAAAACGGTGCTTAAAAACACCAAAACTTTAGAATACAGGTTTGGGATCATACTTTTTGTTTCCATACTAGTTTATTTTTGGGTTAATGTTTCGTATTCATTACGTGTCACTTGCAATACAATGTTAGACGTTTTTTAGGATTCCGCGTTCATTCCGTGTTAATTATATAAAAATTCTTAAAAGTCTTTAAATCTCAATTTCTTATCCTTATTTTTACGCTAAATTTTTAATAATGTTTAAGCTGAAGTTACCTACAGACCCTCGTTGGGCAAATATTGCAGAAGGAAATTTAGAAGAAATTTTAACGGATCATGCGTGGTGTGAGCAAAAAGCGGCAACCAATGCCATTGGTTTAATTACCATGCTTCCTGAATATCCAGAAATTGTAACTGAGTTGTTGGCCATCGCTCAAGAAGAGCTAGATCACTTCAATCAAGTTCATGAAATCATCAAAAAAAGAGGCTACTCTTTCGGGCGAACACGCAAAGATGATTATGTAAATGAATTGGTAAATTTTATTCAGAAAGGTGGAAATCGTGATGATTTGATCGTGGACAAGATGCTTTTTGCAGCGATGATTGAAGCACGTAGCTGCGAACGATTTAAAGTCCTTACAGAAAATATTAAAGACGAAGAACTGAAGGTTTTTTATCGTGAATTGATGATTTCGGAAGCCAATCACTACACAACCTTTATTGGTTTTGCAAGACAACTTGGTGACCCGGAAAGAGTGAACCAACGTTGGGAAGAATGGCTAGAACACGAAGCCAAAATCATCCAATCCTACGGAAATAAAGAAACCATTCACGGTTAAAGAATGGAAAAAACGAACTGGGAAAAAGCGCTAAATATGTTCTTGAAATCTTTTTTTCAAGGACTGATGATTATTGGGCCATTTGCGCTCACTATTTTCGTGATTTGGTACATCATTACGTCGATTGACAATTTGATCCCATCCATTTCTATGCGTTTTCCTGGCTTGGTTTTCATCAGTGTTATCGCATTCACTGCCGTTTTAGGCTACCTTGGGAACAAATTCGTTTTTGGCCGATTTATATTTGATCAAATCGACTTTTTATTGGAAAGAACTCCAGGGGTGAAACACATTTATTCACCAACAAAAGACGTGATGTCTTCATTTGTTGGCGATAAGAAAAAATTCAACGATCCCGTTTGGGTGAAAACCAATGAACAGCCCGAAGTTTGGCGCATTGGCTTTTTGACTCAAAAAGAAATGGGAGCCGTAGAAAAGCAAAACTATGTTGCTGTTTACCTTCCGCATTCGTATGCAATTTCAGGTTGGGTAATCGTTACCGAAGAAAAAAACATTAAACCCGTTGTAGGAATGAGTGCTGCCTCAGCGATGAAATTTGCCGTAAGTGGTGGTGTTGCTGGTTTCCATAGCGATGAAAATATTTTTAAGGCGCCAGAATGACACTCGTTAAATCTCAGTTGAAATTAAAAAATCAAACAAACATTTAACGAAAAATCTATGAAATTACCTTACGCAGAACCGTACAAAATCAAAATGGTGGAAGAAATTAGAATTTCCACCTCTGAAGAAAGAGCTCAATGGATTAAAGAAGCTCATTACAATCTATTCAACCTAGAAAGTTCAAAAGTATTTATTGACCTATTAACCGACTCGGGAACGGGCGCCATGAGCGACAAACAATGGTCTGCCATGATGTCTGGAGACGAAAGTTATGCAGGATCAAAATCCTTCCACGAACTTCATCAAGCAGTGGAAAAAATCACAGGTTTCCCATTTCTTTTGCCAACACATCAAGGTCGTGCTGCAGAGAACGTTTTGTTTTCCGTTTTAGTAAAAGAAGGCGATGTTGTCCCTGGAAACTCGCATTTCGACACAACAAAAGGGCATATTGAATTTAGAAAAGCCTCCGCAATTGATTGTACAATTGATGAAGCCTTTGACATCGAAAACTTGTATCCATTTAAGGGAAATATTGATCTAATTAAACTAGAAGAAATTTATAAAACCTATCCAAAAGAACAAATTCCGTTTTGTCTAATTACGGTTACATGCAACACTTCGGGTGGGCAACCTGTTTCTTTGGAAAACATAAAAGCAGTTCGAGAATTATCAAACCAATACGGTATTCCCGTTATTTTTGATGCCGCTCGTTTTGCAGAAAACGCCTATTTCATTAAAACAAAAGAGCAAGGACAAGAAAGCAAAACCATTAAGGAAATCTGCAAAGAAATGTTTTCTTACGGTGATGGAATGACGATGAGTTCGAAGAAAGATGGGCTAGTGAATATTGGTGGATTTATCGCATTAAAAAGTGAAGAATTATACCAAAAAGCGTCCACGTTTGTCATTATTTACGAAGGTTTCCTTACGTATGGTGGGCTAGCTGGCAGAGATATGGCCGCTTTAGCTGTTGGTTTGAACGAAGCAACCGAGTTTGATTATCTTCATAGTCGAATTTCACAAATCGAATATCTTGGTGGATTACTGATGGAATACGGAATTCCTTTCCAAAAACCAATTGGTGGGCACGCTATTTTTATTGATGCGTTAAAATTCCTTCCAAATATTTCGAGAGAAGAATTTCCTGCCCAAACCTTAGGAATCGAACTATACAAAGAAGCGGGAATTCGTGGTGTTGAAATCGGAACCATCTTAGCCGATCGCGATCCTGAAACTCGCGAAAACCGCTATCCAAAATTAGAATTATTGCGATTAGCGATTCCAAGGCGAACATATTCTAACAATCACATGTTGTATATCGCAGTTGCTTTGAAAAACCTTTTCGAAAGACGACACGAAATAACTAAAGGCTACAAAATTAATTGGGAAGCGCCTATTATGAGGCATTTTACGGTAAAATTAGAAGAAGTATAAAAATAAAAAGGGAGCAAATTGCTCCCTTTTTTATGATTCGAAACCGCTTGTTGTTGTATTCGGTGGTCTTTTTGGAGGACCATTGGAATTCGGCTTAGATGTGTTCGGTTTTTGAGGGGTCACCGGAGGCGAAGGTTGCCCCAATTGACCAGCAGGAGCATCCCCCTGATTTTGAGGCGCCGCCACCGGAGTTTGGTTTTGCGCTGGTGCTTGCGGACTCGCAACAGTATTACCTTGCGCATCCGTTAATTCCATACTTAAATTACTCTTCAAGTAATTGAGCATATCTTTTGCTTTTTGGCCTTCTAACGTTTTAGAATAGTTCAATGCGATTTGCTCCAATTGCAAAATCATAATTTCCTTCCCAGCCGTTTTCCCAGTGTTAAAAGCATTCAATAAAGCAAATTTCGGAACCAAAGCATCTTTCGGATACTTCTCCAACGATTGAGAAATCAATTGCATCGATTCCGGATATTTCTCTTGCGAGTACAAACTAAAAGCTTCTTTATAAACCCCTTCCACTTCTGTTGAAGATGGTGAAAAAGTGGTGCTTTGTGGATTTTTCACAAACTCGGCATATGAGGTGTATGGAAATTCTTGTAATAAAATATTCTTTGCACGCTCCGCTGCCTTCGGATTTTTCTGATAATTCATCGCAAAAATCTGATATAACGCTTGAAGTTTCAAATCTTGTTCAGGTTGATTATCCACCAAATCATACAAGGTTTTTGTTGCCAATTCCGTCTTAGAAAAGAAGTTTTCATACATCCTCCCCAAACCTAAACTCGCTGTGTCACGATCTTTCTTTAATGACGCTAATGTTTGCTGATCTGTTGGGATTTTTTCAATATAAAAATCGGGTTCGTATCGTCGAGGATCTTTAACGGATGAAACTCCCATCGCTTCATTCTTAACATCTTCAATAGAAGCTGTTTTTGTTGAAACACGCCAATTGTCGGATTGAGCCCTGTTTCCCCAAATTTGTTTAAACTCATTTGCTCCTTTGCTTACGGTGTTGGTATTGGCAAAATAAAAACCGCCTTTCCCGCCTTTCGTGTCAAAATCTTGAAAACTTGAATTGTTTGTTGTTGCAAAAATAGAATTAGAACTCATATCACTAGATTCAAACCCTTTTGCACGTTCTGCTTTACGACGCTCAATTTCTTCTTCCTCGTCTTTTTTCTTTAGCGCTTCAATATGTTTATTAAAAAAAGCAACTCGTTCCGCTTCCGGCATTTTCGCAAGAGAAAGGATGCTATCATTCTTTTTAACGAGATAATAGTTTTCCGTAATTTTCTTAATGTCTTTTGACAACGAAGTCACTTGATCACGTGTTGGAGGATAATTCATTACCGCTAAAGCCGAATCATAATAGGCTCCCGCAGAAATATAATCGTCTTTATCAAAAAACGCTTTTCCCATTTCGTAGAACGTTAGTCCACGAATCTGTGGATCCGACTGTTTTTCTGAAATTGATTTCTTAAAATACGCATCCGCTTCATCTAATTTTCCAGCTTTTTGAGCCATTAAACCCAAAGCGTAGTAAAATTCGTTTTTACGAGAACCGTACGTTCCTTTTTTACTGATGGATTCTATGTATTTTTTTGCATCCTCGTAGTCATCGGACTTTCCCTGAAATGTTTTTGCAATTTCGATTTGAGATTTCACTTCAAATTCAAAATTATTAGCGTATTTATACGCCGTCGTAAAACTTTCGCGAGCCTCTTCTGGCTTTTGAAGTGTATTTAAAATTTGACCTCTTAAAAAAGCAATGCGAGAACGCAATTCTCTGTTTTTATTCAAGTTAAAAGCATTGGCTAACTCTTCAACGGCTGCTTCTTTTTTTCCCGCATCCAAAAGCATTTCCGAATAATAAACGGACATTAATCTCGCATGTGATTTTTTTAATTTGGAATCATTTTGTAATGCCAAATAAATTTCGTCAGCACGATAATAATCCTTCATTTTGGTTAGAGCAAGCGCTTGATACACTTTTGCCAAAGGAAGATCCTTGTCTTCTTTCATGTTCACCAAAAGATAATTAATCGCATCTAATGCTTCCAACGGTTTATCCATGTATAGTCGAGCCTGAGCCAATAAAATATGGGCATCGAAAAGCATTTTATTCTTCTGCTGCCCGTTTTTCATAACGGAATATTTCTCAATCGCTTTTAAAGCTTTCACTTCTGAAATCTGAAGAACACTCACGTTTTTAGCCGAACTACTTCCTTGAGGAACGCCCAAACCGCCCATCATGGCGCCTTCATCTTCACCAAAAGGAGAGCTAGCTCCATCGAAGTCAGTTCCCAGTGGCTGCTCATCTGTTGTAAGCAACCGAATATAGGGAGCGAAATAATTATCTTGATGTGCTTTTTTACGAGTCGTAATTTCTTCTTGTAAAGCTTCTTTACTGTTAAAAATAGTGTTGTAATAAGAATAAAAACCTTTCAGCCCAACAGTAGTGCTCGGCTTTTTATATTGCGTTTTGCACGCAAGAAGTGTCATTATCGAAAGAAAGAGAACTAAATTTTTCTTCATCGTGAATTGATAACTCTAGAAACCTGATTTTATTGTCTTGAAAACGAATATTTTTCGACCAAAACAGCATCAAATTTCCAAACTCAAAAATATAAAATATTATTGACCCGTAGAAAGCATTTTTTGCTTCAATTCTTGGTACAAAATAGCCGTTGGCAATCCCATTATGGTGTAATAATTCCCAATGATTTTGGAGATTTTGGTTAAACCCAACCAATCTTGAATTCCATAGCTTCCCGCTTTATCTAGCGGATTGTCATTTTGAATGTAATAGTCGATTTCTGCATCTGTAATTTCTTCAAAAAAGACTTGAGCTCCATCTGTAAACGTTTTAATTTCAAATTCAGTTTTCAAGGTGAAAGAAGTGTAAACAAAATGCGACTTCCCAGAAAGTTTTCTCAGCATTTTGAATGCCTCTTCACCATCTTTTGGCTTTCCTAAAATTTCGTTTCCTAACGCCACCACCGTATCCGAAGTTAATAAAACACACTCTTTTAAAGAATCTTGGAACGCTTGGGCTTTTTTTAAAGAAATGAACGCTGCTACCTCATCGGCTGGTAAAGTTGAAGGAAAGGATTCGTCACAATCGATCGAAACGGTTTCGAAATCAAAACCCATTTGCTTTAGTAATGCGCTTCTCCGAGGAGATTTTGAGGCTAATAAAAGTTTCATTAAATCGAACGTGTTTGATCTTCAATATCCCAAGTTCCTTGAACCTTCATCACTTGTTCTATGACATCACGAACTGCTCCTTTTCCACCCTCAATGGGTGAAATATAATCCGAAATCGCTTTAATCTCTGGAACCGAATTGATCGGACAAGTAGCAATTTTCACCAAATTCATGATTCCACGATCCGGAATATCATCGCCCATCATTAAAATTTCATCGTTACTTAGATGGTTTTTCGATTTAAAATCTTCGAAATCTTTTATTTTATCGTGGGATTTCGCATAATAATCTTGAATCCCTAAATAGTTGATGCGATGCCTTACCATAGGATCATCTCCACCTGTAATTACCCCAATTTTATACCCTTGTTTAATTGCTTTTACAACAGCATATCCGTCTAAAACATTCATCACGCGGCACATACTTCCACCTGGCATTAGATAGACGCTTCCGTCGGTGAAAACGCCATCCACATCAAAAATAAATGCTTTTATATCTTTCAGATTCTCTTTATAACTCATAGTTTCAAAGGTAGTATTTCTTCTTTAAAATAAAAATCCCCGAAGTAGTTCGGGGATTTGATATTGTATTTTTTTTCTTATTTGAAATTAAATTTCACCGTAAACATCACTTGGCTTGGTCTTATCGCCATCATGGATTTACTCGTTAACAATAATTCTGGATTATACGAGATTGTTTCGAAGGTTTTCGTATTTCCGATGTTTAACCATTTCAACTCAAAATCAATTTTCTTTTTATCCCAAGTAAATTGGTACGAAATATCGTAGAATGAATTTCTTCGGTTAAGTCCAGCAACTTCAGAAGCCATGTCGTCCCAGAAAAATCCGAAAGTATGGTTTTTAATTGGATAAAAATAGGCTGCTAAATTATGATTCCATCCTGTACTTTTCGTTACCGAATCTCTGTAAAGGTTGTGGTTATTTGTCCAGTTCAATGAAGCTGAATAATCAACACTAAACCAAGATAAATAATTGTTATTTACTTTAAAGTTCAATCCTTGTCTTTCGACGATAATCTTTTGGATAATATCATTTACAAAAGCATAACTTCTCGAATTACTGTTACTGAAACCTACGGAAGCATTTGTTTTGAATTTTGGAAAATACTTACCAATTTCTGCACCTTGCGAACGTGTAATCAGCGTGTTTTCAATAGGGTTCAATGTTAAATAGTTTCGTAAACCTTCTGGATCGTACTCAATACTTTCCATGATGTTTCTCTTATTTGTATTGTAATTCATACGAACATTGAAGAATAAATTATTCAATGGATTACGATATTCTAAACGAGTTCCCACGTTTCTATTAATATATTCCGGCATCGTAATATCCGAATTCGTTCGCCCGAATCGCATAGAGGAGTTCAATGGATTGGTGTACATTTCTCCTTGATACAAGAATCCAAAGTTACCTAAACTATAATTCTGACTAGCAAAACCTCTCCAAGTAAAGAATGATGCAAACTCATAACTTGCAAATAAGTTAGGCTCGAAAGCAAGCTTGTTAGTTTTTAGCTCATTATTTCTGAAGTTATCTTTGTAGGTAATGCCGTAAAAATTGAAAGGCATCATCAAGTTAACGTTCAAATTATTTGCTTTATAATTCACACCTAATTGTCCGTACGGCTTCACTTCATTCCATTCATTATCGTTGATGTATTTATCACCTAATGATGTTGAAGAGTTTCCATTGATACCAAATAATTCGGATTGAAGTTTATTCAAAGATATATCCAAACCAACTTCTGGAGTAAACGTCCAATTTTTATGGCTAAATCCAACAGAAGCGGAGTGATTTAACATCGTAGTAGTCGATTTCGCATATTGTTTTCCAAGTTCATAGCTTCCTCCAAAATCCATATACGAAGCAGGGTCAACTAACAAGGTTTGCTTATCATTTTGGAAACTGATGTAACTCATCACATTAATCAGCTTTTCTTTCCACGGAAGAATTGTACTCATTGAGTTTTGGAAAACTCCAGAAGGCGAATTCAAAACTTCATTTGCTAATAAACTTGTTGGAGTACTTCCTGTCGATGTATTTGTTTCAACTAAAGCTTTGGTGTCATTCCAGAAGCTGTTCCATGTTGTGGTATTCTTAAAGAAGCCTTTTTTCGCATTTTTTGAAAAGATTAATTCTCCTTTTAAAGCATTCGAATAAAAATTATTGGATTTCGAAGATCTAATTTCCCCACCATTAGGGCTTGCAGGAGAGTCTTTCTCGTAAATTCTAACATTAGAATCCTCTCTTTCCACGGAATTATTCGCATAATTCGCATTTGCTTTTAGTTCCCATTCTTTATTTTTGAACGGATTTGTCAAGATATTTGCCGAAAAGAAATGAACATTATTAAATAAATATCTTTTTTCCGGAACACTCGGCGTACCAGCAGATTCTGTAGAAAGCCATCTTTTTGGAGATGCTTGCGAACGTCTTCCTTCCCAACGGTTGAAACCTCCCAACATATTGGCATCGTTTTCTACACTTTCTCCATTGTTATTGGTTTTATAATTAACTACCCACTGGTTTTTCTGACCGAAAAACATGGGTGTTAACTTCACATTCCATAAAAATGGATCCATTCCGACACCCACTTCACCACGACCGGTCATGGTTACATTTTTCTTCAACTTAATATTGATGGATGCTTTATCAGATGGAATTTTATCTTGTAAAATTTTAATTGGCTGATGGTTTTCCAAAATTTCAACCTTAGAAACCGCATCTTTAGGAAGTGCTTTATTCAATGCCCCATATCCGCCTTCCATGATATCTTTTCCATTAACCATAAATTTCTGAAGCGGCTCGCCTTGATAAAGAATGCTACCATCGGTATTGACTTCAATTCCTGGCATTTTCTTTAAAACATCTGCTAACGTTCTGTCTGATTGACTTTCAAAAGATTTCAAATCGTAGGAAATAGTATCTCCTCGTTTCGTAATTAATTTGGTTTTAATTTTAACTTCTTGGATTTCAGTTGCCTGACTTTCCATTTCGAAATTAAGATTCTGGTTATCATTGGTAACACTTTTTGTGATGGTCTTTTGGTTGAACGCTTTCACTTTCAAGTCGACACCTGAAGTTGCAGAGTTGAAAGTAACCTTGTACTCTCCTTTTGCATTAGAAATACCGTACGCCAAAATTGCATCACTTCCTGGAACTTCAACAGTTACCGAAGCACTAGGAATAGGCTGTCCATCACTGTCTGTTACTTTTCCCGAAATGGTCTTTTGTGCGAAAATAATAGTCGTGCAGCACAAAAGAAGAAACAAAGAGAAAATTCTTTTCATATAAAAATTTGATTTTTTTAGGAATTAGTTGGTTTTTCGTGGATTTTGTTACATCATCATCAAAATCTGGGTAAATGTAATCAAAATATTTTATAACTAAATAAATAGTGATAAATTATTTCCAGCTAAAGTGTTAGATTGTAATTTTTACTAAAGTTAAATCTAGGTTAGAATAATCTTAATAGCCTTTTTAAATGAACGAAAATTAACACCATTACTTATTTGGGCTCAATTCAATAGGATTGTTATATCTCTTTTTTCGCCATTCAACTAATTCATCAAATTCTTTTTGCATTGTCGCATTCATTTCCGGCATACCAACCGGAGTATAAAGCAAATTATTAGTGACCTTCAGATATTGCTCTTTCGAATAGTTTTTGTAATTCCCAATGTTTACTTTGACAACATCTTTATTTTTTTCTAAGCTAATAAGTGTAAAATGATAATCATCTCTTGTATCATACAATTCAAAAATTAAACCTGGTAATCCATAAAATTTGTAAGGTCCAATCGGCAATTGGTGTTCTAATGAAAACCAAGCAATCCATCTTCTTCCGAATTTATTTGTCGCTGCCATTTGACAATTAACTCCATTAATAACCTTTTTATCACCATATAAAACCCAAGTGAGTTTCACTTTCTCTTGATATCTTATACGACTATCAATTAACTTATTAAAAACATAAAAACTATCATCATTATTAATTACTTTTTCCTGAAAATAGTCTCCTTTGGACAATGTTACCCCGTTTGATTTTGAGACAGTATGAGATTTTCCAAATTCTTCTTGATAACTATTAGCACCCATGAAAAAACTTGAACGACTGTCTCCGACGAGAACAAAATCTTGTGTTTTTGTATAATTTTCGCCAAGTCGCATTTTAGAAGTATAAATAACTTTGACACCATTCGAAAATTCAAAACTTTGACAATAGCTGATTATAGCAATACCTAAAAATAAAAATTGTAAAAATTTTCTCATACTCTAAAAAATGAAAAATGCATAATTGCATATGGTATATCCAATAACTTAACTTCAATAATACCTCTAACTCACATATTAAAAATAAAACTTTTAATTAGAAAATTCTTTAAAATTTAGTAAAAACCACGATCATAATAGATTTATTAAATGAACGAAAATTAACACCAAATAAAAAAGATTAGTAATTTTGCAAAACTTTGATTAGAGAAAATGGGATTACATTTAAAACCAATCGATGTTGTAGAGGATATTTCGCAGCATGATTTTATAGAAAACTACTTGAAACCAAGAAAACCTTTGGTTATCAAAAACATGGCAAAAAAGTGGCCTGCGTACCAAAAATGGACCATGGAATACATGAAAGAAGTGGTAGGCGATGTAGAAGTTCCCCTTTATGACTCGGCGAAAGCCGATCCTGCGGCTCCTATTAATTCATCTGCAGCGAAGATGAAATTTGGTGATTACATCGACTTAATTCAACGCGAGCCAACGGATTTACGTATTTTCTTGTTTGACCCGATCAAATTTGCACCTTCTTTATTAGACGATTATCTTTCTCCAAAAGAGCTTATGGGAGGCTTTTTAGACAAATATCCTAATATGTTTTTTGGTGGAAAAGGTTCGGTAACGTTCCTTCATTTCGATATTGATATGGCTCATATTTTCCATACGCATTTCAATGGTCGAAAACATATTTTGTTGTTTGATTACAAATGGAAAGATCGTTTATACAAAATGCCGTATGCTACCTACGCATTAGAAGACTATGATATTTCTAATCCTGATTTTGATAAATTCCCTGCGTTAGACGGTGTAGAGGGCATCGAATGTTTCCTAGAGCATGGTGACACGTTATTTATGCCAACAGGTTGGTGGCATTGGATGAAGTATTTGGATGGAAGTTTTTCCATTTCCCTTCGAGCTTGGGACAAATCTTGGGGCGTAAAAGCGCATTCGTTATGGAATCTTACGGTTCAAAGGAATTTCGACAATATTATGAAACGTCGTTATAAGAAAAGATACATGGATTGGAAGGAGAAAAAAGCGGTAGAAATAGCAAACAAAGCCTTGAAACGAGGCTTACCAAAATAAAAAGATCCACTCAAATGAGTGGATTTTTGTTTTATGTGAATTTGAATCAATCGATTAATCGTTCAGTTTCAAAACTGCCATAAATGCAGATTGTGGAACTTCTACACGACCAATTTGCTTCATTTTCTTCTTACCTTCTTTTTGTTTTTCAAGAAGTTTACGCTTTCTTGAAATATCACCACCATAACATTTAGCAGTAACGTCTTTTCTCAAGGCTTTAATCGTTTCTCTTGCAATAATTTTTGCTCCTAAAGCGGCTTGAACTGCAATGTCGAATTGTTGTCTCGGAATTAATTCACGTAACTTCTCACACATTCTTTTACCAATGTAATAGGCATTAGAATCGTGAATTAACGATGATAAAGCATCAACCATATCACCATTAATAAGAATATCCATTTTCACCAACTTCGATGCACGGAATCCAATTGGATGATAGTCAAAAGAAGCGTATCCTTTTGAAATTGATTTTAATCTATCATAAAAGTCGAAAACAACTTCTGCCAATGGCATATTGAAAATTAATTCAACTCTATCAGCGGTTAAATAACTTTGGTTAACAATTTCACCACGTTTTTCAATACATAGCGTCATTACTGGACCAACAAAATCTGATTTTGTAATGATAGAAGCTTTAATATAAGGCTCCTCAACACGATCCATCGTCATTGGATCCATCATTTCGGATGGGTTGTTAATCAAAATTGGAACTTCTGGTTCTTTCTTTGAGTAACCGTGGTATGATACGTTGGGAACGGTTGTAATAACGTTCATGTTAAATTCTCGATCCAAACGTTCTTGAACGATTTCCATGTGCAACATTCCTAAGAATCCGCATCGGAAACCAAATCCTAAAGCTGCCGAACTTTCTGGTTCGAAAACTAAAGAAGCGTCATTCAAACGAAGTTTTTCCAATGAAAAACGAAGCTCTTCAAAATCTTCAGACTCAATTGGGTAAATACCCGCAAAAACCATTGGTTTCACCTCTTCGAAACCATCAATCGCAGCCAAAGCAGGGTTTTCAGTTGTTGTAATCGTATCCCCAACTTTTACTTCTCGAGCATCTTTAATACCCGAAATAATATAGCCTACGTCACCAGTTTTAATTTCTTGTTTTGGAACTTGTTTTAGTTTCAACGTTCCAACTTCATCGGCATCATATGTTTTTCCGGTTGCCATGAACTTCACTTTCTGACCTTTTTTAATACTTCCGTTTACGACTTTAAAGTACGCTTCAATTCCACGGAAAGGATTATAAACAGAGTCGAAAATCAATGCTTGAAGTGGCGCATCTTCTTCACCAACGGGGGCTGGAATACGCTCAACAATTTGCTCTAAAAGATGATGAACACCTTCCCCTGTTTTTCCAGAAACTCGCAATACATCTTCATATTCGCAACCAATTAAATTCATGATTTCATCGGTAACTTCCTCTGGATTCGCAGATGGCAAATCGATTTTATTAAGAATCGGAATAATCGTTAAATCATTTTCTAACGCCAAATACAAGTTAGAAATCGTTTGTGCTTGAATACTTTGCGCGGCGTCAACAATTAACAAAGCGCCTTCACAAGCTGCAATAGAACGGGAAACTTCGTAAGAAAAATCTACGTGTCCCGGCGTATCAATAAGGTTCAAAACGAATTTCTCTCCTTTATATTCGTAATCCATTTGGATTGCGTGCGACTTAATCGTAATCCCACGTTCCTTCTCCAAATCCATATCATCAAGCGTCTGCGACTGTAATTCTCGTTGAGTTACCGTGTTGGTATACTCCAAAAGTCGGTCTGCAAGCGTTGATTTCCCGTGGTCAATATGCGCAATAATGCAAAAGTTGCGTATGTTTTTCATGTAATTTTCTGAATGTTTGCAAATTTAAGTTTTTTCGATGATATTCCTATCAAAATCAATTCAAGCCCGAAAATCAATCCAAAGAAAAAGCCCTGAAAAGGAATCTCAAGGCTTCTTCAAATCAAAATGTGTATGTTATGGTCTTGTGTTAGACCTAACTTGTGGTGTTGAATTCTGTCGAACTTCAGCATTTCCTGAAGGCACTCGAGCTGGCGCACTCATTGATGGTGTACTTGGACTCGACTCTTGGCGGAATCCTTGCTGCATTGAGTTATTCATTCGTGCAGTAGAATCCTTTATTTCATTACGTTTATGCATAATTTTTTCACGCATCGCGCCTTCGGTCATAAACATTTTTAAAACCTGCTGAGGCTTAATGATTTTCTGCATTTCTATCGCATAGCGACGGCGGTTGTTCATTAAACGCTCGCCTGTTTCAAAGCTTTGTTCCAGTCTCTTACGAGCTTCTTCGTCTGTTAGTTTTTCAATATCAGATTGGCCGTAATTGCCTTCTTTTATCTTTCGTTGCTCTTCTTGATATTGGTCGTAAAGCTTTTTAAACTCTTCTTTTTTCGTATCGTCTTCAATCTTCAATTCTTCAATAAACATGGCATCACGATACTTTCGCAATAATTCTTTTCGCTCGTCGGGAGAAAGATTCTGCAAAAGGCTTTGCCTTTGTTTATCGGAAACCTTTGTAAGATCAAATCCATTGATTATTTGTGCCTTTACTCCGAAAGACAAACAAAAAATCAAACTAAATAAATACCATTTCTTCATATTTTTAATAAAATACATCTAAATAAACATCGTGCTCCGCTTCCGTAGAAAGCTTCGCAATTTCTGCAGATGAATAGGATGCTACTAAGGCATTTGCCTGATCATCAAAAGTTACCATTGCCTTTTTTGATTTTGCAATTGATTTATTTACAGTAGGCTTCGTACTTACATGAGCAACTGTTTTAGTTGACGCTGATGATTCGTTTGAATTAGTAATTACAGTGTTTTCTGAATTATCAACCTCGTTTCTTGCCAATGTGGAAGCGTCTTGCTGAATTGGGTTCTCTTTTTCAATAATTTGTTTAGAATAACTAGAATCAACATTTTGTGCGAAACTTGTCTTCGTGATGCTCGTAGAATCTTGATCATTCATCATAAAAATTCCCCAACCACCTAAAATTACCATTGCTGCAGCAGCATACTTCCAAAAAAGTGGAATCACTTTTCCTTTTTTAACCTCCAATTGAGGTTCTTCTGAAACGGATTCTAGAACATTTTGCTGCATTTTTTCGAAAAAGTTCTCCGGAACAGAATAAATGTTCTTGCGTTCTAATTTTTCGATATCTATTTTTTTCATCTTCTAATTTTTTTCGGAATTGTTGATGATATATTCCTCTATTTTCTGTTTGGCGTAGTGGTAGTTAGTTTTCAACGTACTCACACTCATATCCAAAACCTGACTCATTTCTTCATAAGGCAACTCATCATAATACCGCATGGTGAAAACTAATTTTTGTTTTTCTGGCAATGATTGAATTGCTTTTTGCAATAAAATCTGGATTTCCTCAGCATCATGTTCTGCATTATCTGCTGCAAGGTTTTGCATATAATATTCGGCATCATCATCCGTTTTTTGCATTCGCTTCATTTTATTCACCTGCTGAAGCGATTCGTTGGTTGCAATTCGATACAACCACGTGTACAATTGACTATCCTGTTTGAACTGATGGAAATTTTGATACGCTTTAATAAATGTTTCTTGCAAAACATCTTGAGCGACTTCATGTTCCACAACAATTCTTCGGATATGCCAATACAACCTACTTTGATACGTATCCATCATCGCACGAAGCCCTTTCTCGCGAGTCTTTATGTCCATCATCATCGAGATGATTGCTTCGTCCTTGCCCTTCATATCCTATGTACGTCTTTTGGATTCTATTTTCTCCAAAAGGTTAAATATAATTTTAAATTAACATCCTAAATTAATAAATTTCTACATTTGTTAGATGAAAATTGTCATCATTGGTACAGGAAATGTCGCTTATCACCTTGCAAAAGCATTACACGCTAATAAAATTTTTGTGGAGCAAATTTTTGGCCGAAATACCAAAGAAGCTCAAAAAATCGCAGAAGAGATTGGCACACACTTCAGTTCGCAACACCTTGCTGATGCCGATTTATATTTAATTTCCGTTAGTGACACTTCTATTCCCGAAGTTTCAAAGATTATTACGAAAAAAGAGGCCCTTGTTGCACATACTTCCGGTTCTTTACCCAAAGAAATTCTAATTGGTGATTACAAAAAAGCTTGTTTTTATCCTTTGCAAACGTTTTCTAAAGCCAAAGAGTTAGATTATTCCCAAATTCCATTTTTTATAGAAGCGGAAAATCAAGAAGATGAAAACGCTTTAACGAATTTGGCTCTGAAGATTTCTGATAAAGTTCAATCTGCTGACTATGAAAAGCGAAAATATATTCACTTAACCGCCGTTTTCGCTTGCAACTTCGTCAATCATTTGTTTACAAAAGCCAAGGAAATATCCGACAGCCAAAACATTCCATTTAATTACTTTCTTCCTTTAATAGATGAAACGGTAGAAAAAATTCATTTTTTAGATCCGAAATTAGCGCAAACAGGACCTGCAGTTCGCAATGACCAACGCATTTTGGAATTGCATGAAGCGTTGATTCATGACGAAAATGCTTTAAAAATTTTCAAAACAATAAACAACTCTATTTTAGACCTTTATCAACTAAAAGATACTTTTCCCGAAAAAAATAATTAAATTTTTCTGTAACATTTTTTAATGATTTCGGACTTATTCTATAAATCATTTGAAAAATGAAAAAATCATTTCTTTTAATTCTTTTGTGCTTTGTCGTAGGAATCCAAGCACAACAAACTGCAAACCGTTTCTTTTATGAGCTTACCTATGCTCCAAATAAAGACTCTATAAGCAAGACCCAAAAAACAATGACCATTTTAGATATTACGAAAGACAAATCAATCTATCGTGATTATTTAATGGTTTCTCAAGATTCAATCCTTAAAATCGAGGTTGAAGCAATGCAAAAATCTGGAACATTTAAGGATTTATCTAAAAGTATCAAGCAACCAAAATTTGCCCATAAAATTTCCAAAGCATATCCTTCTATGGAGGTAACCTATTCTGAGCAAATTCTTCAAGACATTGTTTCGTATAAGGAAACTGAGAATTTTAATTGGGATATTGGCACTGAAAAGAAAAAAATTGGTGCTTATGAAGCTCAAAAAGCGACAACAGAATTCGGTGGTAGAAAATGGACGGCATGGTTTTCTTCAAGCTTACCTTTTCAAGATGGACCATATAAATTCTTTGGACTTCCTGGACTAATTGTTCAAATTGGTGATGACCAAGGTAACTATTCATGGACATTACAAGGAAACAAAAAAGTAGAAAATTACGAAGAACAAAGTTACTCTGAATCTTTAATGAAGAAATTCGGACAAGGTATTAAAGATCTAAATGTTAATAGAGAACGCTTTGAAACCATTTACGACGCCTATAAAAAAGACCCTTTTGGAAGTATCCGATCTCAAATTGCGCAAATCCCCGCAGAGGCTAAAATGCCTGATGGAACAAGAATCGCTGACATGCTACGAGACCAAGAGGAAAGATTGAAAAAATACCTTAACGAAAACAGCAACAGCATAGAACTGACAGCTCCAGTACCTGCAAAAGGTAAGAAAAAGTAACACATTCATTATAATTATATCTTGATTGTGGCCAGACTCTAGCGAGTCTGGCCATTTTAATAGGGAAAGTCATGACATTCTCCCACAAACCTATTTAGATTCATTTTAAATAATTATCTTTGTCGTTCTAATCTTTCTACATTGAAAAATTCAGGATTCAACAAAATGTCTCGATTTCCTTTTAACAAAAAGGGAACAATTGTGGACTACGACACCGAGCAAGCTCAAATGCCTATCAAAATTATAGAAATGGGGCTTCTTCCTGGGACCGAATTCACCATTTTGTATCAAGCGCCTTTTAATGGCCCTTTCTACATTGAATACGGCGTTGAAAAAAGTAGAATTGCTCTTCGAAAAGAAGAGGCAGAATATCTTATTGTAGAATAATTAAGTGCAGATTATAACGGGTTCACATGGCATCTCAAAACAAACAAATTCTCCTTGTCGGAAATCCCAATGTTGGGAAATCAACTATTTTTAATATTCTTTGTAATAAAAAACAAAAGACGGGAAATTATGCTGGCGTAACCGTTGCAAGCCACTCAGGAAACTACATTTATCAAGATGAAAATGTAGAGGTTATTGATCTTCCTGGAAGTTATAGCATTTACCCAAACTCAGAAGACGAAGCTATTTTTGCAAAATATCTCGTTGATGAAAATAAAAAATACCAAGGCGTTGTTTATATTCTTGAAGCAGTAAATATTAAGCGAGGATTGCTTTTACTACAGCAAATTCAGGATTTAGGAATTCCCGTTTTGGTGGTCGTAAACCAAATTGACGAAGCTAAAAAAAGAGGAATCACGCTTTTTCCTGAGAAATTAGAACAAGAGCTGGGCGTAAAAGTTCTTTTAACAAACGCCAAAAATCACATTGGAATTGAAGAAATCCGCACTGCTATTTTTGAAAATAACTTTCAGAAAAGTGAGCAACCAAGTTTTGAAATTCCAAAAGAACATCAGCCTTTAATTGAAAAAATATCCGAGCAAAGCAAGCAGGAAAATCCATATTTAGCTTGGAGCATGTTGGCTGGGGAGCAGTCGAATACCTTGTTGCAGTCATTCGACACGCAACTAGAAAAAGAACACAAATGGGTTCCAAAGAGACTTCAAACGCAAGAAACCATTCGTCGTTATCAAACCATTGATCGAATTTTAAAATCGGTCATTGAAAAACAACCGGATAAAAAGAAATTATTTACCGAAAAATTAGATAAAATCTTGGTTCATCCTATTATTGGGTATCTCATCTTTGGACTAATCTTATTGTTGATTTTCGAAATGGTTTTCTTCATTGCGAGTTATCCGATGGATTGGATTGATGCGTTCTTCGGTACTTTGGCAAGTTATGCCCAAACACACCTTCCAGAAGGGCCAATTAACTCTTTAATCTCAAATGGAATTATCCCTGGAGTTGGTGGAATTGTGATATTTGCACCTCAAATTGGGATTTTATTATACTTCTTATATCTTTTAGAAGATTCGGGATATATGGCTCGAGTGGTGTTTTTAATGGATCGATTTTTACGACCTTTTGGATTGAATGGGAAAAGTATTGTGCCTTTGGTTTCAGGAACGGCCTGCGCGATTCCAGCCGTTATGTCCACTCGAAATATTGAAAACATTAAAGAACGTTTACTCACCATTTTGGTAACGCCTTTTATGACGTGTTCGGCGAGGCTTCCCGTTTATACTATTATCATTGCTTTAATTATTCCAGAAAAGACAATTTACGGAGTCAGTTATCAAGCTTTGGCTTTATTAGCAATGTATTTGTTAGGATTTTTCACCGCAATTCTCGCTTCTTTAGCTTTAAAAAGTGTGATTAAATCAAAAGAAACATCGTATTTAGTGATGGACATGCCATCATACAAAAAACCTCTTTTTGGATATGACTTAAAATTGGCATTGCAAAAAGTATGGGGTTTCATTACAGGAGCTGGTAAAATTATCTTTGTTGTAAGTATTATCATTTGGGCGTTAAGTTATTTTGGTCCAGCACAGCATGAAAAAGAAATGGTCTCGACCAATGTAGAGCTCGATCATTCGTATTTAGGTAGAATGGGACGACAAATGGAACCTTTAATCGCACCATTAGGTTACGACTGGAAAATGGGTGTTGGGTTGATCACCAGTTTTGCTGCTCGCGAAGTATTTGTAGGAACATTGTCCACCTTGTACGCTATGGATGAAGACGCTTCTGAAGGTCGAATTTTAGACAAAATGCGTCATGATATCAAGCCAAACGGTGAAAAGGTCTTTACATTTGCAACAGGTTTATCGATATTAATATTTTACGCTTTTGCCATGCAATGTATTTCTACCATAGCCGTTGTATATAGAGAAACCCAATCATGGAAATGGACCGCCTTGCAAACAATCGGAATGTCATCATTAGCCTACGTTGCCTCCATGATTGTATTTCAACTATTTAAATAATATTTTATTCGAACTAAATTCGCTTATTATGGATCCCATTCTAATTCAATACATTCTCATTGCCGTAGTAGTTTTGGGTGCTTGTTATTCGGTTTTTAGGATGTTCCAAAAGAATTTTTCGTCCAAGAAATTCGACTCAAAAAAAGGCTCTTGCGATAAGGATTGCGGTTGCTCTTAAACGTAACTTAGCAAGAATACTTCTCATCAATACCACAAATATTGGTGAAAAACTTCGTATTTTTGCCGTATCTTTTGTCAAGACAAAAGAATATTCTACAAACAAGTAAATAAAACACATGTCGTTAATAAAAAGTATTTCAGGAATTCGTGGGACTATCGGTGGAAAAGTAGGTGATAACCTTACACCGCTAGATGTTGTCAAATTTGCTTCGGCATTCGGAACGTGGTTGCAAAACACCAAAAACAAGAAAAATTTAAGCTTAGTTATCGGTAGAGATGCGCGTATTTCTGGGCAAATGGTTTCTTCTTTAGTTTCATCAACATTGCAAGGGTTGGGAATTAATGTCATTGATTTAGGTCTTTCTACAACGCCAACAGTAGAAGTGATGGTTCCTGAACTTAATGCAGATGGAGGAATTATTTTAACGGCATCGCACAACCAAAAACAATGGAATGCGCTAAAACTTTTAAACGAAAAAGGAGAATTCATCAATGGTGAAGAAGGAGCTGAAGTTCTTCGTTTAGCGGAATCTGAAGATTTTAACTACGCTGAAGTCGATGATTTAGGTTCATACGAAACTCGTGAAGACGCTTTCGGTATTCATATTCAGAAAATTTTGGATTTACCTATGGTGAATGCAGAAGTTATAAAACCTAAGAAATTCAAAGTGGTTCTTGACGCGGTAAATTCTACTGGCGGCTTGGCGATTCCACCGCTTTTGGAAAAATTAGGATGTGAAGTTATTCCGTTGTATTGTGTTCCGAACGGGCAATTTCCGCACAATCCGGAGCCTTTGAAAGAGCATTTAACAGACATTTGCGAACTGGTAAAATCCGAAGGAGCTGATTTAGGAATTGTTGTTGATCCTGATGTTGACCGATTGGCTTTAATCGATGAAAATGGTGAGATGTTTGGCGAAGAATATACGCTAGTTGCTGTTGCAGATTATCTTTTGAGACATAAAAAAGGAGCTGCAATTTCGAATTTATCTTCAAGTCGTGCGCTTCGTGATGTTGCGAATGCTTTAGGTGGCGAATATTTCGCAAGTGCCGTTGGAGAAGTAAACGTTGTTACATTGATGAAGGAGAAAAACGCCGTTATTGGGGGAGAAGGAAATGGAGGAATTATCTATCCTGATCTGCATTACGGAAGAGACTCTTTGGTAGGCGTTGCTTTGTTTTTAACGCATTTAGCAAACGAAAACAAAACCGTTTCTGAACTTAGAGCGACGTACCCAGCTTATTATATGGGCAAAAAGAAAATTGAACTAACACCAGAAATCGATGTGGATGCCCTTTTAACTAAAATGGAAAAAGAGTATCTAAATGAAGACGTTTCTACGGTAGATGGTGTAAAAATAGATTTCGCGGAGAATTGGGTGCATTTGAGAAAATCAAATACAGAACCAATTATCCGAATTTATACCGAAGCAAAAACGCAAGAAGAAGCAGATGCTTTGGGCGATCAAATGATCGCAAAAATTAAAAGTTTGATTTAGAATCGAAAAAACTCCCTTGTGGATAAGTTTCAAGATAAGAAACTGAATTTCGAATTCTAATTTCCTAACTTTAAATAACTAATTAGAGGATGGATCGAAGTGGGCAATGCAATTTCCCACTTGGGTTTTATCAAATGAGAAAGAAAATTGGAAGAATTTTTTGAAAACGAACACGCGCGACGTTTCGAGGAAATGATAGAAAACAATGATGAATACTACTTCGACACCGAAGAGTTGGTAGACATTATTATCTATTACTTGGAACTTGGCGATATCAATTATGCGGAGTTAGCAGTGAATTACGCGCTAAAACTTCACCCCAACTCATTGGAAATAAAAACCAAAAAATTGGAAGTTTTATTGGAGTTGGAAAATTACAACGAAGCCAAACGAATTATCGATGAACTAAAAGAAGCGTCTATGGAAGACACAGACTTCTTGGTTTGTTGTGCTAAGTATTATTCAAATTTGGGCAATCCGAAAAAAGCTATAGACTATTGTTTGAAGGCATTAGAGTTGAAAGAAGAAGAAAACTTCCTTCACAACTTTATTGCAGACGAATATGTTAATTTGGAAGATCCTTTCCAAGCTTTAAAACATTACAAAGAAGCACTTCAATTGGACCCGAATGACGATTATTCTTTGGAAAACGTGATGTTCTGCTACAACAGAATGAAAAAGAATAAAGAGGCTATCGAGTTTCTAAATCATTATTTGGATCAGTTTCCGTATTCGGAAACGGCTTGGTTTGAATATGGTCAATTTTATTTTAACCGTAAAAAATACGACGAAGCCATTCGTGGGTTCGATTATTTATTAGCGATCAACTCCTCTGCTGTAGGTGTTTATTCTAACAAAGCTGCGTGTTACGAAGCGATGAAAGAATGGCAAAAAGCGATTGAAGTCTACGAAGAAATGCTGGAATTGGAATATACGAAGGCATTTACTTTCTATAAAATCGGAATTTGTTTTAAAGAATTGAAGCAACCAATTCATGCCATTAGCGCATTTCAGAAATCGTTGCGTGAAGATCCACAGTTTTATCTTTCGATGATGGAGCAATCCTTCATTTACGAAGAAATTGGTGGAATGAAAGAAGCGTTGCATTTCGCAAAAGAAGCAACCATGCTTAATGACACGAATTTGGACTATCAGAAGCGATTAGCATTTTTATACATCGATGCTGGGAATTTTGAAGAAAGCTTGCATTGTTTGAAGAAGCTTGTTGATGCGGAGCCAAGTAGATTTTACAATTGGTATGCTTATGCCGAAGTGATGATGCTTATTGGTGAATATCAAGAAGCCATTACCATATTGTTGCAAGCAACGAAGAAGCACAAAAGAGCCGAATTATTCTATCAATTAAGTAATTCATATTTTAATATTCATACGGACGAGGAAGGCCAAATCGCTTTGGAAAAAGCCATGGAACTTGATCCGGAATTGCTAATCGATATGCAAAAGAAATATCCGTATCTTGTAGATCAAGCCAAAAAATCGAAGGCTAAAAAGAAGTAATTAAATCGTATAGTATATTGGTTTCGGC